>DATLFH010000105.1:0-2411 GCA_035524965.1 Gemmatimonadota bacterium | reverse complement strand
GATGGCGACGGCCGGGAAACCGGAGGAGGCTCGATGACTCATACCACTCTGTCCGCGTACGTCATGGCCGCGGGGCTCATGATCGGGATGGCGACGACACTACCCGCCCAGGAAGCGCCCGCGAGGGTGGACGGTCCTGCGGTCGTGCGCATCGAAATCGAGCCCGACACCGTCCGTGCGACCGTCGGCGACACGGTGCGCCTGAGGGCCACGGCGTACGGCGCCGAAGGTGTCGTCGTCGACGCGCCGATCCTCTGGCTCACTTCCTATGAGATCGGCACGATCGATTCGACCGGCGCGTTCGTCGCCCATCAGGACGGCGAGAATCAGATCATCGCCAGCAGCGGCGACGTGACCGCCTCGGTCGCGGTCCTGGTCGACCCGCTGCCCCCGTCCCGGATCGAGATCCGTATCCCGGCGACGAGCGTGGCGGCGACCTCCTGGCTCCCGCTTGGAGCCGCGGCCTTCAACCGGATCGACCGCCAGGTCTTCGACGCCGCCTTCGATTGGAGCTCGAGCGACCCGAGCGTGGCCGAGATCATCAGCGGGTTCCTGGTGACGAAGGGGTCTGGTCGGGTCGAGCTGACCGCCCGCTCGGGCGGATCTTCGACCGCGCAGACCGTCACGATCACCGCCGCCCCGACGGGCGCGCTGGCGATGGTTTCGCCCGAGGCCTCGATCCGGACGGGGGACGTCTTCCAACTCGCGCCGACGCTGGCCGGCCAGGCCCTGCCGGCCGGCTCCTTCCCGCGCTTCACCGTGACCGGCCCCGCCGGTCGCGTCTGGCCGGACGGCGCGTTTGTCGCCGCCGAGCCCGGCCGCTACGTCGTCGTCGCGGACTTCGCGGGCTCCTCGGCGACGGCCGAGATCGAGGTCGAGCCGCGGACCCACGACCGGGAATTCGAGCTGGTGGGCCACATGGGCGTACCGAACGCGCATACCGCCGACATCTGGGTCTTCGACGACGCGACCTACCTCGGCACGTTCGGTGACAACTCGCTCCGCGTCTACGACGTTTCAGACCCCGCGCAGCCGGTCCTCACCGACTCGGTGACGGTCGACGCGCGGCGCATCAACGACGTGATGGCCAACCCCGACCGAGGCTTCGCGATCATGACGCGCGAGGGGGCGGCCGACCGGGTTAACGGGATCGTGATCCTCGACATCGACGACCCCCTCCACCCCGAGATCGCAGGCGAGTACACCGAGACCGTCTCGGGCGGCGTGCACACGACGTGGATCGTGGGCGACCTGGTGTACGCGACCCATAACGGCACCGGCGACATGCGAATCATCGACGTCTCCGACGCGGCGAATCCACGGGAGGTCGGCCGCTGGGGGATCGACAGTCCAAACCGGGTGCTCCACGACATCTTCATCAAGGACGGAATCGCCTACCTTTCTCACTGGGACGACGGGCTGGTGATTCTCGACCTGGGGGGCGCCGGCAAGGGCGGCACGCCGACGGAGCCGGTCTTCGTCTCGCGGGTTTATTATCCCGAGGGCAACACACATATGTCGTGGCGCTGGAGGAACTACGTTTTCGTCGGCGATGAGATCTTCCCGCCCAACTGGAGCATGGACCGGCCGATCGACGCGCGAGGGTATATCCACGTGTTCGACGTCAGCGATCTGGAAAACCCGGTGGAAGTCGCGACATTCGAGGTCCCCGAGGCGGGCACGCATAACTTCTGGATCGACGACGACGAGGAGGTCCTCTACATCGCCTATTATCAGGCCGGGCTCCGCGCCCTGGACGTGTCGGGCGAGCTGCGCGGGGACCTCTACGCCCAGGGCCGGCAGATCGACTACTACATGACCGAGGCCCCCGAGGGCGTCGTGTTGCCGAACGCGACCTTCAGCGGGACCGTGATGACGGACGATGGGCTCATCTACACGGTCGACTTCAACTCCGGACTGTGGGTCCACAGGCTGGTACCGGCGGGGGATCGGCCGATCTCGTAGAGCTGGATAGCAGCCTGTAGATAGCGGGGCGGGCGGCTTGACAAATCTGTCCAGACGCACTATTTAGTACCCAGAAGGCCGGTTCGTCCGTTCGCGAGCACGGTCCCGGGTCCCCAGGCCGCCCATCCTCGCGATCGAAGACCACGTACCCCCCCGTTCAGGAGGAAGTCCCACATGCACGAGCTCCATCCTTCGAAGCTCAGGCTCGGTGTCATCGGCGCCCCGCTCCTGGCCGCCGCTCTTCTCTTGGCCGGCTGTTCGGTCGAGCCGTCCGGGCCGCCGACGGCCCCCGAGCCTCGCGGCGCGCTGTCGGTCGCTTTGCGCGGTCCGGATCTGGCGGCGGCGATCGCCGCCCAGGAGCGCCACACGCCGGGGCTCCTGGCGATCGGCGGCGTGGTCGGAACCGCGGTCGGCCTCGACCAGGCTGGCGAGCCGGTCGTCAAGGT
>DATLFH010000104.1:0-3590 GCA_035524965.1 Gemmatimonadota bacterium | reverse complement strand
TGAAGGAACCGTTTGGATTGCCGGGAGTCGAGGCCGGTCCGCCGGACCTGACGGCGCGGCTTCGCGTCAGGCGGCGCCGTTCAGCCGTCGCCGCATCCGCGAGAGTCCGGCGCGGATCCGGGTCTTGACGGTTCCGAGCGGTTGGTTCAGCCGCGCCGCGATCTCCGAGTGCGAGAGATCGCCGAAGTAGGCGAGTTCCAGGACCCGGCGCTGGGCCTCTGGCAGGTCCGCCAGCGATTCCTCGACGAGGATCCGGCCGGCGACGTCGGGCGGATCCCGGGGGATCGCCGGCCGCGGTAGGATGCCGCCCTCTCCGGGAAGCCGTCGATTCAGCTCCGCCCGCAGGAGATGGGCCCGCCGCCTGGCCTTCCGGCTCCGCTCGAGCGCCCGCGAGCGCGCCATCGTGGTGAGCCATGTCGTCACCGTCCCGCGCTCGGGGTCGTACGAACCCGCGGCTTCCCATGCCTTCATGAACACCTCCGCCACGACCTCCTCCGCGTCGGCCGCGGACGAGGTGGCGCCACGCGCGACGGTGAAGACGGTTACGGCGTGGCGGCGGTACAGCTCGCCCAGGGCCGGCTCCCGGCCACGCTCGATCCACGTCACGAGGGTGGCGTCGCTCGTCGGCGGAACCGGCGGCCGGTCGAGCACATGGGCCGGGGGGTCCGGTGGGATCGGCCTCCGTGACCTATCCAGGTCGACCATGATCCCGATCATCCGCACCGGAGCGGCGTCCGCGCCGCGGCCGATGAAACCACGGTCGTACACGCGAGCGTACGTTCCATCGAGTCGACGGAACCGGTACTCGGCGGCCCAGGAGACCTCGCCCGACGCGACGCTCTCGTGCAGGGCCGCGGAAACCCGGGCACGGTCGTCCTCGTGGATGTGCCTAAGCCACCAGGCGTACGACTGTTCGATGCCGGGTCCGATCGACGCCGGGTCGAACCCGAACACCGTCTCCAACGCGCGGTTCCAGCGGACCTCGCCGGACTCCAGGTCCCAGTCCCAGATGACGTCGTCGGCCGCGCGGGCCAGCAGCCGGAACCGCTCCTCGTTCTCCAGCAGCGACCGCTCCTCCTCCTTCTCGGCGGTGATGTCCTCGAGCATGCCCTCGTAGCAGATAACGGTGCCATGCTCGTCCCGGACGGACCTCGCGGTGTCCCGGACCCAGATCACCGATCCATCGTAGCGGCGGTCGCGCATCTCGAAGACGGCGGTCTCCCGGCGCGTGAGCAGCTCCCGCCAGCGGCGCCGGTCCTCGGTATCGACATAGACATCGGCGGCGTTGAGGCGCATAAAGGTCGCCCCGTCCGGGTAGCCGAGCAGAGAGATCAAGGCGGGGTTCACGTCCAGCACCGTGCCGTCGGCGGCGGTGCGGTAGAGAGCCGCGGGCGAGTTCTCGAACAGCAGGCGGTACCGATCGGCCTCGGAACGCGGCGCCGCCAGCTTGCTGGCGGTGATGTCCCGGAACCAGATCCACAGCGTCTCGGCCGAGGGGTACGCGCGCACTTCGTACCACGCGTCGATGGGGGCGTAGAACTCCTCGAAGTCCCGCGGTTCGCCGGACTCCATCGCCTTCCTATAGGCTTCCTCGAACCGCGTGCCGACCGCTTCCGGAAAGACGTCCCATATCCGCCGTCCGAGGAGCTCCGTCGCTGGCCGACCCTTCAGACGTTCCGCGGCGCCGTTGACGTAGACGTACCGCCACGCGCGATCCAGTCCGACGACGGGGTCGGCGATGCTGTCGAGAAACGGCTGCGAAACGGGGTCGTCGACACAAAGCGCCGGTTCATCGGCCGAAGTCTGTGTGGCTGCTCGTACCATCTTTGGGTTGCTGTTCCTGCGAAACGATTCGACTGAATAGCCGAGTCGAGCAGGAAGCGTGCCTGTGCCGATCCAATCCGATCGCGGTCCCCGTGCCGTAAAAAGATTGGAAGCGCAACACGAACCGCGCCGGGCGGGACGCGTCCGGGCCGGTTGTTTCGTCCGTGCAGGCACCGAGAGGAACGATGAGCGAGAGAAGGCTGGTGATAGGGAGCGCGGAGGAGCTCGGGCGTATCGGCACGCGTCGCAGCTTCGTGAAGACGCTCGGGGCGGGCGGCACCATCGTCCTCCTGCCCGGCGTGTTCACGGCTTGCGACGACGACGACGATCCGATCGCGCCGCCGGAAGGCGTCACGCTCGACTTCGGCTCGGACTTCGGCGTGCTCAACTACGCGTACGCGCTGGAGCAGCTCGAAGCCGCGTTCTACACGCAGGTCGTGGCGAACTTCTACGCGAACGCATCCGCCGACGAGCAGACGGTGTTGACCGACCTCCGGGACCACGAGGTGGCGCACCGAGACTTTTTCCAGGCTGCGCTGGGCGATGAGGCCATACCGACGTTGGATACGGATTTCAGCGGCGTGAACTTCAGCGACCGGTCCAGCGTGCTGATGACAGCGATGACGTTCGAGGACCTGGGCGTCGCGGCCTACAACGGCGCCGCGATGTTCCTTTCGGACCCGGATTTTCTGACGGTCGCGGGGAAGATCGTGTCGGTCGAGGCGCGGCACGCCTCGGTGATCCGCACGCTGCTCGGCGTCAGCTTCGCGCCCGACGCGTTCGACATGGGCATGGCGCCGTCCGCGGTGCTGACCGCGGCGGATCCCTTCATCGACAACGACATCTCCGTCATCAACGCGTAAGGAGCCGACCATGAAGAACACGACGCCGCTCGAATCGCTCGGCCCGGACATCCTCCGGCGAATCGCCACGCGAAGAGCCACTCTGCGCGAGGCCGGCAAGCTCGGACTAGGCTTCGCGCTCGCCTCGGTGCCCCTCGCCATAGCCGCCTCGGCGAAGCGGGCGTTCGCCCAGGGACTGCCGCAGGAAGTGGTCGACGTGCTCAACTTCGCGCTGACGCTCGAGTACCTGGAGAACGAGTTCTACCTGATGGGACTCGCCTCCGGCGTGATTCCGGGCTCGGACCAGTCGATCTTCCAGACCATCCAGGACCACGAGCAGGCGCACGTCGACTTCCTCGTGGGCGCGCTCGGGTCGGCGGCGGTAGACCAGCCGGAGTTCGACTTCACGGCGGGTGGCATGTTCGATCCGTTCAACGACTACCCCACGTTCCGGCTGCTCTCGCAGGCGTTCGAGGACACGGGCGTGCGCGCCTACAAGGGCCAGGCGCCGGCCCTGATGGGCTCCGATACGGTGCTCTCCCAGGCCCTGAGCATCCACTCGGTCGAGGCGCGGCACGCCGCGCGGGTCCGTCGCCTGAACGGGCTACAGGGCTGGATCCCGTTCGAGCAGCCGGGCGTCGCGGCCGCGGCGGCCGCGGTCTACGCCGGCGAAGACAACACCACGCACGCCGGGGTGAACGTGACCGCGGTCACCGGCGTGGACGACGCGGAGATCACGGAGTCCTTCGACGAGCCCCTGACGATGCAGCAGGTGCTCGCTATCGCCGACCCCTTCATCGTCGGATGACCGGGGAGCGAGGAAGCGCGCCGCTGACTGAAGGACAATTTTCCGCTCGCTGAGAGCCGCCTTCCCGGATCTGGAAAACCGAGGTCGTGGAGTCGGTGGCAACCGAGGACGCGGTC
>DATLFH010000103.1:0-38301 GCA_035524965.1 Gemmatimonadota bacterium | reverse complement strand
ACGGGAGACTACGGCGAGCGTGAAATCAAGAACCTCTACGTCCACGACAACGAGATCCGTCAGAGCGGGGGCGTGATGACCGGCCTCGGACTCGGCGGACACGATGCTCCCGAATACTACACCAGCATGGGCAACCGCTGGGAGCGAAACACCTATAAAACCTCCAACGCCGCGGACGTTCGCTGGCACTGGGATTCGGGAAAGGTCCAGTGGGACCCCTGGAAGAGCAGCCATCCCGAAGATGGGCCCTTGAACTGATCCTCAACGAGCGGGTCCGCGGGTGGCGTGCCTCCGCTGGCTCCACCGGTACGTCGTGGCGTGCACGATTCTGCCGGCGACTTCCTTCAGGTCCATCCGCAGCTTCTCCGGCCAGGACGGGCCCCTGGCCGGAGCGCACTTGAGCTCGTAGCCCAGGCACGGCAGGAGATCGCCGGTCCAGGCCTCGAAGATTTCGATCTGGCGACGGTCCAGGGCGCTTTCCCAGGCCGCCGCGCGGTCCGGAACCGGCGGCCCGCCGACCAGCCGGTTCACCTTGCCCCCGAACGCCTCGGGCCGGAAGCCCGAGGCAGACAGCATCGATTCCTCGAACTCGAGACCGACGAAACCACAGATCTTCCGCACCGTCAGCTCCGTCTCATGGACCAGATCCTCGTAATGCACGCGCATCATGACCCCGGCCGGAAGTGTCGCCTCCGCCGCGAGGCCCGCCGCGATTCGCCCCATCCAATGATCCGCGCACGCCTTGATCGTGTTGGGGCCGAACTTCACGCGCATCAACGAAGCCGCCACCGCCCGCCCGTCCCGGATGACGTGAATGAATCTCGCGCCTGGAAAGTGCCGCCCGAGTCTGGTGATGTACTTGACGTTGCTCGGCGTGTGGTCGATCCACACGCTCACATCCGTCCTTCGTACCTTCCGGCCGTACGCGCGGACGATCGCGTACATCGCCTCGTCCGCCGAAACGGCTTCGTCGAGCCCTCTGATTTCGGGCTCCGCCAGGTTCCAGAGTCTGAGCTGTACGTCCTCCTTGACGGCGCGGAGGATATCCGCGTCCGGCCTGCCGCCTCGTTTCTCGATCTCCGACAGGAGCGGCTCGATCTTGAAGTGCGACTCCGGGGTCGCGATGCAGTGACTGTGTGCGCCCAGCAGGGAGCCCAGAAACGTCGTCCCGCTGCGCTCGCAGCCGCCGACGAACACGGCCCTCACGGTCTCGAAACCCCTCGCTCAGCTTGACGGTAGATCTTCATGAGCTGGGCGTAGTTCCGCTCGGCGGTGTACTTCGCCTCGAACTCGGCTCTCGCCCTCCCCCGCATCGCCCGGACCTCTTCTGGATGCGAGAAGACCCAGCCGATCTTGTCCGCGAGATCGTCCGCATCGCGCGGCCTAAAATGAAGGCCCGTGCGGCCGTCCTCGATGATCGTCGCCATCGCTCCCAGGTCGCTCGCCACGACCGGCAGGCCCGAAGCGAAGGCTTCCCCGATCACGAGCGGACACCCCTCATACCATTCCGAGGGAAAGACCAGGATCGCAGCGTCCCGCATGAGGGCCAGGACCTCGGCCCGGGAGCGCCGCCCCAGCCACTCGACGTTCCTCAAGCGCTCGGTGCGGGAGGCGACCACGGAATCGAGCGGTCCGTCGCCGGCGATACGGAGCGGAACCGAATCGCCCATTTTCTCCCACGCCGAAAGCATCGTCCCGATCCCCTTGGCAGGTGAAAGGCGTCCGACATAGAGGGCGAAGCCACCCCTCCCCTGGCCCGTTCCGGGATCCGGATGAACGAAATTCGGCTTGACGTGAAGCTTCTCCGCCGGAAGTCCTCCCTCGATGAACTTCCGCCGCCCGAACTCGGTCAGAGCGATGTAGGCGTCGACCCGTCTGGCGTAGGTGCCGAGGAGACGATGGAGGGTCAGCATCGCCGCCACCCCCCCCGACGCGACGCGGCTTCCGCGATAGCAGGCGTGGAGGACTCCGGGCCAGGGAGCGGTCTTGCCGAGGCAGTCCTCACATACGGAACCGTCCCGCAGAAAATCCGACTGGGGACACAGGAACCGATAGTTGTGGAGCGTCTGAACGACAGGCACCCCTGCCGCCTGCGCCGCGTAATACACCGCGGGCGAGATCAGGGGAAAGGTGTTGTGCGCGTGCAGGATGTCGGGGCGCTCCCGCTGGATCAGGGCGGCGACCTGCCGGTAGCTCCCGCGGTTCCACAGCGTGGCCGCCGCCGACTCCAGAGGATTGAGCTCCTCCAGGCGCCGATTGTGATCCGTGTAGCGAAGAACCTCGTGACCGTACTCCTCGAGGAGGGCGCCTTCCGAGCGGAAGACCTGGTCTTCACCGCCTGGCTGCTGGTAGGAGTTGTGAACGAGGAGAACTTTCAAGCTCGCGCGTTCTGGATCCGTAGCCGAGATCGGGCCGGTGCGGGCCTCCGACGCTGAACTTCCAGCGCAGCCAGGCCGACGCCGAACACGCTCCAGAACCATATGCCTCCCTGAGGACCTTCCAGATACACGTCAAACGATCCGTTGATCAGAAAGGCGCTCCAGTACGCCAGGATCCACAGGTTGACTCTCGCCCACCATTCCTGGCCTTCCGATCGCGCCCTCCAATACGCCCGCAGGATGCTGACGCTGAAGGTGCCCAGCAGAAGCAGCCACAGGACCGCCCCCGGAACGCCCATCCGGGCGAGGATCGTCAGATGTCCATTGTGCGGGCTTCGGGTCTCCTCCTTGACGGAGACGCTGGCGTCCTCTCCCAGGCTCATGCCGAACCCCTTGCCGGTCCAGAAGTAGGGTCCGAACAGCGTGTCGTCGCGAATCGTCTCCCACCACCTCAGCCGCCACCGGCGAGTGGCGGAAAGTCGCTGTTCCTCGACGTCCTCGGTGAACACGCTCTGGATGTTTTCGATGAGCTGAGGAACCGATAATTCGCGCTCCGCGCCAAACTCCATCTCGAGATTCGACAGCAGAGCCAGGCTCGCCAGGATCGTGCCGACCAAAACGAGCTTCCTCCAGTTTCTTCCCGGCCGCAGCACGAGTACGACCGCTAAGGCGAAGAACACCGCCATCATCCCCCCGCGGTTCCTCATCGCCGCCGGCATGAACCCCGCGAGCCAGCCTATCCAGAGAAGCCACTCCTTCAGACCGCTCGATTCATCCCTTTCCCGCCCCCAGGTGTACAGTCCGACCAGGATGAAGGCGGCCACGCCGGCCAGATGGACCTCCAGATCGCCGGGCTTGACCGATATCATCCGGACGCCGGTGCCGGGCCATGTCGGCGTGATCGACTGCACCGTCATCCTCGCCAGAAGCATGATCGGCACCCAGCAGATGAACCACGGCAGGAACCGTCGATACGCGTTCGGCACGCGCGCCAGCCACCCCGTGCGGATCAGACAGGCGGCCACGATCAGGGCGAAGACGCCGTACCCCCAGATGACGGCGTCGCGCAGAGCGACGAGCCCGTAGCTCGTGATGTAGGGGATCGTTCGGACCAACCCCCAGCCGGCGAAGGCGATGTACAACCAGGTGAGGGGGGAGGACCGGACCACTCGGAAACCGTTCGAGAGCAGGAACGTCAGCACCCCCAGCAGGAGCAGCACTTCCCCGATATAGAGCGGCGAAAAGCCAACGTAGGCGAAGCCCTTGTCGGCGAACGCGTACCCGAGGAGGGAGATCCACAGGATCGTGAGATAGATCCGGGGCAGGCGGCGCCAGTAATACAGGGCGAGCAGGAGCATGAGCGCGAGGCCGATCCCGCCGGCCAGGACGAGACGCATGTTCATGACGCCCCACGCCACCACCACTCCCCCCAGCACGACGGCCAGGGGGTACCCCAGCCAGCGCGGGTCGCGAAGTCCCTGGAGTGCGCCGGGAGCCGTGCTCATCGTAACCCTTAATTTTCCGGTGCGAGTCGCCAAGTGTCAAACCATTGCAAGGGTTGGGCCGCCGACGCTGGTTCGGCCCCGGACTTGCCCCTAGCTTTTACGGGATGAAGGCTCTGGCGCAGAACTACAAGACAGGCGAGATCGCCCTCCTCGAAACCCCCGTTCCCGCCTGCCGGCCCGGCGGCCTGCTCGTCCGCTCGGAATACTCCCTGGTCTCCAGCGGGACCGAGCTCATGAAGGTCAGCGAGAGCAAGCTGTCGCTGGTCGGAAAAGCCCGCGCCCGTCCCGATCAGGTGAAGAAGGTCGTGGAGACCGCCCGCCAGCAGGGCCTCCTCGCGACCTATCAAAAGGTGAGTCATCGGCTCGACTCCTACACGCCGCTCGGCTATTCCCTGAGTGGAACCGTCGAGGAGGTCGGCCCGGGGACAGATGGCTTCGCCGTCGGGGACCGGGTCGCCTGCGGCGGCAGCCAGTTCGCGCTCCACGCCGAGTTCAACTGGGTGCCGAGGAACCTGTGCGTCCACGTACCGGAAGGCGTCGGCGCCGACCAGGCGGCGTTCACCACGGTCGGATCGATCGCGATGCAGGCCCTGCGCCAATCCGAGGCCCGGCTGGGCGAGGTTGCCTGCGTGATCGGGCTCGGCCTCCTCGGCCAGCTCCTGTGCCAGCTCCTCCGCGCAGCCGGAGTTCGGACGATAGGGTACGACATCGCGGCGGAGCGGTGCCGGCTGGCCGAGGAGCTGGGCGCCCTCGCCTGCGGCGTGCGCGGAAGCCCCTCGGGCGCGAGGGTCGAGGCGGTGCTCCGCGACCTCACCGCGGGCGCCGGGGCCGACCACGTCTTCCTCACCGCGGGCGGGAGCTCGAACGAGCCGGTCGAGCTGGCCGCCGCGCTCACCCGCGACCGCGCCCGGATCGTGGACGTCGGGAAGTGTCGTCTCGATCTCCCCTGGAAGGAGTACTACGAGAAGGAGCTGGAAGTCCGCTTCTCCCGGTCCTACGGCCCCGGACGCTACGATCCGAACTACGAAGAGCGCGGCATCGACTACCCGATCGGCTATGTGCGTTGGACCGAGCGGCGCAACATGGCATGTTTCGTCGATCTGCTCGGCCGGGGCGAGCTCCGGCTGGAGCCCCTGATCTCCCGGGTCTTCCCCTTTTCCGATGCGCCGCAGGCCCTCGAGAGGATGAACCGCGGTGAAATCTCGGCGATCGGCGTCCTGTTCCGCTACGACCCGGAATCTCTTCCCTCGCGGACGGTTCTGAGCAGCCGCTGGACCGAGGCGCGGCCCCGGCGGAGCCTCGCGGAAGGCATCGTACGCATCGGGGCGATCGGGTGTGGCAATTATGCCTCAACGATGCTCCTTCCCCACCTCGAGAAGCGAGATGACGTGCGGCTCGTCCAGGTCGCGACCCGATCCGCGCTCTCGTCGGCCAACGCCGCCCGCAGGCACGGTTTCGTCCGGATGTCGACCGACCACCAGAATCTCCTCGCGGCCGACGACGTCGACGCCGTCCTGATCCTCACGCGACACGGAAGCCACGCCGCGCTCGTCTGCGAGGCTCTTCGGGCGGGCAAGACGGTGTTTGTCGAGAAGCCGCTGGCGATCAACGAGGAGCAGCTGGCGTCGATCACGCGAGCGGTTCAGGAGACAGGGAACGACCGGCTGATGGTCGGCTTCAACCGCCGGTTCGCACCGCTCCTCGAGGAGCTGAAGAAGGCTTGGGGCCGGCCCGCCGGTCCCCAGTCCCTCCATTACCGCGTCAATGCGGGACGACTCGCGGCCGACAGCTGGTACGCGGACGCGAAGGCTCACGGGTCGCGCTTCGAGGGTGAAGGCGGCCATTTCATCGATACCCTATCCTGGTGGCTGGAAAGCGACCCCGTCGAGGTCTACGCCGCGGCCACGCCCGATGATCCGGACAACCTGATCGCGATTTTCCGCTACGCCGACGAATCTATCGGGACGGTCTCCTACATGACCAACGGCGACAGCCGATTTCCGAAGGAGCAGCTCGAGATCTTCGGGCAGGGCGCGGCAGCCAGGCTCGACAACTTCAGCCGCACCGAGCTCTGGCGTGACGGCCGGTCGAAGAGAAGGCGCTCGCTCCTACGGGCCGACAAGGGCCAGGAGGCCGAGGTGGCGGCGTTCGTCGAAGCCACTCGCTCGGGGGGTCCGATGCCCATCTCCTTCGATTCGCTCTGCGCGACCACCCAGGCGACGTTCGCCGCCCGGCGGAGCGCAATGGAGAGCCGGCCGTTGACGATCCTTCCACCCTTCGCCATCCCTTAGCTCCCCTTCGCTACGCCCGATCGATGAAGATCGCTTGGTACGTCCGGCGCCTGAGCCGCATGTCGCCTCGCGAAGTGACGATGCGCGTGCGGGATGCGATCATCCTGGCGAGCTGGTGGGTCGAGCAGCGCACAAGCCCCGGCGACCGGACGGCTGCCGCCGCTCCCTCCCCGCGCGGAAGCCCGGCGCCGCTCCCCACTGCGGCGCGGGGGGCGATCGTTCCGGTCGTTCGCGAGCGACTCCTGGCCGCGGCCGACCGGCTCCTCGAAGGCCGGTGGAGGGTCTTTGACCGCGTGCTGGACGGCTTCGGCGCGGACTGGGACTGGTTCCTCGATCCACGCACCGGTCGCCGCGCTCCGGCCAAGCGGTTCGCGCCGGGGATCGATCATCGAAACGAGGCGCGGGTCGGGAACGTGAAGGTTCTGTGGGATCTCTCGCGCCACCAACACCTGACGTTCCTGGCGGCCGCCTACTATCTCTCCGGAGACGAACGGTATGTCGAGCGTGTCCGGGAGCACCTCTCCTCATGGTGGCGGGCGAACCCATTTCTCAGGGGCATCCACTGGACGAGCGGGATCGAGATCGGCATGCGGCTGATCGCGTGGACATGGATAAGACGGCTGGTGGACGAGTGGCCGGGGGCGTCCGATCTCTTCGAGCGCAATCCCAGCTTTTGCCGGCAACTGGCCGATCACCGGCGCTACGTTTCTCGCCTTCAGAGCCACGGCTCGTCGGCGAACAACCATCTGATCGCCGAGCTCGCCGGCCTCTTCATCTCCTCGTGCGCCTTCCCTTCCGGGCCGGATGCGAGCGGGGAGCGCGAGCGGGTGGCCGCCAGGCTCCGCGCCGAGATCGATCGGCAGACCTTCCCCGACGGCATCAACCGCGAGCTCGCCAGCGAATACCACGGCTTCGTTCTGGAGCTCCTCCTGGCGGCCGCCCTCGAGGGCGAGGCCGCCGGCTGCTCGCTCGGGGTCGAGGCCTGGGAGACGATTCGCCGTATGGTCGATGGTCTGGCGGCCGTGTCGGACTGCCGGAACCGCCCGCCCAGAAAGGGGGACGGCGATGACGCCCACGGGCTCCTCCTCGACGACCCGACCTACGACCGCTGGAACGATCTGCTCGATACCGGCGCACGTCTCTTCGGGTCCCTCCCCTGGTGGCCTGCCATCCGGGCCGGGAGCGTCCGCGCGCCCCTGTGGACATCTCTAGCGGCTCTCCCGGTTCTCCCTGACGACAGACTCGCACAGCGGCCGGCGCTCTTTCCGCACGCGGGGTTCGCCATCCTGAGAAGCGGCGCCGGAAGCGACGAGATCTGGTGCCACTGTGACCACGGCCCGCTCGGCTTTCTCTCCCCGGCGGCTCACGGTCATGCCGACGCGCTCTCGGTCGAGCTTCGGGTCGGCGGCGTCGAGGTTCTCACCGATCCGGGGACGTACTGCTACCATGGAGAACCCCCCTGGCGGGCGTACTTTCGTTCGACCCTGGCGCACAATACCCTCGAGCTGGGGCGGCAGGATCAATCGAGGTCCGGCGGCCCATTCCTGTGGCTCGACTCCACTTCCGCCTGGCTGGTCGAAGCCTCCGGTCTCGAGGGAGGGGTGGTGGCGCGCTGGCACGCCATCCACGGCGGGTACGAGCGCCTGGAACCCGCCGCCCTCCACGAGCGCACCGTCGAGCTCGACCGCAGTGCGCGTACCGTCACGATCCGTGACCTGATCAGGAGCGCGGGCCCTCACGAGGGCCGCCTCGCCTTTCATCTGGGACCGCGGATCACCGTTCGGCTTCAGACATCGGAGGCGATGCTCGCGTGGACCGATGGAGGACGGGCGCGGCGGGCGACCCTCGAGCTTCCCGCCGGCCTCGACTGGACCGCGGTCGAGGGCGAAACCAACCCGCCGCTGGGGTGGTATTCCGAGAGGTTCGGAAGCAAACGCCCGACCGTTGCGCTGGTGGGGCGCGGCGTCTTCGGTGGGGGGGATACGTTTCTGACCCGTTTGGCTGTAAGCTAGCCAACTGATACGCGCGGCCCGGGACGACGATGATCGGGGCGGTTGATCCCCCGGACGCAAACGGAGGTTTCTTTCTTGAAGCTGTATCTGGCCCTTTTCTTGCCCGTTGATACCATCCACCATCTTACGTCCACTTTGCTCTCCTCTAGGCTGGGACGCAGATGAAAATCGCCATCTTCGGCCTCGGATACGTGGGGACGGTGTCCGCGGCGTGTCTGGCCGAGAGGGAGACGTCTGTCATCGGCGTCGACGTCAACCCCGACAAGGTGTCCCGGCTCAACGAGGGTCAGTCCCCCATCATCGAGCCCGGCCTGGACTCTCTGGTCCGCAACGCGATCCAGAGCGGACTCCTGAGCGCCACGACCGACTGGGGCCGGGCCGTGGCCGAGACGGATCTGGCCTGGCTCTGCGTGAGCACGCCCAGCCAGGCGGACGGGAACGTCGACACCCAGTACCTGGAACGGGTATGCCAGCAGATCGGCTCGGCGCTGGCCGAGCGGCAGGGCTACTACGTCGTCGTCGTGCGGAGCACGGCTCTCCCCGGAACGACCGATGAGATCCTCATTCCGCTCCTGGAAAAGAGCTCCGGCCTGCGGGCCGGTGCGGCCTTCGGGGTCTGCTACCATCCCGAGTTCCTGCGGGAAGGCAAAGCCGTGGACGACTTCCGTCGGCCCTCCAAGATCGTCGTCGGGGCTCTCGACGACCGGAGCGCAGAGCCGCTCGACGAGCTGTACCGCTCTTTCGATTCACCTTACATCCGAACCTCCATTCGAACCGCCGAGATGGTGAAGTACACCGACAACTACTGGCACGCCTTGAAGGTCGGCTTCGCCAACGAGATCGGTACGATCAGCCGCAGCCTCGGTCTGGACGGCCGTGAGGTGATGCGGATCTTCTGCCAGGATACGAAGCTCAACCTCTCCGACGTCTACCTTCGACCCGCTTTCGCTTTCGGCGGCTCCTGCCTTCCGAAGGATGTCCGGGCCCTCGTATACAGGACCCGGCGTCTGAGTCTCGACCTGCCGATCCTCAACGCCGTCCTCCCCAGCAATGAGAGCCACGTGGAGAGAGCGTTCCGAATCGTGACCGACAGCGGTCACCGGCGGGTGGGGTTGCTCGGCTTGAGCTTCAAGCCGGGGACCGATGATCTCCGGGAGAGCTCCCTGGTGGCCATGGCCGAGCGGCTGATCGGGAAGGGGTACGACTTGAGGATTTACGATCATAACGTGAGCCTTTCGAGGCTGATGGGGAGGAACCGCCAGTACATCGAGGACCACATCCCCCATATCGCGAGCCTCATGGTCGATGATGTCTCCGAGCTGATCGGGCACGCCCGGACGATCATCATCGGCAATGATGACGCGCACTATCTCGAGGCTCTGGAACTGGTGTCCGACGGCCAGGTGATCGTGGATCTGGTGGGGCTGGGAGGGCAGAACGCTTACGGGAGAGGGTATTTTGGGATCTGCTGGTGAGCGCAAGCGCGTTCTGATCATCGTCCAGAATCTGCCCGTCCCGTTCGACCGGCGGGTCTGGCTCGAAGCCACGACGCTCCAGCAGTCGGGCTACACCGTGAGCGTCATCTCCCCCAAGGCGGAAGGGTTCGACCGCTCCTACGAGCTGTTCGAGGGGGTCCACATCCATCGCTATTCCCTCCCCATCGAGGCGCGCCGGAAGGTCGGCTACGTGGCCGAGTTCGCGTACTGTTTCCTCCGCACGCTGGGGAAGAGCCTTCGCATCGCGATCCGGGGTCCCGGCTTCGACGTGATCCAGGCGTGCAACCCTCCCGATACCTACTGGGCGATCGGCCTGTTCTGGCGGCTGTTCGGAAAGCGCTTCGTGTTCGACCATCACGACCTCTCCCCCGAGATGTACGCGGTGAAGTTCGGGCGTTCCGCCGGGCTCATCCCCTCCGTGCTCACCTTCCTCGAGCGCATGTCCTTCCGGACCGCCGATGTCGCCATCGCCACCAACGAGAGCCACCGGCGCATCGCGATCCAGCGCGGAGGAATGGAGCCGGACCAGGTGTTCGTGGTCCGATCGGGCCCCGATCTCGAACGGTTGACCGTCTACCCCGGTGACGAGGCGTGGAAGCGCGGCCGCGAGCACCTGCTCGTCTATCTGGGGGAGATGTGCGAGCAGGACGGCGTCGAGTACCTCGTGCGGGGGGTCGAACATCTGCGCCGGGACTTCGAGCGCGACGATGTGCACTGCGTCCTGGTCGGCGGTGGTCCCCACCAGGAGCGGATCCGGGCCTACGCGGCCGAGCGCGGGGTCTCCGAGCTGTGCACTTTCACCGGCCGGGTCAGCGACGAGGTTCTGTGCCGCGTTCTTTCGTCGGCGGACCTCGCGGTCGACCCGAGCCCGAAGACGCCATGGTCCGACAGGAGCACCATGAACAAGGTCATGGAGTACATGTTCTTCGGGCTTCCCATCGTCTGCTTCGACCTTGCCGAGAACCGGTACAGCGCGCAGGAGGCCGCGGTCTGCGCCGAGTCGAACGACCCGCTGGCCCTAGCTGCGTGCATCAACAGGCTTCTCGACGATCCCGCGCGGCGCGCCAGGATGAGCGAATACGGCCAGCGCCGCGTGCGCGAGGAGCTGGCCTGGCGATATTCGGCACCCCACCTTCTGGCGGCGTACGAGACCGTGCTACCCCGAGGCTCCGCGGCGCGGACCCGCTATAGCTTCATCTCTCCCTCCACGTAGAGGCGGTGCGCCCGCCGCCGGTAGTCGAGCCACCGCACGAGGGCGGCGAGCAGGACGCCCACGGGCATCGCGAATGAGTCCGTGACTCGGGCGGTGGCCGAGATAGCGGTCCGCACCAGGCTCGACCAGAACTCCGCCACCGCGAGGCCGACTTCACGACCTCCTCCGATCAACTCCGCCCGGGGTGAAGACTGAAGCCCGATCACGATGTTCCCCAGGATCCAGAGGAGAACCAGATACGGAACGGCATACGCGTTGGGGAGCAGCCGGGCGAGCGGATTTCCCCACCAGTCGAAACCGGCGGCAACCACGTAAGCGACCCCGATCAGGAGCACAAGGGCGGCGAAGCCCCCCGAGATGCGCCCCGCGCGATGCCTGTCTCGCGCGCGAGCGGCCTCCATGGACCGGGGACCGAGCACCGCCCTGAGACCCATCACCAGCACCCAGATCGGCTGGGCGCAGATGCGCGCCGCCTCGGCGTACCCGAGCGCGGGCGCTCCGGCCAGTTGCGTGACCAGGGCTGCAGCGACGAAGTTCGCCCCGCTCGCCAGCAGGACCACGATCAGGAGCCAGCGCCCGGAGCGGACGGCGTCCACGATCCCGAAGCGACGCGCGGCGTCTCGCCCCTTCATCGCGCGGCTTCCGAGAACCGCCCCGATGATCAGCGACAGAAGATTGGCCGCCGTCAGGGCGCCGAAAGGGATCCAGTAGCTCGGAATCCCGCTCGCCACGAACAAGAGGACGAATGCGCTGATGCCAAGGAACTGCACCGTCGAAACCGTCGCGGCCGCCCATGACATATCGGCCAGGTGGAGCATGCGCCGAACGTGATCCTGAACCGGCGATACGAGAGCACAGGCGATCGCGGTGAAGGTCAAGGCCTCCGAGATCTCCCGCGGCAGATCAGACGCTGAGAAGAGGAGCCAGGTGGAGACTGCCAGCGCCGACAGAAAAGCGACCGGCAGGCCCAGCTTCAGGCTGTTGCCGAGAACAGAGAGCCGCCGCGATCGCTCCAACGAGAGGCTGTCGACCTGGCAGGGAACGAAGACGAGCTGGGCCGAGATGTTCGCGGCCAGGGTGAAGGCGGCGAACGCGAGCGCGTAGGCTCCCAGGATCGCCGGGTCGAAGACTCGGGCGGCGTAAAGGCCGACCACGAAAGTAGCCAGCGATGCGAAGCCCGCATCGAAAAGTCCGGCGACGATCGACCTGAAGACCGGCCGGCTTCTCTCCGTGATCGTGAGCTTCACGAACCGGATCAGTCGATCGAACACAGCCGGCACCGCCGGACGGGGGCTGGCGGAGAGGGCGGGATTCGAACCCGCGAGACGCTGTTAACGTCTACGCGATTTCCAGTCGCGCTCCTTCGACCACTCGGACACCTCTCCGCGATTCCGTGTTGAAGATAGGACCCCAAGCTCAGCCGAGCACGACCCGGACCTTGTGCCGGTTGCCATCGTCGACGAGCGGGATCCGAGCCCCTTCCGCCGGCGCGCCCGATCCGTCGCCGGCGCTTCGTGCAGGGGCGGCCACCTCGTCGCCGTCCAGCTCGACCTGGCGGACGCCGCGCATGACGCCGGCGGGGTTCTCGACGGCGACCTCGTAGCGCGCCGAGTGGTAGCGGAACGAGATCTCGAACCCCGGCCAGTCGCGCGGGATGCACGGATCGAGGTGGAGGGTCGCGCCCCGGAGGCGGAACCCCAGGATCCACTCCACGCCGGCGCGATACATCCAGCCGGCGGAACCGGTGTACCAAGTCCAGCCCCCGCGCCCGACGTGCGGGGGCTCGGCGTACACGTCCGCCACCGACACGTACGGCTCGACCTTGTAGCGGTGGATCCCGGCTCGGGTGGAGCCGTGGTTGATCGGGTTGAGGATCGAGAACAGCTCGGCCGCCTTGTCGCCGTCCCCCAGCTGCGCGAACGCGATCACCGACCAGATCGCGCCGTGTGTGTACTGGCCGCCGTTCTCGCGCACGCCCGGGAGGTATCCCTTGATGTAGCCGGGATCGAGCGGCGTGCGGTCGAAAGGCGGGGTGAAGAGGAGCACGAGCCCGTCGCCGCGCCGTACCAGATACTGCTCGACCGCCTTCATGGCGTGCGCCGCCCGCTCCGGCGGTCCGCTCCCGGCGATGACCGCCCAGGATTGGGCGATCGAGTCGATCCGGCATTCCTCGTTGGCCGCCGAGCCGAGCGGCGTGCCATCGTCGAAGAAGGCCCGCCGGTACCAGTCGCCGTCCCAGGCGTGCTCGGAGAGGGCCGGACCGAGCGCCGTCCGCCAGGCCTGCCAGCGCCCGGCCCGCTCTTCATCCCCCCGGGCTTCGGCGATCGGGATCATACCCCCGAGAGTGAGATCGAGGAACCAGGCCAGCCACACGCTCTCCCCCTCGCCCTGCTCCCCGACCCGGTTCATGCCGTCGTTCCAGTCGCCGGTGCCGATCAGCGGCAGACCGTGCCGGCCGGTGTCGAGGCTCACATCGAGCGAGCGCGCGCAGTGATCGTAGAGCGTCGCCGTCTCGTCCGACACCGCGGGCTCGAAGTACGCCTCGGCCTGGTCCGCGGGAAGGGGCTCGCTCTCCAGGAACGGAATCTCCTCATCGAGCACCGCTTCATCGCCCGTCACCTGCAGGTAATGGACGAGCGCGAACGGCAGCCAGATGCGGTCGTCGGAGATACGGGTCCGCACCCCCCGCCCGCTCGGGGTATGCCACCAGTGCTGGACATCGCCCTCCGGGAACTGTCGCGCGGCGGAGCGGAGGATGTGATCGCGGGCGATCTCGCGGCGCGCCACCGCCAGCGCCATGATGTCCTGAAGCTGGTCGCGGAACCCGAACGCCCCGCCCGACTGGTAGAACGCCGAGCGCGCCCAGACCCGGCACGAGAGCACCTGGTACAGCAGCCAGCGGTTCAGCAGGATCGACATCGAGTAGTCCGGGGTCCGCACCTGGAGCGCCTCCAGCACGTCCTCCCAGTGCTGGAGAACGCCCTCCAGGACCCGACCGAGATCGGCGATCCGGTACTTCGCGACCAGGCGGCGGGCGGCTTCCGTATCCTCCCCCTGACCCAGCAGGAACACGATCTCCGCCCGCCCGCCGGGTGCGATCTCGACCCGGCCGCGCAGCGCCGCGCAGGGGTCCCATCCGGCCCCGGTGCGGCCCGACAGCGGGCCCTCCCGACCGAGCGCGTCCGGCCGCCGCAGGGTGCCGTTGCGGCCCAGGAACTCGGTCCGGTCAGCGGTCCACTCGTCCTGCTGCCCGGCCATGTCGGCGAACGCCACGCGGCCGGCATATTCCGCGTTCCAGCGGTTGCGCGCGAACAGAGCGCGGGTCTCGGGGTCGATCTCGGTGAACACGTAGGGCGCGCTCCGCTCGCGGAAATCCCCCAACACCCACTCGACGTAGGCGTTGACCGACAAGTGTCGGACGCGGTCCGTATGATTGGTCAGCCGGAGCCGTGAGATCTTGATCGGATCCTCGAGCGGAACGAACTGCAGCAGCTCGCTCGCGATCCCCGCCACCTGGACCTCGAACCGGGTCCACCCCTGACCATGATGGATCTGGTACGGGGCCGCCTCGCGGATCGGAAGCGGCGTCGGTGTCCAGAGCGCCCCCGAATCCTCGTCCCGCACGTAGAGCACTTCGCCGGCCGGATCGCTGACGGGATCGTTCGACCACGGCGTCAGTCGGTTCTCCCGGCTGTTGACCGCCCAGGTGAAGCCGGAGCCCGACTCCGAGACCTGGAACCCGAAATGCGGATTCGCGATCACGTTGATCCAGGGCGCCGGCGTCCACTGACCGGCGCCGAGGATCGTCACGTACTCGCGTCCTCCCTCGGCGAACCCGCCCAGGCCGTTGAAGAACGCCAGCCGCGGGCGCGGCGGGGGGTCCTCGGGGGCGATCGAGCCGAGCCGCGACGATGCCGGGGGCTTGATCTCGCGCTCGTCCTTGATCGCCTGGTCGAGCTGCTGGACGAGCGCGCCGTGATGGCTGAGGAGGACCGCCCGGGCCACGGTCCTGAGGAGGTCGCGGTCTTCCGCGGGCAGTTGATCCGCGCGCAGGATGTGCACCTCGCCGTGCGCCCCCGGGCTGGGGCGAGCGCCGCGACCGGCATGGGCCTCGTGCCGGCCGCGCGACTGGCTGACCCGGACGCTGCGCTCGAGCCACGCCTGGAGATCCTCGGCGTACGACACGGCGTGCTCGTTCATGACCACCAGGTCCACCGCCAGTCCCTTCCACCCCCAGTATTCGTGGGCGCGGATCAGCTGCCGCACGATGTCCCGGTCTCGCATCTGATCGATCCTCACCAGGAGGATGGGGAGGTCTCCCGAGATGCCGTACGGCCACAGCGCCCGCTGCCCCCCCGCGTCGGCGGACAGGACCGCCGAGGGAGGCCGCAGCGCGGGATCGAGGTACAGGATCCGGCTCGCCAGCCGCTGGAAGAGGTGCGCCTCGTCGGGCGTGATCCCCAGGTGCTGGAGCTGCACCTGCGCCTGGGTCCATGCGAGGGCCGCCTCGCGCTCGAAGGTCGTCGGCTCGCGGTACTTGTCGGCCGCGGCGAGCGCCTCTTCGCGGCTTCCGGTCACGAGCGTCGAGAACGTCACGCGAGCGGTCTCACCGGACCTGAGCCGCACCGTGCGCCGGAGGCTCAGGATCGGGTCCAGCACCGGTCCGGTCGTGTTGGAAAGCGGTCGCCCTTCCGCCACGCAGCTCGGGCGGCGCACTCCACGGCCCCGATCGAGGAACCGCGCCCGGTCGGTCTCGTACTGGAGCGCGCCGACCATCTCACCCTGGACCGCCGCGACGTGTACCGCCCATACCATCGGATCCTCCCCGGTGCGCGGGCGGCGGGTACCGAGCAGCGCCTCGAACGTCGGCAGGTACTCCGTCTGGACGAACAGCTTCTGGAAAGCCGGGTGAGCGCGATCCGCGTCCGGCGGCGCGAGGACCAGCTCGGCGTACGAGGTGAGCTCGATGTCGCGCGTCCTGGCGCCCAGGTTCTTGACCGTCACCCGCCGCAGCTCTCCGTCGTCCTCCGGTGAGACGATCACCTCCAGCGAGGTCCAGATCGCCTCGTCCCGGCGTCGGATCTCGGCGCGATCCTCCGAAAAGGCGGCCTCATAGGAGTCCGGCTCGGCCGCGCTCGGCTGGTATCCGGCCGACCACGTCGCACCGCTCGCGACGTCCCGGACGTAGACGAAGGACCCCCAGTTGTCGCGCGTGGGATCTTCCCGCCAGCGGGTCACCGCCAGGTCCTTGAACCGGCTGTAGCCGCCTCCTCCATTGGTGATCATGACGCTGTACCGCCCGTTGGACAGCACGTGCGTGCGTGGCGCTTTCGTATGGGGCGAGCCGAAGCGGCGGATGACCGGCGGGACGATCTCACGCACGTGCCGGACCGCCTTGACTTCCTCGGGCCGCGGCCGGGCCACGGCCACATCACGTGGAATGCGCTCCTGCAGCAGGAGCTCGGTGGCGCCGATCATCGGTACGTCGTGGAAGCGCTCACGCATGATCCCGTCGTTGAGCGCGTTGTCGATGGCCACGATCGTCATCCCCTGGTGATGCGTCATGTAGGCCACTACCGGAGCCACGGTGCGACCCTTCGGCACCCGCTCGGGCGTGAAGTCGAGCGCCTCGTAGAAGCCGAGCCTCCCGCGGCCGCCGCGAGCGTCGAGCCTGGCGAAATTATGGACCGCGGCCCGGGGCTCGATCATCGCGGCCAGCGCGGTCGCGTAGGGGGCCACGACGAGGTCCTCGGCGAGACCGCGGGTCAGTCCCAGGCCGGGGACGCCGAAATGGGAATACTGATACGTGAGCGCCAGATCGCGTCCGTTGTAGGCCGACTCCGAGACCCCCCACGGCACACCGCGCTCGATCCCGTACTGGATCTGCCGCCGGACGATCAGACGCTGGGTGCGGTCGATCAGCGTGCCCGGTGGCGAGTCCATGACGAGGAACGGCATCAGGTACTCGAACATCGAGCCGGACCACGACAGCAGCGCCGAGCCTCGTCCGACCGGAGTCACGGGCCGGCCGAGGCGGAACCAGTGCTCGACCGGCACATCGCGCTTCGCGATCGCGACCAGGCTGGCGAGGCGCGCTTCCGACCCCAGCAGGTCGTAGTACGCGGGATCGAGCCTGCCATCCGCCGGACGGTAGCCGACCGAGAAGAGATCGCGGGTCGGATCGTAGAGGACGGAGAAGTCCATCTCTTCGACCCAGCGATCGGCGCCTTCCGCGAGCCGTTCGAGCCGGGTGGCGAGTTCGGACCCTTGATCGCGCGCGCGCGCGAGGGCCGCCGCGAGGGCATCGATCCGCCGGCGGGCCGACCCGCTGCCGCCCGTTTCGAGCCGGTCCAGTGCCGCCCTGAGGTCCGCTGCCTGGGCGCCCACTTCCTCGAACGTCGGCGCGCCGGCGAAGGCCGAGGGGAGCACGGACAGCGAGGCTTCGATCGCTTCCCACCGGGTGGACAGCTCGGGGACGGACGCGATCTCTTCGGGCGCGCCTTCGGCCAGCAGAGCCGCCCAGGGCGCGAGCGCGTTCAGGTCCCGGCGCTGGCTCGCGATCGCCGCCCGGACGGCGCGCGCCCAGGCCGCCAGCTCCCTCGACGGCGAGTCCGCTTCGTCCGCATCCAGGACCTCGGCCACGTCGACGAGCACCTCGGCCGCCGCCTCCAGCGCTTCCAGCCGGGCCGCCCAGCCGGCCGGGCTCTGCGGAGGGTCGGCGATGCCGTCCCTCAGCGCGAGCAGCGCCTGGTCGAGATCATGCCGCGAAACGGTGCCCCGCCGAAATCCGCCGCCCAGCGCCATCGCGGCGGAGTGCGCCAGCTCGACCGCATCCCCGATCCCCCGCGCTGCTCCTTCCATGCAGAGCGGGCGGCGGGACAGCTCACGGCACCCCTCTGCCAGCGCCAGCAGGTGCCCGGCCAGATTGCCGCTGTCGACCGTCGAGAGATAACGCGGCTCCAGCGGTGCCAGCGACCGGGTGTCGTACCAGTTGAAGAAGTGTCCGCGCAACCGCTCGAGGCGATCCATCGCGGCGAATGCGCGCGACAGTCGCTCCTCGAGCTCGATCGTGCCGATCCACGCGAAGTCCCGGGCGGCCAGCACCGAGAGCAGGTACATCCCGAGGTTGGTCGGAGAGGTCCGGTGGGCGACGGCGGGCGCCGGTTCCAGCTGGACGTTGTCCGGCGGCAACCAGTGGTCCTCGGGTCCCACGTACTCCTCGAAGTATCGCCAGGTCTGGCGGGCCGTGCGCCGGAGGCTCCGGATCCCCTCCGGTCCCACCGAGTCGGCGGCTTCCCGGAGCGGCCGGCTGAGCCACAGCGCGAAGGCCGGCGACCCGAACCAGAGCAGCATGACGGGCAGGGCCTGCAGCGCCTCCGACGGCCGCGTGGCCAACAGGAGCAGGAGGGCCAGCGCGGCCAGGAGCACCGGCCGCCACATGCGGCGATAGGTATCTCGCAGGCTGTTGGACACACCGTGCCCCGCCTGGGCCGCTGTCACCCATTCGAGCAGGTGGCGGCGGGTGATCGCGAGCCGGACCAGCGTGCGACCGATGGCGTCGGCCATGATCACCGTGCGATTCGGTATGAACACGATCGCGAGACCTACGCGGGCGAGCGCGTGGACGAGGTCCGCGAACACGCCCCTGATGTGGGACCGTTTGGCGATCCCGCGGCGGCGGGGCAGGAACCCGATCAACACCGGAACCGCCGCCGGCATCGCGATCGTGGCCACGACGAAGCCGGTCCAGACGAGCGGCGAGACCGGAACGAGAACCCACCCCGCGACCAGCAGCAGGAAGGTCGAGATCGGGGACAGCGTGCGGCGCAGGTTGTCGATCATCTTCCAGCGGGCGATCGCCGGCAGGCTCGATTGCGCCGGATTCGCCCCATCGGATGCGGGCGGATGGTTCAGCACCCACGGCAGGAGCTGCCAGTCGCCACGGGCCCAGCGGTGCATGCGCCGGGCACTCGTCTCGTAGTGCGTCGGAAAGTCGTCGAACAGCTCGACGTCCGTGACCAGCCCCGTCCGCGCGAAGGAGCCCTCGAAAAGATCGTGGGACAGGAGCGCATTCTCCGGCACCCGTCCGGACAGCGAGGCCTCGAAGGCGTCCACGTCGTAGATCCCCTTCCCGACGTACGATCCCTCCCCGAAAAGGTCCTGGTAGACGTCCGACACGGCCGACGAGTACGGATCGATGCCGGTCGGACCCGCGTACAGGTGATGGTAGAGGGAGCTTTCGCCGGCCGGGGGCAGCATCGGGGTGATCCGCGGTTGGAGGATGGCGTAGCCGGCGGTGACGCGCCGCTTCCGGGGATCGAACCGCGGGCGGTTGAGGGGGTGGGCCATCGCCCCCACCAGGCGGTGGGCGATCCCCGGGGGGAGCCGGGTGTCCGCGTCCAGAGTGATCACGTGCCGGACTTCCGCGGGCACGTCCGTCAACCCGTCGCCGCGCAGAAGGAAGGTCGTATCCCGGGCGCCCCGCAGGAGCTGATTAAGCTCGTGGATCTTCCCGCGCTTCCTCTCCCAACCCATCCACTGCCGCTCGCGCGGGTTCCACACCCGCCGCCGGTGGAGGAGCAGGAACCTCGGACCCCCATCGGGGCGCGGCCCGTACCGGTCGTTGATGTCCGCCAGATGCTCGGCGGCCACGGCCACGAGGCGATCGTCGCCTGGCAGTGATTCCGCCTCGGCGTCCCGCCAGTCGGAGAGCAGCGCGAACGTGATGTGGCCGTGGGCGCCCGACAGGTAGTGACGCTCGAGCCTCTCGACCTGCTCGCGCGTATCCAATTCGTCGGTCAGGACCGTGGGAACGGCCACCAGCGTGTTGTGAGGCTCGGGGATGCCGGACTCGAAATCGAGCTTGGGGAGCCGGCGCGGATCAAAGAGCTCGATGATATCCTGGTGGAGGACCGCGATCGCCAGGTCGGTCGCCGGGATCAGGGACAGCAACCCCAGGACGACCAGGACCGGTGCACCCGCTCCGAGCCCGGCGACGTACGCCAGCAGGAGCAGGACGAGCAACCCGCTCACCGCCGCGATCGTGCCCAGGTAGAACGGTGTGGCGAAGGCCGCCAGCGCTTCGCGGAGCCGCCGTGACAGCGGCGGCCGGTAACCGATCTCGCGCTCGAACTGCCGGCGACCTTCGCCGATCAGGTCGCTGCCGACCGGGGGATTCACCGCGGCGCGCTCGACGACGCGCTCGGCCACTTCCTCCTCCGTCAGCTCGGTTCCCCGAGCCAGGGTCTCGATCACGTGACGGTAGGCGTCCCGGGTGGCGAAATCCATCTGCGGATAGACGCGTGTCGGGTCGCGCCGCAGAATCCGCTCCACGAGGCTCACGTTCTCGAAGAGCTCGGCCCAGTCGAAGGCCGAGATCTGACGCATGCTGCCGATGATGTTCACGATCGTCGCGTGCGCGGCGAGCTGGCTCATGTGCTCACGGCGCACGATCTCGTCCGCCGTCGTCCCCTGCGCCGCGAGACGCTCCTCGAGCCATCCCAGGACGGGCATCACTGCCGGGTCGCTGTCGCGCAGCCGCTGGACGAGCTCGACGGCGAAAGAGGCCGACAACGGCGAGGTTTCGTAGGGGCCGAGAGCCAGCAGCAGATCCTCCTCCTTGCGGTGGGTCGCCTCGAGGAGGAGGTCGGCCAGCTCGCCCGCCTCCACCCGGGCCACGCGCGAACCGACGATCGACTCGGCAATCCGTCGCATGTTCTCGACCAGGATCAGGCGCAGCGTGATCGGCAGCGCCCACAGCTCCCCCATCGTCAACGGCGCAACTTTCTGATAGGCTCGCGCGAACCGCTCGAGCAGCTCGGCATCGAACCGGCTGTCAGTGTGGGCGACGAAAGCCCACGCCAGGCCGTAGACACGTGGATGGGACGCGAGGTGCCCGGCAGCCAGCTTCGGCAGCTCCCGATAGTACTTCGCCGGGAGTCCCTCGCGGATTTCGAGAATCTGCTCCTCGATGATGTGGAAGTTGTCGATGAGCCACTCGGCCGCGGGCGAGATCGCCTGATCCCTGGTCGTCGCCTCGGTCAGCTTCTGATAGCTCTCCCGAAGGATCCGGGCGTTGTTCTCGAGTCGCGCCAGCACGGGCACGCCTCTGCGCGGGCGGGGATAGACGGTCTGCGCCGCAGCGAGGCTCTCGGCATGCTGCTCGAAGCGCTCGGCGCCGAAGATCTCGGCGCGGATCGGTTCGTGGCTTTCGTAGAGGGGCGGCAAAGAGATCACCAGTATGGGTGCTCCCGTCGCGGGGGGTCCTCTCCCGCGGGCGGTGCGCAGAGAACTATAGCTTCTGGGAGAGTCGCGTCCAGGTCGTCATGGCGGAGGGGGTGGGATTCGAACCCACGATACGCTTTCACGTATACCGGTTTTCGAGACCGGCGCCTTCAACCGCTCGGCCACCCCTCCGGTATCAATCTGACTTGCGCCCAGGCGGACGGTGCTTGATCTTACCCGCGATCCGGTTCCCTGATCGGACCCAACGAGAGAGGACGGTGCGTGATGCTGTGGACGCTGGTCGTCATCCTGCTGATCCTTTGGCTGCTGGGTGGCTTCGTCTTCAACGCTGGAAGCCTGATCCACCTGCTCCTCGTCGTGATCCTGATCGTCGTCGTCTATCAACTCGTGACCGGGCGCCGCGTCTAGCGACGCCGGCGGAGCCCGCCGAAAAAATCTGTGAGGAGCGCGCCGCACTCGGCGGCGCGCACGCCTCCAGTCACCTCGATGCGGTGGTTGAGCCGCGGATTCTGGGCCAGGTTGTCCAGGCTCCCGCACATCCCAGCCTTGGGGTCCTCGGCCCCGAACACGAGCCGGTCCACTCGGGCCAGCACCGCGGCCCCGGTGCACATCGCGCAGGGCTCCAGCGTCACGTAGAGCGTGACGCCGGCGAGCCGCCAGGAGCCCAGCCGCCCGGCGGCACTCCGGAGGACGAGGATCTCGGCGTGAGCCGTCGGATCTTGGCGGGTCTCGGTCTCGTTTCCGCCGCGCCCAAGGACCGTCCCGTTCGCGACCGCCACCGCGCCGATCGGCACCTCGCCGCGCGCGCCCGCGCGCGCCGCCTCGTCGAGGGCGTCCCCCATCCATCGCTCGTCCGCAGCGTTCTGGTGCGCCCTGAGGGAGTCGAACCCCCAACCTTCAGATCCGTAGTCTGACGCTCTATCCAATTGAGCTAAGGGCGCACGGGCGGGCGAAGTGGGAAAATATACGCGCTGCCGGGGCGCCATCAACTTCGCGACGTCCACCTTCGCCGTCATCCGACTTCGCCGGCGTCACCCCTCCGGATCCGGCCAGCCGCTGTGGAGGTGCTTCTTGATCCGCCGGATCTTCGCCTGGAGCTCCCCCGACCGCCTCCCCAGCCGGAAGAGGACGACGAACAGGAGCGCCCACAGGATCGCGTAGACGGCGGCGAAGACGGCCTCGGTCATCCGCGCAGGCTAGCGCCGTCCGGCGGGGCCCGCAACGCGCCCGCCGCGTGGGCGGACCGCTGCCGCCGCGTGCCTTCCGCTTCGGTTCATGCATCACTAGAGTTCATTTGATGGAAACCATTGGTACAGCATCATGTATATCAAGACACCTGTCACCGAGACGTAGAGCCACAGGGGGAGCGTCCAGCGCGCGATCCGGACGTGGCGATCGAACCGCCCGGAGAGCGCCTGCCAGGCCGTGACGAGCGCCAGCGGCACGATCGAGGCCGCCAGCGGTGTGTGCGTCAGGAGGATCGCGAAGTATAGCGTCCGCGGCCACCCGCCGGCGGTGAATCGCACCGAGCCGACCTGAGCGTGGTAGACGAGGTAGGAGATCAGAAACAGGGCCGACACCGCGAGCGCGCAGAGCATGCACGCCCGGTGGCGGGCCACCTGCCCGCGGCGGATGAACCCATAGCCGGCCGCGAGGAGCGCCGCCGCCGCGCCGTTGAGCGACGCGTTGACCAGCGGCAGGTCGTGAAGCGCGATCAACGCCGGGCCAGCAGGACCGCAGCGAGGAAGAGCGCGAGCGCGAAACCGACCGTCACCGCCCACGCCGTGCCGGCGCCGACCGGCTCCAGACCCGGCGCGCCGTACAGCGCGCCGCGGAAGGCGGCCAGGCCGTAGGTGATCGGGTTCAGGCGCATGACCAGTTGGAGCCCGCCGGCCGCCCCGGCCACCGGGAAGAGCGCGCCCGACAGGAGCCACATCGGCATCAACAGCAGGTTCACGATGCCGTGGAACCCGTGGATCGATTCCATCCGCCAGGCGAGGATGAAGCCCAGCGACGTCAGCGCGAACGCGAGCCCGAAGAGGGCCGCCAGCCCGAGCACGGCGCCGCGGGGATCGAGCGGGATTCCGACCAGCAGGGCGAGCGGCAGCAGAAGCGCTCCCTGCGCGACCGCCATCGTCGATCCCCCCAGGACCTTCCCCAGAACGATCGCGCTGCGCGGGACCGGGGCCACGATCACGCCCTGGAGGAAGCCCGCGCGGCGGTCCTCGATCAGCGAGAACGTGCCCAGGATCGCGGTCAGCAGGACGACGAACACGACCGTCCCCGGGTAGAGGTACTCGATCGCCCCGATCCCGGCCGGCATCCCCGCCGGCGCGAACGAGCCGGCCAGCCCGAACCCGATCACGACCCAGAACAGGAGCGCGGTCGCCAGCGAGCTCGCGGCCCGCGCCCGGTCGCGATAGAAGCGGATGCATTCGCGCCACCAGAGGCTGGCCGCGGGCAGGAGGAGCGCGCTCACGCTCGGCTCCCCGCGCTCTGCGGCGCACCGTCCTCCGCGCCCGGATGCTCGATCCCGTCATCGCCGAGCCGGTGGCCGGTCCGCTGCACGAAGACGTCCTCGAGGGTCGGCTTCCCCACCGTGATCGAGCGGATGAGGCCCGGGAACGCCTCCGCCAGCCGGGGCACGAACGCGGCCCCGTCCGGGCGCTCGATCCGCACCCGCCCGTCGACCATCGCGACCTCTACCCCGAACCGCTCCCGGATCGCCGTCGCGAGGCGCGAGGCGTCCTCCGCTTCGAGCGAGACGACATCCCCCCGGATCTCTGCCTTGAGCGCCTCCGGGCGGCCGTCGGCCACGACCGCGCCGCGGTCGAGAAAGACGACCCGGTCGCACGCTTCGGCTTCTTCCATCCAGTGGGTCGCCAGGACGGCGGCCACCCCCTCACCCGCGCGGAGATCCAGCAGATGGTGCCAGAACTCGCGCCGGCCGCCCGGATCGAGCCCCACCGTGGGCTCGTCCAGGAGGAGGACACGCGGCCGATGGAGGAGCGCCTTGGCCAGCTCGACCCGGCGGCGGAGCCCGCCGGAGAGCGAGCCCACCCGATCGGCCGCCCGATCGAGGGCGCCGAGCCGCGCCAGGATCGTCTCGATCCGTTCGCTCAGCGAGCCGCCCTGGAGGCCGTAGAGGTGGCCCTGGTGACGCAGGTTCTCGCCGACGGTCAGGTGCAGGTCGAGGCTCGCGTGCTGGAACACGACCCCGATCCGGCGGCGCGTTTCGGCGGGCCGCTGGACGACGTCGATGCCTTCGATCCGGGCGGTCCCTGCCGACGGCACGATCAGCGTGGAGAGGATCTGCAGGAGGGTCGTCTTCCCGCCGCCGTTCGGGCCCAGGAGACCCAGGAGCTCCCCGGGGCCGACCGCGAGGGACACGCCGCGGAGCGCCTCCCGGTCGCCATACCGGTGCCGGACCCCTTCGACCTCGACCGCGTTCCCGGCCGCCCTCAGCGGACCCCCCGGTCGGCGAGGAGAAGGAGCATGAGGATCGGCAGATAGGTGACCGACGCCAGCAGGAGCCGCCGCGCGCCCCGCCGTCCCCGGCCCAGCGCCATCGCGATCCCGAAGCCGAGGAAGACGAGCCCCAGCGCCAGCGCGCCGAAGAAGTAGACCGGCCCGGTCAGTCCGAGGAACGTGGGCGCCAGGCTGACCGGAATCAGGGCCACGAGGTACAGCGCCACCTGCCGTCCGGTCGACCCTCCGTCGGGATCGACGACCGGCAGCATCGGGAAGCCGCCCCGCGCGTAATCCTCGCGGAAGAGCCAGGCGATCGCGAGGAAATGCGGGAGCTGCCACAGGAAGAGGATCCCGAAGAGGACCCACGCCCCGGGCGCGAGGCCGCCGGTCGCGGCGGTCCAGCCCATCATCGGCGGGATCGCACCCGGCACGGCGCCGACCAGCGTGTTGAGCGGCGTGCGGCGCTTGAGCGGCGTGTAGACGGCGAGATAGAGCCCGATCGTCAGGAGCGCGAGACCGGCGGTCAGGAGGTCGATCCGTAACGCGAGCCACACGACGCCGCCCGCGGCCAGGCCTACCCCGACCACGAGCCCCTGCCGGGGAGTGATGCGTCCCGCGGGGAGGGGTCGCGACCAGGTCCGCGCCATTCGGCCGTCGGCTTCCCGTTCGAAAACCTGGTTGAGGGCCGCCGCGCCGCCGGAAGCGAGCGCCGTTCCGACCAGCAGCGCCGCGAGGCGTCCCAGGTCGATCCCCTCCGGCGACGCCAGGCAGAAGCCGGCGGCCGCGGTCACGAGGACGAGCGCGGTGATCCGCGCCTTCGTCAGGACGAGGTAGTCGCTGAGCGGGTGGATCGGGGCGTGCACCGGAGCCGGAGCGGCCGCGAGCCGACGCCGCGAGCGAAGCGCGAGGACGAGTGCGGTCGCCCACAGCAGCGCGCCCGCGCCCAGATGGGCGGTCGCGATGCCGGCCGCCTTGTACGAGAGGACGGTCCAGCCGCCGAGGCCGATCTGGACGAGGACGAGCGCGGCCATGAGGAGGCTCGGGCGAAGGAGGCTCGGATCCCCGCGGTGGGCGCGCCAGGCGCGGGCCGCCGTCCAGCCGACCGCGAGCGCGACCACGAGCGCACCCACCCGGTGGGCGTAGTGGAGGGCGACCGGTCGTGAATCGAGCGGCGGCACGAGCTGTCCGTAGGCGAGCGGAAAGTCGGGGATCGCCAGCCCGGCGCCGGTGTGCCGGACGAGCGCACCGAGCACGATCTGGCCGAAGATCACGGCCGCCGTGGCCGCGCTCAGGGTCGCGAACGCCGGCACCCGGACATCGAGCGCCCGCTCGCGGTCCCCCGCCGCATGCCATTGCCGGGAGCAGACGACCGCGATCGCCACCGTCAGGCCGAATACGACCTGGGCCATGGCGGCATGGCCGATCGAGACCGGATCCGGCAGAAGCAGGAGCACGGTCAAGCCCCCCAGGAGCGCCTGAACCACGACGCCCGCCAGGGCGAGCGATCCCAGCGCCCGCACCCACCGCCGCGGCTCGGCGTACCAGAGCCAGAGCGTCTGGATCCCGATCAGGAGTCCGACCGCCGCCGCGAGCAGCCGGTGGCCGTGCTCGTAGAGGACTCCGCCCTCCATGGGCACCATGAATCGACCGAAGGAGAGCGGCCAGTCCGGAACCGCCAGGCCGGAGCCGGTGCTCGTCACCGCCCCACCCGCCAGGAGGAGGAGGAAGGTGCAGCCGGCGACGACCTTCGTGAAGCGGGAGAGGCCGGGAGGGACCATCACGATCAATCTAGCGCGAAAGCCGGAAGAGTCGTCAAAAAGAGGCCGGACGCCCCGCGGGGGCGTCCGGCCTCGCGTTGCCTTGCCGCGTGCGGCGAGGCTACATGTTCTCCCGGCGACCGGTACCGGACGTGCTCTTCTGGCCTTGACGACCCCCCTGGCCCCCGCCCTGTCCCCGCTGGCCGCTCTGGCCTCCCGGAGCTTTCTGGCCGCCCTGTCTCTCGGTCCCCTGCCGGCCATCGCCCGTTCCCTTGCGGCCCGGAGTCTCGGTCCCTCGCGGAGTCCCCGTGGTCTTCTTCTCTTCGCCGGTCTTTCCCGGTCCTCCGGTCTTTCCCGGTCCTGCCATGAAAATCCTCCTTGGCTACGTCAAATGGACGTTCCCATCGAAGCCGAAGAGCTCCGATCGATCCATTATACGGGCCGACTCGGGGGATCTCTGTCCGACGACGTACACCGGGCGGGATGGCGGGAAGCGACCCGCAGGCCGCTCTTCAAGCAGCCGCCCTAGTGGTGGTGGGGCTCGGTCAGCTCGGCCAGCTTCTCGCTCTCCGGGTCGGCGGGCAGGCCGGCCGCGATCGCGATCGCCGGAAACGCGCTCAGGAAGGCGATCGTGGACAGGGCGAAGGCCCCGAAAAGTCCCGCCGCCACCGCGAGCTCGATCCAGCCAAAGGCGACGAAATCCGGGAACACGCCGGGCGCCACGATCAGAAAGTGGAACAGCCAGATCCCGATCAGGCTGATCAGGGCGAATGCGGTCAGGAGGGCCGGCGTTCGCTTCGGCCGGACGCCCAGCAACCCCAGGAAGGGCACCAGGAACACGGCCGCGAAGACGATCGTCGCGACGGGCTGGTACGCCCCCCACAGTCGCAGCTCGACGAAATGCGTCTCTTCGGGGAGCCGCCCGTACCAGATCACCAGATACTGGGCGAAGAACAGGTAGGTCCAGAACACGGTGAAGGCGAACAGCATCTTGCCGATGTCGTGGAGCGCGCGCCGGTCCACCGCTTCGGAGAAGGACCGGTAGCCGCGGAGCAGGCACGCCAGGATCGCCGTCGCTCCGATCGCGGCCAGGAAGTGGGTCATGAAGATCCAGGCCCCGAACAGGGTCGAGAACCAGTGCGGATCGACCGACATGAGCCAGTCCCAGGCCCACATCGTCCAGACGAGGGCCCACGCGACGACGAGCGCCGGGGCGAGCCGGCTCCGGTTCCGGTGGGCGCGCTCGACCTCGGGATCGAGGCCCTGCCATCCACCGGTCAGGCGACCGTAGAGCCCCGCGCGCCAGCCGCCGACCCGGTCCCCGAGCCGCCCCAGATCCGGACGCATCGACCAGTAGACGAGCGCCAGCGCGAGCCCGTAGAGGACCGCCACGAGTACCGCCTCGCGCACGATGAAGAAGGTCGGGTTCAGGTATGGCGCCTTGACGGGCGGGGGGTGTGCGACCCAGACGTAGACGTGCTCGAGCCCGAAGAAGAGGACGATCATGATCACGTAGGACACGGGCAGGAACGCCGTCAGCGCCTCGGCGAAGCGGCGCAGCGGCCGGAGCCAGGCTCCCCGGGAGGCGGTCGCGGCCGCGACCAGCACCGCGCCGGCCAGCGACAGACCGCTCCAGAACGCCCAGTTCCAGACGAGCGCGGTCCACGCCCGGGCCGGGTCGCCGAGAAGCCCGGCGATGAACCCCGCCACGCCGACCAGGCAGAGGAGGACGGCGATCAGGTGGAAGCTCCCGGACGGCCCCTCCAGCATGCGGTCGAGGAGGTCGGGAACGTTCACGCGGCGGTCGTGCCGGTGACCCGGGTGGGCGCTCACGGGATTTCCTCCTCTCCGGTGGCGGCCGGCGGGAGGGCGCGCATATACGATACGATGTCCCACCGCGCCCGGGGCGGGATGCGCGAGTACTCGGGCATGAGCCCGCGCCCGTCGGTGATCAGGGCGAAGAGGTAGGCATCCGAGTATGCCGCCACCCGCGGCGTCGCGATCGCCGGGATCGCCGGGAACTTCGCGGTCAGGGGGCCGTCGCCGGCCCCGCCCGAGCCGTGACACACGGTGCAGAAGGTCTCGTAGTAGGCGCGCCCCGAAACCGGCGAGCGCTCGGCTTCCGGGGGCGGCACGAGCACGACATCCGCGGACATCAGGTCGAACTCCGGCAGGCCACCCAGCGGGATCGAGCCCTCGGGGGCCGGGATCGGCTCCCGCTCGTGCGGCTGGATCGCCGGCGTCCGGCTCATCGTGCTGAACCAGTCGCAGCCCGGGGCGGCGGTCCCCAGCGCCGCCGCCAGGATGAACGCGGCCGGCCCGCTCCGCCTACGCCGTGGCACGGTCGACCTCGAGGGCGCCCATCCGGTCGAGCGCCGACTGCGCCCGGTGACGCGCGTCGCTGTCCATGGCGCGCACGAACACGCCGAAGAGGTCCTCGGAGAAGCGCGGGTGGTAGCCGGGCTCGGAGCCCAGCGCCGGAATCCGGCTGAAGATGAACACCGCGGCCAGCGTGAAGAGCCCGCCCAGGAGGACCGTCAGCTCGAACATGATGATGACCGTCACCGGGAACGACCCGATCGGCTTGCCGCCCACCGGAAGCGGCCAGGCGAAGAACGTCCAGTACGTCAGCGCGAAGCCGGTGATGCACCCAAGGGTCCCGCCGATCAGGGTCATCCACCGCACCTTGCTGACCGGACGATCGAGGTGCTCCTCCAGGTGCGGGGTCGGGATCGGCGAGAACACCGTGATGTCGTCGGCCGTGAACCCCTCCGCCTCGAGCGCGTGGACGGCCTCGGCGACCTCGTCCAGCGTCAGGAACGCCCCGCGGATGCCACCCTCCTGCACCTCGGCGCTCATCGGGTCGTCTCCAGCTCCTTCTGCTGTCGCCTGAGCCTGGGCGGCAGCAGCTCCTTGAGCTCCGCGATCGCCATCGACGGCAGGAACTTGACGAACAGGAGGAACCACATGAAGAACCACGCGAACGACCCTGCCGTGATCGCCGCCTCGACCCACGTCGGGGTGTAGTAATCCCACTGCGCCGGCATGAACTCGTGCGCCAGCGACTGGATGATGATGACGAAGCGCTCGAACCACATCCCGATGTTGACGAAGATCGAGATGATGAACATCCAGAACCAGGACGTGCGAACGCGCTTCCACCACAGGGCGAGCGGGATGATGCAGTTGCAGGTGTACATGATCCACCCCGCCCAGGCGTACTGCCCGGTGACGCGATCCCAGAACACGGCCCGCTCGAACGGGGAGCCCGAGTACCACGCGATGAAGAACTCCGCCAGGTAGGCGTAGAACACGATCGACGAGGTGAGGAGCAGAAGCTTACCCAGGTTGTCGAGATGATACTCGTCGATGTAATCCTCGAGATGGAACGCCTTCCTGAGCGGTACGACGAGCGTGATCACCATCGCGACCCCGCTGAAGATCGCACCCGCCACGAAGTACGGGGCGAAGATCGTCGAGTGCCAGCCGGGCACGATCGCCATCGCGAAGTCCCACGACACGACCGAGTGGACGGAGAGGACGAGCGGCGTCGCCAGCCCGGCCATGAACAGGTAGGCGCGGTTGTAGTGACGCCACTGGCGGTCCATCCCCTGCCATCCGAGCGCGAGCGTGGTGTAGAGCCGGCGGCGGAACGTGCCCGGCTCGGCGCGGTCGCGCGCGGCCGCGATGTCGGGGATCAGCCCCATGTACAGGAACAGCGACGAGATCGTGAAGTAGGTCGAGATCGCGAAGAAGTCCCACACCAGGGGGCTCCGGAAGTTCGGCCAGAGGAGCCGCTCGTTCGGGTACGGGATCAGGTAGTAGAAGTACCACATGCGGCCGAGGTGGATGATCGGGAACAACCCCGCCGTCATGACCGCGAACACCGTCATCGTCTCGGAGACGCGGTAGACGGCGGTGCGGAACTGGGCGCGGAACAGGAACAGGATCGCCGAGATCAGGGTCCCCGAGTGGGCGATCCCGACCCAGAACACGAAATCGGTGATATAGACCGCCCACATGACGGGCGGCACGTAGCCGGCGACGCCGAGGCCGGTCTTGATCTGGTAGGTCCAGGCGAGCGCGCCGATGGCGAGGACGAGGAGCACCAGCGCGAACAGCGCCGTCCATCCCAGACCGGGCGTCTGGAGCGTGGCCAGGATGTCGCGGTTGACGCGGCGAAAGACGGTCGCCTGTGCGCGGCCGGCGTCTCTCGTGCTCGTCGTCTCCGCCATCGCCCCGTCCCCTCTCAGCGGGTCGCCTCAGCCGCCGCTTCGACCCGCTGGTTGACCTGCTTCAGGTAGAAGTTCGCGGGCCGCGTGTTGAGCACGTCGAGCGCGCTGTAGGCCAGCGGCCCCCTGGCCAACCGCGCGGCCCGGCTCCCGGGGTCCTTGAGGTTCCCGAACACGATCGCGTCGGTCGGGCAGGTCTGCTGGCAGGCGGTCTGGAAGGCGCCGTCGGGGATCACGGCGTCAGGATCATCCCCCGTGACCGCGATCTTGGCGGCGTTGATCCGCTGAATGCAGTAGGTGCACTTCTCCATGACGCCCTTCTCGCGCACGGTGACGTCGGGGTTCAGGCCCCAGTTCAGCGGCTCCGGCCACTCGTAGGTGAACCAGTTGAAGTAGCGCACCTTGTAGGGGCAGTTGTTGGAGCAGTAGCGGGTCCCGACGCAACGGTTGTAGACCTGGACGTTCAGCCCTTCCGGGTTGTGATAGGTCGCGTACACGGGACACACCGGCTCACACGGCGCGGCGCCGCAGTGCTGGCACAGCATCGGCACGTGCCGGGTCTCGATCCCGCCGCCGGCCTTCTCTTCGAAGAAGCGCTCGATCCGGAGCCACGTCATCTGCCGGCTCTTCGCCACGCGCTCGGGCCCCACGAACGGCAGGTTGTTCTCGGCCGCGCAGGCCGCCACGCACGCCTGACACCCGGTGCAGGCGTCGACGCTGATCGCCATCCCCCAGCGATACGGACTGTCGGCGTCGGCGTCCCGGATCGCCCGCTCGACCGTCATCGGCTCGTGAGGGGCCGCGCCGGGCGCCGCGGCTTCGTGCTCCGCGTGACCGTTGGCGGCCTCGGCGAGCGCCAGGGCGGAGACCGCCTGCGCGATCCCGCGGTCGTGCTGCCGGTCCTCCCCCTGGTGCTTGAGCGGCGGCAGCCAGGCGCCGGTCGGCGTCAGCCGGACGCGCACGCTCTGGTAGACGAACGCCCCCGAGTGGCGCTCGGAGGTGGGCGGCAGGAGCTCGACCGGGTTGACCCCCCGCCCGCCGGCGTAGCGCCCCATCCGGGTGTGGCCGCGCCCCAGCGGCATGGCGACCGAGTCGGGCCGCACGCCGGGGTACGCGATGACCGGCGCCTCCACCCTGCCGTGCGATGACTCGACCGCCACGACGTCCCCGTCGGCGATGCCCAACGCGCGCGCGGTCTCGGGATGGATTTCGACCCACGTCTGCCAGCAGGCGGTCGTGGACGGATCGGGCAACTCCTGAAGCCACGCCCGGTTCGCCGTCCGTCCGTCGTACATCGCGATCTGCGGGTAGACGTGGAGGACGTAGGATTCGGCGTCGGCCGGCCCGTCGAACTCGGCCGGCGCGAAGTCGAGCGGGGCCTCCGTGGCAACCCCGGGAGCCGCGCCCGCCGCGACCATGCCGGCGGGACCGCCCTGCCAGACCCCGCCCGACCTGAGGACCTCGGCCCACGCGTGCTCGTCGGGAGCCCGATCCGCCCACGCCGCGCGCAGGTACTCCGGCCAGCTTGCCGCGTCCAGGGTCGCGGCGGGCGCGACCGCGGGTGCGGCGACATCGGGCGCCTCGCCACCGGGCGCTTCCCCCTCGGCCGTCCGGACCTCCCCGGCACGGGCCGCGCCCATCCCGCGAAACGCCTGCAACAGAACGTCAGGGGTCGACCGCGTGTTGAAGACGGGTCGCATCGCGGGCTGGACGATGCTCAGGACGCCCGCCTCGGGCACCCAGTCGCCCCACGATTCGAGCGGCGTGTGGTCGGGAAGAAGCAGGTGGCAGTGGGCGGCCGTCTCGTCGAAGACCGGCGAGAACGAGACCCGGAACGGCACCTGACGCAACGCTTCGGCGAAACCGAGCCCCGGCGGAAGCGTGAAGACGGGATTGGTCTCGGAGAAGAGGATCGCCCGCACGCGCCCGGTCTTGAGGCGCGTCGTCAGGTCGACGACCGACCGGTAGGAGTTCTCGACCGCGCCGGTGACCGGCGTCGTCAAGCGCAGCGTATCGCCGACCGCTCCGCCGGCCTGGTTGAGGAGGTTGACCGCCACGTTGGCTTCGGTCGCCCGGCTGTGGGCGGTCGCCACGCCTCCGGGAAGGGCCAAACTCCGCCTCTCGCCGAAGAGCGCGGCCAGCCGTTCGATCGTCTCGACCGGGACTCCCGTCGCCGTCGCGGCCCGCGCAGGCGGCCACTCCGCCGCCTCGCCGCCCGCTCCCAGCACGTTCGCCATCGCCAGCGCGATCAGGAACTCGGTCCCCGGCCGGGGCGCGATCCACTCGTCGGCGTTGGCGGCCGTCATCGACAGGCGCGGCTCGACGGAGATCATGATCCCCGGCGGGCGGCGACCGTCCTCCGCCTCCAGACCCTTGACCGCGTGCATCCGGGACCACTGGCGCGCGTAGCGGACCGGCGAGACCCACGTCTCGAGGAAATCGGCACCAAAGGAGATCACCAGCTCGGCCGCTTCGATGTCGTAGGACGGCAGGACGGCTTCCCCGAAGACGCGCCGGTTGGCCTCGAGGATCGCCTCGTGCGCGAACGGCTCGAACATCACCCAGTCGGCGCCAACCACATCCGCCCACTCGCGGTAGAGCCGGGCGCGCGTACCGGTCTGGAGCCCGGTGAGGAAGACCACGGATCCGGGCTCCTCGCGCTCCGCCCCGATCCGCTCGGCCAGCATGCGGACCGCGTCCTCCCAGCCGACATCCAGATAGCGGCGGCCGTCCAGCCGCTGAGGACCCTTCAGGCGGTCGGGGTCGTAGAGGTTCTGGTGTGCGCTCTGGCCGCGGGCGCACAGCTTGCCGCGGTTGACCGGGTTCTCGGGGTTCCCCTCGAGCTTGATCACGCGGCCCTCGCGCGTCTTGACGTGCACCCCGCAGCCGGCCGGGCATTCGCGGCACGTCGAAGCGTACCAGGTGGGGACCCCGGGAGTGATGTCCTCCTGGGGAACGAGGTACGGGATCAGGCTTTGCGGACCGACCTTCGCGTCGCAGGCGGTCAGCGTGCCCGCACCGGTCACTCCCAGGAGCCGGAGGAAGTCGCGCCGCTCCATCTCAGAAGTGCCGCTTCATCTCAGAAATGACAGGCGGCGCAGTCGTCCGGCGCCCCTCTATCCCGATGACACTCGACGCACCACCCCATCGTCAGCGGCGCCACCCGCTCCACCCGCTCCATCGAGGCCACGTCGCCGTGGCACGCTGCGCACGTCACCCCCGCGTCGATGTGCGGCTCGTGGGTGAACTGAACGAATTCCGGAACGCTGTGCACCCGCACCCAGGGGATCGGCGTCGAGTCCGCCCAGAACTCCATGACCTTCTGGATCTCCTGCTGGAAGTCGGGGCTCGTCCCCTGGATGAACCGGTGGCAGCCCATGCAGGTTCCGAGCGCCGGAATCCCCGCCTCCTCCGACATGTTGGCGGAGGAGTGACAGTAGGCGCAGGGGATCCGGTCCTGCTGGACGTGGACCGTATGCATGAACTCGACCGGCTGCTCGGGCGCGTCGGAGGTCGTGACCGCGGAGCGCACGTCACCGCAAGCGGAGGGGACGAGAATAAGCGCTGGCAGGACGGCGACCCGAAAACCGAACGCAACTATCCGCATCCGATCCCCGTATAGGGGTACACTGCTATCGCGGCGTCGATGCTGGCGGATCTCCCGTTCGACGCGGAAGCGGCGCTCGACGGGTCGAAAGCGCCGGCAAATATGCGCCCCGACTAAGCGATGTCAAGCAGTTCGGCCCAGTCGTTGCTACCGGAAACGCGTGAAGAACGTCGGCACGTTGTGAAGGGCGATGGCAACCCACAGGCCGATGAGCGTTAGGCGACGGCTCCGTTGTGCAAGAACCGTGGCGGACGGCACCCGTTCTGCGAAGACTGCACGCTCGCAGAAGAAGGAGGGGCTGAAACCGAAGCGTCCCACGCGTCGAAACCGCAGGCCGGGTCGCGACAATCCTGAGTCGCTCCTGGAGAACAGCCGGGACAGCGTCCTCAATGGCGGGCGATCTCGGGATCCCTCGAACCATCCGATACGGCGGTGGCTATGCTCGCTTGCGGCTCCGCAGGACGGGTGTGAGAGCTCGTAGTGCCTCGTTCACGGCCTCCGAATCCGGGAACACATCCATCACCGAGGGGTCGACGACAACAACGTTCGTTCCGTCGGTCGTCTTCATGCGAACGACTCGGAATTGGCTCGGAAGTCGAGCGCTTCCGAGTCGAGCTCCGGCGCGGCCCAACGGGATGAAACCCCGAACGGTATCCCGGCGGAATTCGTGATCGAGCTGTAAGCTGCGCCTCTCCTTGCGCCTTTCCACAGATTTAGTATATTTTCTATACCTAAAGGGTGCCCACCAGGGGTGTCGGTGGAATTCGAGTTTGATGAGAAGAAGAGCGCGGCGAACAAGGCCAAACACGGCATCGACTTTGTCGAGGCTCAGGCCTTGTGGCTTGACGAGATGCTCGTTGAGATTCCGGCTCGCACCGAAGACGAACCCCGGTCGGTCGTCGTGGGTGTGATTGCCGACAAGCACTGGTCCGCGGTCATCACCCATCGCGGCGAGCGGATCCGGCTCATCTCTGTCCGACGGTCTCGCGCTGAGGAGGTTGCAATCTATGAAGGCTAAGGACTTCGACCGCAAGTTCGATAGGGGTGAGGACATCACCACTGATCTCGACATCTCCAAGGCCAGGAGGCCCGGTCAGGAGCAGCGCCGCGTCAACGTCGACTTCCCGTCGTGGATGGTCGAGTCGCTGGATCGCGAGGCCAAACGGCTCGGCGTCACCCGCCAGTCCATCATCAAGGTTTGGATCGCCGAGAGGCTTGAGGAGAAAGCTTCCTGAGGGCGCGATGAAGAGAAACCGCGCAGCCAAGAAGAACCTACGACTTAGCCAAGCCAAGATCGACGAGGCGAACCGAATGCTCGGAACGTCGACCGAGATCGAAACGATCGAGCAGGCGCTCGACCTGCTCGCCTTTCGTCAGGAAGTGATGGACGGAATCGATCAAATCGCCGGCAAGGGAACGGTTCGCAACATGCTCGCGAGCCAAAGGGATTCGTAGCCGGACCGCTCGGCGGTTCGACCGGCAGGGTTCCAACTGGCATCTCGATTGGTGGCCCCAACGGGACGAAACCCCGATCGCCCGCCCACGGCGAGCAAGGCATACGCGCCGGTTCGAAGCACTCGCGGAGAGCCGGCTCCTGGATGAGAATTGATTTCCTCCCGAGAAGATCCTCGGATCGCGCTCAGACCGCAGGTACATCATGACCCTTGGCTACAACCGGCCACTATACCTGCTGCCGTTCGACCATCGGCTCGCCGCCACGAGAAGACCGATCGACATCGCACGCCGCTTCCACCGTACGTCGAGCGTGAGGAAATCCTCCACTGTCGCGCTGGTGGTCTCCCACCGCCACCGAGTCGAACCGTAGCCACCTATTCACGTGTCACGCCGCTGAGATTTACCCAAATCAATTGCAAATCTGAACGCTCTCCGAGAGCAAACCCCCAGATCAGAGCGACTTCAGAAACTCCACTAGATCTGCCTGCTGCTCTGCCGTGAGCCCGAGACTAAGAACTCGGGTGTAGTGCCTCACGACATCCGCTAGCGTGGTGGCGCTGCCGTCGTGAAAGTACGGCGGGTGCTGCCACAGGCCCCGCAGAGGAGTCGTGCGGTACGCCTTGTTAGCCGTGCGCTCCGCGTACGCCCCATCGACACCGGTTTCGGCCGGCGCATGCAGAGTGCCACTGTTGTTGTCGGTACCCGTGGCACCTACGTGGCAGGTCGCACATGTCCGGTCGAACAAAGCGCGGCCACGCTCGGCGGCAGCGGTGTCGAAGCTCCCGGCCGGTGGTGGTGGAGCGGGCAGGCTGTGCTGATAGACGCGCAACGCGGGAAGTTTAGAGGTCACCAGGTCCGGCGACTGCTGGACATCGATCCCGAGTCGTTCGTCGGAGAAGTTGCCCTGACCATGCATCTGCGTGACGGCGACGTAGGCGTTCCAATACGAGATCGGCCCCTCCGCCGTGTACGTTTCGTTCTCGACCTCGGCCAAGCCATATGCGGGCGGTAGGACGAGAGGCGTGCTCTGTCCATCCATGTTGAAGCGCGGGTCGTACATGCCGGGACCCCACGACTCGTAGACCGCCTTCTGCTCTGCGGTCACCGCCGGCGAGAGGGCGATGATGGCGCCGACGTTGAGGTCTCGATTAGGCCAGCCGTCCATGCGGCGGCCTATTCCGGGCATGACCGAGTTGTCGACCGTCGAGTGACAGAGAGCGCATGTGATGCCAAGCCGGGTGACGTGGTTGTCCGCGTCCACGGTGGCCTGGATGCCCACGACGGCGTTGAGCTTGAGGAGCGCGACCGTCGTCGCCGGGCTCGTCAGGTCGACCTGCTCGAGGATCCCTGGGGGCAGAACGTCCGCGTCTACCTTGAGTCCGACCGAGAGTGCGGTCGTCGGATCCACATTCTGCTCGACGACTTCATTCATGCGGAGCGTGTCGGTCCAGAATTTCTCGTCACCAAAGGTGTCATAGCGGAAGATGCGCTGGCCTTCGGCGAGGAGCTCTGGCGATGTCTCCTCCGCCATGACGCTGTCTGGCGGCTCGGTCTGCGTATCCTCGGAGTCCCTCTCCTCACATCCCACCAGTACAGTTCCGGTGGCCAATGCTACGATCGCCAACGTCGCAATACCGATGTAGTTGTGAAGCGCACGAGCCGCGGTGTGCATCATCTCGGCGATCATTTCATCCGCCCTCTTTCTGTTACGGTTACGTCACAAGCCGTCCTGCACGAACCTAACCGGGAAGCATCGTGACAATCGATACTCCAGAATAACTACGATAAGGGTTATGCATAGTAGAGGCTACCCAAGGCTGCAATTATCGTGAGCGTCTTTGCAGATCGGCACGCGGCTAGATCGCTGCGTGTCGGGCTCGTGGAACCTCGCGCGACGATGAGTGGCGGCCCGACTCACCTATTGCCTTCTGGGCCTGGATCATCCGCAACTGGGGAAGTTCGACAGGACCGGTTCAAAATGGTGTCTCGAATGGTGGCCCCAACGGGACGAAACCCCGAACGGCATCCCGGCGGAGTTCGTGGTCGGGCTATAGGCACGCCGCGTCGGTTCTCCCGCGAACGATCATGTCGCCCCATGCCGGGCCCGCCAATACTTGGCGACTTCTGGCAGAAGGGTCCGAACGCAGGAGTCCGAAGTCCCCGAAACCCCGGTCCCGCGCGATTGCGACAGCCCGGAGCCGCCACGGCAGGGCAGCCCCGGAGGGGTAAGCTGGTGCGAGCGGGCGATTCGCGGATCGCCCGCTCCCAACGAGGCGTGACAAATCCCCTCCAGCCCGAACCCATCAGCGCGAAGCACTCAGCGGAGGACCGAAGCTAGATTATAGAAAATTGATTCCCCACGAGAGAATCCCATTCATAATGGAACCCTTGCCCACCCGCCCTACAAAGTGGCAAGGTGGCAGAGCCTCAACGGCAGCACGACGGCCTGCCAGCTGCTCTGGCTCCGTGCGGACAAGCTGCTTCAGGGTCACTGGGTGTACCGATCTAGGCCGGATCTCCAGATAAAGCAACACGGCGGCCTTGACCAAGGGGGTCATCCTTGGAGACTTGACACGCTTTTCGTAGTGACGAAGCATTCAGGCGGTCTTTCAGGGATCGAGTACGGGGAACAATGACCT
>DATLFH010000102.1:0-105501 GCA_035524965.1 Gemmatimonadota bacterium | reverse complement strand
AACGGAACGTAGTCCGCCAATCCCTTCTTGTTCTGTATCTCCGTGATCGCCGCCGTCAACGTCGTCTTGCCATGATCCACATGACCAATCGTTCCCACGTTCACGTGCGGCTTCGTACGCTCAAACCTCGCCTTGCTCATCTCACGCACTCCCGTTGGACAGGAACTCGGTTGGACAAAAAAACGAGCGCTGGAGCCCAGGAGCGGGATTGAACCGCCGACCTCGTCCTTACCAAGGACGTGCTCTACCGACTGAGCTACCTGGGCTCGACCACGCTGGAGCGGGAGACGGGTCTCGAACCCGCAACCCCGAGCTTGGAAGGCTCGTGCTCTGCCAGTTGAGCTACTCCCGCCCGACCCGCGGTTGCCCCCGCCGCGATCCTCCGTGGTGGAGGGAGGAGGATTCGAACCTCCGAAGGCATGAGCCAGCAGATTTACAGTCTGCCCCGTTTGACCGCTTCGGTATCCCTCCGTCGCCGTGCCGAACCTGCCCGCCGGGCCCCCTGGACGCTGGAGCCGATGACCAGACTCGAACTGGTAACCTGCTGCTTACAAGGCAGCTGCTCTACCGGTTGAGCTACATCGGCCGCCGGAACCGGTTGCCCCGTTTTGTTGTCCCCGTTTTCGCGGAGCGCTCGAGCGCCGCAGCCGGGCCCGCTCCCGGACCGCCTCGGGCGCAATTCGGCAAAGAGAAAAGAATTGTCAATATATCGTGAAGGGCGTCGCTGTCAACCCCGGTCAGACCCGCTTCCAGCGCACGCCCTGCGGCGTATCCTCCAGCATCACGCCGCGCCCGGCCAGCGCCTCCCGGATGGCGTCGGCGCGCGCGAAGTCGCGCTCGGCCCGCGCGGCCTCCCGCTCGGCGATCAGCGCCTCGATCTCGGCCGAGAGCTCGGACTCGCCCGGATCCGGCGCCAGCACGTCGTAGATCCGGTCGAACGCCGCAAGCAGGGCCTCACATTCCGGCCGGTCAACCACCGTCAGCCGGTCCTCGTCGATCCACCGGTTGAAGTCGCGCACCCATTCGAAGACAGCGCCGAGCGCGCGGCTCGAGTTGAGGTCGTCGTCCAGCGCCGCATCGAATTCCGCCCGGGCCCGGCGCGTCCGCTCGGCCACCGCCGGATTGGACATGCACCCCATGGGCAGCGTTTCCAGGCGGCGGGCGAAGTCTGCCAGCCGATCGAGCGAGGCCGCCGCCTGGTCGAGCCCGGCGAAGGTGAAGTTCATGGGCGAGCGGTAGTGGACCGACAGGAGCAGGTAGCGGATCGCCCGCGGGCGGTATCCCCGATCGAGTAGGTCCCGAAGCGTGTAGAAATTCCCCAGCGACTTGGCCATCTTCCGGCCGTCGACGACCAGGTGCTCGGCGTGAAGCCAGATGCGGGCGAAAGAGCGGCCCGTCGCAGCTTCCGACTGCGCGATCTCGTTCTCGTGGTGCGGAAAGATGTTGTCGACCCCGCCGGTGTGGATGTCGAAGGTTTCGCCCAGATAGGCCATCGCCATCGCCGAGCACTCGATATGCCAGCCCGGCCGGCCCCGGCCGAGGGGGGTCTCCCAAGCCTCTTCGCCCGGCTCGGCCGCCTTCCACAGCGCGAAGTCCTTGGGATCCTCCTTCTCGTACTCGTCGGCCGCCACCCGCGCACCGTCCTCCATCCCGCTCAGATCGATCCGCGACAGCTTGCCGTACCCGGGGAACGTCGCGATCCGGAAATAGATCGAGCCGTCGTCGGTCCGGTAGGTATGGCCGGCGGCTTCGAGCCGCTCGATCAGGGCCACCATCGAGCCGATGTGCTCGGTCGCGCGGGGGTAGGCTTCCGCGCGCTCCAGCCGGAGCGTTTCCAGATCCTCGAAAAAAGCCTCGGTGTAGCGTTCCGTGTATTCGGCGATCGTCACGCCGCCGGCGCGCGCCTTGGTGATGATCTTGTCGTCGACATCGGTCAGGTTCATCACCTGGGTGACCGCGAATCCCCGCACCTCGAGCACGCGGCGGAGAAGATCCTCGAAGAGGAACGTGCGCAGGTTTCCGATGTGCGGGAAGTCGTGGACGGTGGGCCCACAGGTGTAGATGCGGACCCGGCCGGGCTCGAGCGGGGCGAACGCGACCGGCTCGCGGCGCAGCGTGTCGTAGAACGTCAGCACGCGCCCATTACTCGGGCCGCTGCCACACCACGCGCTGGGGGAACGGCATCTCGATCCCCTCCTTGTCGAAGCGGCGCTTGATCCGGCGGCGCAGCTCGCGGGCCACGTCCCACTGCCTGAGCGGCAGGGTCTTGGCCATCATGCGGATCGTCAGCGTCGACTCCCCGAACGCCTCCACGCCCGGCACGGTCGGGCTCTCGAGCAGGAGGGCGCCGTACACCGGGTCATCCGCCAGGCCGGCGGCCACCTCCTCCAGGATGGCGATCACGCGATCCGGATCCTCGCGGTACCCGACTGCCACCTCGAGCACGGCGCGCGACCAATCCTTCGTCTTGTTCGAGAGGACGCGGATCTCCCCGTTCGGAACCACGTGGACGACCCCGTGCAGGTCGCGCAGGAGCGTTGTCCGCAGGTTCACCTCCTCCACGACGCCGTCGACGCCGGCCGTCTCGATGACGTCGCCGATCGCGTACTGGTTCTCGATCAGGATGAAGACCCCGCTTATGATGTCCTTGACGAGCGTCTGCGCGCCGAATCCGATCGCGAGGCCGGCGATCCCGGCGGTCGCGAGGAGCGGCGCGAGCGCGATCCCGACCTCCTCCAGCACCATCATCAGCGTGACCGAAAGGATCAGGATCAGCCCGGCCCTCGTGAGGACCGATCCCAGCGTCTTGCGGCGCTGGAACTCGGCGTCCGGCGCCGCTCCCTCCGCGGCCCGCATGCGGTGAACGCGGCCGCGCGCGAGCCTGAGAACGAAGCAGGCGATCGTCCCGCCGGCGACGATCAGACCGATGCGGATCGCGCGGGCGGCGAGCAGGTTCCAATCCGGCTCGAAGGGGATGAGAGGCGCGAGGAGTTCCATCCGGCTCCCGGGCTTCGGTGTCAAGGTACGGGGATGGAGGATGAGGGGCCATCGGCCCCGCCCCGACTATGCCCTCCCCGCGGGGGGCGCGGGCCTCCTGGGGGAGCGCGTGCGGAATCTACTCGAAGGTGAGCCGCAGCTCCGTCAATACCCACCGGCCGTGCTCGTTGCGCGCGCCAACGAAGACGCGGTCGCTGAGCTCGATCCCGGGGCCCTGGTTGTAGAGACGTTCGCCGACCGCGTACCCGGTGCCGGCCTCCGGATCGTAGGCCGAGTAGGCCGGGAAGCGGAACTCGAGCTCCTCGGTGGTATCGAAGAGGTCCTCGAGCAGGTACTGGAGCTGGCTCGCGGCCAGCCGTTCGCCGATCCCCTCGCGCTGTACGACGACGTAGACCCGGCCCTCGCGGGCGAGATGCGCGATCGCGCGAGAGTCCTCGGACTCCCATGCGGCGGCCAGCTTGCGGTAGATGTCCTGGAGGGACGCGGGGACCGCCACGGTCGGACCCTGCAGCGAGACGCCGACTTCCTGCTGGCCCACGCTCTGGGCGGCGGCCGGTCCGGCGCCCCGAGCCGTCGCGACGAGCAACAGCGCGAGCACTGAGAAGGCGCGGGTCCGGTTCATCGAGTATGGATACTTCGCACCGCGCTGTTTGTTCCGCCGGAACAAACCGTATCTCTTGTATCCCCGGGCTCAACCCCGGCTTATGCCCGGGCTCAACCCCGGCTTCCCCCGGCTCAACCGGGCCGGCTCCCGGGCTTGACCGCCGGTATGCCGGCGGCGCACTGCGGACACTGGTCGGCAGGGTGGCGGACGGCGTCGATCCGGACGAGCGATACGGCCGGGACCTCCCACGCGATTCCTCCGCCGGATCGGTCGACGAGGGTTGCGACGGCGCCGACGACCCCGCCCGCCCGCTCGATCAGCCCGATCAGCTCGCGCAGCGAGCCCGCCGTCGTGATCACGTCCTCGACCGCTATCGCGCGCTCGCCCGCGTCGATCACGAAGCCGCGGCGGAGTTCGAGCCCGCCGTTCAGGCCGCGCTCCGCCCAGATCGCGCGGCAGCCCAGCGCGCGCGCGACCTCCTGGCCGAGGACGATCCCGCCGATCGCGGGCGAGACGACGAGATCGGGACGCGCGTCGGTGGCCGCCGCCAGCCGCGCGGCCAGGTCCCGCCCCGCGGCCTGGGCCTCGGATGGGTGCTGGAGGAGCCGCGCGCACTGGACATAGCGCGGGCTGTGAAAGCCGCTCGAGAGCAGGAAATGGCCCTCGAGCAGCGCGCCCGACTGGCGAAGGCGATCGAGCCACGACGTCATGCGCCGGATTCCCCGGGGGTCGCGATCTCGGCCGCGATCCGATCGGCCGCGGCGGTGGGATCGGTCGCCTGCGTGATCGCGCGGCCTACAACTATATATGTAGCACCCGCGCGCAGGGCCCCGGCCGGCGTCGCCCTGCGCGCCTGTCCACCGTGGCCGGCCTCCGACCACGCGGGCCGAATGCCCGGCACGACGAGGAGCGGCACGGAACCAAGCGACGCCCGCAGCCCGGCCGCTTCGGCCGCCGCGCAGACCACGCCGTCCAACCCCTCGTCGAGCGCCATCCGGGCGAGGGCCGAAACCGCCTCCGCCAGCGGCCGGGCTCCGGGACCCGCGACGCGCGCGTAATCCTCGGGACCCAGGCTCGTCAGGACGGTGACCGCGAGGAGACGGGGTCGGCGACCTGCACTCCCTCCGGCGGCGCCGCCACTACCCCTGATCTCATCGGCCGCCCGCCGGGCCGCGGCCAGCATCGCCGGGCCGCCAGCGGCGTGAAGGGTCAGGAGATCGACGCCGAGATCGGCCGCGGCCGCGACCGCTCCGGCCACCGTCGCCGGCGTGTCATGGTACTTGAGATCGAGGAAGACCCGGCGGCCCTCCCCGACCAGCGCCGCGACGAAGGACGGCCCGCTCCGGGTGAAGAGCGCGCTCCCGACCTTGAAGCGGCCGACCCGGCCCGCGAGCGCCTGGACGCACGCCCGGGCGGCCGCCGGATCGTCGTGGTCGAGCGCGACGATCAGCGGCGAGTCGGTCACCCCGTCCAGACCGGAATCGAGGCCGGCTCGGCTCCGCGGTGGGCGGCGCCCACGAGATCCGCGATCGTCGTGCCCCGCTCTGCGCAGTACCGCTCGAGGCCCGCGATCACTTCCGGACACGCCAGCGGATTCACGAACGCGGCCGTCCCCACCTGGACCGCCTGCGCGCCGGCCATCAGGTACTGGAGCGCGTCCCGCCAGGTGGCGATCCCGCCGACCCCCAGGATCGGGAGATCGGGGAGCGCGGCCCGCACGCGGTACGTCCAGTGGACGCCGACCGGAAGGATCGCCGGGCCCGAGAGCCCACCCGAGCCGGTCCCCAGGACCGGCCACCGCCGCTCGACGTCGATCTCCATCCCGTAGAGGGTATTGATGAGCGAGACGCCGTCCGCGCCCTCGTCGGCGGCGGAGGCCGCGAACGGCACGACGTCGGCCACGTTGGGCGACAGCTTGATGAACACCGGCAGGCCCGTCTCGGCCCGCACCCCGCGCACGGCCTCGCGGAACTGGCGCGGGTCGCAGCCGATGTTCGTGCCCCCCTCCCTCACGTTCGGGCACGAGACGTTGACCTCGACGGCGTCGCAGCCGACCCGCTCGCGGTCGGCCTCGACGCGGGCCGCCAGCCGGCGGTATTCGTCCGGCGAGTTGCCGGCGATGTTGACGAGCATCCGGGCCGGACCGCGCAGTCGGTTGACCCGCGGCGCCACCTCCGAGGCGAACACCTCCCAGCCGATGTTCGCGAGCCCGATCGAGTTCAGCATCCCCGAGCTCGTCTCGGCGATGCGGGGCGCGGGGTTCCCGTCCCGCGGCTCGAGGAAGAGCGTCTTGGTGACGAACCCGCCGAGCGTGTCCAGCCGGAAGAAGCGCGTGAAGTCCTCGCCGTAGCCGAACGTGCCGCTCGCCGCCAGGACCGGATTCTGAAAGACCAGCGGTCCGCAGGTCGTGACCAGCGCGTCCGAGCTCACCAGTCGACCGCCCGCGGATCGACCACGGGTCCCTCGGTGCAGAGGAGGCGGTAACGGGGAGAACGTCCATTGCGCGGCGGGCGCGGGACGATGCACGCCTGGCAGACGCCGAAGCCGCACCCCATCCGCTCCTCGAGCGAGAACTGGGCCCCCTGGACGCCGTTCTCGAGGAGGCCGTAGGCGAGCGCGCGGAGCATCGGCTGGGGTCCGCACGCGTACCACGCCACACCGGGATCGGTCCATCGCCCCGCCAGGAGCTCGAGGACCGTGCCCTTCCGGCCCTGGCTGCCGTCATCGGTCGCCCGCTCGATCCGGTCGAACAGCGAAGCCTCCTCGTCGTCCAAGGCGGCGTGCGCCGTTCGCGACCGCTCGCCGTAGAGGAGCTCGATCCGGGCCCCCGGACGCTCGGCCCTCAGGCGCCGCGCGAGGTAGAAGAAGGGAGCGAGACCGATCCCGCCGGCGACGATCCGGTGGGCGGAGGCGTCCCGCGACTCGAACGGCCGGCCCAGGGGGCCGACGACCCTGAGCGCCGCGCCTGGATCGAGACCGCCCAGCCAGGCGGTCCCGCGGCCCAGCGCTCGCAGCAGGAAGCGCCAGCGCCCCGCTCTTTCGTCGCCGATCGAGAACGGCCGGCCGAGAAAGACGCTACCGCTCGGCGTGGCCGGGGAGAGCATGAAGAAGTGGCCGGGGTCGCAGGGAACGTCCGGCGGCCGGTCGAACTCGAGCCACCAGGTCCCCGCCGCGACCTCGCGCTTCGCCTGAATCGCCAGGATCCACGCGCCGCTCGCACCCCTCACGGCTCGATGCCCGGCCGGCCCGGCGGCGGGAGGTCCGTACCATCCTCTCCGGGATCGGTCGTGTCCGCCCCCGCCCCAGCGCTCGTCCCCTGCGGCGCGCCGGGCCCGATCGCGCCCCGTGCCGGGGGGCGAGCCCCTTCGCGCTGATCGGCCAGCGGGTCGAGCCGCCGCTCCGCGTAGCGGTCGAGCTGGTCGACGATCCGGAGCATCGGATCCTCGGGATCGGGAAGCGCGGCGGCGAGGCCCGCCAGCTCGGCGGATCCGGCGTAGAAGTCCGCCGCCCGGTCCGGCACCGGCAGTCCGAGCGTGCGCCGGGCCGAGTCGGCCTCCGGCGTGTCGGAGTACGCGGCGATCAGCGCCTGGAGGGGCGCCTCGCCGGCGGCGTTGGCTCCATTTCGGCGCTGCAGGAGTCCCGCCGCCAGGAGCGCGCGCGGCCGCCAGGGCGAGGTCGGATACTCGACGGCCAGGCGCTGGAAGACCGCCGCCGCCGCGACCGGGTCGGCCTCGGCGTCCAGCATTTCCTCCGCCATCCGGTAGAGCGCAGTCGAGCGCGCGAGCGCCGGGTCGTCGAGCCCGGCCACCGTCAGGCGCCCGCCGGCGAGTCGCTCGTAGTGGAGGACCCTGTTCAGCGCCCGCGCCTCGGCCCGCGCGGAATCGCCCCACGCGCTGACCGGAGCGTGCAGAAACGCATCCAGGAGGATGTCGAGCGCCGGCTCGCGTTCGTCCCGGACCCGCCAGGCGATCCGCCCGCGGCTCAGGGTCGCCCGGCCGGCGAGCGCGGTCCCCGGCGCGAGCTCGGCCGTCCGTGCGTACGCCGTCTCGGCCTCGCCCCACGCCGAGTCCACGGCGAAGAGGTCGCCCCGTTGGGCGTGGATCCAGGCGGCCAGACTGTCGCCGGCGCCGGCGGCCACGATCCCGTCGTAGGTCGCGATCGCGTCCGCCCGCCGCCCCGCGAGCGCGAGGGCGCGGGCGACCCGGAGCCCCACCTCCCGCCGGACGGACGGCTCGCCGGCGCGGTCACGGAGCGCCGCGTAGCCTTCCAGCGCCGCGGCGAACTCCCCCGCGGCCAGGTGGGCGTCGGCGAACTGGAGGGCGACGCTTTGCTCGCGGGCGAACTCGGGATGACCTTCGAGCAGCTCCCGGAAGGTCGCCGCGGCGTACCGATCGGCGCCGGCCTCGAGCTCGATCAGACCCTTCTCGTGGAGGACCTCGGCCCGATCGACCCCTTCGCCGGCCTCCAGCAGGGGCGCGAGCGCGGCCTCGGCCGCCTGGAGCTGACCGCCCCGGCGCTCGCTCCGGACGAGTCCCAGCCTGGCCTGAGCGAGGTCGTCGCCATCGGGAAAGGTCGTGATGTAGCGGCGAAAGGCGGCCGCGGCGTCACCGTAGGATCCCAGCCGGTAGAGGGATTTTCCGAGCAGCAGCAGGGCGTCGTCGGCGTACTTCGAATCGCTGTGGCGGGCGAGAACGATCGCGCTCTTCTCGGCCGCCCGCTGGAACGCGGCCCTGGCCGCGGCGGACAGCGAGTCGCCCACCGCCGAAGCGCCCGCGGAGCGGATCCTCGGGCCGGCCGCGGCCGCGGCCTCGATCCGGACGCCCTCCTCGTAGGCCTGCTCGGCGTTGTAGAAGGTGTTCAGGTAGGCGCAGCCGCCGACAAACGCGGCGAGGAGAGCGGTCGCAGCGAGGCGAGCGACGCCGGGGCGAGGCGACTCCGGGCCTGTCCGGCTAGCGCGCCGCCCGGGTGGCGACCACCTTCCGACCGTACTGGTCCAGGTAGGCGAGCAGGCCGTCGGCGAGCCCGGAAACGAGGTGGGTGCGGAACGCCCGGTCATTGAGCAGCGATTCCTCCCGGGGATTGCTGATGAACGCCATCTCGAACAAAATCGCCGGCATGAAGGCGCCGTTTAACACGAAAAAACCGGCCTGCTTGACCCCTCGGCTCTTGAGGGGAAGCCGCCGGTTGAGCTCCTCCTGGATCGTCTCGGCCAGCGCGCTCGACTCGCGAAGGTACTCGTTCTGCGCGAGGTCCCGAAGGATGAAGTTTAGCTCGTCCAGCGACGCGGGGTCAATCTCGGGGCTCTCGTAGCGGATCGCCGCGTTCTCCATCCGCGCCACCCGTTTGGCGTCCTCGGTCTTGGCCGCCGAAAGGAAGTAGGTTTCGAAGCCCTCCGCCGAGCGGCTGGCCGCGTTGGCGTGGATCGAGACGAAGAGGTCCGCCCCCGCCCGGTTGGCGATCTGCGTCCGCTCGGCGAGCGGGATGAACTGGTCGCCCTCGCGGGTCAGGATCACCTGGACCCCGTCCTCCTCCTCGAGACGGTCCCTGAGCGCGCGCGTAACCGCCAGCGCCACCGCCTTCTCGCGCGTGCCGCCGGGGCCGATCGCCCCCGGATCGTGCCCGCCGTGGCCGGCGTCGAGGACGATAGTCCAGTCGCCGCGAACGGGCCGCGGCGTGAGGACGGTTGGGGTGCGTTCCGACGGGGCCGTCGGCGGGGGGGTCTGATCAGCCGGAGCCATCACCGCCGGAGCCGGCTCCACGCCGAGCGGGCGGTCGCTCGCCGTCACCAGCTCGCCGTGCCCTTCCATGGACCTCGGGCCTTCCATGGATCTCGGCTCGGCAGGGCCCTCCTCGCGCGCCCGCGATCGCGTCGTCGCCGAACCACGCCCGGAACCGACCTCCGAGGCGAGCAGGAACGCCGCCACATCGGGGGGTTCCGAGCGAAGGACGACCTCCAGCCCGGCCGGACGCTGGAGCGGCGACACCGCATAGACCGTGGCCGCGGGATCGAGCCACAGGGTCAGGGCGGAGCCGTCCCCGGCGGCGGAGACCCGGGCGCTGTCGACCAGGCCGAGCCCGCGGAGCCCTTCCGCCGCGCCGGCGGGCAGCGTCACCCCGGCCAGCTCCAGGCGCAGCGCCCCCGGAAGGTGGTCGTCGACCGTGATGCCGGGAGTCTCCTCCAGACGGAAGCCAAGGCGGGTCCGGCCGGGGCCGGTCCACACGTCGATTCCTTGCAGGTCGCCCGCCGGGAACGGACGCGGCGGCCCCCAGCTCGTGACCGCCGGGAAGCGGCCCGGCCAGAGGACCGGCAGGAGCTGGCTCAGGCTGGACGCCGGCAGATAGAAACCGGAGGCGTCCTTCTGGGCCGCGTCCACCATCTGGTACCAGCGCCCGTCGTGCTCGATGTAGGGGAGCCGGCGGCGGACGACGAGCCGCGAGTCGTCGACCTCCAGCACCCCCCGCTCCGCGCCCGATTCGATGACCCGACCGCCCAGCAGCCGGGCCACCGTCTCCAGGGCGACGAACCTCCGGCCCTGGCGCTCGATGACCGCCACCTCGCGCTCGACTCCGTCGATCGCCACCGTGATCGACTGCGCGGCCAGCGGCGGGGTCAGGAGAGCGATCGCGGCCGTCACGACGGCGCCCGTTCGCATCCTCTTCGGCATCATCGTCCGCGTCATCGCCGTCCCATCTGGCGCTCCGCCTCGCGGTCCAGTTCCCGGCGGCGGATCGCCTCGCGCTTGTCGTAATGCTTCTTCCCGCGGGCGACGGCCAGCGTCACCTTGGCGAATCCGTGACGGAAATGGACATCGAGTGGCACGACCGTCAGCCCCTTCTCCTGGGTCTGGCTCACCAGGATGCGAATCTCGTGCCGGTTCAGGAGCAGCTTCCGGCGCCGCACGGGATCGACGTTCCAGCGGTTCGCGGGATCGTACGGGCTGATATGGACGTTGTGGAGGTACGCCTCGCCCCTCTCGACCGTCGCGTACCCGTCCTTCAGATTCACGTTCCCCTCGCGCACCGACTTGACTTCTGCGCCCTTCAGGACGAGTCCCGCCTCCAGGGTCTCCAGAATCTCGTAGTCGTGGCGCGCCTTCCGATTCCTGGCGACGACGACGTCATCCTCGGCGGCCATGGCTCCGAACTCGATCTCGCCTGAGTTGTAAGGGATGGGGGTGAATGAGGATAAGGGACCCGAAGGAACGCCGCAAGGGAGGCGATCCGGAGTCGGCTTGCTGGGTCAGCGTTCCTTCAGGTCTTCGAGCCTGATCCCGCGCGCCCCACGCCCAGTCGTCTTCGGATTCGAAGCCGATCAGAACCCCCGCCGGTTTGCCGGCGAGACGGAGAAAATTCGAGAGCTCATCCTTGACTCTGGAACGCTTCATACGGCTCTTGCTCGTCCTCATCGGCTGGTATCGAAGGTGCTCTTCCAGGCGACGGCCCGCAAAGCTCTCGTGTGGGATTTCCGCGAATTGACGCTTTCGACCGGTTCGGGATATCTTCCTCGCCCGCCCAGGATCGCTCCTTCGAAGGATTACCTTCGGCGGGACCCGCATGGTGCCCAAGTGGCGGAACTGGTAGACGCGCACGATTCAGGGTCGTGTGGGCTTACGCTCGTGGGGGTTCGACTCCCTCCTTGGGCACCATGCGGGGACCGACGATTCCTCCGTTCTGCCGCCGTTGTCTTTCTCTCCCACCCGCGGTAAGCTTCGCCCATGCTCAAGATCGTCGTCCTCGTCCTCCTCCTCTTCTGGCTGGCGCGGCTCCTGATCCGGTTCGTTCCGCGCATCGAGATCACGGTCGAGGGCGGCCACGAGGACCTCCGCATCTACTCCGTCATGCGCGAGCACTTCCCTCAGCAGTACGAGCGCTACAAGCACGGGCTCCTCTCCGACACGGAGGAGCGGCGGCTGTACCTCGACTGCGTCGAGATCCTGGGGGCGCGCCAGGAGATCGAGAAGCTGTAGATGGCAAACACGCTGGGGCAGGAGATCCGGATCTTCGAGCTCGACGAGGCGGAGCGGATGCTGCCGCTCGTCCGCTCGATCGTGAAGGGGATGACCGACGACCACGCCGAGCGACAGGCCGCCCTTGAGCAGGGCCATCGGCGCGAGGCGGAGGCGCTCACCGAGAGGCTGGTCGAGGCCGCCGGCGAGCTGACCGAGCTGGGGGTCGAGCTCAAGGGTCTGGATCCCGGCCTCGTCGACTTCCCCGCCCTCAAGGACGGCGAGATCGTCTACCTCTGCTGGCGCTACGGTGAGGACCGGATCGCGTTCTGGCACCCGCTGGAGACCGGTTTCGCCGGCCGCCGGCCGGTCGAGCGCGACTGACCAGCAGCACGTCGCAATCCCGTTCCGCGCCCGCACCGGGAACCCGCTGGGCCCGCCGGCTGGTCGACATCCGGACGCACGAGTGGCCGCTCGCCTGGACGCTCTTCGGCTACTTCTTCCTCCTCACCTCGCTCGTCCACCTCCTCAAGCCGGCACGGAACGCGTTCTTCCTCAGTACCGCCGGGTCCGAGAACCTCCCGTGGGCGTACATCGCGTCGGCGGTCGTCTCGGCGCTGGGGACGATCGCGTACGACCGCTACGTGGCGCCGCTCCCCCGCCGCAGCCAGATCGTGGGGACGCAGGCGGCGATCGCCGGCTCGCTCGTCCTCTTCTGGATCTTCCTGCAAAGCCCGACCGCCTGGACGGCGGGCGCGTTCTACGTCTGGATCAACGTGTTCTCGCTCCTGCTGGTCAGCCAGTTCTTCCTTCTCGGCAGCGATCTGTTCGACCCCCGCCAGGCCAAGCGCATCTTCGGCTTCATCGGGGCCGGCGGCCTGGCGGGCGGCGTCGCGGGGAGCGCGGCGGCGGGGTTCCTGGCCGAGCCGGTCGGCTCCGCCAACCTGCTCCTGATCGGGGCCGGCCTGGTCGCCGGGTCGGGCGCGTTCGCGGTCCGGGTCTTCAAGATCGGCCGCTTCCCGGAGGAGCGGGGGAAGGCACGCGCGGGCGGGGGACGGACGCCGCGGCGCGCACCCCGTGAAAGTGTCGGCGAGGGGCTGCGGATCGTCCGCCGCGTCCGGCACTTGAAGCGAATCGCGCTGCTTCTCTTCGCGACCACGATCGTCTCGACGTTCGTCGACTGGCTGTTCAACGCCGCGGTCGAGTCGGCGATCCCGAACCAGGTGGAGCAGACCGAGTTCTTCGGCCACGTCTTCGCCGTCTTCAACGGGATCGCGCTCATCGTCCAGATCCTGCTGACCAGCCTGTCGCTCCGGACGCTGGGCCTGGCCGGTAGCCTGGCGATGCTGCCGCTCGCAATGGGGGCCGGCGTGGCCGGCTTCTTGATCCTGCCCGGGCTCCTGACGATCAGCTTCGCTAAGGGAGCCGACAGCGCGCTCAGCGTGTCGATCAACCAGGCGGCGCGGGAGATCCTCTACCTGCCCGTCCCCGCCGTCCTCACCCAGCGCGCCAAGCCGTTCATCGACATCGTGGTCGCGCGGGGCGCCGACGGCCTGGCGGGCGCGCTGATCCTGCTGGGGAGCGGTGTGGTGGCGTGGAGCGGTCGCGGGCTGACCCTGTTGACGCTGGGCCTCATCCTCCTCTGGGGCCTGGCGGTGTGGGGCGTCCGGCAGAGCTACCGCCGGTCCCTCGAGCGGCTCCTCGCCGTCCGCGATGTCGATCTCGAGGAGGCGGTCGAGACGAGCCTCGACTCGACGACCGTGCGGGACATCCTCGCCCAGCTCGATCCCGGAACCGAGGCCGACAGCGTCCACTACGCGCTCGACCTCCTCTCGGGCCTGCCGCCGGCGGCATTGCGATCCGAGCTCCTCCGGCTTCTCGGCCACCCCGACGCTTCCGTCCGCGCCCGGGCGATCGGAAGGCTGTCGCTGGCGGCCGGCGCCGAGGACGTGGCTCGGGTCCGTCCATTGGCCGACGATCCGTCCGCGCCGGTTCGCGCCGAGGCGGCGCTCCTCCTCTGTCGCCACGAGCCGGACCGCCAGCTCGAGCGGATCGAGCGATGGCTGGAAGGAGTGGACGGCGCGGACGGGGGCGGGCCGAAGGGGGCCGCGGAGCGCGCTCCCGAGATCGAGGCCGCGCTGAGCTGCATGATCACCGAGGGCGGGGAGGCCGGCGCCGAGCGGGCCGGCCAGGCGTTCTCCAGGCTCGTCCGGATGGCGGGGGACGAAGGCGCGCCCGTCCGGGCCGCGTGCGCGCGGGCCCTGGGACGTCTGACGGAGCCGCATCCGCTCCACCGGCACCTGGAGACCCTCCTGAGCGACGGCCACCCCGAGGTCGTCCAGGCCGCGATCGAGAGCACGGGCAGGGTCTTCCGCAGGGACCTCCTCCCCACGCTGCTGCCGCTCCTGGGGGCTCTGGCGACCCGCGGGCCCGCGATCCGCGCCCTGGCGGCGTACGGCGAGGCGGGGATCCCATACCTGGCCGCTTCGTTGCGCGATTCCGACCTCTCCCCCGAGGCCCGCCGGTGGCTGCCCAGCGTCCTCGTCCGGATCGCCACGCCGGCCGCGTTCCTCGCCCTCGCCGAGGCCCTGCCGGCCCTTCGCGACAGCACCCACCGACTCTACGCCCTGAAGGCGCTCAACAAGATGCGGCGGCGCCACCCGAACTGGGAGATCCCGGCGGAGCTGGTCCGCCAGGAGCTCGACTCCGAGCTCCGCGCGGCCTACGACATCGAGCGGCAGAGGCTCGCACTGAGCCGCTCCACGCGCGAGATGCGGGGTGACGGCGCGGCCGACGTGGACCGCCTCGCCGAGGCGCTCGGCACCTACTCCTGGGCGCTCGGGTTCCAGGCCGAGCGGACGATCGAGCGCGCGTTCCGGCTACAGGCCTTGCTTTACAGCCCGCGGACGATTTACTTCGCCTACGCGGGACTGGCCGGGCGCGGCTCCGCCTACGGCGCGCACGCGCTCGAGCTCCTGGAGACCGCGCTCTCGCGCGAGGACGCGCGGCGGATCCTCCCCTTGATCGATCCCGACGTGTCTTCGGAGGAGCGACCCCAGGTCGGACGGCAGTTTTTCACGGTCGAGGAGCGGTCCGTCGTCCAGGACATCGAGCGGATCCTGGAGCGGGGTGAGCCCTGGCTCCAGGCCTACGCGGCCCCGCTCGCCGCAACGATCTTCGCCGAGGCGCTGGGCCCCGAGCTGGAACGGCTGTCCGCGTCGGGGTCGCCGGTCGTCCAGCCGATCGCCCGCCGCGCCCGCGAGACCGGGCAAGGGGACGAGAGAGAGGAGGAGGGATCGATGGGGCTGTCCTCGGTCGAGAAGGCCGCCGCGCTGCGCCGCACCGAGCTCCTGAGCCAGCTCGGCGCCGACGATCTCCTCCAGCTCGCGGCCGTCGCCGAGGAGCGGTCCTTCGAAGGCGGCGAGCACCTCTACTACGAGGGCGAGGAGGGCGACTACCTGTACGTCGTCCTGGAAGGCGAGATCCGGAACGAGAAGGGCGGCCAGGAGATCGTTCGCTCCCAGCCCGGCGAGGCGGTGGGGACGTTCTCGATCCTGGACTACCAGCCGCGCTCGGCGAGCGCGGTCGCCACCAAGCCCACCCGCACGCTCGCGATCCACCGCGCCGACCTGTCCCAGATCCTGGCCGACAACTACAGCCTGGTCGAGGGGCTCTTCAAGCACCTGACCGGGATCATCCGCGGGATGAACGAGCGGGTGTTCACGGCCGAGGACGCGCCGAGCGAGGACCGCGCCAAAGGGGGGTGACGGGGGGCCCCCGCGGCTCAGAGGTGGATCACCTCGCCGTGGAGATCGAGCGCGGCCTCCTTGACCGCTTCGGCGAGGGTCGGGTGGGCGTGGATCGTCAGCGCCAGGTCCCCGGCGCTCGCGCGGAACGCGGCCGCGGCGACGATCTCGGCGATCAGGTCCCCGGCCCGGGCGCCGAAGATGTGGCAGCCCAGCATCCGGTCCGTCTCGGCGTCGGCGATCATCTTTACAAATCCAGTTGTTTCGTTCATGCACCGCGCGCGGCCGTTGGCGCTGAACGGGAAGCGCCCGACCCTGATCCCGCGGCCCTCCTTCTGCGCCGCCTCCCGCGCTTCGGCCTCGGTCAGGCCGACGCTCGCGATCTCGGGATGCGTGTAGACGACGCCCGGGATCGGGAGGTAGTCCATCGCGCTATCCTTCCCCGCGATCCGCTCGGCGGCGACGATCCCCTCCTCGCTCCCCTTGTGGGCCAGCATCTTGCCGCCGATGACGTCGCCGACCGCGTAGACGTTCTTCGCCGCCGTCTCGAGGTGCTCGTTCACGACGATGAACCCCCGGTCGTCGGTCTCGATGCCGACCCGATCGAGGTTCAAGCCGTTCGTCACCGGCTTCCGGCCGATCGCGACCAGGACCTGGTCGGCGGCGATCGTCTCCTCCTTCTCCCCGCCCGCGACCGACACGGTGACGCCCCCCGACTGCGTCTCGACCTTCGTCACGCGCGTGCCGGTCCGGATGTCGAGCCCTTGCTTCGCGAAGACCTTCCGCCCCTCCTTTGCCAGGTCGGCGTCCATGCCCGGGAGGATCGTGTCGAGCATCTCGACGATCGTGACCTCGGAGCCCACCCTCCGGTAGACGGACCCCATCTCGAGACCGATGTAGCCGCCGCCTATGACGACGAGCTTCTTGGGGACCTTTCCGAGCGCCAGTCCCTCGGTCGAGGAGATCACGCGCTCGCCGTCGAAGGGCGTCCCCGGCAGCGGGACCGGCGCCGAGCCGGTGGCGACGATCGCGGCCTGATAGCGGACGCGGCGCGAGGCGTCCCGGCCCGTCACCTCGATCAGGCCCGGCTCGAGAAATCCCCCCTCGCCTTCGACCGGTTCGATCCCGTTCTTCTTGAAGAGGTAGGCGACCCCCTTGGTGCTCGCGTCGACGACCTTCTGCCGGTGCGCCTGCATCTTCGGCCAGTCGACCGACACCTCGCCGATCCGGATCCCGATCTTTCCCGCGCCGTCCCTGATCCAGGCCAGGCGCTCGCTCGCGTCGAGGAGCGCTTTGGAGGGAATGCAGCCGACGTTGAGGCAGGTGCCGCCCAGGTACTCGCGCTCGATGCAGGCGACGGTGAAGCCGAGCTGGGCGGCCCGGATCGCGGCCACGTAGCCCGCCGGGCCGGAGCCCAGGACCGCGACATCGACCTCGCGCTCGCTGCCGCTATTGGCCATGCTGATCCGGCCCGATAGGCGATGCGCGGCCGTCAAGAACGACCGGTATCGCCGCGGTTGCAAAAAGCAACAGCAGCGCGTACGCCGGCGGACCGCCAACCGCCGAGATCGCCCATAATGCGAACGCCACCCCCGCGAGATCGATCAAGAGGATGAGGCCGGATACGACGCTATTGACGCTCAATCGGCCTCCGCATGGCAGGTTCCGGCATGCTACGCCTCGAGCAGGAGACGCTCGGGGTCCTCGAGCAGCTCGCAGACCCGCCTCAGGAACTGGACGGCCGGGGTGCCGTCGACGAGCCGGTGATCGTACGAGAGGCCGAGCCACATCATGGGCCGGATCACGACCTGCCCCTCTCGCGCCACCGGCCGTTCCTGGATCTTGTGGATCCCCAGGATCGCCGACTCGGGGGACGAGATGATCGGCGTCGTCAGGAGCGCGCCGTAGCCGCCCGCGTTCGTGAGCGTGAACGTGCCGCCCTGGATCTCGTCCATCGTGAGCTTCCGCTCGCGCGCCCGGTGGGCCAGGTCGTCGATCGCGCGGGCGATCTCGACCATCGACTTCCGGTCGGCATGCTTGACGACGGGCACGATGAGCCCCGCCTCGGTATGGACCGCGATGCCGATGTGATAGAAGCGATGGTAGACGATCTCCTCGCCCTCTATCGAACCGTTGACCTGCGGGAACTCGCGTAGCGCGGCGATCGACGCCTTCAGGATGAACGGCAGGTAGGTCAGCTTGAAGCCGTGCTCGGCGAAGAAGTCGTCCTTGATCCGCTCGCGGAGCTCGACCAGCGCGCCGAAGTCGGCCTCGTCGACAGTCGTCACGTGGGCGTGGGTGCGCTTCGACTCCGCCATCCGATGGGCGATCGTCTTCCGGATCGCCGTCATGGCGACCCGCTCGACGGGCTCGTCGGAACCGTACTCGCGGGCCGGCGCAGCACCGGGCGCGGGCGCCGCCGCGGGGCGAGCGGGCGTCTCCCCGGCTTGGACCGCCTCGGTGGCCTCCGCGGGGGCGGCCTCGGGCGCGGCCTCGAGATAGGCGAGGACGTCCTCGCGGGTCACCCGGCCGTCCCGGCCCGTGCCCGGGACCTCCGTTAGGTCGAGCTTGTGCTCGCGAGCCAGCTTCCGGACGGCGGGCGAGGTCTTCATGTCGTCGGAGACGACCGCCTCGCGGCGCGCCTCCCGCGGGGCCGCCTTCGCGGCCGGGCGGCGGGCGGGCTTCGGGGCTTCCTTCGCGGCCGCCGCCTCGGCTTCCCCGGCTTCCTCGGCTTCCCCGGCTTCCTCGGCTTCTCCGGCTTCCTCGGCTTCTCCGGCTTCTTCGGCTTCCGGTTCCTCCTCCGCCGCCTCTTCCGCGCGTTCTTCCTCCGGCCCTGCGACCTCCTCGCCCTCCTGTGCGATCAGCCCCAGCACTTCGCCGACCGCGACCGTATCGCCCTGCTTCTTGCGGATCTCGGCCAGGGTCCCGCCCCGGAAGGCGGTCACCTCCATGTTGATCTTGTCGGTCTCGAGCTCGACGACCGCCTCGTCGGCCGCGACCGGGTCGCCCTCCTGCTTGAGCCACTTCCCGACGGTCGCCTCGGGCACGCTCTGACCGAGCGAGGGCACCTTGATCTCTAGCGGGCTCACATCTCCGCCGTCCGCTTGAGCACGGCGGCGATTCCGTCCGCCGTCGGCATGTAGTGGGCTTCCATCGTCGAGGCGGCCGGGAAGGACGTGTTGTGGCCGCAGACGCGGACGATCGGGGCGTCCAGCTCCCAGAAGCACCGCTCGGCCAGAACGGCCGCGATCTCGCCGCCGATCCCGCCCGTCCGCGGCGCCTCGTGGACGATGACCGCCCTGCCGGTCTTCGCGACGGACGCCACGATCGTGTCGACATCGAGGGGCAGGAGCGTCTTCAGGTCCACCACTTCGACCTCGATCCCGTCGCCGGCCAGCGCCTCGGCCGCCTCGAGGCAGAGCCGGTAGATGTAGCCGAACGAGATCGCGGTCACGTCGGAGCCTTCGCGCGCGATCTCCGCGCGGCCGATCTCGGTCGTGACTTCCTCCCCCTCCGGGAGCTCGTCCTTGAGCGAGCGGTAGAGCTTCTTGTGCTCCCAGTAGAGGACCGGGTCCTGGCTCCGGATGGCGGCCCGGAGGAGCCCGGCGGCGTCCCGCACGGTGCCGGGCGCGACCATCACCAACCCGGGCGTGTTCATGAACCACGATTCGACGGACTGCGAGTGGTAGACGCCGCCTCCCACGCCGCCGCCGTAGGGGCAGCGGATCGTGACCGGCATCTCGAACGCGCCGACCGTCCGCCAGTGATAGCGCGCGAGCTGCTGGACGATCTGGTCGAAGGCCGGGCTGATGAAATCGGCGAATTGGATCTCGGGGATCGGCCGGCAGCCGACCATCGCCGCCCCGACCGCCATCCCGGCGATCAGCGATTCGGAGATCGGGCTGTCGATGATCCGGTCGGGGCCGAACTCCTCGAGGAGCCCCTTCGTCGCCTTGAAGACGCCGCCGTAGATGCCGGTGTCCTCGCCGATCAGGAACGTCGTCGGGTCGCGCGCGATCTCCTCGTGGAGCGTCCGGTTGATCGCGTCGATGTAGGTGATGGGCGCCATCCCTTACCGGCCTTCCGCCGCCGCGCCGTCCGCCGCAGGCCGGCCCTCGATCTCGAAGCCGGGATACTCCTCGGCGTAGACGTGGGAGAAGTAGCCGTCCGGCTCGGGCCGCGCGCTCGCCTCGGCGAAGTCGATCGCCTCCTCGATCCCGGCCCGGACGCGCTGCTGGATCTCCGTGAGACCGGCGACATCCAGGACGCCGCGCTCTCTCAGGTACGCCTCGTACCGGGGCAGCGGGTCCCGCTCCATCCACTGCCGCACCTCCTCGTCGGAGCGGTAATCGGCGGGGTCGATGTCGGAGTGGCCGAACCAGCGGTAGGTCTTCATCTCGATCAGGGTCGGCCCGTCACCCCGCCGCGCGCGGTCCAGCGCCTCGCGGGTCGTGTTGTAGACCTTGACGACGTCGTTGCCGTCGATCGAGACGCCCGGGAACCCGAACGCGTCGGCCCGGTGGGAGAGATCGGTCAGCGCGGTCGTGAGCGCGACGGGGAGCGACTCGGCCCACAAATTGTTTTGTACGATGTACACGATCGGCAGGTTGTGGACGCCGGCGAAGTTGCAGGCCTCGTGGAAGTCGCCGTGCGCGGTCGCCCCGTCGCCGCAGAACGCGACCGCGACGTTCTTCTTCTTCAGCATCCTGAAACCGAACGCCGCGCCGGTCGCGGTGACCCAGTTCATCGCGATCGAGGTCGCCGGCTGCATGACCCCGTAGTCGGGATGCCAGTAGTGGCACGCGGTGTAGCGCCCGCCGTCGGGAGAGTCGACCCGGTTGTAGACCTGGGCCGCGAGGGCCTTGAGCGGGATGCCCTTGCCGGTCGAGGCGCCGAGGTCGCGGTGGGACGGCCCGACGAAGTCCTCCCGCTCCATCTGCCAGCAGATCACGACATCGCAAGCCTCCTGGCCGATCTGGGAGTAGAACGTCCCCTCGAAGCGGCCCTGCCGGAAGAGCTTGCGCATGCGGGCGTCGAACTCGCGCGTCACGACGAGACGCTCGAAGAGCTCGAGCTTCCGGGCGTCGGAGCACCCTTCCATCTCCCCGGACAGGCGGTACTTGGCGGGGAACGCGCGGTCGACGTCGGTGGCCTTCGACTCGCGGCGGCGCTGCTCTTCGACGTACGCCTTTTTCTCGTCGCCCGAGCGCTTCTCCTCGGCGCCGGGGCCCTCGGTCTCGTAATCCTGGCCGGCGTCCGCCTGCCGGCTTTCGACCGCGGCCTCGGTTCCGTCTCCGGTCCCGGCCTGCTTGCGCCTGGGCTTCTGCTTCTGCTTCTGCTTCTCCGGCATCCCTCTTCCTGGGTTTCCTCGGTGGAGTTTTCCGCCCCGTGCGCCCGTCAACCAGCCCGAGCCACGACCGCCGCGGCCCCCTGGGCAAGTCGGCTCTTCAGGAGCTGGCGGTCGGCACGATAGGAGCTCCGGACCAGGGGTCCCGCCTCGACGTGCGCGAAGCCCATCGCTTCGCCCAGCCGCGCCAGCTCGGCGAACTCGTCGGGATGGACGAACCGCGCGACCGGCAGGTGCCACTCGGAGGGCCGCAGATACTGGCCAAGGGTCAGGATATCGACCCCGCGCTCGACCAGGTCGCGCATTACGGGGAGGACCTCGGCGTCCTCCTCCCCCAGGCCCAGCATCATCCCCGTCTTGGTCACGATCCCCGGCGCCCACCGCCGCGCGCGATCCAGGAGCTCGAGCGTCGTCTCGTAGACGCCGCCTCCGCGCGCCGATCGGTAGAGCCGCGGCACCGTCTCGACGTTGTGGTTGAGGACGTCCGGCCCCGCGTCCAGCACGGCCCCCAGCGCCGCGGGGCTCCCCTGGAAGTCGGGGATCAGGACCTCGACCGTCGTGCCCGGGGAGCGCGCGCGGATTTCCCGCACGCAGTCGGCAAACACGGCGGCGCCCCCATCCGCCAGGTCGTCCCGGTCGACGCTCGTGATCACGACGTAGGAGAGGCCCATCCGGACGACCGCATCGGCCAGCCGGGCCGGCTCCTCGAGATCGAGCTCGGTCGGCATCCCCTTGTTGACCGCGCAGTAGCGGCAGCCGCGGGTGCAGGTATCGCCGAGGATCATGAAGGTCGCCGTCCCGTGGCCCCAGCACTCCCCGATGTTCGGGCAGCGGGCCTCCTCGCAGACGGTGTGGAGCTTCTCCTCGCGGACGACCTGCTTGACGGCGGCGAAGTGAGGTCCGCCACCGGCCCGGATCTTCAGCCACTCCGGACGGAGCGGGCGGCTCCCCCCGGCGGCACGGGTCGCCGGCGGGTTCATCGTGACGGTCCGCCGGCCGGGTCCCCGAACACGTCCCGGAACGCGCGGCCGAGCGCGTCCTCCACCGTGGCTCGCTCGACCGGACCGTCGAGGAGCGCTTGCATCGACGTCACTCGCCGGCCGGTCAGGCCGCAGGGAACGATCAGGTCGTAGTAGGAGAGATCGGTGTCCACGTTGAGCGCGAAGCCGTGATGGGTCACCCAGCGCGAGATCCGGATCCCGATCGCCGCGATCTTGGCCGCTCCCACCCACACGCCGGTCAGGCCCGGCGAGCGTCCAGCGGAGATCCCGAAATCCTCGAGCGCGCGGATCACGACCTCCTCCAGGTCCCTGAGATACCGATGGAGGTCGCGGCCCCTCCGACCCAGGTCGACGATCGCATAGCCGACGATCTGGCCGGGGCCATGGAACGTGATGTCGCCGCCGCGGTCGGTCCGGACGAGCTCAATGTCCCGCCGGGCGAGATCCGCACGGGTGCCGAGGAGGTGATCCGCGCTCGCCGCCTTTCCCATCGTGATCACCGGCGGGTGCTCGAGAAGGAGGAGCGTGTCCGGGATCCGGCCGGCGGACCGTTCGGCGACCTCTTCCCGCTGGAGGGCCCACGCCGCCCGGTAGGAAACGCACCCCAGCCGGCGGATGACCACCGCGCGAGTGTCGCGGGTCGCAACCGGGTCGTCCATCGGGGCGATACCGAGGTTCGGGCTCATCGGCGGCCAGCAAGGTAGGACCCGGGCAGGGAGACGGCAAACGGACGCCGACCACGATACGATCTCGTACCATCATCCTACTGATCGGTGCTATCCGGCGTCTCGAGGCCGCGAGATCGAGTGCCGGTCGGGACGAAAGGGCGCCAGGTCGAGGGTCGGGACCTCGCCGGCCGCAACGGCGGCGATCGCCTCGGCCGTGATCGGGGCGAGCAGGATGCCGTTCCGGTAGTGGCCCGTCGCGTAGACGAGCCCCTCGAGGTCGGGATCCTCTCCGATGATCGGCAGGCTGTCGACCGTTCCCGGCCGCAGCCCCGCCCAGCTCGAATCGAGCGGAGCATCGCCGAGGACGGGCAGGAACTCGCGCGCGGCGGCGACGAGGGCCTCGATTCCCTCCGCGGTCACGCGGTCGTCGAACCCCGCTTCCTCGACGGTCGCCCCGATCAGCACGCGGCCGTCGTCGCGGGGCACGCAGTACGCCCCGTGGCCACCCACGATCCGCGCGATCGGCGGTCGGGCGGGACGGAGCGCCGCCATCTGGCCGCGGACCGGCCGAATCCCAAGCGGGCGCGGGAGCCCATCCAACCCCCCGCTCCAGGCCCCCGCGGCGAGCACGACGACAGGCGCCTCGATGCGCTCGTTCTCCGTCCGCACGCCTGCGACCCGGCCGGCGGCGGAGAGCACCTCGATGACGCGGGCCCGCGTCTGGACACGGACTTCCGCGCGGGATCCTACCGCCACCGCCGCCGCCTTCATGAGTGCGACCGTGTCGACCTGGTGATCGTCCGGCAGGAGGAGACCGGCCGTCACGCGCTCCGTCAGCCGGGGCTCGAGGCGCCGGGCATCTGAGGCGCTCAGGAGATCGGCGGCGAGACCGCGGACACGATGCGCGCGGGCCGCCCGGGCCAGGCGATCCGCGTCGCGGTCCGCCAGCGCGACGATCAGCGTTCCGTCCGTACGGTAATGGACGTCGCAGCCCGTCTCCGCCTGGAGCTCCCGGACGAAGCCGGGGTAGCGGTCCCGGGCCGCCAGGCAGAGGTCCATCATCGCCCTCCGGGACACGCCCGGGGCGCTCTCGACACCCTCGACGCCCTCGACGAGCAGCTCCTCGGCGTCCTCCATCTGGGGGGACAGCATCCCGGCAGCGGCGATCGAGGAGCGGAGGCCGAGCCCGGTCCCGCTCTCGAGGAGACGGACGCGCCACCCCTCGCGGGCCAGGGCGCGGGCCGCGAGACACCCGACGAGTCCGCCGCCGACCACGATCGCATCACGCCGCTCCATCCCGGCGGGCAATCTAGCCGCCCGCGCGCGCCCGCTTTACAGATGCCCGCGACCGGATGTACAATCGGAGCGGGCCGCTCCAGGAATCACGACCGCAACCGCGACACTCGAACACCGTCTCACGAATGCGAGGCAGCTCATGAAACGACACGCACCCATCCCGATCGCGGCTTCCCTCCTCGTTGCCGCCTGGGCGCTCCCGGCTGGCGACGGTCTGGCCCAGACGCCGGGCGGCGCGGAGGACGCCAAGATCGCCAGCGCGCTCACTGCCGGCCCGGCCTCCATCACCGCCGAAGCGGCGGTCATGGACTGGCCGGCCGGCGAGGGCGGGGCGATGACCGAGCTCAGGCCAGGCACGAACGGCTGGGTCTGCCTGCCCGATGTCCCGAGCACGCCGGGCGACGACCCGATGTGCCTCGACCCGGTGTTCCAGGAATGGGCCGCTGCCTGGCAAGGCAAGACGGCCCCGGCGATCGAGTCGGTAGGGCTCGCCTACATGCTGATGGGCGGGACCGACGCCAGCAACATCGACCCGTACGCGACCGCGCCCGCCGAGGGCGAAGAGTGGATCGAGGCCGGACCGCACGTCATGATCGTCGTCCCCGATCCGGCGCTGCTCGAAGGGATCACCACCAATCCCGACAGCGGCGGACCGTTCGTGATGTGGCAGGGGACCCCCTACGCCCACATCATGATGCCGGTCGGACCGGCGAAAGAGCACGACATGCACAAGATGCACCGGATGGACAAGGAAGCGGACAAGGATTGAAGCCTCGCGGGCGGCGGGTCGCCGGCCCGCCGCCCGCCCCTCGCCACCGGCCATCCCCACAGGCCCCTCCCACGCCCGCTTGCGGATGGACCGCCGCTTCCATCCTTTTTATACTGCACCGCTTACATGAAGATCATCGCGAACCCGCGCGCCGGGCACGGGCGGGGCGAAAAGAACGTGGAAAAGCTGCGCAAGGTGATCCGGCATCGCGGGCTCGACTGCACGCCGATCCTGACCGAGCGACCCGGACATGCGGGCGAGATCGCGCGTGAGCTCGCCGCCGCGTCGGAACCCCGCCTGGCGGTCATGGGGGGCGACGGGACGATCGGGGAGGTGGTCGACGCTATCGTGGGATCCGGCACCGAGCTGGCGGTCCTGCCGACAGGGACCGGCAACGACGTGGCCCGAAGCCTGGGCCTGCCGTTGCGCGACCTGGAGGCGGGGCTCGAAGTGGCGTTCGAAGGCGCGGTGCGTCCGATCGATGTGGGCCGCGAGCGGGACCGCCACTTCATCTCCGTCCTCGGGATCGGGTTCCCGGCCGTCGTGGCCGCCGAGGCCAATCGCATCACGTGGCTCAAGGGCTCCGCGGCCTTCTTCTTCGCCGTCTACAAGGCGCTCCACCGGATGCGACCTCTTCCCCTCGTCGTCGAGCTCGACGACCGGAGGCTGGAGCTCGACGGCGTCGCGGTGCTCGTCCAGAACACGCCTTTCACGGGCGGCGGGCTCCACATGGCGCCGGGGGCCGAGCTCGACGACGGCATTCTCGATGTGGTCGTGGTCGAAGCGATCGGCCGGCTCGACCTGATGGTCCACTTCCCCAGGGCCTACCGCGGCCGCCACCTCGAGCACCCCCGTTTCTCGCTCCACCGCTCGCGCACGGTGCGCATCCTGTCCCCGAAACCGCTACCCAAGATGTTCGACGGCGATCTCTACGGCGCCACGCCGGTCGAGGCGGATGTCGTTCCGGGCGGCGTTCGCTTCGTCGTACCCGCGGGGTCGGGGAACGACCGCTGACCGTGGATCGAATCGCCAGCACCCTCGAAGGCAAAACGCTGCTCGTCACCGGCGCCACCGGCTTCCTCGGCCAGCCGCTCATCGAAAAGATCCTCTGGTCGGCCCCCGGCGTGGCCCGGATCCACGTGCTGATTCGCCCCAAGCGTCAGTTCGGGAGCCGGATCCAGAGCCCGGCGGAGCGGCTCCGACGAGAGCTCTTCGAATCGAGCGTCTTCGATCGGCTGCGCTTCCGGCACGGCGAGGAGTTCGAGTGCTTTCTCGAGGGGAAGCTCTCGGCGGTGGCGGGGGACATCTCGCAGAAGGGGCTGGGTCTCGAGCCCGCGGTCAGGGAGGAGCTCCAGCGTACCGTCGACGTGCTCATCAACAGCGCCGCCGTCGTGTCGTTCGATGCGCCCCTCGACGATGCGCTCGAGCTGAACGCGCTCGGCCCCGGCCGGATCGCGGCCTTCGCGCGGGAATGCGACCACGCCATCCTCGTCCACGTGTCGACCGCGTACGTCTGCGGCGCGACCGACCAGTCGGTGCCGGAGACGATCCATCATCAGGCCGAACCGGATGTGAGCGCGCCTTTCCCCCAACGACAGTTCACCGATCCGCAGCGCGACATCGACCACGCGCGCGGGCTCATCGAAGCGGTTCGCGAGCGGGGCCGCTCGCCGGAAGTCCGCCGCGAGCTCGTGCAGGCACTGGTCCAGCGCCGCCGGGGGCGCGGGGGCAGCCGCAACGAGCCGCGGCGGGAGATGATCGAGAACCTGCGCGGACGCTGGGTCCACAACCGGCTGGTCGAAGAGGGGATGGCGTGGGCGCGCGAGCGGGGATGGAACGACACGTACACCTACACCAAGGCGCTCGGCGAGCAGGTCGTCCTGCGCGAGCGCGGCGAGGTTCCGACCGCCATCATCCGGCCGGCGATCATCGAAAGCAGCCTGGCCGAACCGAGCCCGGGCTGGCTGGACGGACTCCGGATGGCCGACCCGTTGATCGCGGCGATCGGCAAGGGACGGCTCCGGTCGCTCCCGCTCGATCCCGAGGTGGTGCTCGACCTGGTGCCCGCTGACATGGTCGTCAACGCGATGCTGGCGGCGATCGCCAGGCTCGTCGGGAACAGCGGGGTCACGATCTACCAGGTGGCCACGGGTTCCCGGAACCCGGTGACGATGGGCCGCCTGCACGAGCTCATCCTGGGATATTTCAGCGCCAACCCGATGCTGGACAAGAACGGCGACCCGATCCGCGTCAAGCCGCTCACGTTCCCGAGCCCGACGCTCTTCCGCCTATCCCACCGGCTCAAATCGGCTCCGCTCGCCGGCGCCGAGTGGGGGCTGCAGCAGCTCATCGACCGGGGAGCCTTCGAGGAGCGAGCGCAGCGATGGAAGCGGCGCGTCGCCGCGGGCCGTGCGGCGCTCGAGAAGCTCCACTACTACGGCGAGCTGTATGAGCCGTACCTCAACCTCGACTGCCGCTTCGAGGTCGACAACACGATGCGCCTCTACGAGTGGCTGAACGAGGAGGAGCGGCGGCGGTACGACTTCGACGTCACGCGCCTCAACTGGCGCCACTACATGCACGTCCACATCGCCGGCGTCAAGAAGCACATCCTGAAGGTGGAGCGGGCGGGGACGTTCGAGCTGGACGACGAGGTCGCCGCCCAGCAAGCCTCCGTATCGACGATCGCGGCCCTCCTCGAGCACTCCGCCCAGCGGTTCCCCGACCGGACGGCGCTCCAGATCCAGCGGGGCGGAGAATGGCGGCGGTTCACCTACGCGGAGCTCCGCCAATCGGCGGTCGAGATCGAAGCGCGCTTCCGCGGGATGGGGCTCCGCAAGGGCGAGCGGGTGGTGCTGTACTCGGAAAATCAGCCGGAATGGGGGATGGCCTATTTCGGCGCCGCCGCGGTCGGCCTCGTCGTCGTTCCGCTGGACGCCCAGACCTGGCACCGCGAGGTGTGGTCCGTCGCGCGCTTCACGGATGCGCACGCGATCCTCGCGTCGACCGCCTGCTTCGCCAGGCTCACCGCCGAGAGCCGGGTGGAGAACGAGCGCTCGGAGCGGCCCATCCTCCTGCTGGACGTGAACGACGCCTGCCGGCCCTTCCCGGGAAGCGGGGCCCCGCCCGCAGAGGCTGGGCGGGTGAAGACAAGGCCGCCGGAGCCGGTCAAGGCGGAGGTCAAGGCGGAGCCGGTCAAGGCGGACGACCTGGCGTCGATCATCTTCACGACCGGAACGATGTCGGACCCGCGGGGCGCGATGCACACCCACCGGAGCTTCCTCAACAACCTGTTCGGGGTGAGCCGCTACCTGTCGGTGTCCGAAGACGACCGCTTCCTCTCGGTCCTGCCCCTCTACCACGCGCTCGAGTTCACGTGCGGATTCCTGGCGCCGATCTACTGCGGCGGCACGATCACGTACACCCGGTCGATCAAGCCCAAGGCGATCCTCGAGACGATGCGCGAGACGGGAATCACGATCATGCTCGGCGTGCCCACGCTGTACGCGCTGATTCGGGACGACCTGGAGCGCCGCGTACTGAGGGCCGCCAAGTCGCCGCTGCGGTCGAACCTCATGGCCACGACCAAGCAGCTCAGCCGCTCGTGGGAGCGGACCTTCAACCGGAACATCGGACGGCAGATCTTCAACCGCGTTCACCAGGAGCTCGGCGGCCGGATCCGCTTCTTCGTGAGCGGCGGATCGGCGCTGGGGGCCGACCTGTACGAAGACTACCGAACGCTCGGCCTCACGATCTACGAGGGATACGGGCTGACCGAGACGGCACCCGTCCTGACCGTCAATCCGCTCTACCAGAGCCGGAGGGGATCGTGCGGCAAGCCGCTGCCCGGCGTCGAGCTCCGGCTCTACCGCACCGACAGCGACGGCGTCGGAGAGATCATCGTCCAGAGCCCGAGCCTCATGAAGGGATACTTCCGGAACCCGGCCGCGACCGAACGCGTCCTGATCGACGGTTGGTTCCATACGGGGGACCTCGGTTGGGTCGACGCCGACGGTTACCTGTACATCACCGGACGCATCAAGGACGTCATCGTGACCGGCGCCGGCAAGAACGTCTACCCTATCGATCTCGAGGCGATCTACCAATCGATCCCCGCCGTGCGCGAGATCTGCGTCGTGGGGATCCCGAGCGGCCTGACCGAGGAGGTCCACGCGATCGTCGTGCCGGAGCCGGCCGCGCTGGAAGGCGCCTCCGGGGAGGAGGCGCGGAAGCTGATCCTGAACGCGATCCAGGCGGTCGCTCGCGACCTGCCGAGCTATCACCGCCTCCAGCAGGTCCATCTGCGCGAGGAACCACTGCCCCGGACCCCCGATAGTGCCGTTGATCGCCGGACGGTCCGGCGCAATGTCCGCGAGCGGCTGAGGAGCGAATCGGCGGATCGCCGGGCGGTCGTGACCCCCGTGTTCGAAGATGGCACCCGGGAAGCCTGGCCCGAGGACGCGGTACGGGCGGAGATCGAGCGGCTTTCGGGGATCGCACAAGCCGAGATCTCAGATGCGAGCCGGCTCGCCGACGACCTGGGACTCGACTCGCTCAAGGCGATCGAGCTCCTGCTCTTCCTCGAGCACGAGCTCGGCGTGTCGCTCGACGACGAGACCGCCGCGTCGATCGAGACGGTCGAGGACCTGCTGGCCGAGGTGCGCCCGGCCGGCCGGCGGCGGCGGGCCCTGCCCCGCCTCTCCTCGCGCGGGGCCGCGCGACCGTCGCGGCAACCGCCGGGTCGCGAACCCCGCCGGCCCGCGATCCGATCGGCTCTGCCGTTCGACGAGCGCGGCCCGGTCGACCGGCTGCTCCTCGGCACTGCCGGGCGCGGCCTCGAGGCGCTCTACACCGGCTACTTCGATCTCAAGATCAAGGACGCCGAGCGGCTCCCGCTGGCGAGCCCGTACCTGATCGCGGCCAACCACGCGAGCCACCTCGACGCCCCGGCGCTGCTGGCCGCGATCCGGGTGGCGCGCGGCCCGGAGGCGGCCCGCACGCTCCACGTGCTGGGCGCCCGCGACTACTTCTTCGACACGCCGCTCAAGCGATGGTTCTTCAGCACCTTCCTGAACGTCGTGCCGATCGAGCGCGAGGAGGCGTCGCTGGCCGGCCTGAGGCTGGTCAAGTCGATCCTGGCGAGCGGGGAATCGGCCCTCATCTTCCCCGAGGGGACGCGCTCCCGGAGCGGTGAGATCCAGCCCTTCAAGCCGGGTCTCGGCCTCCTCGCCTGGGAGCTCAAGGTGCCGATCGTGCCGGCCCACGTCGCCGGCACGCACGAGGCGCTGCCGGCCGGCCGCGCGCTGCCCCGCCGGCGCCGGGTGACCGTCTCGTTCGGCGAGCCGGTCACGATGGAAGCGTACCAGGAGGCGGGCGAGCGCCTGCCGCGCGACGCGTTATACCGCACGATCGCCGCGGACGTGAGGCGGACGGTGGTGGCGCTGGCGAACGGCCGCGCGCCGGTCGCCCGCCGCGCGTGAAGGGCGGCGTCACGGGGGCCTTCTTCGACGTCGATGGAACCCTGGTGGCGAGCGACATCGTCCGGTATGGCGCGCTGATCCGGACGGCGGAGATGACCGGCGCCGTGCGCGCGGCGTGGACGGTGGGTTTCCTGCCGCGCGTCCTCCTCTATGTCGCGCTGGACACCCTGAGCCGGTCGGCCTTCCAGCGCGCCTTCTACCGGCTCTACCGCGGCGTTCCCCCCGACGCGCTGGATGAGCGCGCGCGGGCGCTCTTCCACCACCACATCGAGCCGCGACTCCGAACGCGGCCGGTCGAGCGCGTCCAGGAGCATCGCCGGCGGGGGCATCGGGTCGTCCTCGTGACCGGCTCCCTCGAGCCGATCGTCGCGCCGCTGGCGGCGTACCTCGGCGCGAACGATGTCCTCGCGGCGAGGCTCGAGGTCCGGGCGGGCGCCCACACCGGCCGGCTCGCCGAGCCCCCGCTGGCCGGCGAGCGCAAGGGAGCGCTGGTCGTAGGCTTCGCGCGCGAGCACGGGATCGACCTGGCGGAGTCGTTCGGTTACGCCGACAGCGCCGACGACGTACCGATGTTGGAGGCCGTCGGCCACCCGGTCGCAGTGGCCCCCGACCGGCGGCTCCGCCGGATCGCGCTCGCCCGAGGGTGGGAGGTCCTGGACTGAGCGTGCGCGCCGTCGAGTACGTGCGAAGCGTCCCCCGCTACCTGGCCGCCCGCGTGCTCGGGCGCGCCTGGCCGGGGATCCATACGTCCTCGCTGGCGGCGGTCCGACTGGTCGAGATCGACCCCCCTGTCCTCCCCGGCCCCCGCTGGGCGCGGGTCCGGCCGATCCTCTCCGGGATCTGCGGCTCGGACCTCGCCACGATCACCGCCGAGGGGAGCCCCTACTTCTCGCCCCTGACCTCGACCCCGTTCGTCTTCGGGCACGAGGTCGTGGGGGAGGTCATCGAGGCGGGCCCGGAGGTCGACCGCGTCCGGCCCGGCGACCGGGTCGTCCTCGCGCCGCCCCTCCACTGCGCTGTGCGTGGGATCAGCGACCCCTGCGCGCCCTGCCGGGCGGGCGAGATCGGCCACTGCCGGAACGTGACCCGGGGCGCGATCAGCGCCGGAATCCAGACCGGCTACTGCCGGGACACGGGGGGCGGCTGGAGCGGCTCCCTGGTCGCCCACGACCTCCAGCTCTACCGGGTCCCGGACGAGGTTTCCGACGAGGCGGCGGTCCTGATCGAGCCCTTCGCCTGCTGCCTCCACGCCGTCGAGCGGTCGGGTCTCGAGGAGGGAGCTACCGCGCTCGTGATCGGCTGCGGGACGATCGGCCTGTTGACGATCACGGCGCTCCGCGCGGTGGGTCCTCCCTGCCGGATCGTGGCGGTCGCCAAGCACCGCCACCAGCAGGCCGCGGCGCGCATGCTGGGGGCCGACCCCGTCGTCGGGACGGACCACCTTCGCGCCGAGCTCGCGCGCGCGCTGGGTGCCGAGCTCCACCACCCCGAGATCGGCCCCCCGGTCGCCCTCGGGGGCGCCGACGTGACGTTCGACTGCGTCGGTTCGAGCCGCACGCTGGACGACGCCCTCCGCTTCACCCGCGAGCGGGGCACGGCGGTCGTCGTCGGCATGCCAGGCGTCCCGACGGGGGTCGACTGGACCGCGCTCTGGCACAAGGAGCTCGACGTCCGCGGCAGCTACACCGCCGGTGACGCAACGTTCGCGCGCGCGGTCGCCCTCGCCGCCCGGCACGGGGAGAGCCTTTCGCTCCTGGTCGGCGCGCGCTACCCGCTCAAGGAATACCGCGCCGCGATCGCGACCGCGCTGGCCACCGGCCGCTCGGGCGTGATCAAGACCGTGTTCGCACCCCGGATGTAGCTTCCAATCCGCATGAAGGTCCTCACCTACTCCGGGAACAACCTCCTCCAGGTCGAGCTCCCCGATCACGCCGCGGTGTTCTATCCGCCGGCGCCGATCCCCGGCATCTCCAAGCGGAGGATCCCGCAGGCCCTGCGCGAAGCGCTCGAGGAGCCGCTCGGCATGCCGCCCCTTCGGGAGCTGGTCGATGCGCGGTCGAAGGTCCTGATCGCCTTCGACGACAACTGCCAGCCCTTCCCCCCCATGGCGCGTCCCGACATCCGCCAGATCATGATCGGGCGCCTGCTCGAGCTCCTGGACGACTGCGGCGTCCGGAAGGACAACATCCAGCTCCGATGCGCGGTCGCGCTCCACCGGAAGATGGAGCGGCACGAGCTCGAGGCGATGCTGGGCCGGCGGATCATGGCCGAGTTCTGGCCGGATCGGCTCAAGAACTTCGACGCCGAGGACCCGGACGACATCGTGGCTCTCGGAGAGACGGCCCAGGGCGAGCCGGTCGAGACCTCACGCGCGGTCATCGAGAGCGACCTCGTGATCTACGTCGACACGATCCAGATCCCGTTGAACGGCGGCCACAAGTCGGTCGCGGTCGGCTTCGGGACCTACAACTCGATCGCCCCCCACCACGCGCCGCAGATGACCGAGCACACGCCGCACGTGATGCAGCCGGACGGCTCCTGCATGCACGAGTCGATCCGGCGGATGAGCGAGGTCGTCCAGAAGCACTGCCGGATCCTGGTCATCGAGGCGGCGATGAACGGCGCCACCTACCCGCCGCACCTCCGCTTCCTCGCCAAGCCGCCGGAGGCGCGGAACGTGGCCGAGCGGCACGCGCGGGCGCTCACGCCGCGCTCGCTGAAGGCGCTCCCCGAGCCCGCCCGCGCGAAGGTATTCCGCTCGATCCGCTCCTGCTACGAGCCGATCGCGATCACGGCCGGATCGATCGACGCGGTCCATCCCGTCACGCTGGCCGCGCTCCGCCCGCAGCTCGAAGTCCGGGCCGGCCGTCAGTTCGACACGCTCGTCTTCGGACTTCCCGACCTCTCGCCCTATTCGATCGGGGCGCGGATCAACCCGGTCCTCGTCGTGAGCGACGTGCTCGGGTACGTCTTCAACTGGTTCTGGGACCGGCCGTTCCTCAAGGAGGGCGGGGTCGTGATCATCCTGAACCCCGTCTACGAGGTCTTCCACCCGCGGTACCACGCCGCCTACCGCCGGTTCTGGGACGAGGTCCTGCCGGCGACGACCGATCCTTTCGAGATGCAGGCCTCGTTCCAGGAGAAGCTCGCCCGCGACGCGGAGCTGGTCGGTGCCTACCGCCACCGCTTCGCCCACCACGGCTTCCACCCGTTCACGGTCTGGTACTGGGCGACCTACCCTCTCAGGTATCTGGCCGAGACGATCCTCGTCGGGCCGCCGGACGACCGGGCGGCCAGGCGGCTGGGGGTCGCGTGGCAGCCCTCGCTCGACCGCGCGCTGGCGCGGGCCCGTGAGGTGACCGGCGGTTCCGACGTCGTGACGCTCACGATCCCGCCGTTCATGTATCTGAGCGTGGACGGCGCCGGATCCACGCGCGACTGAGAGGTTGTCTACTCTCTAGAATCATGCTATTTTTATAGACGTATGGCTCTAAGCATCAAGCATCCCGAAGCCGATCGTCTCGCTAGAGAGCTCGCCGAGACGATGGGAGAATCCCTGACCGAAGCGGTAATCGCCTCGCTCCGGGAGCGGCTCGCGCGCGAGACCGGTCGCCGTCATTCTCCTCGCCTCAAGGCGGAGATCGAGCGGATGCAGGACCGGATCGCCCGTCTGCCCGTTCTCGACGACCGGTCTGACGAAGAGATCCTCGGATACGACGAGCACGGCCTGCCGGGCTGAACCCCCGTGGTCCTCGATACCTCCGCCGTCATCGCGGTCCTGCAAAACGAGCCGGAGGCCCCGCGTCTCGCGGAAGCCCTGGAGGCGGAGCCCGTCCGGCGATGGTCCGCCGCGTCGCTCGTCGAAGCGGGCATCGTCATGCAGGCCCGGTACGGGGATCATGGAGAGCGCGAGGTCGATCTCTTCGCGCAGCGGCTCGACGTGGATGTCGTACCCGTCATGGTCGATCACGCCGAGATCGCCCGATCCGCCTTCCGGCGTTACGGCAAACGTCGTCATCCCGCCGGTCTCAACTTCGGGGATTGCTTCTCCTACGCGCTGGCGATCGCGCTCGGGGAGCCCCTCCTCTTCGTCGGGACCGACTTCGGGCACACGGACGTGCTCGTCGCGTCGTACTGACACGTCCTGGGCGACCGATCGCGGCGGCTTCGAGCATTTGAGCTGGCCGGAAAAGAAAAGGCCCAGGAGCGTTTCGCGCGGCTGACCAAGCCGCTGCTCCTGGGCCGGTGCTCTGTGGGAATTCCGCGCGGCTCTCCGCCCGAGAATCCCGGCGGATGCCTAGCGTTCAGGCACCTCACGGGTCGGTTCAATACTTGGAATGATGGACCACCTCCTTTCTCGTGTACCGGCAGGATAGCGGGAACGACGGGGCGGGCGCAAGAGGAGCGCCAGCCCGTCCGTCTCTACCATTTTTCACTTCGGGCGCTATAATGGTCATGAATATGGACCTCTCCTGGATGGGGATCCGTCTGGCCTTCCTGCCCTGGCTGGTTCTCCTGTCCACCGCAACCTTTCCCGAGATCGCCATCAACGAAAACCGCGTCCCGGCGGGCGAATTGAGGGACGGCGTGCTGACCGTCCAGCTCGAGGCGCGGGTCGGAGTATGGCATCCGGAGGGGGAGTCCGGACCGGGGCTCGTCATCCAGGCGTTCGGCGAGGCCGGCGGCCCGCTCCAGAATCCCGGGCCGCTCCTGCGCGTGCCGGCGGGAACCGAGATCCGGGCGACGATCCGCAACGCGATCCCCGACTCGACCCTCATCGTCCATGGCCTGCACACCCGCCCCGGCGGTCCCGCCGACTCGCTGCACATCGCTCCAGGCGCGACCCGATCCGTCCGCTTCGTGGCCGGCGAGCCCGGCACGTACTTCTACTGGGGCACGACGTCGGGGAAGGCGATGAACGAGCGCTTCGGCATCGACGGTCAGCTCCACGGCGCGCTGGTCGTCGATCCGCCCGGCGCGCCGGGCGAGCCCGACGACCGGATCTTCATGATCGGGATCTGGCGCGAGGCGCCCCCCGACACAACCGGGCCGGAGCCGGTGGAGGAGCGCGTGACGATGGTGATCAACGGCCGCTCGTGGCCCCACACGGAGCGGCTCGCCTTCACGGTCGGCGACACGGTCCGGTGGCGGTGGATCAACGCCAGCCGCGCGCCGCACCCGATGCACCTCCACGGATCCTTCTTCCGGGTCGAGAGCCGCGGCGACTGGGCCCGGGACACGCTGTACACCGAACTCGACCGGGGGATCGCCGTCACCGAGAGCCTGGAGCCGGGGACGACGATGGCGATGACGTGGGTTCCGGAGCGTGCCGGCAACTGGCTCTTTCACTGTCACTTCGCGTTCCACATCTCGCACAACGTGAGCCTCCAACGGGAACCGGGCGGGCACGGGCCGCACGGCATGGCGGGCCTCGTTCTGGGCCTGAGCGTCCACCCCGCGGACCGTCCGCCGCCGGCGGCCGAGGTAGACGCTGCGCCGGCCACGCCCCGGCGACTCCGGCTCCTGGCAGGAGTCGATGCCGGCCGCTTCGGCGATGTGCCCGGCCTGGGATACGCGCTTCAGGGAGATCGCGTCGCCGCGCCTTCCACGGACGCCGTCTCGATCCCAGGACCCCCGATCGTGCTGACCCGTGGCGAACCCGTCGCCATCACGGTCGTCAACGGGTTGGAGGTGCCGACCGCGGTCCACTGGCACGGGATCGAGCTGGAAAGCTTTTCCGACGGTGTGCCGGGCTGGAGCGGGACCCCGGGCCGCATCATGCCCGCGATCGCGCCCGGTGACTCGTTCGTTGCCGAGTTCGTGCCGCCCCGCGCCGGCACGTTCATGTACCACTCGCATTTCGCCGAGCTGGAGCAGATCGGCCGCGGCCTATACGGCCCCATCGTCGTGCTCGAGCCGGGATCGACGTTCGACGCATCGACCGATCACCTCGTCGTCCTCAGCCGCGGTCCGGTCGAAGGGAGCCCGCCGCTCGTCAACGGAGCCTTCCCTCCCGCGCCGCTCGACCTCGCGGCGGGGGTCCCGCACCGCTTGCGCCTCATCAACATCTTCGCGAACGGCGGTGCGCAGGTGTCGCTGCGCGCCGACACGACCCTGATGGCGTGGCGCGCGGTCGCCAAGGACGGCGCCTACCTGCCGCCTCATCAGGCGGTCGAACGGCCGGCGGAGCGGCGGATCATGGCCGGCGAGATCTACGACTTCGAGATCGTACCCGCCGCGGGTCGCGACCTGCGGCTCGTCATCGCCAACCCCAGGGATCTCACGCAGTTCATCGAGCTCCCGCTGCGGGTCCATTCTAGTCGCGATCGCCCCGGCCGCCGCCGACCGGAGCCAGGGCCGGCGCTGCTTCGGGCGCCGGCAGCGGGGCGGGCGCGGTGACGCGCTCGACCTCCGCCCGGGAGCCCGTCACCCAGGCGTGGAGGCGGATCCCGGTCTCGTTCAGGAGCACGTAGACTCCGGGAAGAACGATCAGGGTCAGGATCGCCGAGAAGGAGAGCCCGCCGATCACGGCCACGGCCAGCGGCTGCATGAGCTCCGACCCTTCGCCGATCCCCAGCGCGAGGGGCAGCATCCCGCATACCGTCGTCAGCGTCGTCATGAGGATCGGGCGGAGCCGCACGGCCCCCGCTTCGACGACCGCCGCTTCCAGGGACGCGCCTCGGTCACGGCGGAAGCGCTCCGCGTACTGGACCAGCAGGATCGCGTTGTTGACGACGATGCCGGCCAGCAGGATCACCCCCAGCAGGACGGGCGCGCTGAGCGGAGTTCCGAACACCCAGATGAACACCCCGACGCCGATCAGCGAGAACGGGATCACGAGCAGGATGACGAGCGGGTTGATCAGGCTTTCGTACTGGACCGCCAGCACCACGAACACGAGGAAGACCGCGAGCAACGCGACGATCATCAGCTGGCGGTTGTTCTCCCGCACGGCCTCCGCCTCGCCGCCGATCACGATGCTGTAGCCGTCGGGGAGCTCCAGCTCGGCCAGTCGCGCGCGGATCGAATCGTCGACCGCGCCGATCGACGCGACGTCGGTCAGGACGTCGCCCTCGATCCTGAGAGCGCGGTTCTGCTGCTCGCGCAGGATGCTCGTCGGCCCGAGGCCCGCCTCCACGGTGGCGATGTCGCGCAGGTAGATCGCCGCGCCTCCATTGCCGCCGGCCGGGAACATCGCCACCGCCTGGAGATCCTCGGGGCTCGTGAACCGCTCCCGCGGGAGCATGACCCGCACATCGTACTCGCGATTTCCTTCGGTGTATCGGGTCGCGATCGTTCCGTCGAGCGCCGTGCGGAGGGTCTGTCCGACCTCGGCGACGTCGAGGCCGAGCGAGGTGGCGCGCTCCCGGTCCAGCTCGACCGAGAGCTGCGGGCTCGCCTCTTCGGATGAGGGCTCCAGGTTTTCGAGACCGGGAATCCCTTCGAGGGTCCGGATCATCGTATCTCCGATCCGCTGGAGCTCGGCGAGATCGTCCCCCTGGATCGAAACCGCGACCTGCGAGCCGGAGGCCGACGTGCGGAGCCCGCGGATCCTGGGAGGGCGGACGAAGATGCCGGCGCCGGGGAAGCCGCGCTCCTCGATCCGCTGATCGAGCTCGGTGACCCACTCGTCCGCGCTCATGTCCCGTTCCGAAGCGGGCACGAGGCTGATCGACATCGAGCCCCGGCCCGCCCGCTCCGAGGTCGACCCGCCGAACAGGAAGCCTCCCGCCGTCGTGAACCTGTGCTCCACGTGGGGCATTCCCCGGACGATCTCCTCGACCTCCAGCGCCAGACGGTTCGTCTCCTCGGCCGAGGCCCCGGGCGGAAGCCTCAGGAAAACGCCGGCGTTTCCGTCATCCACCTGCGGCAGGAACTCGCTCCCCTGCCCGCGCACGAGGAGCCACGTTCCGGCGAGGAGCAGGATCGCCCCGGCCAGCACGAGCCCCCGCCGGCGGACCGCCACGGGCGCGTAGCGGCGATAGAGCCCGCGCGCCCTCCCCATCCCGCGGTCGACGGCGCGGAGCGGTCTCGAGCGCCCGATGCCGCTCGAGAAACGGACCTTGGCCACCAGCGCCGACAACGTGGGCACGAGCGTGAGAGCCACCGCCAGCGACGCCATGATGGCGAACGAGATCGTGAGGATCAGCTCGCGGAAGATGAGCGCAGCGAGACCGCTGATCAGGAGGAAGGGCACGACCGCGGCCAGGTTCGTCGCGGTCGCGGCGATGACCGCGCTCTGGACTTCCTCCGCGCCGTGGTGGGCCGCCGCCTCGGGATCCTCGTTTCCTTCCTCGCGATGCCGGAAGATGTTCTCCAGCATGACGATCGAGTTGTCGATCAGGAGACCGACGCCGAGCGCCAGCCCTCCCAGCGTCATGATGTTCAAGGTGAGACTCCCGAGGCCCATCATGACGAAGGTGGCGAGGATGGCGAGCGGGATCGCGGTTCCGATCACGAACGTCTTGCGGAGCGATCCCAGGAACAGCAGCACGACCGTCATCGCGAGGAACGCGCCCAGGATCGCCGCGTTGCGGACGGATGCGAGCGAGCGCTCGATGAAATCGGCCTGATTCTCGAGGATCTGGAACTCGATGTCCTCCGGTACGAAGCCGCTTTCCGCCAGATCGCGCAGCTCGCGATCCACGCCGTCGGCCACGGCCACCGTATTCGCGTCGGGCTGCTTGCGGATCGAGAGCTTGACCGCGGGCACGCCATCGAGACGGGCCCAGAGGCGCTGCTCGCGGTTCGTGTCCCGCACGTCGGCCACCTCGGTGAGCGGGATCCGCCGGCCGGCCGCGAGGCCGAGCGGCAGCGCGCGGATCTGGTCCACGCTCTGGAACTTGCCCACTGTCTTCCCCACCACCTCCCGCTCGCTCGACGCGATGCGGCCGGCGGCCACGTCCTGGTTTCCGGCGCGCAGCGTGGCGATGATCTCGGATACGCTGAGACCGTAGGAGCGGAGGCGCTCCTGGTCGAGGATGATCTGGATCTCCCTCTCCAGCCCACCCGAGACGTCGACCGACGCAACGCCCTGGATCGTCAGGAGGCGCGGGCGAAGCCGGTTCTCGACCCAGTCCCGCAGGTCGATGAGATCGCGCGAAGACGACGAGAAGCCGACCTCGTAGATCGGCACCTGCGCCGGATCGAACTTGAAGATCGTCGGAGGATCGGCCTCCTCGGGAAGCGAGCCCCGCGCGCGATCGAGGTTCTTCGATGCGTCCTGCAAGGCGAAGTTCATGTCCGTCCCGTACCCGAACTCCAGGTTGACCGCCGCGCGGCCTTCCTGGACCTCGGTCTCGATGCTCTCCAGGTCCTCGGTCGTCGCCAGCGCCGCTTCGAGCGGCTTGGCGACGGTTTCCTCCATGACCTCCGGAGCGACCCCCGGGTTCGACACCGATGCCCGGACCTGCGGATAGACGATGGTCGGCAGCAGGTCGATCGGCAGCCGGCTCAGGAAGAAGACGCCGAGGACGATCGCGACGGTCGCGAGCGTGATCGTCCCGATCGGCCGGCGGATCGCCCAGCTCGATATGCCGCGATGTTGCCGGCGGGGGCGTTCCGCGCTCACGGTGCTCCGACGGACCGCACGAGCGCCCCGTCCCGCAGGCTGGAGTTGCCGCGCACGACGACGACCTCCCCCGGGGCCACGCCGTCGACGATCTCGACCTTTCCCTCCTGGGTCAGGCCGAGCCGCACCGACCGGCGCCGCGCCTGTCCGCCCTCGACGACGAACACCGCCTCGCCCCCCTCCCCCTCGACGATCGCTCCGGCGGGGACGAGGGGCACCTGGGCGCGCACGTCGAGGAGGAGGCGGACGCGGGCGAGAAAGCCCGGCTTAGCCAGGCTGCCCGGCTCGAGGGACACCTCCACCGGGACGAGGCGGGTCTCGGGATCCGCGGCCGGGAAGACGCGGCGGATCCGGCCGCGGATCGGCCGGTCGGGATAGGCGTCCAGCGTCACGCCGACCGTGTCCTCTTCGGCGAGGTCGACGACATCGAGCTCCGACACGCCGACGTGGATAACGAGCGTCGAGATATCGGCGACGCGGAAGAGCTGCCGCTGGGGGGCCACCAGGTCGCCCGCCTCGACGTTCTTCTCGAGGACGACGCCCGACAGCGGAGAGCGGATGGTGGCGTATCCGAGACGGGTCCGGAGCTGTTCCCGTTGCGCTTCTGCGACCGCGAAGGCGGCGCGATCGCGCTCGTACTCCGGCAGCGTGATGATCTGCTCGTCGCGCAGGCTCTGCGCCCGCTCCCACGCCGAGCGGGCGACGTCGTAGGCGGCCTCGGCGCTCGCCACCTGGGCCTCGATCTCGGCCGCATCGAGCCGCGCCAGCACGTCTCCCGCCGCGACCCGGTCCCCTTCCTCCGCGCCGACGAACCGGACGGTGCTCGCGAGCTGGCTGTTGACGCCCACGGTGCGGAGCGGCTCGACGACCCCCGACAGCATGACCGATCGGCTCATGACAGAGGACTCCACGCGCGCCGTCTCGACCGGCACGATCCGGTCCGCGCTTTGCTCGCCCGGCCCGCCGGGCCCGGGAGAGCGGCCTCCCGCCTCCTCTCCCGCGCAGGCAAGCACCGAGGCGGCGAGGGCCTGGAGCCCGACACGGCCGAGCCAGCCCGTCACCGGCCCACCTCCTCGAGGGTCGCTCCCAGTACGGCTTCGAGGTTCGCCAGCGCGACCCCCAGGTTCTGCCGGGCCCGCACCCGGTCGATCTCGGCCTCGGCCAGAGCGACCTGCGATGTCTGGAGATCCAGGATCGTCGAGCTCCCGATCCGGTACCGCTCCTCCTGGACCCGCAGGTCCTCCCGCGCCAGGTCGAGCGCCCGTTGGGCGATCTCCGCGCGCCGCTCGGCGGCTTCGATCTCGCGGGCCGCGTTCTCCACCGCCACGCGAACGGCGATCGCTGCGTCGCGGGCTTCGGCCTGGGCCAGACGCTCCGCCGCACCCGCGCGCGCGAGATCCGCCTCGCGGGCGAAGTTGTTGAACAGCGGAATCGAAGCGGTCAGGCGCAGGCTCCAGCTGCGGTCCTCGGGCGGGAAATCGAACGCGAACCAGTCGTATCCGCCCGTCGCCCGCAGGGACGGAAGGTAGGCGCTGTACGAGGTCCACCGCGTCGCCCGGGCTTGCTCGAGCTCCGCGCGCGACGACAGCACCGCCGGCGAACGCGCGAGCGCCCACTCGACGAGCGCGGGGACGGGCGGCAGCGCCGGCGCGGTGTCCGGGAGCGCGTAGGCGCGCGGCTCGGCGCCCGCCGGCTCGCCGATCTGGCGGCCCAGGTTCAGCCAGGACGATCGCAGGGCGGTCTCCGCGTCCAGCAACACGACCTCCGCATTCGCCAGCTCGAGCTCGGCTCGCAAGGCGTCCGATCGCGTCGCGGTGCCCAACCGGAGACGTGTATCGGCGAACTCGAGCTGGCGCCGCGCCCGATCGAGCCTCTGCTCGCCCGCAGCCACGATCTCGGCCGTGGCCGCCGCCTCGTAGAAGAGGCGGCTGGTCTCCAGGATCGTCTCGAAGCGCTGGCTTCGACTGTCCGCTTCGGCGGCTCGCAGGCCGGCGACGGCCCGGTTCCTCTCCGCCAGGCGACGGCCGCCGGTGAACAGATCGTAGCTCGCCTGGAGCTGGGCCGTGTAGCTCTCGGACACGAGGCGTCCGGTGGCCTGGTCGAAGCGCTCGTTGCTCGAGTTCGAGAACGAGGAGTTGGCGTTGATCGAGGGCAGCCACGCGCCCCGCGCCTCGAGGACGTCGGCTCCCGCGACTTCGAGCCCGCTCCACGCGGCGACCGCGGCGGGGTTCCTCTCGAGGGCGAGCCGGATCGCTTCCTCCAGCGAGACCTGGATCCGGCCGCTCTCTGCAGGGACGCCGGGCTCCTCCTGAGCGAACGCGGGCCGGGCCGGCCAGGCCGCGAAGAGCGTGGCGATGACGACGGGGAGCAGGAGGCGCGCGCCGGTCATGATTCCTCGCCAAAAATATCTCGCATGCGTAAGGGACGCCCGGACGCCCGAACCCGTTCACCCGAGTGATCGAACGTTCGACCTCGTATCCGGTCAGAAGGGTTGTCCGGGAGTCAGATGCGGCGCGCGAAGGCGTCGAGCTCGAGCGCCCACACGCGCTCGCCGCAGAAGCGGGTGCCCTCGGGGCAGACCGGTCGTTGCCCGCCCCGGTGGCGGATCGTGCAGGGCGGCTGCAGGTGGCGGCCGATCCGCGGGTTGACCTCCGCGACCTGGCGCGCTTCGTCGAGCGAGGCCTGCCAGATCTCCTCCTGGGCGTTGTAGCATAGCCGCATCGCGTGCTTGTGCCAGAGGTTCAGGAGGTCCGCCGACTCGGTGAAGCGGATCGAGACCGCGTTCGGCAGCAGGTACTCGGCGTGCTCGGCCGGCGCGCCGGCCCTCCGAACCGCCACGGCGTCCTCCCACGTCCGCTCCATGCTCTCGCGGTAGGCGCGCTCGGTGGCTCCGTCCTCGAGGACCAGGCGCGGCACGACATAATCGGGATCGCTCGTGACGTGGGCGGTCAGGGCCGGCCTGGAGGCCGGCGTCATTCGGTGCCGCTGGTCCTGGGAGTCGCCGGCGTGAGAGAGCTTCTTGCGGAACGTGTAGTGGGGATGATAGAGCGCGCGGGTCAGCTTGCCGTGGGAGGTGAGGTTCAGCGCCTCTCCGAGGAGCGGGTTCACCGCCGGATCGAGCGCCAGCGCGATCGCCTCGTCGTCGGAGAGCTCGGTAGAGGTCTCGCCGAGGACCTCCCGCACCGCGTCCGCCAGCACCTCCTCGTTCCGCGCCCCGTAGTCGACCAACCGCGACACCCGGCCGTCCAGCGAACGGTCGAACTCGTCGCGGAAGGCGCGGGCGCGGCTTTCGCCCTCGCGGCTTTCGCCCCGACGGCCGCCCCGACCGCCGCCGTTGCCGCCGTACAGGAACCGGTGCTCTGGGGTCGCCTCGAGCGGTAACGGCTCCTCCAGGATCGCCCCGTACGCCGGATCGTGCTCGAGGAGCCGGTCGACCATCGCCCGGACCACGATACGGGTCTCGACCGGCGCGTCCACCTGCTCGCAGGCCCTGGCGTAGCGAAGCAGCGTGATCCCGCTGACGGTGTGATACAGGTAGGCGAAAGTGGCGACCGGCAGGACGTAGCGCGCGATCTCCTGGGCCCGCTTCTGGATCTCCTTCGCGTACTTCTCCGCATGCGGCCGGCGGCCGGGGAAGCGCTCGTAGTAGGCGGACTCCGCGACCGGCGTCAGCCGATCGATCAGCCGGTGGTAATCCTCCATCTGGCGCTCGACGCACGCCCGGTAGCGGGTTAGAGCCGCGCCCTCGAGCGGCGGCACCGCGACGTTCCCGGGCCGGACCTCGACATAGCGCTGACTCACCTGCTCCGAGTTGTAGAAGGGGTGGCTGTGGAGGAAGGACCACAGGAAATGGCGGCTCACGTTGGCGATCGCGAACTGGAACTGCGCGTGCTGGAGGGTCGTGTGATGGCCGGCCTGGTAGAGGCTCTTCGCCAGGGCGGTCCAACGGTCGCTCGGCTCGACGTCGCCGACGATCCCCTTCGAGCTGTAACACGTCCGGGCGGTGGCCAGGAAGTTCGCGAACGGCGCTTCGAACGCCTTCGTCAGGCGGACTTCGGGCGCGGGCGAGAGGAACGCCGCGGAGCGCCGCCCGCCCGTCGCGGAGCGCGCCGCGTCAGGCGCCGGTATCGTCGTCGTCAACCGCCGCGCCTCCCGACCGGTCCCACCCCAGCCGCCCGTCGATCGAGAGCGGTCCCGGGCCCAGCAGGATCACGGCCAGGAGCAGGATGATGAGGCCGATGTTGTACTCGTAACCGCCCTCGAAAACGTCCCACCCTGCGGCGCGATGGACGAACAGCGCCGCGCCCAGCATCTCGAGGATGAAGACGCCCGACAGGATGCGGGTCACGAACCCGGCGATCAGCAGGATCCCGCCGAAGAACTCGAGGATCGCCACCGGCACCGCCAGCCAGCCGGGTACGCCCGCGTTGTCGGCGAACCAAACGGCGGTCGCCTGCAGGTTGAAGATCTTGGGAGTGCCGTGCAACAGGAACACGACCCCGCAGAAGAGCCGGGCGAAGGTCGAGACGACGTACGCGCGCGTCACTGCGGCAAGGTCGCGCGCCCGATCGGGGAAGTCAAATGGGAGTCGAGATCCTGAGTTCAGGCGAGCGCGGGCGGCAGCCCCAGCGCCTCCAGCGCGGCGCGGGCGGCGCGGCGGGCCACGCCGGGCGGCCCCAGAGCCCGCCCGACCGCGGCCAGGTCGACCTGGACCGCCGCCCGCGCCTGGGGATCTTCGAGCCAGGTGACGATCGGCGCGGCGAGCGCCTCCGGCCGCGCCGCCCCCTGGAGGAGCTCCGGCACGACCCGTCGTCCCAGAATCAGGTTGGGGAGCGCGACGTGTTCCGTGCGGACGAGGAGCCGGGCGATCCCCCAGGTCAGGGGCGAGACGCGGTACGCGACCACGTGCGGGACGCCCAGGAGCGCGAGCTCGAGCGAGGCGGTCCCCGACGCGGTGATCGCGGCCGCCGCGTGAGCGAGCGCAGCGTTGCGCCGGCCCGCGGGCGCGAGCCGGACCGGTGGGCCGCCGGAAAGGGCGCGGGCGACCTCAGGGGGATCGAGTCCGGGCGCCACCGGTGCGAAGAACTCAGCCGCGGGCACGCTCTCCAGGATGGTGGCGGCGGCGGCCGCGAAGCGAGGACCCAGCCGCTCGATCTCCGACCGCCGGCTCCCCGGCAGGAGCGCCACCCATGGCGCGGCGGGATCCACGCCCAGCTCCCTCGCAACCGCCTCCCTCGGCAGCGGAATGGCGGCGGCCACGCGGTCGACCGCCGGGTTGCCGACGTATACCGTATCGACTCCCGTCCCCTCGTAGGTTTGAAGCTCGAACGGAAGCGTGACCAGGAGCCGGCGCACGGTTCGCGCGATGACATCGACCCGACCTGGACGCCAGGCCCAGACGGTGGGGCTCACGTACTGGACGACGCGGATCCCCCGGCTGTGGAGGCGGCGGGCGAGGCGCAGGTTGAAGTCCGGGGCGTCGATCAGGATCGCGCCGGCCGGCCGGCGGTCCGCCGCCTCCCGCTCGAGCCGGCCGATCGCGCGCCACGCGGCCGGCAGCGTTCGGGCGACCTCGGTCAATCCCATGACCGAGAGCTCGCCGGTCGCGATCACGCGTTCCGCCCCCGCCGCCTCGAGCGCCGGACCGGTCGCCCCGAAGAACCGGACGTCGGGGCGCATCCGTATAACGGCCTCGGCGAGCTCCCCGCCCAACTGGTCGCCCGACGGCTCGCCGGCCACGATCAGAAGCGAGATGGTCAGCCCGCGGACCCGCCGGCGGCGCGGCGGTAATACTCGTCGACGGCCTTCCAGTTGATGTTGGCGAAGAAGGTCTCGATGTAGGCCGCGCGGTTCGGCCCCTGATCGTAGTAGTAGGCGTGCTCCCAGACGTCGAGCGGCAGGATCGGCTGCGCGCCCCAGACCGCACCCCCGTCGTGGCCGTCGGCCATATAGATGTGGAGACGACCATCCGACGGATCATAGCAGGTGATCGCCCAGCCGCGGGCCGCGCCGGCGACCGCTTTGAACTCGCTGAGCCAGTTCTCGTACGATCCGAAGTCGTCGGTGATCTTAGCATGGACGGCGAGCTCCGGATCCACCTCGCCGTCGCCGCCCAGGATCGCGTAGTAGATCTGATGCAGGATCTGGCCGCTCGCATTGTGGCTCTCGGCGAGCTTCACGCCGCGCACATCGGTGAAGTCGTCCTTCTCGCGCATCTCGCCGAGCCGCTTCTCGACCGCGTTGCGGCCCCGGACATAGGAGACGTAGTGGGTGTCGTGATGCCACTCGGTGAGCTGGCGGGAGATCCCGTCGAGCGCCTGCGGCTCGTAGGGGAGCGGCTCGGGCGTGTGCTCGTGAGCCATGCGGGCGGCGGAATATAAAGGGGGGCTTACCGGACGCCATCGGCTTCGCCGCCGCCATCGGCGGCGAACCTTTCCCGCGCCGCGCGGGTTTGACATCTTGAGACCGATGTCCCCACCAAAACACCTATCCAGGCCCCGCCGGTCCGCGGGCCGGCTGCTTCTGCCGGCGCTCGCGGTGGCGGCCCTCGTCCACGCCACCCTTCTCGTGTTCGTCCGGGTCGCGCCCGATCCTCCGACTGCAGGGGGTGGGCCGCTGATCGTGATCCCGCGAGCGGCCGAGGTCCCCGAGCGGCTGTGGCCGCGGCCGGCGCGACTCGATTCGCCGGAATCCCGGCCGGTGGGAGCCGCGCCGGCGGAGCCTGGCACTTCCCCGGAGCCTGCCACCCCCCCGGAGCCCCGGGTCCCGGTTCCGACCGTCTCCCCGGTGGCACCCCTCGAGCGCACGATCCCGCCGACGGCGCTACGCGGGATGCGGGCGGCCGTCCTCCCGCTCGTCGTCACCCCAGGGGGGATCGGGCGCCGCACCGTCGTCCCCGACCCACGCCGGATCGCGATCATGCGCGCGGAGTCGCTCCTCAACGCCCGGCTCGCCACTCTCCCGGGCACTCAACGCGAGCCGAGCCGCACCGTCGGGCTGGCGAACGGCGGGGTCACGTTCGCGATCCCCTGGGCCGGCTTCCTGCCCGCCGATCGGCAGGACGGGAGATGGCGCGAAAACCGATGCGACGGCAAGGACGCGGGCGCGGCCGACAAGCCCGGCGAGGCCGAGGCGCGCCGCTCGCAGTGCGGCTGACCTTCTAGACGTACCCCCTGAGCCTGGTCGCCTCCATTACGCGCGAGATGCCGATCATGTAGGCCGCGATCCGGTACGAGAGCCGTTCCAGCTCGCTCGCCGTGCGGACATCGCCCCAGGCGTCGGTGATGAATCGCTTGAGCTCGTCGTTCACGCGCTCCAGCGACCAGCGGAACTCCTGGATGTTCTGCACCCACTCGAAATAGGAGACGATCACACCCCCGGCGTTGACGACGAGGTCGGGGAGCACGTGGACACCGCGCCTCTCCAGGACGCGGTCCCCGGCCGGGGTCACGGGATGGTTCGCGGCCTCGACGACGACCTGGGCCTGGACCCGCTCGGCCACGCCGGCGTCGATCACGCCCCCGACGGCAGCCGGGATCAGGAGGTCGCAGGGGCAGACGAGGAGCTCCTCCTGGGTGAGCGGATCGGTATCGGCAAAGCCGGCCACCGAGCCGGTCTCCTCCACGTGCCGGAGGAGGCGCGGGACGTCGATCCCGTCGCCGCAGAAGATCCCGCCTCCGATATCCGAGACGGCGACGATCCGGGCCCCCATCCGGGCGAGGATCCGCGCCGTCCAGCTACCCACGTTGCCGAACCCCTGGATCGCGACCCGCGCGCCGTCGACCCGGACGTTCAGCACCTCCTGGGCCGCCTCGAGGACGTACGCAATCCCCTGCGCCGTGGCCGACTCGCGGCCCGACGAGCCCCCGAGCGCGATCGGCTTGCCGGTCACGACGCCGGGGGTGTAGCCGTACTTCTGGCCGTAGGCGTCCATCATCCACGCCATGATCTGGGCGTTCGTGTTCATGTCGGGGGCCGGGATGTCGCGGTAGACCCCCAGGATGTAGGAGATGTGCGCCGTGTAGCGGCGGGTCATCTCGCGCAGCTCGCGCTCGCTCATCCCGCGGGGATCGACCTCGATGCCGCCCTTGGCGCCGCCGAAGGGGACGTCCACGACCGCGGTCTTCCACGTCATGATCGAGGCCAGCGCGCGGATCTCGTCGAGGTTCGCGCTCGGGTGGTACCGGACCCCGCCCTTGTAGGGCCCGCGCGCACCGTTGTGCTGCACGCGGTAGCCGATGAACACCTCGAGCCGGCCGTCGTCCATCCGGACCGGCACCTCGACCCGCATCTCGCGGTACGGGGTCTTCAGCAGGATCCGGTAGTCGGACTCGATCCCGGCCGCGGTCGCCCCCAGATCGAAGTAGTGGTTGACGGCCGCGAAGGGGTTGGCCTCGAGGTCTGCCTCGGGGAGCGCATGAGGGGCGCGGGGCGAGGCCGCCCTGGAAGACGGCGCGTCGGTGGAGACGGCGTCGGCCATCGCCGGCGCAGTATAATGACCGCTCGTGGCGTCGTACAGCGCGGCGTCGCTCGGCCTGTTATTGTAAGCTAGGACATGCCGCTCGACCCGCACGCCGCCGCCTCCTCCGTTCAGTGGACCGATTGGGGCCCCGCCGCCTTCGAGCGCGCGAGGCTCGAGGACAAGCCGATCCTCCTCCGGATCTCGGCCGTCTGGTGCCACTGGTGCCACGTTATGGACGAGACGACGGACGCCGACCCCGAGGTCGCCCGCCGGATGAACCAGTGGTTCGTCCCGGTGCGGGTCGACAACGACGAGCGCCCCGACATCAACGACCGTTACAACTTAGGTGGTTGGCCGACGACCGCGTTCCTGACGCCGGACGGCGAGCTGATCACCGGCGGCACATACTTCCCCGCCCCCCAGTTCAAGGAGGTGCTGGCGCGGATCCACGACGCGTGGACGCGGAGCCGGGACGAGGTCGTGGCCGAGGTGGAGCGGATCCGGACACGTCGCCGGGAGTCGCGCGCGGCGGTGCGCCCCGCGCGGGGAGGCCGTCCCGAGCGGCCGGGCTTCGATTCGGCGGCCATCTCGCGGGCGGTCGAGGCGGTGCTGGACGGCTACGACTGGCGCTTCGGCGGCTTCGGAACCGAGCCCAAGTTCCCGCAGCCCGAGGCCGTGCGGCTGCTCCTCCACGCGCACGCCGGCAGCGGCGCCGACGCTCCGCGCGAGGCTGCGGCCGGCACGCTGACGGCGATGCGGACGGCGGGACTCGCCCAGGGGCGGACCTACGGGCTCCATGATCACGCCGCCGGCGGGTTCTTCCGGTACTCGACGACGCGCGACTGGACCGAGCCCCACTTCGAGAAGATGTGTGAGGACAACGCGCGATTGGCGCTCGCCTACCTGGACGGGTACCGGCTCCTGGGCGACGAGCTCTACGCCGAGACCGTGCGGGGCCTGTTCGGGTTCGTCCTCGAGATCCTGAGCGATCCCGAGGGCGGCGCCTATGGGAGCCAGGACGCGGATGGCGAGGCGGCCTACTACGGCCGGCCGCTCGCCGAGCGAGCCGGGTTGCCGACGCCGTACATCGATCGCCGCCTCTACACGAACTGGAACGGAATGATGGCTATGGCCGCCTTCGAAGCCGCCGCTGTCCTCGATTGGCCGGAGCTGGACGCGTGGGCGCGCCGCACGGTCGACCGTCTCGACCGGGGGCTGGCCACCGCCGGGGGCGGGATGCGCCACGTCCTGCGACCAGGGGGTGCTGATGACGCCCCCGACGGTTCCGCGTGCCTCCTGCTCACCGACCAGGCCTGGTGGCTTCAGGCCCGGCTCGCAGCGTACCAGGCGACGGGCGAGCCCGCCCACTTCGAGCGCGCGGAGGCGCTGGCGTGGACGATCGAGCGCGACTTCTTCGACGCCGCGCGGGGAGCGTGCCGCGATCGGGCGACCGGCGGCCGCCACGGCGACGAGGAGCGGGGCGCTCTCGGCGAGCCTCATTTCCCCCTCGCCGACAACGCCGCGGCCGCAGCCGGCCTGGCGGCCCTGGCCGCTCTGGGCGGCGCCGAGCGGTGGCGCGAGCGGGCGGAGACGATCGTCCACGCGCTTCAGCCCGAAGCCGAGCGGCTCGGCTTCATGGGCGCCCCGCTGGCGCTGGCGGCCGCGCACGTTCTCGGAGCGCCGGTGCAGGTGCACCTGGTTGGACCGGCCGGCGATGCCGCGCTGCGGGAGCTCTGGCGGGCGGCGTGGCGCCGCTACGCGCCCGCGCGCGTGACCGAGATCCTCGACCCCGCCCTGGACGGCGCCCGTCTGGCCCGCCTCGGTTATCCGGCGGATGGCGGGCCGCGCGCCTACGTCTGCGTGGGGGACCGCTGCCTCGCGCCGGCCACCGACCCGGTCACACTGGCCGGTCGCCTCGACGAAGCCGGCCTTCGACCGCCGGAGCCCCAGGAACTCCTCTGAAAGGGATGCCTTCCCCCCAGGCTACTGGACCGCGTCGAAGGTGATCTTCGCCGCCGGCGCGGCGTTGCCGACCCGGTCCTCGATCGTTGCGGTCAGGGTGTGGATCCCGGCCGGCAGCGGCACTTCGGGCGGCGGTAGGGGCAACGTCGTCGCCTGCGGCCCCGGGCGGACCCATGGTCCCAGCCGGTAGACGGTGCCGCGCGCGGTCGTCAGCGTGAGGCGAAGGCTCCGGGTGTCGAGGCCGAAGCCGGCCCGGTCGGAGTAGCGCGCGCGCACGCCTCCCGGAACCCGCTCGAGGAAAACCGACGGGGGCGGGAAGGCGTGGCGCGTGGGGTCCGCCGGCGCGCCCAGAAGAACGAGGACGACCCGCGCCGAGTCCCCGTCGCCGTGCCCGGGCCACAGGTTGAGCGCGAACTCCAGCATCCCGGGGCGCGGGGCGGTCCATACGACCGGCTCAAGGGGCCAGGCGAACCAGCCGCTGTCGCCGAAGCGCGCGATGACCTCGCCGGCCGCCGCCTCGCCGACCGGTCCGGGGCCGGCACCGGGGTCGGGGACCCGGGCGCCCCCCAGGATCCACACCGCCACGGCCTCCCCCGTGGCCAGCCGGAGCGAGCCGCGTGAGGGTGGTCCGGATGAGGGGAGATCCGGCCCGGAGGCGACCTCGAGCGTGTCCGCCGCACGCATGGGGAGAAGCGTCTGGCCTGCCGCCGCCCGGGGCGTCTGCAGGGCCGTGAGGACGAGGACCCCTCCGAGGAGCGCCCGCTTCAAGCCGGAATGGGGGTCATCGCCGCCGGCCACCGCGCGGCCACGATGGCGAGGAGCGCGCGGGCGGCCAACCGCGCGGTCAGGCCCGCGGGGTCCCATCTCGGAGAGAGCTCCATGATGTCTCCCGCCGCGAACCTGGGGTGGCCCGCCAGCCGCTCGACGATCGACAGCGCTTCAGCCGCGGCGAGCCCTTCCGGACCGGCGGCGCTCGTCCCGGGCGCCTCGGCCTGATCGACGACGTCGAGATCCAGGGAGACATAGAGGTGATCCGCATCCCCCACCGCCCGGGTCAGCGCCTCGTCGGCGACCATCTTCCAGCCCCGCCCGCGTACGGCCTCCACGTCGTAGATCGCGACACCGCGCTCCTCGCACCATGCCCGGTGGCCGGCGATGTTCGCATAGCGGCGTATTCCGATCTGGACGAGGCGCTCGGGCGCCAGGACACCGGGGCCCAGCTCCAGGCAGCGACGGAACGGCGTACCGCTGGTGATCGAGTCCCGCGAGTAAGGCCGCACATCATGGTGCGCATCGAGAGCGATCAGCCCCCAGCTCCCACCCCGCGCCGCGGCGAGCGCCTGGAAGACGGGAAAGGTCAGGCTGTGGTCCCCGCCGATCGCCGCCAGCCATACGACCCGGCCGAGGACTCCCGCCAGCACGCTGCCGATGCGGTCGTGCGCTTCGGCCACAGTCAGCCGCGCGAGATCAACGTCTCCCAGGTCGGTCAGCCGCGCTCCAGCCGGCCATTGCGCCTCCCCCTGGTCGGCCGCGAAACGCGTCAGGGCCGCCCGAAGCGCGTCGGGCCCCCGCCTCGCGCCGGGGCGCGTCGGGATGGCGGCGTCGAACGGTAGACCGACCAGGGCCCCGTCGCACGGCGAACCATCGTCCTCCCGCACTCGCTCGACGACCCGACCGCCGCCGGTCGAGGACGGATAGCGAACCCTCGGAGGGAGAAGGAAACTGCCCGCAGGCGGACTCCTGTTCGCTCTCAGGCGGTGAACGTGTGGAGCGCCCTCGCCCGAGAGATGTGGCGCAGCCGAACCAGCGCCTTCTCCTTGATCTGCCGCACGCGCTCGCGGGTGATGCCGAGGACCGACCCGATCTCCTCCAGCGTCATCGCCTCGTTGCCGTCGAGGCCGTAGTAGAGCCGGAGGATCTTCGCCTCGCGCGGCTTGAGGGTGCCCAGGGAATCGCGGATCGCGCGGCGCAGCGCGCCGTCGAGGGCGGTTTCGTCCGGGGAGGGGCTGTACTCGTCCGGCAGGTAATCGAGCAGCTTGTTGTCTTCGCCGGGCGCCAGCGGGGCGTCGAGCGAGAGATGGGCCTGGCTGATCGTCAGGGTCCTGCGGACCTCGTCGATGGTGAGGTCCATGCCATTGGCGATCTCCTCGGCCGAGGGCTCGCGACCGAGCTCCTGCAGGAGCGCGTTCGATCGGCGGCCGATCCGGTGAAGCGTTCCGGCCCGGTTCAGCGGCACCCGCACGATCCTGGACTGCTCGGCCAGCGCCTGCAGGATCGCCTGCCGGATCCACCACACGGCATAGGAGATGAACTTGATCCCCTTCGTCTCGTCGAACTTGTGGGCCGCGCGGATCAACCCCACGTTGCCTTCGTTGATCAAATCCGAGAGCGCGACGCCCTGGTTCTGGTACTTCTTCGCGACGCTGACGACGAACCGCAGGTTGGAGCGGCACAGGATCTCGAGCGCATCCTGCTCGCCGTCGCGGATACGGCGAGCCAGCCGCGCCTCCTCGTCGCGGGTAATGAGGGGGTAGCGGCTGATCTCCTTCAGGTAGAGGTCGAGCGACCCCTCGTCGAAGCTCGTCTTTCGGGATCTGTTCAGCGCCGACTTTGTTTCCATAGCCATGCGGGTCCCGGTCTCCCTGGGCGTATGGAGTCGAGAGGGGCGCCCACGCGGGCGCCTGTGAGCAGAAGTGGGCCGGATTATATCATGGCGCCGTGAACCCTGTCTACCGACCGCAACATTTTCTTTGTGATCAAATCTACCTGATCAAGTCCCCGATCCGGCCGAACCGGATCTCATCGATCCACGGGATCGGGTTCCCCGACTCCTTCGAGAAGTACACGATCAGGGGCTTCCCCTTGATCGCCTCGATCGGGACGAAACCCCAGTAGCGGCTGTCGGCCGAGTTGTCACGGTTGTCGCCCATCACGAAGTAATGATGGGGCGGCACGACGATCGGCCCCCAGTTGTCGCGTGACGGACGGTACCGCTCGGGGTTCACGCCCGGCGTCAGGAACTCGCGCTGCCAGGCGAACTGGGGCCGGTACTGGTCGTCGATCCCGTTGAGGTACTGCGCGTAGGCTTCCGTGGGCGGCGCCCGGTTGATGAGCAGCACCTTGTCGCGCATCGCCAGTGTGTCGCCGGGCATGCCGATCACGCGCTTCACGTAGTCCGGGTCGGGATCATACTCGCCGTACGGGTCGGGGTAGACGAACACGACGATGTCTCCCCGGTCGACATGGCTGAACCCCGGCAGCCGGTAGTCCGTGCCGGGGATCTGGGCTCCGTAGACCGCCTTGTTCACGAGCAGGAAATCGCCGATCAGGAGCGTGTCCTCCATCGATCCGGTCGGGATCTTGAAGGCTTGTACGAGGAACGTCCGGATGACCAGGAAGAGGAGGAACGCCACCGCCAGGGACTTGGTCCATTCCCACGCGATCCGGGGAACGGATGCCGCCGCCGGCGCCGTCCTCTCACGGTACGAACCCTTGTCCTTTCCGGGCCGCTGCTTCGTCTGAGCCACGCTCTCTCCCGTCGTTACGGTTGAAAACAGCCGCCGGGGACCGGCGGCCTAGTCCGCGACCTCGGCCAGCGCCTCGGCGAAGATCGCAAGCGCGCGGTCGACCGTCGGCCGGTCGATCACGAGCGGCGGCGCCCAGCGGACGGTGTTGGGCCCGCACCCCAGGATGAGGAGCCCCTTCTCGAAGCAGCGCACGACCACGGCGTCCCGCAGCACCTTCGCCCGAGCCTTTGTCTTCCGGTCCTCCACCAGCTCGACGCCGATCATGAGCCCCACGCCGCGGACGTCGCCGATCGAATCGTGCGCATCCATGAGCTCGACGAGGCGGGCCTTGAGATACCCGCCGACCTCGCTCGCGTTCGCCATCAGCCCCTCTTCCAGGAGCCGGATCGTGGCGAGTGCGGCCTCTGCGGCGACCGGGTTGCCGCCGAACGTCGAAGCGTGGGCCCCGGGGGGCCAGTCCATGATCTCGGCCCGGGAGAGGAGGACGCCGAGCGGCATCCCGCTCGCGATCCCCTTGGCGACCGCCACGAGGTCGGGCCTCGCGTCCGTGTGCTGGATCGCGAACATTCGGCCGGTCCGCCCCATCCCGCTCTGCACCTCATCGGCGAAGAGGAGGATCCCCTCGCGCCGGCAGACGGCTTCGATCGCCTCCAACCACCCGTCGGGAGGCAGGACGTAGCCGCCCTCGCCCTGGATCGGCTCGACGACGATCGCGGCCACTTCGGCGGCGGGCGCGACCGTCTGAAGGACGTGCTCGAGCTCCTCCAGGCTCCGCTCGACCGAGCCGCCGCGATAGGGGTCGGGGAAGGCGAGATGGGTGACCCCGGCGAGGAGCGGGCCGAAGCCATCCCGCTGGACCGCCTTCGAGGCCGTCAGGCTCAGCGCACCGAACGTGCGCCCGTGGAAGCCGCCCCGGAAGGCGAGGAATCGCGGCCGGCCGGTGTGGAAGCGGGCCAGCTTCATCCCCGCCTCGATCGCCTCGGCGCCCGAGTTGCCGAAGAACGCCTTGGCCGGGGCGCCGCCCGGAAAGAGCGCCGTCAGCTTCTCGGCGAGCCGGATCTGGTTCGGGTAGTAGAAGTCCGTCCCTGACATGTGGATCAGCCGCGCCGCCTGCTCCTGGATCGCGCGCACGACCTCCGGGTGGCAGTGGCCGGTCGCGCAGACGGCGATCCCGGCGCTGACATCGATGAACGCGTTGCCGTCGACATCCCACACCGTGCAGCCCTGTCCGCGCTCGATGACGGCCCCGTACGAACGGGTGTAGGACGGGGAGATCGTCTTCGCGTCGCGCGCGATCCACTGCCGCGCGCCGGCGCCCGGCAAGTGGCCGGCCGGGCCCCGGGCGCCGCCGGCCGCAGCCCCGTCGCCCCGCGTCGCTTCGGTCATCGTCCTGTCGCTCATCGATCCGTCCTTGCCGGAGTCAGGTGTCGATCTGCGCCCGCTGCAGGCGGCCGCTGTAATCAACGTACACGGTCTTGAGGTCGGTGAAGAAGTCGTAGACCGGCCAGCCCCCCTCCCGGTGGCCGTTGCCGGTGTCCTTGACGCCCCCGAAGGGGAAGTGGGCCTCGGCGCCGATCGTCGGCCCGTTGATGTACGTGATCCCGGCCTCGATCCGCTCGATGGCGCGGAACGCCGCCGCGACGTCCCGGGTGTAGATCGAGGACGAGAGACCGTAGCGGACCCCGTTCATGACCTCGATCCCCTCGTCGAGGTCGGCGACCTCGAGGACCGACAGGACCGGGCCGAAGATCTCCTCCTGGGCGATCCGCATTCCGGGAGCCACGCCGGTCAGGATCGTCGGCCGGTAGAACCAGCCGTGGGCGAGGTCGCCTTCATCGGCCACCGCGCCTCCGGTCCGCAGGACCGCGCCCTCCTCCTGCCCGATCCGGACATACTCGCCGACCTTGTCGCGGGCGGCTTCGGTGATGAGGGGGCCGACCTCGGTTTCGTCCCGCCGTCCGTCTCCCAGCTTCAGACCCTCGACCCGCGCGACCAGGCTCTCGACGAACTCGTCGTGGATCCCGGCCTGCAGGATGAGCCGGCTGGTCGCCGTGCACCGCTGCCCGGTCGTCCCGAACGCGCCCCACAGCACGCCTTCCAGCGCGAGCTCCGGGTCGGCGTCGTCCATCACGAGCTGACCGTTCTTGCCGCCCATCTCGAGCGAGACGCGCTTCCCCGTCTCGCCGCAGCGGGCGGCGATCTCCTGTCCGACCGCCGTCGAGCCGGTGAACGAGATCCCGGTCACACCCTCGTTCGCGACGAGCGGCGCGCCGGCATCCGGACCGAAACCCGTCACGAGCTGGATCGCGTTGGCGGGGAGCCCCGCCTCGAGCAGGATCTCCACGAACCGGACCGCCGACCAGGGCGTCTCCTCGGCCGGCTTCCAGACGACCGCCGCGCCGCAGACCAGGGCCGGAAAGATCTTCCAGGAGGGGACCGCGATCGGAAAGTTCCACGGCGTGATGATCCCGAAGACCCCCGCCGGGCGGCGGATCGCGAAGCCCATCTTGTCGGGAAGCTCCGATGGCGCCGTGCGACCGAAGAGCCGCCGCCCCTCGCTGGCCGCGTAGTAGGCGGTATCGATCGCCTCCTGTACGTCGCCGCGGGTCTCGACCAGCGGTTTCCCCATCTCGCGGGTCATACCGTCGGCGAGACCCTCCTTCCGCTCGGTCAGGAGGTCGCCGGCCCGCTTGAGGACCTCGCCCCGCCTGGGGGCCGGCACCCGCGACCACTCGCGGAAGCCCTCCTGCGCCGCCCGGACCGCCCGCTCTACGTCGCCCGGGCCGCCGGCCGCGAAGGCGCCGATCAGATCGCTCGTGTCGGCGGGATTCCGGTTCTCGAACGTGGCGCCGCCCTCGGCTTCCACCCATTCGCCGGCGATGAAATTCTGGAAGGTCGCTGGCAAACCCTTCTCCCTGATCGGAACCCAAAGTCGGAACGAAATCGGAACCGGATGCGGCGGAATTCCCCGGGGTCGGCTCGCCGGGGGCGAGCCCTCCCGTCCTTGAAGCGGGCGCATGCGGAGAGCGGCCGAACCTTCAGCCGACTGGAAAAACTAGCCGGGCGGGGGTTCTGTCGCAACCGGACGGAGGCAGCGCAACCGGGCGGGGGGCCGCACCCCGCACTTCCGGGCTTACGCCCGGCCCGCCTCACGCCGGGCGCGGGCCGCTTCCCAGCGCGCCTCCTCCTCGGCCGTCTCCCGCACGAGCCCCGGGACCGGGACCGGCCGGAACGTGGCGTCGATCGCGACGAAAGTCAGGAAGCAGGAGTTCGTGTGGCGGATCTCGCCCGTCATCAGGTCTTCGGCCTCGACCTTGACGCCGATCATCATCGACGTGCGACCGACCCAGTGGACCGAGGCCCTGAGGGTCACCAGGTCCCCGATCCGGATGGGCGAGCGGAAGTCGACGCGCTCGATCGACGCCGTGACGGCCGGGTTGCCGGCATGCCGCGCGGCGCTCACGTACGCCGCCTGGTCGACCTGGCGCATGATCCAGCCGCCGTGGACCGATCCGAACAGGTTCCTGGACTCGGGGTCGGCGAGGAGGCTCATGACGACCCGACTGGCGGAGACAGGCTTGGGCTCGAGGGAGGGGTCGCCGCCGTACTCCGGGGAGCCCTGGAGGACGTCGCGATCGGGGGGCCTGGGGATCACGCGGTCGAATATCGCCGGCGTGCCCGTCGCCGGCATGCCGGCGCGGTATCCTCCGCCGCCGCGATGGGCGGACTCATCGATTCGGTCCGATAGCCAGCTTCGGAGGCGGGAGGTCTTCGGCCTCGCTGTCTGAGCTACCAGCCCGGGGCGAGCTGGAACCCCCAGCGCCAGCCTTCCTCGGGGCGCTGGAAGGGGTAAGCGTAGTAGACCTCGGCGACGATGCTGCCGAAGAGGTTGAAGCGGAGCGTGCCGCCGGCGCTGAAGACGGGGATCCGTTCGATCGACTCGGTCTCGAAGGCGAGCTCGGGCGACTCCTCGCTCGTCCACGCGGCGCCGCCGTCGGCGAAGAGCGCGAGCTCGGTCGGGAAGAACCCGCCGCCCAGAAGGCCGAAGTCCTCGGTCCCGAAGACGGGCACCCGGAGCTCCACGTTCGCCACGCCGATCCGGCTCCCGATCAGCCGGTCGAACTCGGGGCACGCGGCCGGCTCCTCGGGGACGACCGAGCACTCCTCGGGCTCGAACGAGCCCGCCTCGTACCCTCGGATGAGGCTCGGAAATCCTACAAATAAAGGCGTAAGACGGTCGCTCTCGGCGTCCCCCGCGTAGCGCCCCAGGTGGAAGGCGCGCACGGCGAGCGTGACCGGGCGGGCGAAGAGGTAGCGCCGGAAGTCGGCGAGGACATTGGCGAAGGACAGGGTGCCGGCGTTTCCGCCGACCTCGAAGCGCGAGCGGCCGCCCCGGACCGGCGAGGTAAAGCCGAAGACCGAGAAGTCCTCGACCCAGGCCGCGCTCCCGTGGCCCAGGTTGAGCGCGTCGCCGGCCTCGAGGTCCTCCCGCTCCTGGTCGACGATCGCATTCCCGATGACCAGGGAGCGTTCCACCTCGCGGTCGAACGCCACCCGGGTGAATCCCAGGTCGCCCTCGATCCGTCGGGTGAGCGAGAACGGGTAGGCGGCTATGACCGAGCCGCCGGTGAAGAAGGTGCGCGCGAGCTCGATCTCGATGACCCGCCCCGGCACGCCGTCGATGGTCGCCGGGATCACGCGCCCGAAGGCCGTCCGGTAGGTCACGTGGCCGACCCTGCCGCCCCAGCTCACCCGGCCCTCCTTGTTCACGTAGATGAGCTCCCCGCCCAGGTCCTTGAGCCCGCCGTTGGCCTGGACCCCGAGGCCGACCTGGCGGTCGCTCAACATGTCGCTGAAGAAGAACCCGATCGAGCCCCCGATCGAGGCGCCGAAGCGGTCGATTCCCACGCCGGCCGTGGGCGGGGCGACAAAGTCGAGCGAGAGATCGGGGTCGTAGGGACGGGTGGCGAGGGCGGGCGATCGCGACGGCGCGGCGGCGGGCTCCTCCAGATAGCGGGCGACCAGGGCCGGCTCCGACGCGTTGACCGGGGGCAGCACGCCGGCCAGATCCGGACCGTCGCCGGCGACCGGCTCGCCCTGCGTCTCGCCCACGGGGAGCGTGTAGCCGCGGTAGCCCCGGTCGTGGAAGACCGCGAACGCCAGCCGGCCCGTTTCGCGCGCCACGGACATCGCCGGCGAGAGGCCCGTGATGCCGCTCACCCCGGTCGCTACCCGCGTGACCTGGAACGCCTGGCCCGAAGCCAGGTCGAGCCGGTAGACGTCGCTCGTGCCGCCCCGGTCGGAGACGAAGAAGAGGCTCTCGCCGTCGGGACCGTACTGCGGGTTGATGTGCTTGGCGTCCCCCAGGGGCCGGGCGGTCCGCACCTCCCGGCTGGCGAGGTCGAGAAAGCCCAGGCCCATCTCCCCGAAGCGCAGCCTGTCCAGCTCGGTCGTCTCTCCGCGGTCGGTCGTGAACGAGATCGTCGAGCCGTCGGGCGACCAGGCCGGCTGGAGCTCGGCCTCGGGCCCTTCGGTCAGCCGCTCGACCTGGCCGCTTGCGATGTCGACCAGGAAGAGGTCGGTGATCGCGCCGGCGCCGCCGGAGACGGCGATCGATCTCCCGTCGGGCGACCAGGCGAGATCGTAGATCGCGCCGACTCCCGGAAGCGGGAGCGTCTGGACGACATCGCGCGATTCCACGTCCGCGATCGCGATCTCGTTGTCGCCCTCGGCGTAGGTGACGAACGCGAACCGCCGCCCGTCGGGAGACCACGTGCCGGAAGATCCCAGGAAGGCGATCGCGTCGAAGTGGGGGCTCCTCAAGGTCTCGGCGAGCTTGCCGATGATCTCGCCGGTCACCGCGTCGGCGACGAAGAGGTCGATCGAGAAGAGCTCCAGCTGGGAGAGGAAGACGACCCGGCTGCCGTCAGGGCTCAGGACCGGCGCCAGCGTCCAATCGTCGTCACCGACTTCGCCGGGCGCGAGAAGGGGCTCGCCTTCCTGCCCCGGCGGGGTGCGACCCCGTGCCAGCGGCCCGAAATGGTCGCGGTTGGCCCGGATCCAGGCCTGCGAGAGTGAGTCGGGGCTCGTCCTCAGGACGCTCTCGATCGCGGCCTCGATCCCCGCCTGACCGGCGGCCCGGTAGAGGGACGGAACGATCGAGTCGCCGTAGCGCCCACCGACGAACGCCCAGAACGCGTGGCCGTAGCGGTACGGGAAGTAGCGCGGATCGCGCGACAGCTCCTTGAGCGTCGGGATCTCGTCCCGGAGGACGGCGTCCCGCATCCACATCGCGGTGTGGACGTCCGTCCGGCCGAGCGTCAGGTACTCGGCCAGCCCCTCGATGAACCACAGCGGAAGCCGGCGGAACGCGGTCGACCCGCCGCCCGTCTCGGATTGGGCCAGGTCGAACTGGAAGGCGTGGACGAGCTCGTGGCCCAGCACGTGGTTCGTCTCGCGGTAGGTCTCGGCCAGCGGCATGACGACCCGGTCCTTGAGGCTCTCGGTGAACCCGCCGGTCCCCTGCGAGATGAAGCCGGGCGTCGTGTTGGTCTGCTGGAAGTCGGGCTTGTCGGCGTAGAGAACGAGCGGCTTCCGCTCCTCGAACCGATGGTCGAAGAGGCGCGCGAAGCGCGCGTACCAGGTTTCCGCCATCCGCGCGGCGCCCGCGACCGCCTGGCCGGAGGTCCGGTCGTAATGGTAGATGTCGAAGTGCTCGCTCTCGAGGACCTGGAAGTCGAAGTCCTCGTAGCGGACCTTGTTGCGGCCGAAGTACTGGGCCGGGGCCAGTGCCGGGAGAACGAGGCCGAGGAGGAGCGAGAGAACGAGAGCGCGCGTCATGATCGCCTACTATAAACGATTGCCGGCCGGGAAACGTGGCATGCCTTACAAACTACGGGTAGCGGGTCAGTCGCTGGCAAGGAAAGTCCGCGGCCGCGAGACTGGTTTGATGGGAGTGAACCGTGGAGCGAACGAAGCCGGCACCGGCGGTCTCGCACGGTTGGAGGCGCGGGTGACGACCTGCCGCCGCTGTCCCAGGCTGGTCGCCTGGCGCGAGAAGGTCGCGCGGGAGAAGCGTGCCGCCTTCCGGGACCAGGAGTACTGGGGCCGGCCCGTCCCCGGCTGGGGGGATCCCGGCGCCCGATGCCTCGTCGTGGGGTTGGCGCCCGCGGCTCACGGCGCCAACCGGACGGGTCGCATGTTCACCGGGGATGAGTCCGGCCGCTGGCTCTACCGGGCGCTTTACCGTGCGGGGTTCGCGAGCCGGCCCGAGAGCCTCGCCAGGGACGACGGCCTCGAACTCGTCGACTGCTTCGTGACGGCCGCCCTCCGCTGCGCGCCGCCGGCCAACCGGCCGGCCCCGGACGAGCGCGCGAACTGCCGCCCGTATCTCGAGGCGGAGATCGATCTGTTGCCGCGGTTGCGTATCGCGGTCGCGCTGGGCGGCTACGCTTTCGACCACCTGCTCCGGATCTATCGCGAGCGCGGGGCGCTGATGCCCACCCCGAGACCGGCCTTCGGGCACGGCGTCGAGATCCCGCTCGGGCCGGATGCGCCCCTCCTCCTCGCCTCCTACCACCCCTCCCAGCAGAACACGTTCACCGGCATCCTGACCGAACCGATGCTCGACGCGATCTTCCACCGCGCCGCCGAGATCGCCCGCGGCTCTTTTCAGCATGGTCGCTGATCGCGGCCGCGAAGCAGAGGCCGGATTTCAATGAGCCAGGGTTACCGAGTACATGTGCGCGTCGTGGGGACTCCCATGAAGCAGCAGTCGATTGCGAAGAGTGCCTTCAAACGTCGCGCCTACCTTTTCGGCTACTCTCACACTCGCGAAATTCCCCACACCCACTACAATCTCGAGACGAATGAGGTCGGTATGCTGGCAGGCGAACTCGATCGCCTGCTTGACGGCGGCCGACGCGACGCCGGAACCGGCGGCGGCCGTTCGGACCCAGTAGCCGACGTTGGCAAAGCGGTGACTTAAATTGATCTGATTGATGCCGCAGCCGCCCAAGAAGCGACTCTGCTCATCCGTGATACAGAACTCAAAAGCCTGTTTCTGGGTCCAGGCCTCGACCTGGCTTTCGATCCATCCTCGAGCCTCTGACTCGGAAAAGGCCGGATGGCACCAGGGAAGCCATGGGAATACCTCCCGAGTCGACTCTCGCGCCGCATCGACGAGGGCAGCCACGTCGTCCGTTCGATAGGGTCGGATCTTCACCTGCATCGCTGTGGCCGTGGTTTATAGAATCAGCTTTAACTTGGACCACTCAACGTGCAGCAAATATACTCCGGAACAGCCGCACGAAAGCTCGCAAAAATCCGCGCTTCGACGAGGAGCAGGCACGTGTCGGATCCGTATCGGCATCTGCAAAAAAGCGAGCGCGCATGCGTAGAGCGGTTCGTGGCATTCGTCCAGAGCGCGCTCGGAGAATCTCTAGGGGAGATTTGGCTCTATGGTTCTTTCGTGCGTGGGGACATGTGGAGCCGCCGGTCCTCCATGACCTCCGATATCGATCTCCTGGTCTTGACGTCGATCGAGATCAACGCCGAGCTACGCGATCAACTCGATAATGAGATATATCCAATGTATCTCGAGTGTGGGCGGCAGATTTCGCTGCAATTCTGGTCCGTGGCGAAGTTCGATCGGCCCCCCACGGCACTCGCCCAGGAGTTCAAGGAGCGGTTGCTACAGGAGGGCCGGCTTCTTTTCCCCGCGAGGGCTATCAAAAAGTAGGTCCAGTGACCGGGTGCCCACGATAGTGGGTGTAAGCGGAACGCAGAGATTCGCCGTTTTCAGCGGCCGCTATTCCCACCAGAGGGCGATCGCGGCCGAGATATGCGACAAATGCGTCAGCCCCTGCGGAAAGTTCCCCAGCATCTCGCCGGCTGTGGGATCGTACTCCTCCGAGTAGAGCCCCAGGTCGTTGGCCGTCGCGCTCGTCCTCTCGAACACCTCCAGCGCGGCCTCGCGCCGGCCGCCTCTGGCGAGGCATTCGGCGAGCCAGAACGAACACGGAAGGAAGGAGCCTTCCGGCCCCGGGATCCCGTCCGGGTCCCGGTAGCGCAGAACGAAACCGTCCTCGCACAGCTCGTCCCGGATCGCCTCCGCGGTCCGCACGATGCGGGGGTCCTCCCAGGCGACGAAACCCGTGCGGGGAATGAGCAGGAGCGCCGCGTCGAGGGCCGTCGCTCCGAAGGCCTGGACGAAGACGCCTCGTTCCGCATCGTATCCCTGCTCCTCGATCGTCCGCCGGATCTCCTCGCAGGCTCCGCTCCAGGTCTCGCGCGGTGCATCGAAGCCGTATCGATCCGCGAGCCGCAACCCATGATCGACGGCCTCCCAGCACGCCACCTTGGAGTGGACGAAGTGGCGGGGTCGGGAGCGCACCTCCCAGATCCCGTGATCGGGCTCACGCCAGCGCCGCACCGCCGTGTCTACGAGGGCGCGCAGGAAGCGCCAGTAGTCCTCGTCCGGCTGGTTGCCGCGCTTGGCCCAGCGCCAGGCCAGATCGAGCAGGTAGCCGTAGGTATCGTGCTGAGCCTGGCTGGCCGCGCCGTTTCCGACCCGCACCGGCCTCGACCCCCGGTACCCCTCGAGCCATCCGAGCTCCCACTCGTTGAGCCACCGGCGGCGCTCGCCCCCCAGACCGTAGACGATCTGCAGGTCGTCGACGCTGCCGGCCGCCGTGCGCTCCATGAACCGCCGGAAAGCGTCGGCCTCGGCCCCGGCGCCGAGATCACCCAGCGACCGGACGGTGAAGATCGAATCGCGTACCCAGGTGTAGCGGTAGTCCCAGTTTCGCTCCCCGCCGATCCACTCCGGAAGCGAGGTTGTGACCGCGGCCGCGATCGCGCCGGTCGGCGCGTAGGTCAGCGCCTTCAGGACCAGGGCCGAGCGCCGGACGGCGTCCCGGCTCTCGGCATCGTAGCCGATGCGTGAAACCCATTGCCGCCACCAGCCCAGCGTCTCCTCCAGTCGCTGATCCATGGTGCGCGGGTCGGTCGGAACGGGAGGTTCGTAATCGATCGTCTCGGGCCGAACGAACTGGAGCTTGAGCCGACGCCGGCCTCGCGGCTCGATCTCGAATTCACCGTCCAGCACGTGGCGACCGCTCATCCGGAGATCGATATCACCGTCGATCAGGAGACCCTCGTCGCCGCCGATCGCGGTGAAGAGTCGCGCGTCGTGACACCGGATCCAGGGCTTCAGCGAGCCGTAGTCGAATCGCGGCACGATACGGACGGAAAACCGCAAACCACCCTCCAGCCCTTCCACGATCCGCAGGATCTCGTGACGCGGATGCGCACGACCGCCCTTCCGCATCGTGAAGCAGTCGAGGAGGCGAGCTTCGCCGCCCGCCGTGCGGAAGGTCGTCTCGAGGACGAGCGTGTCCTCGATGTACCGGCGGTCCACCTCGTACGGTTCGACGGGGTGGATCTCGCAGTAGCCGCCCTTATCCCAGTCGAGCAGACGGCAGAAGTAGGCGCCGGAATCGAAGCGCGGAAGGCAGCACCAGTCGATCGAGCCGGCGCGCGAAACAAGCGCCGCCGTGTGGCAGTCGCCGATCAGCCCGTAGTCGGCGATCGGGGGATAGCGCGCCTCGCCCATTCAGTCTTCGCGCACGAGACCGTACTTTTCGATCTTCTTGTAGAGGTGAGATCGCTGCATGTCGAGCTGGCGGGCGGTCTCGGACACGTTCCAGTCGTTCTCGACGAGCTTGCGACTCAGAAACGCCTTTTCGGCGGCGTCCCGGTAGTCGCTGAACGAGCTGTGGCTCTCGATGAGGCGCGTCGAGCCGCCGGGAGACGTGCCGGCGCGGGCCAACGGGGGTCCGGTGAGGTCCTCGATCTCGCCGGCGCCGATCTCGATCCCCGGGGCGAGGATGACGAGCCGCTCGACAGTGTTCCTGAGCTCGCGAATGTTGCCCGGCCAACTCCGCTTCTGGAGGGCGCGGATCGCCTCCGGCGTGAACTCCTTCGGGGGCAGTCCGTTCTCGGCACAGTAGGCGTGGGCGAAGTGCTGCACGAGATCCGGAATATCCTCGGGCCGTTCGGCGAGCGAGGGAACGTGGAGGGGTACGACGTTGAGCCGGTAGTAGAGGTCTTCGCGGAAGTTTCCGGCAGCGATCTCCGCCTCGATCGCCTTGTTCGTCGCCGCCAGGACCCGTACGTCGACTTCGATCTGCTCGGCGCCACCGACCCGCTGGATGACGCCGTCCTGGAGCGCGCGCAGCACCTTGGCCTGGGCCGCCAGGCTCATGTCCCCTACCTCGTCCAGGAACAGCGTGCCGCCGTCCGCCAGCTCGAACTTCCCCTTGCGGCGGGCATGGGCGCCGGTGAAGGCGCCCTTCTCGTGCCCGAAGAGCTCGGACTCGATCAGCTCGTGCGGAATCGCCGCGCAGTTCACCTCGACGAAGGGACCGTCGCTCCTCTCCGAACGGGCGTGGATCGCGCGCGCGATCAGCTCTTTCCCGGTCCCATTCTCCCCGGTGATCAGCACGTAGGCTCGCGTGGGAGCGACCTTGTCGACCTTTTCGAGGACTTGTGCCAGCGACTCGCTAGCGCCGACGATCGCGGCGCGAGACTTTACGCCGGCCTGGCGCAGCGTCGCGTTCTCGCGTTCCAGGTCCCGCTCGGCCAGCGCGTTCGCGATGCGCCGGAGAACGATCTCGCGATCGGCGGGCTTCTCCAAAAAATCGAACGCCCCGCGCTTCAGCGCTTCGACCGCAGCTTCCACGCTGCCGTGACCGCTGATCATCACCACCATCGCGTCGGGGTCCTCGGCCCGCAGCTTCTCCAGGACCTCGAGCCCGTCCATCGCCGCCATCTTGATGTCGAGAAGCACAAGATCGGCGGGGTACTCGCGGTACGCGGCGAGAGCCCGTGGTCCGTCCTCGGCGGTCCGGACGGAGTACCCCTCGTACTCGAGCATCTGGCGGAACGCCTGACGGATCCCCGGCTCGTCGTCGACCACGAGCAGGTCGGCCGCCGGCTTGCGCGCCCGGTTCACGAGACGCCGAGGGGCCGCTCGTAGATGCGGTAGGGCGTCTCGCTCATTCCCAGCCGCTCGTAGGCCGCCCGCGCTCCCGAGTTGTGACGATCGACGTAGAGCCGAATCGCCAGGACATCGCCCGCCACATGGGCGGCCCCCACCACCGCATCCCACAGGCCGCGGAAGACGCCCGCACCGCGGTGGTCGGGCTCGACGTACACGGACTGGAGCCACCAGTACGTGCCGCCTCCCCAATCGCTGGCCTCGATCGTGACCAGACACTGGCCGAAGGCTATCCCGTTCCGTTCGGCGATCCAATATCGACCCCGCACGGGATCGGCGAGGACCGAGCGGACTCCGTGCTCGACGCGATGCGGGTCGAGGACCCGACCCTCGCTCTCCTCGGCCAGCCGGCGGTTGAACCCGGCGATCGTTTCGGCGTCGGCGGCCACGGCGGGACGGACCGTCACCGGCGCGGCAGGTCGTTCCAATGCAGGATCGCGTTGAACGCGAAGCGGAAGTCGGAGTGGTTGAGGAAGCGATGGAGCGGGTTGAAAGCGAACAGGAGCACACGCCCCTTCCCGACCGGGATGTCGAGGATCGCGGGCTTCCCGTCGACTTCGTCCGCGCCATCGATGAAGCCGGAGAGGAGGAGCGCGTCCTTTGCGTCCTCGTCGCCGTCGTCCTTGCCGGTCCCCTTCTCATCCTCCGCGGCCGCCGCGTCGAGGCGCTCCCCTCTCTCCGTCACCGGCATGCCGAAGTCGGGCGGCGGAAACGGCTCGGGGCCACGCTCGCCGGCTTTGGCCAGACGTTCGGCGGCGCGGGCCTCCCGCCGGTCGGCGTCCACGATCTCCTTCGTCCCGAACTGGACGACGACCCAGTCGCGATACCGGTCATCGACCTCCCACAACGGATCCTTTCCGCGGAAGACGCTCGTCGAATCCTGGTAGCCGTAGGCGAGCGGGTGGTCGGGGCGGAGGACCCTGGCGCGCAGCTCGGATCCCGGCGTGTTGAACTCGCCGTCGGCATGTCGGACGTGGCGCACGATTCCGCCGTCGACGACGAGCCGCCCGGCATTGCCCAGCGTCACCAGCACCCCGCCCTGCTCGACGAATCGCTGGAGCGCGAGCAGGCCGGCGAACCCCATTCCGCCGGTGATGTCCTCCGAGCTGTTCGGGATCCCATGGCTCGGGGTGGCGTCGGTCCGGGTGTAGGCCAACGGCCCGTACTTCGGATCGATCCCGTGGACCAGACGGGCGAAGTCGCCTGCGGCGTCGGGGATCAGGATGACGTCGTAGCGACCGATGCGGTCCCGTTCCAGATCCTCATCGGTGATGAGCGTGTAGGGGAGGTCCATCCGGTCGAACGTGTACCGCACCCAACCCGCGTCCTGGGTCGAGGACCACGGCTGGTAGACGGCGAGACGCGGAAGGTCGACGGCGTGGCGCCGGACGTCGGGCGCGCCAGCGGCCGCCACGAAGTCGAGGCCGAATTCGCCGGCCACGCGCTCGAGCTCCTCGCGCGAGCCGCTCACGATCCAGCTCCCGGCCGGGAACGAATCGATCCCGATCGTGAAGGCGCGCTCGGCCGCTTCGATCCTGTGGTTCGCTAGCCGGACGCGAGCGGCGAGGAGCCCGGTCTGTCCCGTATCCTCGAGCGCGTAGACATCCCCCGCTCCTCTGATTCCTCCCTGCGCCGTCACCTCCCCCGTCACCGCCGCCATCGCGGCCTCGAGGATCCCGCGCTCCCCGATCGCGCGACCTTCCACGCCGTAAAGCAGAGGCCAGGTCCACGCCACGTCGTCGTAGGGCGGGTTGGGTTCCTCCTCGGGGAACTCCTGCCGGTCGAGGAACGTCAGCGCGGCGTTCCGGAATGGCTGATCCATGCGCACGACATACGTCCCGGCGGCGAGCGTGGAGTCCCCGATCGTGGCATCAGCGGTCAACCGGTGGACCTCGATCCGGTGCCTGCGGAGCAGCTCGATCAGGTACGCGAGCCGCGAGGGATCCCGCTGCTCGACGGGGAAGGCCCAGGCGTAGGGGGCTTCGGTGCGCCCGCGCTCGAGCGCGCGATCGCCCTTGACCCAGAAGTTCCACAGCAGTTCCTCGCCGTGGAGGGCGGCGTACTGGAGCGCCTGCAACACCCCCGCCTGCATGTAGTTCGTGTTGTTCCTGAGCGACCACACGACCGTCGAATCGGGCGGCCACGGGCGGTACCACTGGCGCGTCGTCACCGGCTTGTCCAGATACTCGATCTCGTCCAGCTCGCGGACGAAGGTGCCCGCCAGCGAGTTCCCGAACGTCTCGTAGAAGCGTCCGATCGCATTATGGTTGTTGGCGACCGAGAACAGGTACCCCGGCCACCAGCCGTCCCAGAAGGCCCATGTCCAGACCCCCGGCATCCCCTGCGCCTGGAGCTCGCTCGCCTCGTGGTGGGCGAACTGCGTCCACTCGTTGATCGTCACCGGATCGATCGCCGGGCTGTACGGACCGTGACCGGTCGAGATGTAGAGGAGCGGCAGCGACTCATGAAGGTCGTGGACGACCTGCGGATGGAACTCGTAGAACGTCTCGTGGACGGCGCGGGTCAGGGCGAGCGTGAGCTGCATCCCGTCGCGGTTGTTGTCGTGATAGGCGTAGTGCCCCCAGTAGGGGGGCGAGCCGATCGCGCGCAGCTCCGACCACGGCCCCACACGGTCCCGCAAGTGGCGGTAGTACCACTCGACGACCCGGTCGCGCCCGTCGGTCTCGACGACCGGTGTGATCAGGACGATGAGGTTCTCGCGGATCGAACGGATCTCGGGCCGCTCGCTGACCGCCAGGCGGTAGGCGAGCTCCATCACCATCTCGGGGCTCCCCGTCTCCGTCGAGTGGAGGCCGGCCAGGAGGTAGTAGATCGGCTTCCCGAGAGCGGCCAGCCGCTGTGCCTCCTCGCGGGACGTGCGGCGGGGGTCGGCCAGCCGCACGGTCAGGTCGCGGTATCGCTCCAGATCCCGCAGGTTCTCTTCACTGGAGATGATCGCGAGCACGATCTCGCGGCCCTCCTCGCTGGTGCCGATCGTGCGCACGACGACGCGGTCGCTGGCGGCGTCCAGCCGGCGGAAGTAATCGTGGATCTCGGCCACGCTCGAGAGCTCGTTCGCCGCGCCCGCGATGCGGCCGAGAACGTCGGTCGGCGAGGGGACGGTCGGCGACTCCGGAACGTAGGAGACGAGGGGCGGGAGGTACCGCTCGGCTGTCGTGTGGCGGCGGATCGCGTCGATGCTCTCGGGCTCGGGTGTGTCCGGCGCGAAGTCGCCGGCCGCGGCGGCGCGGAGCCCGTCGGGGAGCGGGGCGGCGAGCGCGCCGTCGCCGGCCCCCAGGGGCCCGGGCTCCCGACCGCGGGCGTCCGGCTCCTGACCGCGGGCGTCGGTCGCCGCGGAGGGCACTCCACCGGCCAGTCCGAGAAACAAGGCCGGCACTACGAACCGCCGGATGCCTGCGCGCGCCTTGCTGTTCACCGTCGCCCCCCTTCGCCTCTCGGTCCTCGGGTGCAATATCGCGGTAGGCTCCGGCCCGCTCCAGTCGTTGCGGGCGCCTCCGGCCTTCAGGGCGCTTCCAGCCTTCAGGGCGCTTCCAGCCTTCCGGGCGCCTCCAGCCTTCCGGGCGCCTCCAGCCTTCCGGCGGAGTCGAGGATTTCCCGCACGCGCTCGAGCGGAATCGCCTCGGCGGTGCCGCGGTGCCCGGAGACGGTGGTGGCGCGAAAGAGAGAGTTGAGGATCGCCTCCTCGGTGGCTTCGATGACCGCCAGGAAGAGGGGGTTGAGCCCGTCGCCATCGATCGTCCGGCGGATCGTCCGTGGCTCATCCGCGTTGTGTCGGACACGAAGGTCGGAGGCGGTGGAGAAGGCGATCACGTAATCGCCCGAGCCGTGGGCGGAGAACCCGCCCACCCGGCCGATCGCGTACGGGGCGCGCCGGGCGATTCGCTCGAGGTTGCGTCCGTCGACCGGAGCTTCGGTCGCCACGACGATCATGATCGATCCGCCGCCGGCATCCGGCTGGCGGTCCGATGGGCCGTTCCCGAGCGCCCGGCCGACGGGGGCGCCCGCGATCTCGAGCGCGCCGCCGAAGTTCGACTGTACGAGAACCCCCAGCGTGTAGGTCTCGGCACCGATTCTCACCCGCCGGCTGGACGTTCCGATCCCTCCCTTGAAGCCAAGGGCGCGCGTCCCCGTGCCGGCCCCGACCGTGCCCTCGGCCACCGCGCCCCCCGAGGCCGCGGCGAGAGCGGCCCGCACCTCGGCGGCCCCGATGCGCGGAACCCGGATCGCGTTCAGAAAGCCGTCGTTCGTCTCGCCCACGACGGCATTGACCGAGCGGACGTCCTCGTTCCCCGCCTGCTCGAGGGTCCAGCGTACCAGGGCGTCGGCCGCGCTCCCGACCGCCAGCGTGTTGGTGAGGACGATCGGGGTCTCGATCGTTCCCAGCTCCTCGATCTGGGTCGTGCCGGTCAGCTTGCCGAAGCCATTGGCGACATGGACCGCGGCCGGAACCTTCTCGAGGAACACGTTTCCCGGATGGGGCCAGATCGCCGTCACCCCCGTCCGGATCGAATCTCCCTCGATGAGCGTGACGTGTCCGACGAGGACCCCCGCGACGTCGGTGATGGCGTTGAGAGGGCCGGGGGGCAGGACGCCGATTTCGAGTCCGAACTCGCGGACCCGCGGCCGGGCCGAGACCTCCTGCCCCTCGCCGGCCTGGGACCGGGCCTCGCGCGCGGCCACCGGCGGGGCGGCGGCCAGGAGGAGCGTGACGGCGAAGGCCGGCATACTTCGCCGCCTGTTCATGGCCGGCGCCGACCTCGCCGGTGCGCCAGGACGTACAGCGCAACCGAACCCGCAACCGCCGCCGAAAGCGACTCGACCCCGCCGGACAGCGGCAAACCCAGGACGAGCGCGGATCGATCGAGGATCTCGCGGGAGAGCCCGGCTCCCTCATTCCCCACCGCCAGCGCGAGCGGCCCGTCGGGAAGCCGGGCGTCGAAGAGATCCGGTGCGCCGGCGCGGAGCGCGACCACGGCGATCGATCGCGCGGCGCACCACTCGACCGCTTCGCCCCCGCCGAGGCCGGCCGCGATCCTGATCGCGAAGGTAGCGCCCGCTGCCGCGCGCAGCGCCTTGGGATTGTAGGCGTCCACCGTCCCGCGCGCGCAGAGCGCCGCCCGGCCGCCGGTCGCGGCCAGGGTCCGGAGCAGCGTTCCCAGATTACCCGGGTCCTGGAGTCCGTCGATGAGGAGCGTGAGCGGACCAGGATCGGCCGGCAACGATTCGAGCGTCAGGGGCGGGAGCGGACCGATCGCCAGGATCCCCTGTGGGGTCGTCGTATCGGCCAGATCGGCGAGTTCGGCGTGGGTCGCACGGTAGACGGCGATTCCCGGCGGCAGCCTGCCCGCGTCGGACCATTCCCGGACCAGCGACCCGATGCTCTCTTCGACGATCAGCGTGCGCAGGTCGGCGCCCCGGTCGAGTGCGTCCTCGATCGCGCGCGGCCCCTCGAGCAGGAAGAGCCCGCGGCGTTCCCGCCCGGCGCGCGAACCGAGATCGGCGAACCGTTTCCGTTTGACTCGCGAGAGGGGCCGCAGGAGCGGCCCGCCGAGTTTCCGGCCGGCGGGTTCAGGCTCCCGGCCGTCGGGTTCGGGCTCCCGGGAAGCGGGTCCGGACTCCGTGGAGGCGCCGCCGGAGCTCACGCCGGGAAGGAACTTTTGGCGTTCCCCGGCGCTACTAAAAACGTGGACGGGTCGCTCTTTGCGACCCCAACTGTGCAAGGAGGGTCATCATGCATAAGCTCTCCGTAAGCATGCAGAAGCACTTCGAAAGAAGGCTCCGCACGATCTGCGGCGCGATCGTCCTCTCGGGCCTGGCCGCTTACGCGTGCGCGTCGAGCGGGGTCAACAAGGGGGACTTCAATCTCATCTCGTATCAGGAGGAGTGGGCGCTCGGGGCGCAGCTCGAGCGGGACATCGCGCGCCAGTTGCCACTCGTCAACGACCGGGTCGTGCTCGCGTACGTCAATCGCATCGGACAGCGCATCGTCAGCCAGACCGAGCTCGCCCAGGCGCCGTGGAAGTTCCACGTCGTCGCCGATCGCCAGATCAACGCGTTCAATATTCCGGGGGGTCACGTCTACGTCAACACAGGGCTGATCGCCGCCGCCGATAACGTCGCCGAGCTGGCCGGCGTCATCTCCCACGAAACGGCGCACGGTGTGGCGCGTCACGGCACCGAGCAGCTTTCGAAGGCATACGGGTTCAACATCATCGCCGGTTTGGCGCTCGGCGCGAACCCGCCCATCTACCAGCAGCTCCTGGCGTCGGTCGTCGGCGCCGGCACGTTCGCGAGATTCGGCCGCGACGCCGAGCGTGAGGCGGATCAACTGGGCGTCGTGTACATGTACAACGCCGGCTACGATCCGCACGGGATGGTGACGATGTTCCAGGAGCTGTTGAGCCGCCGACAGCGTACGCCCGGCGCGGTCGAGGAGTTCTTCTCGTCGCACCCGCTGACCGAGGATCGGATCCAGGAGGTTCGCCAGCACATCGCGCAGCTTCCGCCGCGCCCCAACCTGATCCTGCGGGATGCCGAGTTTCAGTCCGTCCGGCAGCAGGTCGCGCGATACAACCGCTGAGCGACCCGCGGTCGCTCACCAGTCCTCGGTCTTAGCAACCGCGTGACACCCCGCCGGCCGCGGGTGGCGCTGACGATCGCCGGCAGCGACTCATCGGGCGGCGCCGGCATCCAGGCCGATCTCAAGACCTTCCACGCGCTCGGCGTCTACGGCATGAGCGCGATCACGGCGCTGACTGCGCAGAACACGCAGGGCGTGAGCGGCATTCTGGCCGTCGATCCCGCCTTTGTCGCCGAGCAGATCGACACGACGGTCGCCGACATCCGGCCCGACGCGGTCAAGACCGGCATGCTGGCCAACCGGGCGATCGTCGAGGTCGTGGCCGCCGCCGCCGACCGGCACGCCTTTCCGGTGCTCGTCGTCGACCCGGTGATGGCGGCGACCACGGGGGCGCCCCTCCTGGCAGAGGACGCGGTCGGGGCGATCCGCTCTCTCCTCGTCCCCCGGGCCACGCTGGTCACACCCAACGCCCCCGAGGGCGGCATCCTCGTCGGCCGGAGCGTGGCCACGGCGGCCGATCAGGAGGTCGTTGCCCGCGCGCTCATCGAGGAGTTGGGGGCACGCGCGGTGCTGGTCAAAGGCGGTGACCTGGAGGGCGACATCGTCGTCGATGTCTTCTACGATGGGGAGGAGTGGCTGCGCTTCAGCGAGGGGCGGATCGCGACGACCAGCACGCACGGGTCCGGCTGCGCGCTGGCATCGGCGGTGGCCGCCCACCTGGCACTGGGCCGGTCGCTCGCCGATTCCGTGAGGGAGGGTCGCGCCTGGGTCCGGCGCGGGATCGCGAACGCTCCCGCGCTCGGGCGGGGCCGCGGGCCGCTCGACCTCTTTCCCTGATTCAGGGCGCGAATAGCTCAAGCGTAGCCCAGCGAGACTGCCTGACGCGCCACGCCAGCCGCAGGAAGCGGAGCACATGCAGGACCGGGTTGATGTGGCTCTTCTCGCCCGCGTAGATCGTCCGGATCGGAACCCACTCGGGGAATCAGCGCGAGGAAACTCTGCGGCCCGTGAGCGTCGCTCAGAGACGGTGGATCGTGGCCCGCGGCGCGGCCAGGACGGACGACCGCACCTCGGCGCCATAGGGGCGCGCCTCTGCCGGCCCGTCGGGACCCGCGCCGTTCCCGCGCACGATCCTGACGCCGGCGCTGGCGCCGATCCGCGTCGCGCCGGCCTCGATCATCCTGAGCGCGGTTGGCTGGTCTGCGACTCCCCCGGAGGCCTTGACCCCCAGCTTGCCGCCGACGACTCGGCGCATGAGACGGATGTCGACCTCGGTCGCCCCGCCCGGGCCGAAGCCGGTCGAGGTCTTGACGAAATGGGCGCCGGCGGCCTGAGCGAGCACGCACGCCTTCACCTTCTCCTCGTCGGTCAGATGCGCGGTCTCCAGGATCACCTTGACGTGCGCACGCCCGCGGCCGGCCCGCACGACGCCGGCGATGTCTCGCTCGACGTCCGTATAGCTGCCGGACTTGAGGGCCCCGATGTTGAGCACCATGTCGAGTTCGGTGGCCCCGTCCTCGACCGCGCGGACGGCCTCGTACACCTTGGTCTCCGAGCGGTTGGCCCCGAGCGGGAAACCGATCACGGTGCACACCCGGACCGGCGTGGCGGCGAGACGTCCAGCGGCGAGACGGACCCACGAGGGGTTCACGCACACCGTCGCGAAGCAGTTCTCCGCCGCTTCGTCGCAGAGGGCGCGGATCTGGTCGGTGGTGGCGGTCGGCGCGAGGAGCGTGTGGTCGATCATGCGGGCGAGGACGTTGTCGCACGCTCCCGCCCCGGGTCCCGCGCTCACCCGCTCGGCCCCGCAAGCAATCAACCTTCCGACGCGCTCGGGGCAGTGGATGACGCAGTGGGAGCCGTCGCAGCCGTCCCCGCAGCCCTCGGATGCGACCGCCGCCGGCTGGAGCCCGAACGCGGGCTTTTCACCCCCGATCTGCCGGACCAGCTCGTCCGCGATCAGATCGGCCAGGCGATCCAGCTCGCGGGCGCTCCTCACGAGGCCGGCTCCGGACCGCTCACGGCCGACCCTCCCCGGTCTTCCGAAGGCTCCAGCCAATCCACGTGGTCCACGACGCCGACGACCAGAGCCTGCAGCGGGACCCGCGCGCGCCCGGTCAGCTGCCGGGCGGCGTTTCCCTCCTTCACGATCAGCACCTTCTCGCCGATCCCGGCGTCGACCCGGTCCGCCGCGATCAGCTCGTCGCCCTCCGGCTCGCCGTCCAGCCCCAGCGGCTGGACGACGAGGAGCTTGTAGCCCGCGAGCTCGGCGTTCTTGTCGCTCGAGGTCAGGCTTCCGGTCACGCGGGCGAGGATCACGACTCCGCTCCATCGGCGCGGTCCCCGCGGTCCACATGATCCACCTTCCCGACGATCGCCGCGTCGACCGCGCAGAACGGGTCCCGCAGGGGAAGCGACGCCTCGCGGCTCGTCACGTAGTAGACCCATTCCCCTTCCCCGTACTGCCCGGCGTCGACCGCGACCAACGGTTTCGCCGTCGCCCGCCCCTGCGCGTCGGTGGGCTCGAGCCACAACAGGCGGTACCCCGTCAACGGCTGTACCTTGCGAGTGGCAACGACACGGCCGAGGACGCGGGCGAAGTGCATGCGCCGCAGATTACGCCGACCGCGTGCGGGGGTCAATCATGGGCAACGCCCGCGACGTGGAACGGGCGCAGCCCCGGTCGTCGCTCAGGGAGCCGGCCGGACTGCCGAATTGACATGGAAAGGACCGGCACGCGCCTTGCACAAAGGCGTGGGGATTAGCAACGATTTCGGAGAATGTTCCGCCGAAGTAGCAGCAGATCCCGAAGTAGCCGGATCCGCCCACCTTCTGAGAGGCAGGCCATCGTGAGCAAGGTCATCGGAATCGATCTCGGCACCACCAACTCCGTCGTGGCGGTGATGGAGGGCGGCGACCCGGTCGTCATCCCCAACGCCGAAGGCTCCCGCACCACCCCGTCGGTCGTCGCGTTCACCAAGGACGGCGAGCGGCTGGTGGGACAGGTCGCCAAGCGCCAGGCGATCACCAACCCCACCAACACCGTCTTCTCGATCAAGCGGTTCATGGGCCGCCAGCACTCCGAGGTCGCCGGGGAGCGCGAGCAGATGCCGTACAAGGTCGTGAAGGGCGACAACGGCCAGGTCGAGGTGAAGGTCCACAACGAGACGTACACGCCGCCCGAGATCTCGGCCATGATCCTCCAGAAGATGAAGCAGACCGCCGAGGATTATCTCGGACAGAAGGTGGAGCGGGCGGTGGTGACCGTGCCCGCCTACTTCAACGACAGCCAGCGGCAGGCGACCAAGGACGCCGGCAAGATCGCCGGGCTCGACGTCCTCCGGATCATCAACGAGCCGACCGCGGCTTCGCTCGCCTACGGGCTGGACAAGAAGGAGGACGAGCAGATCGCGGTCTACGACCTGGGCGGCGGCACGTTCGACATCTCGATCCTCGAGATCGGAGACGGCGTGTTCGAGGTCAAGGCCACCAACGGCGACACCCACCTCGGGGGTGACGACTTCGACCAGCGGATCATCGACTGGATCACCCAGGAGTACAAGAAGCAGGAGGGGATCGATCTCAAGAAGGACCCGATGGCTCTCCAGCGGATCAAGGAGGCCGCCGAGAAGGCGAAGATGGAGCTGTCATCGACCCAGCAGACGGACATCAACCTGCCGTTCATCACCGCCGATCAATCCGGCCCCAAGCACCTCCACCTGACGCTCTCGCGGTCGAAGTTCCAGCAGCTCGTAGACGATCTGATCGAGCGCACGGTCGGGCCCTGCAAGCAGGCGCTCCAGGACTCGGGGCTCAAGCCCGGCGATATCGACGAGGTCATCCTGGTCGGCGGCTCGACGCGGATCCCGAAGGTGCAGGAGACGGTCAAACAGCTCTTCGGCAAGGAACCGCACAAGGGCGTCAACCCCGACGAGGTGGTGGCGGTGGGCGCGGCGATTCAGGGCGGCGTTCTGGCCGGTGACGTGAAGGACGTGCTGCTCCTGGATGTCACACCCCTGTCGCTCGGAATCGAGACTCTGGGCGGGGTCATGACGACCCTGATCACGCGCAACACCACGATCCCGACCAAGAAGACGGAGATCTTCTCGACCGCGGAGGACAACCAGACGACGGTCGAGATCCACGTCCTACAGGGCGAGCGCGAGATGGCGGCCAACAACAAGACGATCGGCCGCTTCCAGCTCACCGGCCTTCCGCCCGCGCCGCGCGGAGTTCCGCAGATCGAGGTGACGTTCGACATCGACGCCAACGGGATCCTGCACGTCTCGGCCAAGGACAAGGCGACCGGAAAGGAGCAGAAGATCCGGATCGAGGCGTCGAGCGGCCTTTCCGAGGCGGAGATCGAGCGCATGGTGAAGGACGCCGAGAGCCACGCTGCCGAGGACCGGGAGCGACGCGAGAAGGTCGAGCTCCGGAACCGCGCCGACAGCCAGATCTACCAGGTCGAGAAGAGCCTCAATGAGCTGGAAGGAAAGGTCTCGAGCGACCAGAAGTCGAAGGTCGAAGCCGCCCTCGAGCGCGCCCGGCAGGCGCTCAAGAACGACGACGAGAACGAGCTCCGGTCGGCGACCGACGACCTCCAGCAGGTGTGGCACGCCATCGCCCAGGAGGCGTATCAGGCGAGCGCCGCAGCCGGACAGGCCGAGCCGGCCGAGGCGGGGGCGCGGAGCGAAGGCGGAGGCGACGAGCGCGCCGCCGATGAAGACGTGATCGAGGCCGACTACGAGGTCGTCGACGAGGAGAAGTAGCGCTCGCCGGCCGTGGCCGGCCGGTGCTTCCTTGAACAGCGCCACGCCCGGCCCGCGTCTAGATTTCGGAACCCGATCCGGCGGCCGCAGTATAAAACAGGCGCGCCGCAGGGAACGCAGGTGAGCCGGCGCGGCCGGCGAACGGAACGCCCCTTACATCCGATCCACGGAGGTTCTGACTTTATGCACCCCATCAAGACCAAGCTGACCGTCCTGATCGTGGGCCTGGCCAGCCTGGGGCTGGGCGTCCTGTTCGCGTCCACGCTCGACTGGACGCCGGCCTCGCACGCCACTCAGACCGGGCAGACCGTGCCCACCACGGAGGCCTCGCTCAGAGCGATGGGCAACGCGTTCACGCGGATCGCACAGGAAGTGACGCCGGCGGTCGTCTACGTGTCCAACGCGCAGCTCGTCGAGGGGCGCGCGCTCCCCTTCGACTTCGGCCCGTTCGAGGACTTCTTCGAGTTCCGCGGACCGCGCAATGGACCGCCGGAGCCGGAGCGGTTCCGACGTCAGAGCGGCGGCTCGGGCGTCATCATCCGCGAGGACGGGTACATCGTCACCAACAACCACGTCGTCGAGGGAGCGGAGAGACTCCAGGTCGTGCTGAACAACCGGCGCGCGTTCGACGCCCAAGTCGTGGGCCGTGATCCGTCCACCGATCTCGCCGTCATCAAGATCGATGCCGAAGATCTGCCCGTGGCACGGTTCACGGAGATCGACCAGGTCCAGGTCGGCGAATGGGTGCTGGCGCTCGGAAACCCGTTCGGTCTCGAGTTCACGATGACGGCGGGGATCGTCAGCGCGATCGGGCGAGGCAGCCTGGGAATCATCAACCGCGGCGACAACCCCTACGCGATCGAGGACTTCATCCAGACCGATGCCGCCATCAACCCCGGGAACTCGGGCGGCCCTCTCGTCAACATCGAGGGTGAGGTCATCGGCATCAATACGGCCATCGCGTCGCGGACCGGCGGCTATCAGGGCTACGGGTTCGCGATCCCGGTCTCGATCGTGCGTCCCGTCGTCGACGAGCTGATCGAGACGGGTCAAGTACGGCGCGCCGTGCTGGGAGTCTCGATCCAGCTCATCACGCCGGATATGCAGGAGGCGCTGGGGCTGCCGACGCTGGACGGCGTGCTGATCGCCGACTTCGACGGCAACGTGGCGAACAATCCCGCCCGCCGAGCCGGGCTCGAGGCCGGTGATGTCGTGCTGTCAGTGGACGGCGAAGAGGTGTCCAACCCGAGCGAGCTGCAGCAGGCGATCGCCTTCCACGAGCCGAGCGACGAGGTCGAGCTGACGATCTGGCGGGACGGGCGGCGGCAGGAGGTCGATGTCGAGCTGGGCGAGCGGCCGTCCGGGGACGACGACCAGGAGCTCGCCGTTGATAGCGCGCGCGAATCGGAGTCGGCGCTCGGGATGGAAGTCCAGGCCCAGACCGCCCGGAGCCGCGCCGCGCTGGCCCAGCGCGCACAGATCGACCCTTCGGAGATCCCAACCGGCGTTTTCGTTCGCGACGTGGCGCCGCTGAGCGCGGCCGATGAGGCGGGGATCCCGGAGAACACCATCATCACGCAGATCGGCGAGCGACGGATCGCGAGCCTGGAGGACTATCGCAGCGCGGTCGAGGGGTTGGAGCCCGGCTCGGTCGTCTACCTCCGAGTCTACGTGCCCGGCTTCGAGGGCCAGCAGTTCCGCGCGCTTCGCGTTCCGCGCTGAGCGGTCGTTATATTTCGAAAGCTTTGGGACGACCGATGCGAGAGTGGTGGAACTGGTAGACACGCAAGCCTTAGGAGCTTGTGGCTCACGCCGTGGGGGTTCGAATCCCCCCTCTCGCACCAATCCCCATGGCCCAGGAACGAGGGACGATGACCACCCCGGCGATCGATACGGCGTCCTCGGCGATCCGCTGGGAGGTGGAGGAGCTGGCCCGCTGGCGTCGCCGGCTGGCGATCCAGGTCCCCGCGGCGCTGGCAGCCCGCGTGCGGGACGAGACGGTGCGCGGGTTCGCGCGACGGGCCCGGATCAAGGGCTTCCGCCAGGGGAAGGCCCCCGACCGGCTGATCGAGCAGCAGTACGGGCCGGAGATCGAGCGCGAAGTGCTCGAGGACCTGGTTCGCCAGGGGATCCAGACGGGAATCGAGCGGTCCGGTCTGGACCCGATCGCGATGCCCGAGATCGAGGATGTCCACTGGACGCCGGATGGGCGCCTCGAGTTCGCCGCCGAATTCGACATCCGCCCTGCGATCGAGCTGGGCCGCATCACCGGGTTCCGTGTCGAGCGCAGGGCGCGCGTCGTCGCGGATGAAGACGTGGATCGTGTCTTGGAACGGCTGCGCCGTGACCGGGCCGAGTGGCGGCCTGTGGATCGCGGCGCGGCGGACGGCGATCGGAGCGTCTTCGATTCGGTGCCGCTCGACGATGAGGGCCGGCCGAAGGTCGCGGAGCGGGTGGAGAACCACCGCGTCGAGCTGGGCACGGACTCGCTCCTACCCGAGTTCGAGGACGGTCTCCGCGGACTCGCCGCCGGGGCCGAGGAGACGATCACGGTAGCCCTGCGCGGGGCGGCGCGTCCCTTTCGCGTAACGATCCGCGCGGTCGAGGAACGTATCCTGCCCGCCCTCGACGACGCCTTCGCGGCTTCGCTCGGAAGCTTCGCATCCCTTTCCAGCGCCCGCGAGCACATCCGACGGAATCTGGAGGCAGAGCTCGCCCAGCAGTCCGAGCGCGAGGTGAACGAGGCGCTGATCGACGAGGTCATCGCCGCCAATCCAATCGACCTGCCGGAAAGCATGATCGAGCGCTACCTGGGTTCGATGCTCGCCGACCGCCAGGGCCCGCTGGAAGGGCGCGTTCCCGCGGAGCGAGAGGCTGAAGTGCGCAGGCTGCTCAGGCCGGGGGCCGAGCGCGCCATGCGCCGCCACTATATCTTGAACCACATCGCTGACCGCGAGGGTCTGCGCGCTTCTGACGGGGATGTCGACCAGGCGATCGGCGAACGGATCGATCCCGCGCAGTCCTCGGTCGCCGCGGCGAGGAGGGATCTCGAGCGTTCCGGGCAACTCGACGACCTCCGCTTCCATTTAACGATGGAGCGGGTGTTCGCCTGGCTGAGGGAGCATTCTGAAATAACGTCCGTGAGTGACGAATGAGCTTTTCTCAGGAGATGAGCTGATGCCCCTGATTCCCATTGTTGTCGAGCGCACCGGCCGGGGAGAACGGTCCTACGACATCTACTCGCGGCTCCTCAAGGACCGGATCGTCTTCCTGGGGACGCCGATCACCGACGAGATCGCGAACCTCGTGATCGCCCAGCTCCTGTTCCTGCAGGCCGAGGCTCCGGACAAGGACGTGAACCTGTACATCAACAGCCCGGGCGGCGTGGCTTCCGCCGCGCTGGCGATCTACGATACGATGCAGTATCTGGAGAACGACGTCTCCACGATGTGCATGGGCATGGCGGCGTCGGCCGGGGCGCTGCTGCTGGCGGCGGGGACCCCCGGCAAGCGATTCGCGCTTCCCCACTCGCGGGTGATGATCCACCAGCCGCTCGGCGGCGCTCAGGGGCAGGCGACCGACATCGAAATCCAGGCCCGCGAGCTGCTGCACCTCAAGGAGAAGCAGATCGAGATCCTGGCCCGGCACTCCGGAAGAGATACCGATCGGCTACGGCAGGACATGGAGCGCAATTTCTGGATGAGCTCCGAGGAAGCGCGAGACTATGGCATGGTTGATGCTGTTCTCACGAACCGCGAGCAGAGGGACTCTGTGATCGGCGACGGCGCCGCTGCCGGGACAGGCTCGAAGGCGGTCAAGCTCGGGTCCCGCAGCGGCGGCGGATCATGACGGCGAGGAGCGTGACCGGAGCGCATGGGTAGCGGCTACGACAATCGTGGTGGGCGTGGGCGGGACGAGCTTCGCTGCTCGTTCTGCGGCAAGAGCAAGGAGCATGTCCAGAAGTTCATCTCCGGGCCATCGGTCTACATCTGCAACGAGTGCATCAAGCTCTGCAACGAGATCCTCCAGGAGGAGGCGCTGCAGGGCCAGGCCGCACCGCTCCAGGAGCTCCCCACCCCGCACGGGATCAAGGAGCACCTCGACCAGTACGTGATCGGACAGGACGAAGCCAAGAAGAGCCTCGCGGTCGCGGTCTACAACCACTACAAGCGCATCAACTCCCGGGTCGAGGATGACGTCGAGATCGAGAAGTCGAACATCCTGCTGATCGGTCCGACGGGAGTCGGCAAGACTCTCCTGGCCCAGACGCTGGCGCGCTACCTGCAGGTCCCCTTCACGATCGCCGACGCGACCACGCTGACCGAGGCCGGCTACGTCGGCGAGGACGTCGAGAACATCATCGTGCGGCTGCTGCAGGCGGCGAACTACAATGTCGCCGACGCCGAGCGAGGCATCATCTACATCGACGAGCTCGACAAGATCGCGCGCAAGAGCGAGAACCCTTCGATCACCCGCGATGTCTCCGGCGAGGGGGTCCAGCAGGCGTTGTTGAAGATCCTCGAGGGCACGATCGCCTCCGTCCCGCCGCAGGGTGGACGCAAGCATCCGCAGCAGGAGTACATCCAGGTCAACACGAAGAACATCCTGTTCATCTGCGGCGGCGCGTTCGACGGGCTCGAGAAGATCATCCAGCGGCGGACGGACGCGCAGGTGATCGGTTTCTCGCGCGCGCGGAGCCGTGCCAAGGGGCTTGCCCTGACCTGTGAAATCATGGATCAGGTCGAGCCCGAGGATCTGATCCACTTCGGCCTCATCCCCGAGCTGGTAGGCCGGCTGCCCGTGATCGCCAATCTCGATCCGCTCGATGTCGAGATGCTGGTGGAGATCCTGCTCAAGCCTAAGAACGCGCTGCTCAAGCAGTACGAGCGTCTGTTCGACATGGAGGAAGTCACGCTGACGTTCCAGGCCGAGGCCGTCCAGGCGATCGCCGAGCGCTCAGTCGTGCGGAAGACGGGCGCGCGGGGCCTGCGCGCGGTCGTGGAAGAGACGATGCTCGAGATCATGTTCGACATACCGTCACGAGCGGATATCGAGGAGGTAGTGGTCACGCGTGAGACGGTGACCGAGCGCAAGCCCCCGATCTATGTCCTCAAGCGCCACTCCGATGAACGGCGCGCGGGGGACACGGCTTCGCAAGCCCGCGAGGCCTAGTGTCCTCAGGATACTGAGCTGCTCGCCGTCCGGCGTGTCCGCCTGGCGCTGACTACGGTCGACCCCGCCGCGCACCCCGAACCCTACCGGCCCGAGATCGCTTTCGTGGGCCGGTCGAACGTCGGCAAGTCCTCGCTTCTCAATACCCTCGTCCAGCGGCGGATCGCGCGCACGAGCCGATCACCGGGCAAGACGCAGACGATCAATTATTACGCTGTGGATGACGCCTGCTACTTCGTCGACCTTCCGGGCTACGGCTACGCCGCGGTACCGACGATAGTTCGGCAGCGGTGGGGTCCGATGACGGAGGCGTACATGGTGGACAACCCCCGGCTCGCCGGCGTCGTTTCGCTGGTGGACTGCCGCCATCCTCCGACGCCGCTGGATCGAGCGATGACGACCTGGCTGGCCGAGAAACGCCTGCCGGTACTGGCTGTACTCACCAAGGCCGACAAGGTCGGCCGCGCGGCGCGCGAGGAGCGAATCCAGGAGACCACCCGCAGTCTCGGCCTCGATTCCGAGCAGGTCATATGGTGCTCGTCCCGTACCGGCGAAGGGCGGGATCACGTCCTCGCGGCCGTAGACGGGCTCCTCGAAAGGAAGGTCGATGCGTAGCGCCCGAAGGCTGCTTCTGGTCCTGCTTCTCGGGGCGTGCGTGGCCCCGCCCCCCGATGCGCCGCCTCCCGGCGGCGTGGGGCCCCAGGGGGCCGTGACCGAGGGCGGAGACACGGTCTCGCCAGCGGAGAGCCTGCCGCCGCTGCCGGCGGCGCACGCCCCGGTCCGCGCCGACATCCAGCCGGCAGGAACGCTGAACTGGGCGGAACTCAGCGTGCGGATGGTCGGCCGCGAGTCGAGCGCCGGGCTCAGGATCGATATCACGACGCTCAACGACGAGGCGCTCGCGGTCGCCGCGCCCGACATCCGCGCCTATCTCACCGATCTCAAGTCGCGGATTCCGGCTACGGATTTCCCCGAGGACCAGGCGCAGGAGCTTACGCTTTTCATGGTGGGGTACACCGGCTTCGAGAAGCAGGTGAGCTTCGATCCCACCCTGCTCCTGATCCACAGCGAAGGATCGACGTTTTACCCCCGCGCGATCGTTCCGATCAGCACCCACTTCGACCGGCGGCTCGTCGACCTGTACGAGACCGTGTACGGGATCTATCTCTTCGACCCCGGCATCGACCTGGTCGCGACGCTGGAGTTCCGCTACGGGGAGCTCTCCTCCGGCACAGCATGGCGCGGCCTCGTCCAGCGAATCCAGCGCGCGAAGGCCCGCCGCTGAGCTGCCAGCGAGGCCCGCGCTAAAGATCGTATTCCTTGAGCTTTCGGTACAGCGTCCGCTCACCGATTCCGAGCATGCCGGCCGCTTTACGCCGATTGCCGTCGACCGCTTCGAGGGTCCTCGCGATCGCCATCCTCTCGAGCTCTTCAAGCCTCATGCCGACACGAAAGCCGTCCTTCGCGACCTGCTCGGAACGTTCCTCGCGCGGCTCGTTCCGGGGGACCGTGCGGTCGGGTTCGACTTCGACTGCCTCGAGCCACGAGATCTCGCCGCGGCCGCTCGAGAACCAACCGCGGAGCTGGGCGGTCTCCCGCCGCACGGCATCGAGCTCGCCCTTCAGGTCCCGGTAGAAATACCCCAGCAGCGCCTCGATCCGGCGGCCTTGACGATCGCCTTCCTGCTCTCCCCCTGGCAGCGCGACCGGTAACAGGCGCTCCGGGTTGGCGCGGGCGTAGATCTCCTCCGGGATGTCGCGCGGCCGGATCTTGGAGCCCGGCGTCAGGACGAGCATGCTCTCGACGAGGTTGCGGAGCTCACGGACGTTCCCCGGCCAATCGTAGTTTTGCAGGATCGACATCGCCTCCTCGGTGATGCCGACGAACCGGCGGTCGTTCTCGCGGCAGAATTCCTGGACGAAATGGTGAATGAGAAGCGGGATGTCCTCACGCCGCTCGCGGAGCGGGGGCATACGCACCTGGAGCACGTTCAACCGATAGTACAGATCGCGGCGGAAGTCCCCCGCCACGACCGCTGCCTCGAGATCCTTGTTGGTGGCCGCGATCAGCCGCACGTCGACCTGGATCGGGACCGACCCGCCGACTCGCATGAACTCGCGCTCCTCAAGGACGCGCAGCAGCTTCACCTGCGTCGCGCGCGGCATCTCCCCGACTTCGTCTAGGAAAAGGGTTCCCCGGTGGGCGATTTCGAAACGCCCCTTGCGCAGGCTCGTGGCCCCGGTAAAGGCGCCCTTCTCGTGACCGAAAAGCTCCGATTCGAGGAGGCTCTCCGTCAAAGCGGCGCAATTGACCGGGATGAAGGGTCGTTCGCTCCGGGGCGACAGATCGTGGATGGCGCGCGCGACCAGCTCCTTGCCGGTCCCGCTCTCACCCTCGATCAGCACGGTGGAGTGAACCGAAGCGTACTGGGCGACTCGCTCGAGCACGACCTTGACCGGCTCCGAGCGGCCGATGATCCGCGTCCTGCCCACGAGCTCCTCGCGCAGCAGGAGCCGCCGGGCGAGGAGCTTGAGCTCATCCGGGTCGAAAGGTTTGACGAGGAGCTCGTCGATGCCGGAGTGCTGGTAGCGATCGAGCCGATCGGCTTCCGCCGGCTCCAGCAAGGCGAGGACCGCGACCGGCGCGGAGGCGTCCTCGAGAGCACGCAGAAACTCTCGCGTCGTGACCTCCGCGAGCCCGCCGGTCAGGACGATGAGCGCCGCTCGCGCACCCACGGCGAGCTGCCGCATCTCCCGCAGCGAATCCGAGATTTGGACATGGAACCCGGCCTCGGCGAGCGTCCTCTCGGCCCGAACGGCGTATTCCGGATCGTATCGGCTGACGAGGACGGTGCCGAGGGGTCGGCGGGGGGACAGGTCGCGATTCACGTGCGGTCCGCCGCCCGATGCAGGGCTTCGCCCGCGGAGAGGAGTGCGACCGCGTGGTCGAGGACGGGGGCCAGGACGTCGAACGTCTGACGGGCACCCCGCGGGCTGCCGGGCAGGTTGACGATCAGGGTGCCGCCCCGGATCCCCGCGATCGCGCAGGAGAGCATCGCATGCGGCGTCTGGTCGAGCGAGGCGGCGCGCAGCGCCTCCGCGATCCCGGGCACTTCCCGGTCGACCACACGGCGCGTGGCCTCCGGCGTCACGTCGCGCGGGGCGATCCCGGTCCCCCCGGTCGTCAGGACGAGTGGAACACGGCCGTGATCGGAGAGGCGGACAAGCGCCGCGGCGATCGCCTCGATCTCGTCGGGCACGACCTCCCGCGACGCCAGCGACCAGCCGGCCATGGCCAGCCGTTCGACCAGCGCGGGACCGCTCGCGTCTTCCGCTTCGCCCCGGGCGACCCGGTCGCTGACCGTAAGCACGGCCGCGCTCCGGCTCCGGAAGGAGTGTGCCATTTCGGCAGACATGGACGAGCCGGAAGATACCCGCGCGAACCGGTCCCGCGCTATTCGGCCCAGACGCCCAACCGCTTCTCCCGCGCCACGCTTTCCGCCTGCCGGAGGGACTCTGCGTATCGCTGGTTGACCTTGCTGGGCTTGAAGAAGGCGTACCCCTGCCGGATCATCATCTCGTTGACCATGCGGCCGTCCTCCAGAAAGAGGTAGGCCAGAACCCGGCCCTGGTCGTCCCGGCTCCTCTCATCGAGCTCCATGCGGAAGCTCGATCCGATCGGCAGCAGCGCGGTCAGGGCGTTCCGGGCCAGCGCACCGAACGGACCCTGTTCGGGCGCATCGATGAGGACGAGCCGCACCTGGACTCCCCCCCGGCAGTTCACCTCATCGCCGCCTACGACGTAGGCGATCGTGCACCTGGGCGCCTGCGCGGCGGCCGTCACCGGCAAAACCGGCACGAGGAGGGCGAGCAGGAAAAAGGGGGCGGAGCGGACGATTCCCATTCGTTTCAGGGTTCGAAGGCCGTAGCGCGCCGCGCCGGGATCCGGCGCGCCCGCGCATAGCGCACAGCGCCCCAGCCGAATGCGACGGCGCAGTAGAGATAGTAGAGCCAGTGGAGCGGGATGGCCCGAAGGGCGAACCACCCCCCGCGACGGCGGGCAAAGAACCGGTAGACATCGCGATTTCCGACGAGCAGGCCCGAGCCGGCGACCACCGCCGGGACGAGGAGCGCGACGTTCCACGGCGCCAGCGCCAGGCAGCCGAAGAGAACGCAGCTGGCGGCAACACCCACCCGCTGCCAGCGCCCTACGTTGAGGACTCCGTCCAGCGATCCGCGTTCCAGCATGAGCTGGGTCCATGGCACACCGCGATCCCGGATATCCGATCGGAGCAGGGTTTCGAACGTCCACGCCTTGAGGTGTTTCACATGCAGGGTCCGGGCCAGGCGGATGCGGAAGCCCGCCCCTCGCAGCCGGTAACCGAGCTCGATATCTTCTATGCTGGGACGCGCATATTGTTCCGCATCGAATCCCCCCACGGCCTCGAACGCCGTCCGCCGGACCGCGCCGCAGCCGGCCCAGAAGGTGGCGGCTTCGGGATCGGCCCGCTGATGCACGTAGTGGTGGAACAGATTCTTGTACTGGGAGATGAAGTTCGGCGCCGCCGGCTGGTCGTCGTAGCTGCCGAACACCGCGTCGATCGCCGGCTCGGATTCCAGGAGGTCGGCTGCCATCCCGAGCGTGCCTGGATGGACGGCACAGTCGGAATCGAGGAAGAACAGGTATCTACCGTGCGCGGACCGGGCCCCCAGATTGCGTGCCGCGGCCGGGCCGAGCCGGCCGCACGTACGCACGGCGGCCGCGCCGCGTCGGGCGGCCAGCTCGGCGGAACCATCCGTCGAGCCGTCATCCGCCACGATCAACTCCCAGTCGCGGAACCGCGAGTCCGCCAGGGCGTCCAGGCAGCGCTCGAAGGCGTCGCCTCCGTTGTATACGGGAACGATCACCGAGAAGAGCGGCCCCGACATGAGTTCCCCGAAAATACAGCGCCCGACGGCGATTGGCGCGGATCGTGAGCTCCGCCCCCTTCTTCTCCATCGTCGTCCCGACGCGGGATCGCCCCCGGCAGCTGGCGAAGTGCATCGCCGCCCTGGCGGCTCTTCGATATCCGCCGGATCGTTTCGAGGTGATCGTCGTCGATGATGGATCGGACGAACCGATGGAACCGATCATCGCTTCGTTCAGAGGGAGCATGGATGTCCGGTTTCTTTCGCAGTCGAACGCCGGTCCCGGGGCGGCGCGGAACTTCGGCGCATCGATCGCGCGTGGGGAGTTCCTGGCGTTCACCGACGATGATTGCGCGCCCGATCCGACCTGGCTCGCGCAGTTCGCTCCAAGGCTGCTAGCGGAGCCCGCGTGCGGCTACGGAGGACGAACTGTCAACAGCCTGGGGCAGAACCGGTTCGCATCCGCAAGCCAGCTCTTGATCGACTACCTGTACGATTACTTCAACGGACCCGACGGCCGGGTCCCCCTCTACGCATCCAACAATCTCGTTCTCCCCCGCAGCGCCTTTCGCTCGCTGGAGGGCTTCAACGCCACCTTTTGGGGGGCCGGGGGCGAGGACCGTGAGCTCTGCGATCGCTGGGTGCGGGCCGGCTACGAGCTGCGGTACGAGCCCGGGGCTGTCGTCTACCACGCCCACGACCTCGATCTCCGCGGATTCGTGCGCCAGCATTTCAACTACGGTCGTGCGGCTTTGCGCTTCCACAAGGTCCGTCATCGACAGGGCGGCGGCCGGTTCAATCTCGAACCGCTCGCCTTCTATCATGACCTCGTGCTGTACCCCTTCGCGCGTCGAACCGAGGGACGCCTGGCCATGGCCGCCCTGCTCGTCCTGGCGCAGGCGGCCAACGCCGCCGGTTTTCTTCACGAGCGCGTGCGCGATGGTCGTTAGGCCTGCGGGGACGCGCGCGATCCCGCCTTTGCCAAACTCAGCGTCGCGAGGCCACCCGGTTGTAGATCGTCGCCATCGACCAGCCCACCAGGCCACTTACCAGCGCTCCGTAAAAAAAGCCTATGACCGCTCCCGGCCAGGTGACCGAGTAGCCCGGGAAGTAGTTCCCCAGAAGGCCCAGGGTTGGACCGACGCGTGGCCCTCCGCGAATCAGAAGCCACGCGGTCGCCACGAAGAACCCCGTGCCGCCCACCATCGCGAAGACGATCGCCATGATTCCCGCCCTCATGCGCGCCACAGCGGTGTGGATGAGCTGCTCCTCGCGAGAGGTGAGCTGGGGTTTCACGTCGTTTCCCCTTCCAGCGGATCGATCGTCGACCCGATCAGGAGCTCGCGTTCGAGGAGGGTCTCGTGCCAGCCGATCAGGAGGTTGACGAGCTTCGCCAGGACATAGCCGAAGCCGTACCCGCCGCCGAATCCGGCAAGGAGAGCCTCGAAAGCGCCCCCCCAGCTTACCTGGTAGCCGAGCAGGTACTGCCCCAAGAGCGAGAGCGCCTGTCCGGGATCGCCTGTGCCCCGAAGGACGACTATCGCGGTGGCGATGAACAGGCCGATCCCACAGACCGCCCCGATGGCGATTCCCAACGCGACCGGATCGTACCTGGCGAACGCCGCACGAAGAAGATCCTCGAGCGATCTTTCCGGGACGCGCGACGGCGTCAGCCTCCCGCCTGCGCCGGCGCAGCTTCCACCCGGGACTTCGCGCGTTGTCCGCCCCTCGTGATACTCCTCCTCGACATTGACCGTCCACACGTCGTGGTCTTCGCCGGCGATATTCCGCGCCGCGTAGATGCCGGTCAGCATCGAGTGGTCCTGGTTGTTGTACCGGTGCTGGCCATTGCGCCCCACGAGCTGCAGGTTCTTCATCCCGGAAGCGAAGTCACGTATCCGTGACAGCGTCTCCTGGTAGTGGGGATCGTAAACGGGATAGGCGTTCCGCATTCGCACCACCGTGCCGTCCAGGACGGTGCCCGCGCGGATCAGTCCGAGGGCAACCATCTCCAGCGCTCCGAGCTCGATGAGCTCGCTGTCGGGAAGCGACCACATCTCGTCCCCCTCCTGAACGAAATATTCGAGGCCGAGCGAGGTCCGTGTAGGATCCGGCACCATCTCCGGACTCCAGTTCTTGAAGTTCTGGACCCGTCCCACGCGAACGTCGGGGGAGTGGATGTAGATCCAGTTGTCGGGAAACAGGTCGGCCTCGTCCACGATCAGCACCACGGTGAGGAAGTCCCGGTATCGCAGCCGTTCCGCCGCCAGACGAACGCTCTCCGGCGGCGGCGGCTCGAGCGCGCGCACCAGATCGCGAAGCGGCATGGTGGAGATGAATTGGTCGCCGACGATCCGTTCCCGGCCTCCGCCTCGGCGCTGAACCACGGCTTCCACGACGCGCCCGTCCACATGCCGGAGCTGAATCACGTCGGCCCCCAGCAGCGTCTCGATTCCGCGATCCGCGAGCCGCGCTTGCCATCGATCCCACATCATTCCGGGTCCCAGGCGTGGGTATCGGAACTGATCGATCAGAGTAGCGATCACCCCGTCCCGGCCGGAGGCCGTACCCAGCAGGGCCCGTTTCACCGCTTCCTTCAGGTCCAGGTTCTTGATCCGCTGGGCCGCCCACTCGGCCCCGATCTCGCTGCACGGAATGCCCCAAACCTTCTCGGTGTACGTACGAAAGAAAATCTCGAAAAGGCGGCGCCCGAACCGGTTCGTCACCCAATGCTCGAAGCTGCGTTCCTCGGCGATTGGAAACAGTCGCGCGCGGGCGTAGCTCGCCAGGATGCGCATCGCCTCCAGCGCACCGAGCCCGCGCAGGGCATTGAGCGGCTTGAGCGGGTAATCGAAAAAACGATCGCGGTAATAGATCCTTGACAAGCGCGGGCGGAGCAGCAAGTCCTCGCCGAGCATCTCCTTCCAGAGTTTTTCGATCAGTGGGACCTTGGTGAAGAAGCGATGACCGCCGATGTCGAACCGATAGCCCCTGTAGCTGACGGTGCGCGCAATGCCGCCGACCTGGTCGTCTTTCTCCAGGATGATGGCGGGTAACCCGTGCTCGGCCAGCTCGTACGCGGCTGTCAGACCGGCCGGACCCGCTCCGATGACGACGGTTCGTTCCATGCTCCGTTCGATTCGATCAATTTGCCATAGAGAGCGAGAAACTTCTCGACACACGCTTCGCGGGTCAGGTGCTCGAGCGCCCACTGCCGTCCCGCCGCGCCGATCGCTTCGGCACGATCGGGATCATCGAGCAACCCGGTCAGCGCGGTCGCGAGGGAGATCGGGTCGTCCGGCGGTACGAGGCGGCCGGTACGTCCGTCTTCGACGATCTCGGTCGGCCCCCCGTGATTCGATGCGACCACCGGCGTACCGCGCATCATCGCCTCGGCCACAGCGATGCCGAACGGCTCCTCCATCAGAGAGGGGACGACCTGGATCCAGGCCTGGTCGAGCATGGACTCCATTTTGCGCCTCGGAAGGTGACCCGTCATCGTGACGCGTCCCTCCAGTCCGAGCTCGGGGATCGACCGCGCCAGGGCTCCCGCCTCGGGACCGTCACCGATCACGATGAGGCGGGCTCGCGACTCGGCGGCGGCGACCCGCTGGAAGGCGCGAAGGAGCACATCGACGCCCTTTTCACGGGTCAGGCGACCCGCGTACGCGATGAGGGGAGGTCGGCGGGGCGGCGGGCGCGGCGGGCGGCGGGGCACGCCGTTGTGCACCACGACGACCGGCTCGATCCCGTGCTCGACGAGCCTTCGTCGCACCGTCTCGCTGTTGGCCACGAAGAGGTCGAAGGCGTCCCGCCACCGTTCCCACAGGAGATGCTGAAGCATCAGGGAGCTCCACGCGGGAGGCGAGAGACACCGGCGGCACGCGCGCCCCGGTCGCTCCTCGCAGATCGAACGATCGGGGAGGAGCCGGTGCCCGGTTGGGCAGATCGTCTCGTACCAGACAGCGTGGTAAAGGCTCGGTACCGAACGCAGGGGCGGGAGCACGAGCGGCGAAAGCTGGGTCATGAACATGCGGACGTGAACGACGTCGGGCCGGAAGTCGCTGAGCGCCCGCTTCAGCCGCCAGTAGGCGTGAGGGTTCGCGGTGCGGTTCAAGGTCCGCAACCGCGAAGTGGTTCCGAAGCATTCGAAATCGGCTGGACCGGGGGATTCCCCAAGCAGCGCCCGGCTGGCCAGAATTCGAGCGTCATGTCCCCGGCGCCGAAGCTCCGAACGCAGATCGAACGTCAGGATCTCGGCGCCGCCGACGGGGGCCGCCATGTCGTTGAGCAACAGGATCTTCATCGCTCCTGGATCGCCACCTCGACAGGCCTTCCGGCCCGTGCCGACGCCTCGGCCGCGAGGACGACCGCCAGGCTGCGGTATCCGTCCTCGATGTCGGGCGCGATCGAACGGGAGCTCGTCACCGCATCGATGAAGGTTGCCAGCGCCCTCCGGTAGGAGGGCTCGGCCGGCGCGGGCCGGAGCCCGTTCCGGAGTCGCCACCCCATCGAGCGCAGTTTCCGGAACTCACCGCGGAAGTGTCCGGTCAGCCCGTACAATGGCCGAGCCGGGACGAGCTCCACCGTCCCGGCATATCGATCGGCGACGAGCCTTCCGCGCTCGCCGAGGGCTTCATAGCGGCATTCCTGAATCCCGGCAAGCGTGACCTGTATCTGTGCCACCCGACCATCCGTGAGCATCATCGAAAGCGCGGCCGTGTCATCCTCGGTACGAAGGGATGAAACCGTGGCATGAACCAGGCGGATTTCACGTTCGAACAGGAAGCGGACCGAATCGATGACGTGGCTGGCGAGGTCGAGCAGGACCCCGCCGCCGCTGGAACGGAACCGCTTCCACTCGGGCAACGGTCGCGCCTCCGCCCCCATTGTCGCCCAGGCTCCGAGCACCCGGCCGATGCGATCCGCCGCCAGATCCCGCTTCAGCGAGAGCAGCACGGGATGGAACCTTTGGTTGAATCCCGTCATGCCGATCCTGCCGCTCGTTCGCCACGCGGTCAGGACTTGCCGGGCTTCGGCTTCCGAAGTGGCGATCGGCTTCTCGATGTAGACGTGTTTGCCGGCCCGGAAGGCGACGCAGGCCGCTTCCGCATGGAGGCCGGTCGGAAGACAGATCACGACCGCTTCGATCGTGTCGTCCTGGAGGACGCGACGATAATCATCGCAGACCAGGCTTCTCTTCACGATCGCGCCCGCCTGGCTCCGGCGTTCCGGATCAGTCTCGGCGATCACGCGCAGGTCCACGCCCTGCATGCGTGAGAGCAGGTCGAGATGGAAGAGCCGGGCGATCCGCCCGCATCCCAGCAGGCCCACGCTCACGGTCCTCACGGGTAGAGCCGCTGCATCTCGATCTCGGTAATCCTCCTTGGGGCATCGCCCAGCCCCGCCGCGTAACCGGCCGCTTCGCCTACGGATTCAACCACGATCGCGGTCAGCAGCAGGGGGACGAGCGACAAGGGCAAAGTCCTTCGGCCATCTGAACCGCGCACTTCCGACATCAGTCGACGGAACCGCATGACAGGGATCAACGGCAATCCTCCGAGGTAGAGCAGCCGTCGCCGCGGAGACCATCGCTCTCGCAACACGCGCGTCGCTCCGTACATCCGCCCGCTCATGAATCGAAGCTTCAGGATCGGCACGAGTCGCGAAGGGTTGAGATGACTGATGGGGCCCTGGGTGGTCAGGTGAAAGCGACAGCCCGCGGCTCGCAGCTCCTCGTGGAAATAGCCACCGCGGTCCCGCAATTCCTCGAGCCGCCCATCGTATCTGTGCAGGAGCTCCCGCTTGTAAGCGACGTTGTGCGCCGGCAGATCCTCGACCTCGCCACCCACGACCGGGTCAGCCCATCTCCCATAGCTGATCAGGAAGTTCGTCCGGCTGAGGAGACTCTCCGGATTTTCGTTGTTGATCGGGGTGGCCACCGCGCTCCAGGGGCCCCGGTGAGCCTCGACCACCACCGCGGCCCAAGTCGGGCACGGGTAGGCATGGTCCTCGAGTAGGGCCACGACGGGAGCTTCGGCTCGACGGATCCCCTCCGCCAGGGCCTGGCCCACCGATCGGATCGGTCCCACCGATACGATTTGAAACCGGCCGAAGAGCTCCATGTCCGAGCGGTCGAGGCCGGGCCCCAACTCCGACGGCGCAACGAGAACGACCTCCAGGCGATCGACGATCGTTTGCGCGCTCAGATGCCGGATCACCTTGCGGAGGCTCCCCGGGGGGGCGGTCGAGACGATGACGACCGAGAGCGCGGGCGCGACGCCGACTTGAGGGGTCACGACCCCACCCGGAGGGAGCCTCCCGTGTAGAACGGTGTCTTGACGATTTCCGCTGCCTGTTCGGCGTCGCGGATCATGACTGCCAGGGAGTTCCCGGATTTGGTGTGGCCCTTCGGCATGTAGCAGGTCCCGATGCCGTAGCCCAGCGTGGGACTCATCACGCCGCTCCGGACCTCGGTCACCGCTCGACCGCCGACCACGACCGGGTAACGAGGGCGCGGGATCGCGCGTCCGGACATCCGAAAGCCCACCAGCCGGCGCACCGGCCCTTCCTCGGCGACCGCGCGCAAAGCCTTGCGGCCGATGAAATCCCCCTTGTCGAGCTTGACGATCCAGCCGAGCCCCGCCTCGTAAGGATTGGTAGTTTCGTCGATGTCGTTTCCGTAAAGGGCGTATTTCATCTCCAGCCGCAAGGTGTCGCGCGCACCCAGCCCGCAGGGCTGGAGACCGAAGGCCGCCCCGGCGGCCGTGAGCGCGTGCCACACGGCGCGTGAGTGCTCGCGCGCGAAGTACAGCTCGAAGCCGTCCTCGCCGGTATAGCCGGTCCGGCTGATGATCGCCTTCACACCGGCGATCTCGCCATCGGTCTTCCAGTAGAAACTCACTCCCTCCAGCGGGACGGAGGCCACCTTGCCGACGACCTCGGCGGCGCGAGGGCCCTGTACGGCGAGGAGAGAGGTGGTGTCCGACTCGTCTCGCAGATCGACGCCTTCGTGAGGGAGATGGGCGAGGATATGCGCCCAGTCCCTGGCGATGTTGGCGGCGTTCACGACCAGCATGTAGCGGTCGGTCTCCAGGCGATAGAGCACGCAGTCGTCCAGGATGCCTCCCGTCTCGCCGACCATCGCCGAGTACTGCGCCTGATCCACTGCCAGCGCGGCGACATCGTTCACGGTCAGTCGCTGGAGCGCCTCGCATGCGCGTCGCCCCTCGAACACGAACTCGCCCATGTGGCTGATGTCGAATACACCTGCGGCCCTGCGGACAGCGTGGTGTTCGTTGGTGATCGAGGAATACTGGATCGGCATCAGAAAGCCCGCGAACGGTGACAGCTTCGCTCGCAGTCGCTCGTGAATCTCCGTAAAGCCCGTCCGCTTCAAATCGTCAGGCATCCGGATTTTTGCCACGGGCGCTTTGTCCGCCCGGCCTGTTACAGGATGTACTTGCGGAGATCCTGATCGCCGACGATCTCGCTGAGCCGATCCACCACGTCGGAAGCGTCGATCTTCACCTCGCCGGACTCCACCTCCGGCACGTCGAACAGGATGTCGTCCAGCAACCGGGTCATCACGGTATGGAGCCGGCGCGCGCCGATATTCTCCATCTGTTCGTTGACTTCAGCCGCGATGCGCGCGATCTCGACGACGGCGGAGTTGGTGAACGACAGCTTGACACCCTCCGTCTCCAGCATCGCCTCGTACTGAAGGGTCAGCGCGTTTCGGGGCTCGGTGAGGATCCGCTCGAAATCGGCCGCGGTGAGGCTCTTGAGCTCGACCCGGATCGGAAATCGACCCTGCAGCTCGGGAATCAGGTCGCTCGGCTTGGAGACGTGGAAGGCGCCGGCGGCGATGAACAGGACGTGATCGGTGCGGATCAACCCGTACTTCGTCTGAACGTTCGATCCCTCGACGATCGGAAGCAGATCGCGCTGGACTCCCTCACGGGAGACGTCGGGTCCCGCAGGCGCCTTCTCGCCCGCGATCTTGTCGATCTCGTCCAGGAAGACGATTCCGGAGTTCTCCGTCCGGTAGATCGCCTCGTTCACGACCTCGTCCATGTCGATAAGCTTGTTCAACTCCTCCTGCAGCAGAATACGCCGGGCTTCCGCTACGGTGACCTGACGCCGCTTTCTCCTCTTGGGAAGCATCTCCTCGAGCATCTCGGAGACGTTGATGTCCATGTCCTCCATCCCCATCGGAGATAGCACCTCGATGAAAGGCATCCGGCTGGACGTCGTTTCGACCTCCACCTTCCGATCCTCCAGCTTCCCATCCGCCAGGAGCTTGCGCAGCTTGTCGCGGGATCGCTCGCGCTGCGAGCGCGGGTCCTGACTGGGCTCGGAGGCCGGGGTCTCTTCGGCGACTCCCAGGCGGTCGACCAGGTACCGCCGTATCTCGGGTGACGGCTCGTCGGTCTCTTTGAGGGGAGGCAGGAGCAAGTCGAGCACGCGCCCTTCGACGTTGCCTTCAGCCTGCTCGTAGACCTCATCCTCCCACTCCTGGCGAACCATGTTGACCGAGATCTCCATCAAGTCCCGGATGATCGACTCGACATCGCGGCCGACATATCCCACCTCGGTGAACTTGGACGCTTCCACCTTCACGAATGGGGCATCCGCCAGCCGCGCCAGGCGCCGCGAGATCTCCGTCTTGCCGACCCCCGTCGGCCCGATCATGATGATGTTGTTCGGCAGGATCTCGTCCCGGAGGTCCTCGTTGACCCGCAACCTGCGCCAGCGGTTGCGGAGCGCGATGGCGACCGCCCGCTTGGCGTCGTCCTGCCCGATGATGTACTTGTCGAGCTCGGACACGATCTGGCGCGGCGTCAGTGCCTCATAGCTGTCTTCGCCCGCGGCGCCGCCAGGCTCTTCCGGAAGGATAGCCGTGGTCGTGCCGTTCCCGGTAGGCTGCTCGCGATCCGTCATTGCCTTTCCAGCTCCAGGATCGTCAGCTCGGTATTCGAGTAGATGCAGATCTCGCCGGCGATCGTGAGACCCCGTTCGACGATCGCGCGCGGCCCTAGATCCGAGTGCTGGATGAGCGCCCGCGCGGCGGCCAGAGCATACGGTCCGCCGGAGCCGATCGCGAGTATCCCGTCGTCGGGCTCGATCACGTCGCCGGTCCCGGAGATGAGAAGGCTGTGCGCCCGGTCGCATACGGCGAGGAGCGCCTCGAGCCGGCGCAGTATCCGGTCCTGACGCCAGTCTTTCGCCAGCTCGACGGCGGCTCGCGGGAGATTCGTGGGCCAGCGCTCGATCTTCTCCTCGAACTTCTCGAACAGGGTGAGGGCGTCTGCCGTGGCCCCGGCGAAACCCGCCACGATCCCGGTCTTGAGCTTGCGGACCTTGGCCGCCCGGCTCTTCATCACCGTATCGCCGAAGGTGACCTGACCGTCGCCACCCAACGCGACCGCCCCGTCGCGCCGGACCGACAGGATCGTCGTCCCCCGGAATTTGGGCGCATCCGCGCTTGCAACTGTAACCACGGGATTCGCCATCTTCAGCAACCGCTACGCAAAAGGGTGGGCGAGGTCGTAGGCTGTCTTCACACGCTCCCGCGAAAGGTGCGTGTAGAGCTGTGTGGTCGAGAGCGATTCGTGCCCGAGCAGCTCTTTGACCGCCAGGATGTCGGCTCCGCGATCGAGCATGTGGGTGGCGAAGGAGTGGCGCAGCGTGTGGGTAGAGACCCCCTCCCGCTCGGCGAACTGGACGAGCGCCCGCTTGACGACGCGCTGGATCTGACGCACGGACAGAGATCGGCCCGTGCGACCGACGAAAACCGTTTGCGGAAGGTCGCGCTTCTCGAACGTGCGCGCCGCCTCCCGCCGCCAGGTCTCCAGCGCAGTGGCGGCGCTCGCGGTCAGCGGGACCCGCCTCTCCTTGTCGCCCTTCCCTACCACACGCACCATTTTCGTCCTGGTGTCGACGTCGGACCACTCCAGACCTCCGATCTCCCCGACCCGCAGCCCCGAGCCGTAGAGCGTCTCGAGCAGCGCCGCCAGGCGGCGGGCGAAAAATCCCTCTCCTTCCGCCTGGCGGTCCAGCGCCTCGATCAGGGTTCCCATGGCGATCACCTCGGGCAGCCGCCGTCCGCGCCGGGGGATGCTCACGCTGGCGGCCGGATTCCGGCCCGTCCACCCCTCACGGCAGGCGTGGCGGAAGAACCCGCGCACCGCGGCGAGTCTCCTGGCGATCGAGCGCTTGTCGAGCCCCTGCCGGGCGGACCAGCCCAGAAAGGCCCGCACGGTCGCCGGCTCGACCGCTCGCGGGTCGATCTCGGCCGCCCCCAGGTGCTCGGCGCAGAACGCTTCCCACTTCGCCAGGTCGCGCCGGTAGGCGTCGATCGTGTGAGGACGGAAGTTGCGCGCGCGCAGATCGTCCAGGTAGTCCGCGATCCGGGCGCCGGTCGGGGTCCCGCGGCTCACGCTACCCCCGCCTCTCACGCCACTCCCGCCGCTGCAGGCAGCGCGGTCTCCAGCCAGCCGTCGATCGCCGCCAGCGCGCGGGCGCTCTGCATCGCGCGGCGCGCCGGGCGGCCGCCGGCACGGCGTCCCACCGGCGGCAGCAGCCCGAAGTTCGCATTCATCGGCTGGAAGCGGACGGGATCCGCAATCCGCAGGTAGTCGTACAGGCCCCCGATCATCGTCTCGCGGGGTGGCAGCGATAGGGGCTCGCCGGCCAAGCACCGTACCGCGTTCCACCCGGCGATGAGGCCGCTCATGATCGACTCGACGTACCCCTCGACCCCGGTCAACTGGCCGGCGAAGAAGAGGCCAGGCCATTCTTTCCCCTGCGGGCGCCCGAACGGGTCGAGAGCCGCCGGGAACTGAAGGAACGTGTTGCGGTGCACCTGTCCGTGTCGCAGGTACTCGGCGCACTCCAGCGCGGGAACGATTCCAAGGACACGCTTCTGATCGCCGTACCGCATCCGCGTCTGGCAGCCGACGAGATTGTACATCGTGCCCTCGGCGTTCTCCTTCCGTAGCTGGAGTACTGCGAACGGCTCACGACCCGTGCGCGGGTCCACCAGGCCGACCGGCTTCAGCGGCCCGAAGCGGAGCGTTTCGGGGCCGCGGCGGGCCATCTCCTCGATCGGAAGGCAGCCTTCGAAGAACAGCGCCTCGGCCTCGAACGGCTTGAGCGGGTAGAGCTCGGCCCCGAGGAGGCCCTCGATGAAGGCGGCGTACTGCCTCTCGTCGAGGGGGCAGTTGAGATAATCGCCCCCGCCCTTGTCGTAGCGCGATGCTGCCCACGTCGCCGCCATGACGAGCGATTCCGTGGCCACGATCGGGCTGATCGCGTCGTAGAACGCCAGGTTTCCCATGCCCAGGATCGCCTCGATCCGTCGCGCCAGAACGTCCGAGGTCAGCGGCCCTGTGGCGACGATCGTGATCTCGCCGGGATCGAGATGCGTCCGTTCCTCGCGGATGATCGTGACGAGGGGTTCGGCCTGTACTTCCGCCGTAACCAGGTCCGCAAACCGCTCGCGATCGACTCCCAGCGCTCCGCCCGCCGGAATCCGCGCCCGTCCGGCGATCTCGAGCAATCGGCAGCTCATTCGCTCCAGCTCGGCCTTGAGAAGGCCGTGGGCGGTTCCCGGGTCCGTCGATTTGAAGCTGTTCGAGCAGACCAGCTCGCCCAAAAGACCGGTCTGGTGCGCGGGGGTCCTCTGCGCGGGCCGCATCTCATAGAGGTCGACCGGCACCCCCAGGCGCGCGCACTGGAGCGCCGCCTCGGACCCCGCGAGCCCGCCGCCGATCACGACGATCCGGCTCACGACTTCTTCGTGGGTCTCTTGGAGGCCCTTTTCGAGGACCGGCCGCGGTTTCCGCCGGTGCGGCGCGGTCCCTTCGCGGCTCGCTCGGCCAGCAGGCGGACCGCCAGCTCGTGGTTCACGTCTTCGGTGTCCAGATCCCTGGGCAGCGAGGCGTTCGTCTTCCCGTCGGTCACGTAGGGACCGTAGCGGCCGTCCCGAAGCTCGATCGGCCGTCCTGTGATCGGAGAGGGTTCGAGCATCTTGAGCGGCTCGGCGCGGCTCCCGCCCTGCCGGCCGCCGCGCTTCGGCTGGGCGAGCAGCTCCAGCGCCTGCTCCAGGGTGACGTCGAGCGGCGAGAGATCCCCTACTAGCGATCGCGTCTCCTTCGCCCGCTTGACGTAAGGACCGTAGCGGCCCGTGTGGACCTCGACGGCGTCGCCGGTCTTCGGGTCCTCCCCGAGCACACGAGGCAACGAAAGGAGCCCCAGCGCGGTTTCGAGGTCGACCGCCTCCGGCTGCATGCCGCGCAGGAGCGAGGCGCGCTTCGGCTTCTCTCCATCGCCACCCTCGCCGAGCTGTACGTAGGGGCCGTAGCGGCCGGTCTTCATGTAGATGGCATCTCCCGTCTCCGGGTCGTAGCCGAGCGGCTCCTCGGCCAGGGATCCCTGTCGCAGCAGCTCGACTGCGAGATCGAGCGTCAGCTCGTCGGGTGGAAGCTCCTCCGGCAGGGAAGCGCGGCGGTCCTCGCCCTGCTGAAGGTAGGGACCGTAGCGCCCCACCCGGACGACGATCGGCTCGCTCTCCCCCTCCGGGGTCCCGATCGGGATCGTGCAAACCGCTCTGGCATCGACCTCCTCGACCTTGTTCTCGAGCAGCTCCTTGAGGCCGGTCCCGCCGTTTCCGAAGTAGAACCGCTGAAGATACTCGATATGGGCGAGCTCGCCGCGGCTGATCGCATCGAGATCGTTCTCCATTTCGGCGGAGAACTCGTAATCGACGAGCTTCGGCAGGTGGCGCTCGAGGAGTCGGGTCACCGAGATCGCCACCCACGTCGGTACCAGGGCGTTTCCCTTCTTGAAGACGTAGTCGCGCTCCTGGATCGTCTCGAGGATCGAAGCGTAGGTGCTGGGACGGCCGATTCCGCGCTGCTCGAGCGCGCGCACGAGCGAAGCTTCGGTATACCGGCCGGGGGGCTGTGTGATATGGCCTTTCACTTCCAGCCCGAGGCACTTCAATGACTCGCCTTCGTCGACCGGCGGGAGCAGATTCTCCTGGTCGGCGAGATCCGCGTCAGGGTCGTCGCTCCCCTCGACATAGGCGCGCAGGTAGCCGGGAAAATCGATCGTCTTCCCGCGGACCTCGAAGACGGCGTCCCGGCCTTCGATCGAGACGGTCATCCGCCGGCCCCGTGCGTCGGCCATCTGGCTGGCCACCGTCCGCTTCCAGACGAGCTCGAAAAGGCGATACTCCTCTTCATTCAGCTTGCCCCGGAGCGTCTCGGGCAGCTCGAAGGGGTGTCCCGCGGGTCGAATCGCCTCGTGGGCTTCCTGGGCGTTCTTGACCTGGGTCCGATAGGTGCGGGCCTCCTCCGGCAGGTATTTTTCGCCGTACTCGATCCGCACCAGATCGCGCGCCGCCTCGACCGCCACCGAGGCGAGGTGGGTCGAATCGGTGCGCATGTACGTGATGTGACCGTTGTCGTAGAGGCTCTGGGCGACCCGCATCGTGCGCCGGGCCGAGAAGCCCAGCTTGCGGTTCGCCTCCTGCTGCAGGGTGCTGGTCGTGAAAGGCGGCGCCGGCCTCGAGGTGTAGGGTTGCTCCTCGATCGAGGCGACCCGGAATTCGCCGCCCTGGAGCCGCTTCGCGAGCTCGGAGGCGGCCCCATCGTCCAGGAGCAGCAGGCCGTCCCCCTCTGGCCGGCCTGTCCTGGGATCGAAGTCGCGGCCCGACGGGATCCGCCGCCCCCCGACCGACACCAGCGCGGCCTCGAACGGCTCCCCCTCGCCTGCGACGAACCGGCCCAGCAGATCGTGCCACGACGCCGCTACGAACCGCCGCCGCTCCCGCTCGCGCTCGACGACGAGCCGGACGGCGACGCTCTGGACCCGGCCGGCCGACAGCTTGGGCTTGATCTTCCGCCACAAGAGCGGCGACACCTCGTAGCCGTACAGCCGGTCCAGGATGCGGCGCGCCTCCTGGGCGCGCACCAGCCCCTCGTCGATCTCGCGAGGGCTCCTGAGCGCCGTGTCGATCGCCTCACGGGTGATCTCGTGAAAGACGAGCCGGCGCACCGGCACGCCGGGGTTCAGGAGCTCGCAGAGGTGCCAGCTGATCGCTTCCCCTTCCCGATCCTCGTCGGTGGCGAGCCAGAGCACTTCCGCGGCCGCGAGGCGCGCGCGCAGCTTCTTGATCTGCTTGGATTTGCCGGGGACGGTGATGTAGATCGGCTCGAAGCCGGCATCGACGTTGACGCCCAGTCTGGCCCACGCCTCGCTCTTGAACCGGGCCGGCACTTCCTTCGCCCCGCGCGGCAAGTCGCGCACGTGGCCGATGCTCGCCTCCACGACGTAGTCCGGGCCGAGAAACCGCGCGATCGTCCGCGCCTTCGCAGGCGACTCGACGACGACCAGATTCGAGCCACCGGCGCGCGCGCGGCCATCGCTCTTGCGACGGGCCGACTTACGGCCGGTCGATTTGGGTGTTTTTGCGCTCATCCCGCCCCGCGAATATGCCACGCCGTCGCGAGCCCGGACCACTCGTCCGGTCAGACGCAGCCGGGGCTACGGGCTCAGCCGCCGCCTCCGCCTTCGTCGGGCGGTGGAGCCTCCAGGACCTCCCCGGTGATGACGAACTCGACCGCATTGGTCCCCGCGGCGAACGCCACGATGGCGTTCCGGCCTTCGGTGACGTCCTCCACGACGTTCTCGGTGACGCCGTTCGCATCCGTGAACGTAATGGCGAAGACGAGGCGGCCGCCGCCGTCCGATACCCGCCAGTGGACGGCTACCCCGGCCACCGGGGTCCCGAAAGGATCCAGCGCCTGGACGACCAGCGGGTTGGGCTCCCGGCCCCGGAAGTCCGGGCTGTCCTCCTCGTGCAGCGTATCGATCACCGCGGTCTGGTTGTCCCCCGAGAGGATGACGAGCAGGGAAGCTTCGACCGGCGTGGCCTGGGCGGTAAAGGTGACCGTCTCCGTGGTCGGTGAGCCGGCCGGGCCGATCGCCGCGCTGGCGGTCACGGTGTGGATCCCCGCTTCCGTCCCCAGAAGGAGGAATGCGCGGGCGAGCCCGGTGGCGTCGGTGTCGACGGTCACCTGGCCCGCGAAGAACCCGCTCCGGTCGGCCGAAACCCCCGCGAACTCCCCCGCCGACCGCTGGACGGTAAACGTGACGGGATGTGAGTCGACCGGGAACCCGTCCGGATTCTGGACGCGTACGACCAGCGGCTCGGGCAGCACGCTGCCGGCCGGCGCCGTCTGGCCGTCTCCACTGACCGCCTCGAACACGGCCGCCTCGTTGGGATCGCTGAAGACGAGGATGGTAAACCGTGCGCTGCCCGTGCCCGCCGGCAGCTCAGAGCGAGCCTCGACGATCACCGTGCCGGCCGTGACCGGCAGGAAGAGCACCTCGGTGAACCCCTGGTCGTTCGTCAGCGTGCTGTCGGCCGAGAACACGCCACTGCCGGCGAGCACGTCGTACTTGACGGCCGCCGAGCGGACCGGTCGGCCCTCGCCATCCAGCACGCGCACCCGCAGCGAGGCGGGGACCCGTACCTGCCCCACAAACTCCGAGCCGGGGATTGCGATCACCTGAACCCCGTTCACCGGCGCGGGCAGATCGACCAGCGCCTCGTCACAGGCGGTCAGGCTGACGAACGCGGATAATAGAATGATGTGAGCGACGAACCGCAATGAAGTGCGTCGGCGCATGATTCTACAATGAGTCGATCTCACAGCGACCTCCTTATCCCGTCGTTCCGCGCACCGACTCCACCTGGCGGTACGCCTGGTAGAGTCCGCCCGCGCAGAGCGGCAAGTAGATCTCGGTTGCCGCGGTCTCGACGGTCGTGTAGACGGGCACGCCGCGGAAGTTTCCGACCGCTATCGGGGCCTGCGCCTCGATCCGTCGGGGTGGGCCGAACTCGAGCCACCGCTCCCCGTTGTGGAGAACCGGCGCATCGCTCCGGTACCACGGCTGGTCCTCGAGGCAGACGAGCGTCACCACATCCGGCTCGGGTCGATCGATCGGGACGATGTAGGGCGTGACGAAGATCAGGAGGTCCCGCTTCTCCTGGCGCTTGCGCTCCGTCCGGAACAGCGCCCCGAGGATGGGGATGTCCTTCAGGACCGGGACCCCGCTGCGAAGCGTCGAGACATCCTGCACCGTCAGCCCGCCGATCACCGCCGTCTCGCCGTCGTCCACCAGGATCTGGGACGTCGCGCGCTGGGTGTTGAACGTCACGCCGATAGCGGGATCGGCCACCGCCACGCCCGATCGCTCGGCCTGGAGCTGCATCAGGACCTTCCCGTTGGACGTGATATGCGGCGTCACCTTGAGGATGATCCCGGTCTCGATGAGCTGGACGGTGGCCTGTGCCTCCGTCGTGGTGGCCCCGATGTCGAGGACGCGGATGGGAGTACGCTCCCCGACGAATACTTCCGCCGGGAGGTTGTTGAGAACGGTGGTCTGCGGTTCGGCCTGGATATCGGCCAGCTCCCGCTGTTCCAGCGCCTGCAGGAGGCCGCCGATGTTCAACCCCGAAGCCAGCGTGCCGATCGAAAGGTCGAGGAACGGGTCGGCGATCGTGCCTTCGGTGTTGGCGAGCACGTGGGTGTCGACCGTCGGATCGCGCAGGTTCTCCATCCGCCACTTCACGCCCAGGTCACGCAGGTCCACCTTGTTGACGAACACGATCTTGGCCTTGATCGTGACCTGCGGGGTTTGGATATCCAGCTCTTCGATGATGCCGGCGATTTGCTGCACGCGGTCTGGCACGTCGGTGATGACCAGCGCGTTCGTCTTGGCGTCGGCCTGGATGCTGCCGCGCTCGGAGTTCAGCGGCTCTAGGACATTCACCGCGTCCTGTGCGGCGATGAAGTTGAGCCTCACGACCTCGGTCTTGAGGTCGATCAATTGTTCGGTCGCGCGCAGGTTCTCGACCGAATCGACCCTCAGGATCTGGTTCTCGAACCGCACCTCGAGTCCGTTGGCGTGCATGAGCGTGACGAGCGCCTCGTCCCACGGCTCGTCGCGGATGTCAGCGGTGATCAGGATGTCACCCACCGCCGATCCGGCTACGATCGAGTGGCCGGTCAGCTCGCCGAACGCCCGGACCACGGTCGTCACGTCCGCGTTCTGGAAGGAGATCGTGATCGGCTCCCCATCGATACCCGGAAGCCCCGATTCAAGAGGCTCGCGTCGCCCCTCGTCGATGCCCCCCCCGGCCACCGCTCTCCGGGTGACGACCTCTCCCGCCTGGGGTGCGGCCGGAGCAACCGCCGGGTTCGCCACGTAGGCCGGGAACGACGAGCCCGGGTTCTCGAAGGTGACGTACAGATCGTTCCCTTCCTGATAGACGGCATAGGACGTCACGCCGCTGAGGGCGAAGTCGAATCGCACCCGGTCGGGCGCCGGCGCGCTGACGACCGCGTACCGGACTCCGCCGCGGTAGATATCGCCGTACTCCCGGAGGGGGAGGTTCGCGGCCCCCCCGAGAAGATCCAGGGTGAGATGCGGGGGGAGGGGCTGGAATTCGTCGCGATAGCGCACCGCCCCGGTCGTCTCGATCACGATCTGGGTCGCCGATCCGGCAGTCACGATCCGGAAGTTGCGGACCGCGTACGCGGGTTCCTGGGCCAGGACCTCCCCGCCCGAGGCGAGGAGAGCGCCTGCGATCGTAATGGCGATCGTGACGGCGAGAGCGACCGTGCGCAGCCAATTTCTCATCGCGCACCTCCGGGCGGCGCCGAGATCTCTTCCGGCGAACCCTCTTCCGGCGGCGCCAAAGACGGGTCGGGTTGTACCTGCGGCGCGGGCTGGGAAGAACCGGTCTGCGATGGCGCCCCCGCTGCTTCCGCCCGCCCGGGTCGGGCCGGCGGCCGTGCCCCGGGGTCGAGGCGGACCGTCTCACGGCGTACGCTTCCGTAGTCGCGGATCTCGAACGCCGCGCCGTCCGAGAAGATGTCGACGAGACGCGCGTTCCCCAGCTCCTGGCCGACCCGGAGGAAGTGGCCGCGGCCATCCGGCCCCTCGAGCACGACCAGGCTGTTCGCGGGGGAGCCGATGAAGACACCCGTGAGCCGGAGCTGCTCGAATCGCGGCCCGTACAGGTCCGATTGACTGCCCACCAGCGGAACGAACGGGTCCCGGCGCCCCTCGTCCGCGTAGCGGGCCTCGTCGTAGGATGCCAGCATCGGCGGCGCGTTGAAGGGGATCGCGTCGGCGAATCCGCCGTCCTGCCCCTGAGCCGGCGGCGGAAGGGCCAGACCGAGCGCGATCACCGCCAGGAAGACCGCCGCTCCGTGGCGCAGCGCATCAGCTCGCATCGGTGGATCCCCCAGCGCTCGCGGCCGCGGTTCCTTCGATCTCTGTTTCGGCGAGAATTAACCCGGCGGGTACGAAGGTCGACAAAAGAAGGGTCGCCAGGATTTCGTATTCCGCGTCCAGGGTCTCGGTCGCCGGAGCGATCTCGATGCCTTCGAGAGCCAGGACCGAGGGCCGGACGAGCCGCGGCAGGTTCACGACCTCCGCGAGGAACCGGCCCACGGCGTGATAGTCGCCCTGGATCTGGAGGTCGTAGGGAAACTCGACCAGCTCCGCCCCGCGGATCTCATCGAGCGGAGCG
>DATLFH010000101.1:0-7591 GCA_035524965.1 Gemmatimonadota bacterium | reverse complement strand
GATCTGGATCCTGCCGTCGCGGCCGAGCTGGACCTTCGCTCCCGTGACGGTGTCGAAGTACTTCTTGCCTCCCCAGATCACGACGCCGCTCCCCTTCGCCTGAACTTCGACGCCCTGCCCCATCGTCGTCTGATCGCGGTGGGCGGCGACTGCGCCGCCTCCCGAAGAGGCCAGGATGTCGAGCACCACGTCGGCCACCTGACCGCGCTCGATCCGGGTCAGATACGCGGTTCGTGCCCCCTCGTCGGCGCGGCGGTCGAGCAGGCCGCGGTAGATCTGGTCGAGGATCTCGGAGGCCCGCCGCTGCTGGCTCAGGTTACGGAACTCCTGGCTCTGGGTCATGCTGCTGACCAGGTCTGAGAGCTTGCCGGCTCGAATCTGATTCGCCGCGTTCCGGAGGCCCTCGGGATCGGAGTCGCGCCCGAGGAGGGCGCGGTAGAGCCGCTCGGCAAAGACTTCCGGATTGTGGGCGGTCGCCGCGCCGCCCACCGGGCGCAGGGAGCTGATGGCATCGTTCCAGCCTGAATCGAGCCGGGCGAGCCCCTGGGACGGGCCGAAGATCTGGCAGTTCCTGAATTCGCTGTCACGGCAGACCTCCCACTGCCCCGAGTCGACGCGGAACGAGGAGATGCGGTCGTTCCAGCCGGCGGCGTCGAGCCTGGACACCGCGGTGTTGAAGACGAGGGAGGTCCCCTTGAAGTTGTCGTGCTCCCAGACCGTGATGCTGGCCGCTTCCAACCCGGCGGGGAGGAGGGCGAACGCGAGGAACGCATGGAGTGCGGTGCGAGTGGGCATGATGTCCTCCTTGACCTTCGATTCGAGTGACAAGTCAGCGGCGCGGGAGCGCCGCGGCCTCGCCGAGCGCGCCCAGCCGCTCGGTCCTTTCAAAGCACCGTGAGCCCGTCGGCGACGAAGGAGAACACCACCTGGTTACGCGCTCCGAGCGTACCGGGTGGTGATCTCGACATTTCTGGCAAACAAGGTGTTTGCAAACAGCGTGCCGGAGTCGGCCGATGTCGCGGTCGCAGCGGTGGATCGCCGGCGGGCGAGCGGGGCGCCTGCCGCGGTCGAGCCGTCCGGCCAGGGTCGGCTGGATCGTGCGCTACACTGCAAATGTTGCAAATAGGAGCACGTCGAAGCGCGAGTGAAGGAGAGACGAGGCAGAGAGAAGTGAGAGACCAGAGACAGATGTCGGGAGAGTAAGGGGGTACCGTGATGCAGGAACAGCAAGTCCGTCGATCGATTCATGACCGACTGGTGGGTGTCCTCCGCGGAGCGGGGAACATCGCCGAGTCGACGGTGACGACGTCCCGCGAGGTGATCGTCACCACGCTGCGCTCCGGAGGGGACGTCGTGAAGGAGGCCTCGTCGGCCGCCGGACAAGCGCTGATCGGTGCCCTGGAGGCCGCCAGGGACGTCGGCACCGGCGCCGGCTCGGTGGTGAAGGACTCCGTGATCGGAGTCATCCAGGGCGTGGGTGAGGTGACCACCGTCACCGCCGGCGTCATCTCCGACACCGTGCGGGCGGCGATCAAAGGCACGAGAGACATCGGCGGCGACGTCGGCGACGTGGCGCGCGGCGCGATTGGGACCACCCATGACGTCGCCGGCGACTTGCGCGACGCCGCATTCGGCCTCGCCCGAGGGACCGTCCAGGGGATCCAGGACGTCGGCGGCGACGTCGGCACCGCGGTGTCCGGCGCGCTGCGCGGCGCCGTGCGCGGTGTCGAGGAGATCGGTGGCGACGTCACGCGCACGATCCGCAACACCGCCCGCGGCCTGATCCGCGGCACCGCGGACGTGGGCGGCGACGTCCTTCAGGCGGTCGCGGCAACGGCCAAGGGTGCCGTGGTCCAGACCGAGGACCTGGTGGTCAGCTTCTCCGACGCCGTCACCAGCGTCGCGCGCGGGCTCATCACGGGGGCCAAGGAGGTCGGAAGCGAACTCGGCGAGGTGGCCAAGGCGACGGTGCGCGGCAGCGTCGAGGGCGCCCGCGAGATCTCGGGGGACACCACCAGGGCGATCCGAGACACCGCGCGCGGCCTGATCCGGGGCGCCGCCGACGTGGGGGGCGACCTGGGCAAGGTGGCCCTCGCCACCGTCGAGGGCGCCATCGACTCGGCCAAGAGCGCGGGTCTCAAGGCCGGGGACGCCGCCAGCGCCGCCGCCACCGGTGCCGTCGAGGCGGCGCGCGAGGTGGGTGAGTCGGCGGTCAAGGCCGTGACCTCCGCGGTCGAGACCACGATCGGTGGCGTCAAGGTCGTCGTCAAGGCGCCCTTCACCGAGAAGAAGGAGAAGGAGCCGGCGAAGAAGAGCTAGCGGGTCCGTGGATTGCCACGTTCCCTTGGAGCGTGGGGCGTTACGGGGGGGATACTCGCCCCACGCTGCTAGGGCGAGGACGGCGCGACGCCGTCCGGCGGGATTCCGTCCGGATCCGCCCCCTCGACCCAGTACCTCTGGTGACAGCCGTCGCACGCGGCGTAGACGTCACCGCCGATCATGAAGATCCGGTCCGCGTTCCTCGACTGCGCCGCGGCCAGGGCGAGCTGGCCGGCTTCCACCAACGCCCGCGACAGCCTCATCCACTCCCCGCTGTCCTGCGCGCGGTCGCCGATCATGAGCAGGTTCCCCGACTCCATCAGGACGAAGCAGGCGTTCTCCACCGCGATCCACTCCTCCTCGGTGCGGGGAAAGAAGTCGTCGGTGCCTTCCGCCGTGACGATCGATCCGACGGAGCCCCAGAGCACGTCGGCGGCGGGATCGACCACCGCGTGCATCAGCTCCTTGGTGGTGGCGATCGGCTGGAAGGGTGGCGGCTCCGCCGGCGGCTGACCGCAGCCGAAGAGGAGGAGAACGCAGGCCCCGCCGGCGAAGGGAATCGGTCGCATATCCAGCCCCCCGGGGATCGTCGCATTCTAGTACCGGCTCGGGCATAATGCGGCGGCCATGTCGCTTCTCGGCTTCTGTGAGTGGCTCGCGGAGACCCGCTTGTCGATCGCGCTCCACGAGTCGCTGTGGGGCTACCCGCTGGTCGAGTCGACGCACGTCTGGGCTCTCGCTCTCTTCGTCGGCTTCGCCGCGCTGCTCGATCTGCGCCTCCTGGGCGTGGCCCTGCGGGGAGTGCCGGTCTCCGAGGTGGCGCGGCGGCTCCTGCCCTGGACCCGCGCCGGCTTCGTCATCATGGTGGTCACCGGCGTGCTCCTCTTCTACGCCATCCCGGTGCGCAGCTATCAGAACGTCTTCTTCCGGCTCAAGATGATCCTGCTGGTACTCGCCGGTCTCAACGCCTTCCTCTTCCACGCCGGGATCTTCAAGCGGGTAACGGCGTGGGACCGCGAGATCCCGCCGCCGCGCCGGGCGCGCATGGCGGGAGCGGCGTCGCTGGTGCTCTGGGCGTCGATCATCTTCGCCGGCCGCATGATCGCGTACAACTGGTTCGACTGCGATCGGCAGCCGCAGCCGGCGTGGGTGAACTGGGCCGCCGGCTGCGTCGTGGAGCCCGAGGTATGAACCTGCTGCCGTTCTTCGAGTGGTGCGAGACCACCGGGGTGGGCGAGTACATCCGAGCCTCGCTGTGGCTCTTCCCGGTGATCGAGGCCTTCCATCTGGTCGCGTTCGCGGTCCTGGGAGGCGTCGTCCTCCTCGTGGACCTGCGGCTCCTCGGCCTGGTGATGAAAACGCAGCCGGCCGCGCTGGTCGCGCGAGACGCCCATCCGTGGCTGCTCGGGAGCCTGAGCGTGATGGCGGTGTCGGGGATCCTGCTCTTTCTCTCGGAAGCGGTGAAGTGCTACTACAGCTTCCCCTTCCGCGTGAAGATGGCGAGCCTGTTCCTGGCGATCCTCTTCACCTGGACGCTGCATCGCAAGGTCGCCGGCTCCCACCGAGACCTCGCGGCCACGATGCCGGGGCGTCTGGTCGCGCTGATCTCGCTCGTGCTCTGGGGCACGGTGGCCTGGGGCGGCCGTTGGATCGGGTTCTCCGGCTGAGACCCGGCTCCTGCTAGTCGCCCCGCGGCGGCTCGGTGGGATCGCTTCCGTCGCGCGGAGCGCCGGTGCCGGAGGAGCCCATGAAGATCTTGCGGCCGTCCTCGAACGTCACGTCGCGTCCGTTGGCCCGCTTCGAGCGGTCCTTGCTCTGGTAGCCGTCGACGACGATCGTCGTCCCCGGCGGCAGCGTCTGCTTGGTGAGCCCACGTCGGAGGAGAGTGTTGGGCGTGCCGCCCTCCACCATCCAGATCTCCTTGGTGCCGTCCTCGTTGGTGACCTCCATGTGAATCCAGGCGTGGGGGTTGACCCACTCCACCTTGACCACGGGGCCCTTGAGGATGAGCGGACGGTTCGGGTCGAACTCGGCGCCGAACGCATGATGCGCCGCCACCGGCACGGCGATCGCCAGCAGGAGGGCGAAGCCGGCGAGAGCCACGGACTGCTTCTTAGTCATCGAATCTGTCCCCTTCTCGTTGTTGCCGATCACCCTGCGATCCGTCGATCTCGGGTCTACTCGTTTCCGGACGTTTTCGCCAGCGCCTCGGCCTCGAGGAGACGCGCGCCGCGGAGGATGTTCCCCAGCGCGTAGTTCCCCTCGTGGCAGGCGTACTCGAACACGCGGTCGCCGGTGGCGGGCCAGATGTACTCCCCGCTCCACGGCTCGGTCCACACCGTCGGATCCTCGACCGTGAACTGGTAGAGGAGGCGGTCACGGTCGATCCGGGTGAAGCGCTCGACCACGTGCAGGTTGCGATCCGCCTGCCGCAGCGCGGGCGAGTCGTTGAAGTTGGTGGTGTCGACCACCAGGGTGTCGCCTTCCCACCAACCCACCGAGTCGCCCATCCACCTGCGGATCTCGGGCGGCAGATGCTCGCTGTTCATGCGGACCACCCGCGCGTCGTGGTTCATCTCGACCAGGATCGTAACGTGGTCAGGTGTCTGCACGATCTTCTTCAGGTTGTTGTAGAGCACCGGCAGCATGGGCGGCCCGGAGGTCGAGCCGAACCCCAGGAGGCAGCGCTCCCCGAGCCCGCGGAGCTCCGGATCGTCGTAGGGGCCGGGCCCCTCGAGGCCGACCCACCACGCATCTCCCCGGTTCTCCCGAAACTGTCGTCGCTGCGACGCGGCGCGCTGACTCACCTCCGGCGTGACCGGGGGGAACTGACCGTTCGGCGGATCGACCAGGATCGAGGTCCGGTACTTGCCGTCGATCTCGAACGCGCCGGTGCCGCGGTCGATCCAGAACGCGTTGTAGCCGCCGACGTTGCCGGCGGCCCCTTCCGATCCGTCCCCGCCCTCGGGAGGCGCCTCGCGGTCGGGATCGCTCTCCTGGTTCGCCAGGACCATGCGCGCCCGCTCCTCCTCCTCGATCCTGGCCGCCTCTTCCGGGGTCAGGAACAGCTGGTCCCCGAAGTGTGCGGGCCGCTGGAGCGGCGTGAGCGTGGCGACGTCGTAGGTCCCGGACAGATCGGGGCGGCCGTCCGGGGTGCGGGGGATGCTCTTCGCGTCCTCCCCCCAGGCGAGCGCCGGGGCCAGCACCGCGAGGGCGACGATGGCCAGGAGGTCGAGTCTTTGCGGTCTCATCGATGGACTCCCGGGTCTACTGCTCGGTCTACTGCGGGCGGGCGAGCGGCGGTGGAGGACGCGGCAGCGGATTCTTGCGCCACTCGCCGTACAGCAGCTCCTCGACGAACTCGACGCACCGGAAGTCCATGATCTGCGCGTTCGGCTCGACCCGGCGGTAGAGCGGCATGCTGATCTTCCAGGGCTGGGTGAAGGTCGCCGGGTCCTCGACGGTGGCCTCGTACTGGATGTGGTCGGGACCCACGCGGGTGTAGCGCTCGGTCACCTCGAGCTGGTCGGAGTGGTGATTGCCGGAGCGGTCGAACCAGGTCTGATCGTTGAGCCCGGTGACCTCGACCACCAGCGTGTCGCCGTCCCACTTGCCGTACGACTGGCCCATCCAGGAGTCGACCGGGGCGGGGCCCGGGTCCTGGAAGTACACGTCGCGGACCGCGCCCGCGTACTCGTACGCGATCATCATCGAGTGCTCGTTGTGGAAGATCTGAAAGGGGAACGGCATGTAGGTGGCGCGCGGGACTCCCGGCAGATAGCACTTGATCTCGGGATCGCGCTCCAGCCAGTGCTCCTGGTTCTCCTGCTTCTTGGCCAGCGCCTCCGGCTGGTAGGGGATCTTGCCGCCCTCGACCACGCCGAGCCCGGCGGGGACCGCTCCCACCGCGCCGAGCGCCATCACGTTGGGCGCGGGCACCGGCCCGTGGGGGCCCGGCTGCAGCGCCAGCGCCGGCCTGGCAAGGTGCATCTCGACGTCGTAGTTCGCCGTGTTGAGCGCCTGCCAGATGCCGTTGAAGTCGGGTTTGCCGTTGGCGAGCCGTGGCGGCTCGTACGGCGCGCCCTGGCCGTGGGCCGGCAGGGCCGCGATCGTGAGTGCGGCCAGAGCGGCCGCCAGGTACAGGGCCTTCCTCCCGCCCAGAGCCTGATTGGTGCCCAGAGCCTTCATTCCACCTCCACGTGATATTCGCCAGATGAGGGCCGCACTCTGACATTCGAGCCGGACGGCCGTCAACGGTCCGGATCCCCGGCTCGGACCCCCGGCCCAGCTCGCCCGAGCGGACATAGCTCGACCAGCCCCCCTCAGACGGTTCTCCTCCCGTGGTTGTTTCGTTCCCGGGGGGCCGCCGGAGAAGGGCGCCGGAGAAAGAACGCGCACGACGCGGAGAGGCTCAGACGGGACGCGGCCCGGCGGGCAGGGTCAGCTCGTTGACGCGCGGCTCCGAGTCGGCGTCGGTGTCGCGGGGCGGATCGTTCCACGCCGGGATCGCGGGCTTTCCGGGCGGGTAGAGCGACTCCATCGGCTCCCACACCCGGTCGACGCGCTCGGTGAAGAGATCCCCGATCAGGAGATCGGTGAGCGTGCCGCGCAGCTCGGGATAGCTGCGCACGAACTGGCCGAAGCTGAACCCGGCGTAGTACTCGCACACCAGGCGCCGCATGCGGTCGACCCCGCGATCGAAGGTCGGGCGCCAGCGCTCGAGCTGGGCGGCGGAGACGTCACCCTTCGCCAGTCCGTCGGCGATCGCGTCCGCGGCCATCTCTCCCGAGCGCATCGCGAGCAGCACCCCCGAGGAATAGAGCGGGTCGAGGAAGGCGTAGGCGTCGCCGATCATCACCCAGCCCGGGCCGGCGGCCTGCGTCGCCCGGTACGAGTAGTCCCGGGTGACGAAGTAGCCCGCCGCGCGCGTCGCGCCGGACACGCGCTGCCTCACCGCCGGGCACTTCTCGACCTCCTCGGTGTAGATGCGCTCGGGCGTTCCGCGGCCCTTGAGCAGGAGGTCCCGCGGCGCCACCACGCCCACCGAGACCAGATCGCCGTGGAGCGGGATGTACCAGAACCATCCCATCCGGTCGGCGGTCTGCAGCACCATGGTTGCGCCCTCGTTCTTGCCGGCGTCGCGGTAGGCGCCGCGCCAGTAGGTCCACACCGCGGCCTTGTCGAGAACCGGGTCCCACACGCGCAGGCCGAAGCGGTGCTGCAGGATGCCGCTCTGGCCGCTCGCGTCCACCACCACCCTGGCCCGCACCGT
>DATLFH010000100.1:0-15923 GCA_035524965.1 Gemmatimonadota bacterium | reverse complement strand
TGGCCGCGCGCCGGCTCGTCCTGCCGGCCGGGTTCACGGACTCGCTCACCGCGGGCCGCGAGGTGACGGTGCGGCTCGCGCGCGAGGGGGCGCTCGATCCCGCCGCGCGATGGGACCAGATCCGGGTCGGGCGCGCGGTCTACGGGATGCTGGCCGACGCCGCGCTGGCCGCGCGGGCGGGCGGGACCGTCGATGCCGCCTCGATCGCGCGTGAGCGAGAGCGGCCGCGGCTCTACACGCTGGACGTCAAGCCGGCCGGGCGGCTCGTCGAGGCGCCGGTCGGGTTCCAGCAGGCGGTTCCCGGCACGATGGTCATGTTCACGCTCCTCGTTCTCCTGACCTCGGGCGCCGTCCTCCTCGTGATCGAGCGGATCGAGGGGCTCCTCCGGCGGGTCGCTTCGGCGCCGCTCCCGCGCGAGGGGGTCGTCGCCGGGAAGTGGGCGAGCCGCCTGGCGCTGGGGATCGTCCAGATCGGCTTCGCAATGGCGCTGGGGACCCTGCTCTTCGACGTCGAGTGGGGGCCCGACCTGCCGATGGTCGCCCTGGTGCTGCTGGCCTGGGCCTCGTTCGCGGCCGGCCTCGCGATCCTCGCCGGCAATCTCGTCCGGACCGAGGGTCAGGCGATCGCGATCGGCGTCTTCTCGGCCAACCTCCTGGCCGCGCTGGGCGGGTGCTGGTGGCCGATCGAGATCACGCCGGAGTGGGCGCAGAAGGTAGCGCTGGCGCTCCCGACCGGCTGGACGATGGACGCCCTCCACCGCCTCATGAACTTCCAGGCCGGCGCCCTGTCGGCGGTTCCGCACGTGATCGCGCTCGCCACAGCCACGCTCGTCGTCGGCTGGGCTGCGGCGCGAACGTTCCGGTTCGACTGAAGCGACCCGGTGCCCTTGCTCCCGCCTGAGCTCGATAGACCTGGTTGCGTCTAGGAGCCGGACTCCACCAGGACGATCTTGAAGGGTGCCTCTCCGTGAAGCTGGATGACGGTCTCCCCCTCGGCGCCGCCGTAATGAGGATGCTCGGCCGGGATATAGATGAAGGCGCCGGGCGCGTAGGACTGAATCGCGGCGGGATCTACGACCTCCCCCATCGCCAGCAGGAATGTGCCGCTCAGCACAGTCACATGCTCCGCTTTCGGATGGTAGTGGGCCGGAAACCGGTAGCCGGCGGGGAGCGCCAACCGGACAGTGTAGTCGCCTGCCTCCGCTTCAGGGTTGCCGTGAATCACCGCGAGTTGTATCCCGGGGTCGAAGCCCGGCACCTCGAGGGGCTGGAATGCCACGGCTTCGCTCGTCACGATCGCGTGCTCCGCGGGCTCGGAAGCCGCTTCCATAGTCTGTTCCTGGGCAAGCGCGGCGAGGGGGAGCGCGAGCGCTCCGATCGCCGCGATGATAGGCGTCCATTGAGTCATGGTCTCCTCCAATCCTGTTGGATGGGTAAGTGTTAGTAATTAGCAAGTCGCTCGCCGTGACGCAATTCTCGCCGGCGCACCCCGGGAATTGCTTGCACCACTATCATGGTCCTATAGTGCGTGACTAGACTCATGTTGAGGATCGAGACCCTCCATCACGTCAGCCTGTCGGTGACGGACCTTGCGCGCGCCAGGCGCTTCTATGGCGACGTGCTCGGCCTTACGGAGATCGAGCGTCCATCATTCGACTTTCCGGGAGCGTGGTACCAGCTCGGCGACCGCCAGCTCCACATCATCGTGCACACTATCCCCCTCAGCCTGCGTGGGACAACCGAGATCGACTCCCGCGACGGGCACTTTGCGATCCGTGTCCAGAACTATCGCCAGACACTGGAGCACCTGCGGGCCCACGACGTGCCGGTTCGCGAGAGCCCGCGAAATCCGACGCCGTGGGCGCAGCTCCACATCACGGACCCCGACGGCAACGTGATCGAGCTGAACGCCGAGGGCGACGAACCCGCAACGCATCCGAGCATCACCACTGAAACTCACGCGGGAGAGACACGATGAGCGCCAGTCTGACCGTGGTCGTCCGCATCAAGGCCAAGCCCGGCGCGGAGGAACGGGTCGAGCAGGAACTACGAAAGCTTCTGCCGCCGACCCGCAGGGAGGAGGGATGCATCAATTTCGACTTGCACCAGTCAGTCGACGACGCGGCGCTCTTCCTCGTCCACGAGAACTGGGTGAGTGAAGAAGACCTCGGTCGACACTTCGAAATGCCCTACATCCGGTCGTGGATAGCGCAGGCGGACGCGCTGCTGGCCGAGCCGATGGAGCTGACCAGGTGGCACCGGATCGACTGACCGGGAGCGGTAGCGTGGACCGTAAGCAGGCTTTAACGCCTGGGGCGGGGCTCCGGACACGGCCGGCAGCCTGCTGGAGACCGTGTATAAATCCATTATCACACGGCGCCGAGAGGGGGAAGGTTCCCGCTCCCCGGCTGGTCGTGACGGTCTCCCTCTTCCTCTCGATTTCGACGGCGGCGTACGCCCAGGAGCCACCGATCGACCTTGCGGAGGCAGGCCGCGCGTTCGAGGCGGCGCGGCGGGCGAGCGAGCGGGACGCGGGACGGCTGTGGGGCGTCGAGCTCTACGGTCCCGTCTTCCTGGTGGACCCCGCCTCGCGGTTCGTCGTGGCCGATCGAGCGGACCTCGAGGGGACGCTGGAGGAGCGGAACGGCCTGTGGGTCGGAACGCTCCCGGAGACGATCAATCCCGCGAACACCGCGGTCGAGTGGGCCGGGCGGCGCTGGACGATGGTCCTCTGGCCGATCCCGTCGATCCCGCATGCGCGGAACCGGCTCCTCCTCCACGAGATGTTCCACCGGGTTCAGGACGACATCGGGCTACCCGCGGGGAACCCGGCCAACGCGCACCTGGACGCCAAGGATGGACGGATCTGGCTGCGGCTCGAGATGCGCGCGCTGGCCCGCGCGCTGACGCACGACGGCGACGCCCGCCGCGCGGCTGTCGAGGACGCGCTGGCGTTCCGGGAGCGGCGGCGCTCGCTGTTCCCCGGGGCCGCCGTGGACGAGGACGCCCTCGAGCGGAACGAGGGGATGGCCGAGTACACGGGATTGATCCTCGGCGGACTCCCGGAGGCGGTCTTGGCCGACCGCGCGGCGGTGGAGCTCGAAGAGCGGGAGGGGAGCGCGAGCCCGAGCCGCGCCTTCGCCTACGCGACCGGTCCCGCCTACGGCCTGCTCCTGGATGCGGCGGACCTGAGTTGGCGCGAACCGCTGGTGGACGGGGCCGCGCTCTCGGAGCTTCTCGCCGACGCCTATGGCATCACCCCGAGCGCCCGCCCGGTCGAGGCCCGCCTGGAGCCCTACGGCGGCCCGCACTTGATCGCGCTGGAGGCCGCACGCGAGAAGCGGCGACAGGCCCGTCTCGTGGAGATGCGCGCGAAGTTCCTGGAGGGGCCGACTTTGAGGATCGCGCCCGGCGCGGACTTCCGCTACTCCTTCGACCCCAACACGGCGGTCACGCTGGACGGCATCGGGACGGTCTACGAGCCGGTTCGGGTCGTCGACGCGTGGGGCATCCTGGAGGCCGATTCGGCGCTGCTCACGCGAACCCCGGAGGGGCTGATCAGCGGGGTCGTGGTCGCCGTCCCCGCGGACGCGACGAGCGCGCCAACGCAAGGTGATGGTTGGACGCTCGCGCTGGCGGAGGGCTGGGAGGTCGCGCCGGGCGAGCGCCCGGGCGACTGGCTCGTCCGTCAGGCCGGCGCCGGCGCCAGCCCCTAGATCAGGCCACGTCCGCCTCGGCTCGCCCCCGGACGTGAAGGGACCGGAACAGCACCCGGCCGGCAGTGGCCACGTCCCGGACCGCGCGATCGAACGCTGCCTGGTTGATCTTCGAGGGAGCGTGGAAGCCGCTGATCTTCCGAACGAACTGCAGGGCCGCGTCATGGAGCTCGGCATCGGTCGGAGCGTGATCATGGTGCCGCAGCTTTTTGATGTTTCGACACATCGTATCCTCCTTGTTGGATTCGTCGCTAGAAAGTAGGTCCTTTGAGAGCGAACGACGCCTTTTCCCGCAGCGGGACGACGGCCCCTCGAACGCGGTCCTCCCTTCCCGGAAATATGATCGCGAGGCCCGAAATATGAGCGCGAGCCCGGAGAGCGAATACTTCTCGTGACGATGGAAGCGTGGCGGCCGGTCTGGACCGGATTCCGGGCCCTCTTCTATGCGAGCTGGTTCGTGGCCCTGTGGGGATGGCTGGCCTACGAGGCGCACCTCCGCGATGCGCCGTTCGGTCTCGGCCTCCCCGCGTGGACGGCCCCGTTAGGCGTCGCGCTCATGGTCGCGGGCGGTGCCCTCGCGCTCGCCTGCGTGGCGACGTTCGTCATCCGGGGGCACGGGACCCCCGCGCCGTTCGATCCGCCCCGGGAGTTCGTCGCGTCGGGACCCTACGCGCGGGTGCGAAACCCGATGTACATCGGCGGTTTCCTGGTGCTGGCGGGGTACGCCCTGTGTGCGATGTCGGTCGCCGCGCTCGTCGTCGCGTTCACGATGCTCGTCGCCGCCCACCTCTTCGTCATCCTGTACGAGGAGCCGAACCTCGAGCGCAGGTTCGGGGAGAGCTACCGGGAATACCGGCGGACGACGCCGCGCTGGATCCCGCGCTGGATATCGCGATGAAGAGAGGTCAGTGAGCGGAGGCGCCTTTGTCAACTACTTCTCGTCGGAATCCGTTGCGAAGCGCTACGCCCGCGGACGACCGGCCTTCCACCGTCATGTCATAGACCGATTGCGGTTGCTCCTCGCCCCTTCACTGCCCTTCGAGCGGGCCCTCGACGTTGGATGTGGCACCGGCGGATCGACTACGGTGCTCGAGGGGCTCGCATCGAAAATCATCGGCGTCGATCCATCGCTGCCGATGCTGCTGTGTGGTGTTACGCGAGGACAGTTCGCTTGTGTCACGGGACGCGGCGAGAACCTCCCGTTCGCAGATGAAACGTTCGATCTTCTCACCGTCTCGTCGGCTTTCCATTGGTTCGACCGTAAGGTCTTCCTCGCCGAGGCGGGGCGGGTCCTGCGCCCGGCCGGGATCCTCGTCGTCTACGACAACTACTTCAGCGGGAATGCGCTCGAGACCGACGACCTCGTGAGGTGGGTCTTCGACGTGTACCGGCCGAAGTATCCGGCGCCACCCCGGGCGCCAGTCGACTTCGAGCCCGGCGCGACGGAGGATCGCTTCCGGTGCCTCCATCGGGAGGAGTACGAAAACACCGTCGCGTTCAAGCGGAAGGAGCTGATCGAATATCTCCTCACCCAGACCAACGTGATCGCCGCCGTCGAGGAGGGAGGTCAGCCCCTGGAGTCGGTCAGCGAGTGGCTTCGGAGGGAGCTTCAACCCTTCTTCACGAGGGGCTCAATCACGATTCGGTTCGGCGGGCCGATCTGGATTCTGATCCGAGAGAACGTTCGCTGAAAAGAGAGCATAAAGGTTCTCGCCCCTCGACACGATGGGCGACTGCGGACCCGTTTGCTGGGGGCTCGGATTACGCCAGGTTGATCCTGCGCAGGAGCTCTTCGTATCGGGGGTCGGACCGCAGAGCCTCGAACGACGGATGGGCGGAGATCTGTGGCGCGATCGGCCTCCGCTTAGTGACCAATCGGTCCAGCCATGCGAACGCCTCGTCCAACCGTCCAAGGTTGGCGCTGGCGATGGCCATGTAGAAGGAACGATGGCGGAATCCCTCGCGCGAGCGGAGCGCCGCGACCCACGCCTCCCAGTATCCTCGTCCTCCAGCCGTCTCGTATCCCGATCGCAGCTCGGCCACGAGATCCGGCGGTATTCGTTCCGGCCGGATCCTGCCGATCGCTTCCCACTCCTCGAGCGCATCCTCGTAGCGGTGCAGCGCGTCATAAGTCTCGGCGAGGTTCAAATGGCCAATGAAGTAACCGGGATCCATCTCGAGCACCTTGCGTAAGGTCAGGATCGCCTCGTCAAAACGGCCGGCGAATAGACAAGCCATCGCAAATCCGTTGAGGACCGGTAGCGAAAGGGGATCGAGCTCCAGCGCTGTCAGGAACTCCGCGATCGCCTCATCATGTCGGTTCAGGCTGGAGAGAAAGCCCCCGTACCAGTGATGCGCGGTCGCATAACCCGGGCTCAGCTCGATCGCCCGGCGGTACTCCCGGTCGGCCTCGTCCCACTCCCAGAAGAGCTGGGCTACCATACCAAGAGCGGCATGGGGCTCCCCCAGTCCCGGGTCCAGCGCGAGCGCGTGCTCGGCGGCCGACCTCGCCTCTGCGCTCGCCTCCGCGGCCGGCGCGTTGCTGTAGGACGGGAGGAGCGCGTACCCGCCCGCCAACCCCGCCCAGGCCTGAGCGAACGATGGATCGGCCTTCACCGCCTGCCGGAACTGATCGATCGCCTGGCGGAGCGCTTCCTCCGTTCGCTTGGCCAGGAAATACCGGCCCTTGAGGAACCACTGGTAAGCCTCGACGTTCTCGGTCGGCTGCTCCGCGATCCGCGCCTTCTCGCGTGGCGAGAGCCGCACCCGGAGCGCCTCGACGATGCGCTCCGCCACGTCGGTCTGGATCGCGAAGATGTCCTCGAGGTTCCGGTCGTAGCGATCGGCCCACAGGTGCTTGTCCGTCACCGCGTCGATCAACTGGGCGGCGATCCGCACGCGGTCCCCCGCACGCCGGACGCTGCCCTCCAGCACCGTCGCCACGTCGAGCTCCTGGCCGATCTGGCGCACGCTCTTCGTCGTCCCCTTGTACTGCATGACCGACGTCCGACTGATCACCTTGAGTCCCTCGACCGGCGCCAGCACGGTCAGGATCTCCTCGGTGATCCCGTCGCTGAAGTACTCGTTGTCGGGATCCGCGCTAAGGTTCGCGAACGGCAGGACGGCGATCGATTGCGCGGGGGGAGCGGCGCTTTCCGGGGTCGCGATATGCCGGTGCGCCGACGCCTCTGTCCCACGGACCGGGGCCTGCGTCTCCAGCCTCACGCCATACACCTCCAACGGCGCCGCCAGCCCCTTGAGCCGGCGCTCGCCCCGCGTCTCGAACCGGAACCCCGGTCGCTGCCGGAGCTGGCGCCACACATCCTCCGACACCCAGACCTCCCCCGGATCCGTCAGCCCCTGCACCCGTGACGCAACGTTGACCCCGTCACCGTACAGGTCCCCGTCCGCCGACGCGACTACGTCGCCCACGTGGATCCCGATCCGGAGGGACGGCCCGTCCGAACCGGCCGTTCCCGCGCCCGCGAACTGCTCCTGCACCTCGAGCGCCGCCCGCACCGCCTCGTCGGTGCTCGGGAACGCCGCCAGCACCGCGTCGCCGGCGAACTTCACGACACGGCCGCCATGCCCTTCGACCTTCTGACGGGCGATCGCCTGCAGCCGATCGACCAATCGCACCGCTTCGTCCTCATTGCGCGATGAGAGCGTCGTATAGCCCACGATGTCGGCGAACCAGATCGCCGCCAGGTGATGGGCGATCCGCGTCACGCCAGACCGATTCGGCGCAGGATCGCGTGCAACTCCGTCATGTCAGGTCGATCCCTTTCTGCCACGACGCGGTCGAGCAGCTCGGAGAGACGGTGTGGAGATGACCCTGGGAGTCGGCCACGGAATCCTGCGAATATGTCAGATCCAGGGATGAAACCGAAGGTCGAATATCGCCGCCAGGAGGGATATGGGACAGGAAGGCCTATGGCGGCCCGCAGGATCGCTCGATGATGGTCCGTCCCTTGCGGCCCACGTAGGTTCGCAAAAGTGAAAACGGATGCGGGTCCTCTCGACACCGGGCTCCTCTCGATCGAGGAGTTCGAGCGGCTTCCCGATGACGGGTGGCGGATGGAACTCGTTCGCGGGAAAGTGGTTCGGGAGCCGCTGGCCGGGTTCGAGCACGGCACGATCGGCATGCGAATCGGATCCATTCTCGACCGGTTTGTTCGGGAGCACGGACTCGGAGAGGTCGTCGGGGCAGATGCCGGCTTCGTCCTTTTCGACGAGCCGCCGACAGTCCGCGCTCCGGACATCGCCTTCGTCGCCGCGAACCGGCTGACGTTCGATCTCGAGAAGTTCGCTCCAGTCGCTCCCGACCTGGCGGTCGAGATCGTCTCGCCCACGAACACGGTATCGGAAATTCAGGCCAAGGTGATGGACTACCTGGACGCAGGGACGCGGGTCGTCTGGGTCGTCGAGCCGCGCTCACGTAGCGTAACGGTGTACCGCTCGCGCGAAGAGATCCGCCTGCTGACCGAAAAGGGAGAGCTCGACGGTGGGGAGGTCCTGCCCGGTTTTCGACTGCGGGTTTCGGAGATCTTCGGGCGCTGAGAGAAAAAGGAGGTCCGTAGTCGCCTGATCGGATGAAGTCCGCGGTCGGCATCTTCCTGCTTCATACGTGCTGCTCCGCTCGCCCGCGACCTTCCAGCGCTACCTGATCAGCAGCCCGGCCCTCTGGTGGGACGATGGCGCGATCTTCCAGGACGAAAAGAGATACGCCGAGATGCACGAGGACCTCCCGGCGGCGGTCTTCCTGTCGATCGGGATGGAGGAGATCGTCGTCGGTTGCGGGTGCTCTTCGGCGATGTTCCGGCCAGGAGCCGGTGAGCGTTCCCTAGCGCCTCGGCTTCCGGCCATTGCGCCGCGCCCCGCGATCGAGTATCTTATGCTCGCTTTCAGGAAAACGTCCTGGGGAACGAACGCTCGAAATCGACGCGCCGGCTCTCGACGAACACTGTAGAGAGCGGCGCTTTTTTGTGCGCCAGCACCCGAGGCCTGGGAGAGGCCCGGCATAGAGCCGGGCGACAACCAAATGCAAAAGGAAAGAGAATGACCAGAATCAAGGGAACCGTGAAGTGGTTCAACGATGCCAAGGGTTTCGGGTTCATCCAGCAGGAGAGCGGTCCGGACGTGTTCGTCCACTTTTCCGCGATCAGCGCGGATGGCTTCAAGTCGCTGGCCGAGAACGACACTGTCGAGTTCGAGATCACGCAGGGCCCCAAGGGCCCGCAGGCCGCGAACGTCTCGCGGGCGTAAACCCGCCCCGACATCGCGGTCGCTCGTCGACCGATAAAGAAAGCCCCCGCCGGTTCGCCCGGCGGGGGTTTTTCGTTGGTGCGCGCGCATGGCGAGCGCGAGCGTTTGCTCTCCACTGCGAAGGTGGTCCATACTGATGGGAAGAGCCGCGGCACGGACCCCCGCGCCGTCGATCCCTTTTCCCCGGAGGTGAGCCGTTTTAAGCCGTCCTTCTGTGACGATGCTCTTCGTGATTCTCTCCACGACCCTGGTCGCGGTCCTCTCGACGCACCCGCTGGCGATGCGGTAACCGTGTCGTGATGGTTCGAAGCAGTGCGACGACAGTCGAGGAGTATCTGGAGGAACTGCCGGAGGACCGGCGCCGGGCGATCTCCACCGTCCGAGACGTGGTCCGCCGGAACCTTCCCCAGGGCTATCGCGAGTCGATCAACTGGGGCATGATCAGCTACGAGGTGCCGCTCGAGCGATATCCCGACACCTACAACAAGCAACCGCTCTGCATCGCCGGCCTGGCGGCCCAGAAGAACTACAACTCTCTCTACCTGATGAGCGTCTACGGCGATCCGGAGAAGGAGAAGCGGCTGAAGGAAGCGTTCCGGAAGGCGGGCAAGAAGCCGAACATGGGGAAGTCGTGCCTCCGCTTCCGCAGCCCGGACGACCTGCCGCTGGCGGCCATCGGCGAGATCATCGCGAGCACCCCGCCGGAAGCGCTGATCGCGGCCAGCCAGGTAGGCCGGGCGAAGACGAGGTAGACCCGACTACGGTTCCTCGGAGGGAACCGTCGCCGACGCCTTCGGGGTATCCGGGGTCGGCCGCCAAACCTACGATCCCGGAGGCAGGATGAGCCTCGTTTCCGTCATCATCGCCGCGCTCGCCGCGGCTTTCATCACGCTCGCACCGGTGCCGGCCGTGGCCCAGAGAATCGGGATCGCGGTCAATCCGTACGTCGGCACGTACCACTTCGACGAGAGCTCGTTCGAGGACGCATTCGAGCGGGTCGATGTCGACGCCGACCCGATCTACGGTTTGCGCCTGGCGCTGGGCGGGCACTCCGGTCTGTCGCTCGATCTGGGATATGGGCGGACCGGTGTCGATGGAGAGGTCGTGGCCGACGATATCGTCCTGGACGAGGACGCGACGATCGAGCTCTTCTACGGCGCGCTCAACTACCATCTGCCGCTACCGGTGCTCGACCTCTTCATCTCCGGCGGGGTGGGCGCGATCCGCTACGAGCCCGACGACCGCGACGGCGCGACCAACGTGCTCGTCAACTACGGCGTCGGCGCCACTTTCCCCCTCGGGGCGCTCCGGCTTCGGGCCGACGTGAAGGACCACGTCGACCTGTGTGATGGGCCGGATGAGGACGAGCTGGGCGAGTTCGACTTCGGCGCATGCCTCGAGGACGAAACGCTGCACAATATCGAGCTTTCCGTGGGAGTGGAGATCGGCATCTGACACGGCCGGCCGGGGCCCTGAAGCGCCTCTTTTCAACCTTCCGCGCCTTTCGTGCGTCCAAGTGGGGGAAGGCGGTCGTTCTCTTCGTTTCCAACCCTTTGATCTCCGACGCGTGGGTGTCTCGATGCTCCGATCCGCTCTCTATCTCTCGGTCGCCCTGGCCCTTATCCCAGCGGCGGCCGCGGCACAGACGGCTGGCGCACCGGTGGACATCGACCGCCTCGTTACGCCTCCGGCGGGGACCCCCGAGCACGAGCGCCGGGCGCCGGGCGCGGTCGCGGTCCCGGTCGAGGGCGAGATCGAGCTGGACGGACGGCTGGACGAGCCGGTCTGGCAGCGGGCGCCGGCCGTCACGCGATTCATCCAGCGAGAGCCCGAGGAGGGCGCCCCCGCAACCCAGCGAACCGAAGTCCGCTTCGCGTATGACGACAACACGCTCTACATCGGCGCCCGGATGTTCGACGATCGCGGGGAGGAGGGGATCGTCTCGCGTCTCGTCCGGCGCGACGCCGATGCCGACAGCGATCAGCTCACGATCAGCTTCGACACGTTCCTCGACCACCTGGGTGAGACGCAGTTCACCGTCAACCCGGCCGGCGTTCGCGGCGACGCCTTCGGGCCGGGCGGATCGCACCTCGACCCTTCGTGGAACCCGGTGTGGCGGGCGAAGAGCCAGATCGACTCCCTCGGCTGGACCGCCGAGATAGCGATCCCGTTCTCGCAACTCCGCTTCCGGCGCGGGGTGGAGCAGGTGTGGGGACTCCAGATCGCGCGTGAGATCCAGCGCTTGAACGAGTTTCAAGTGTGGTCGTTCTGGCGCCAGGACCAGCAGGGCGGGCCCTCGCGCTACGGGCACCTGACCGGGATCGAGGCCGCACGATCGGGCATCGACCGTCTCGAGATCCTCCCCTACGCCGTCGCCCAGATGGCGACCCAGGCCGAGATCGATCCCGACAACCCGTTCGAGCATACACGGGATTCGAAGGTGCGGGTCGGGGCCGATCTCAAGTACCTCCTGACCTCGGACCTGACCGTGACCGCGACGGTCAACCCTGATTTCGGCCAGGCCGAGGTCGATCCGGCGGTCGTCAACCTGAGCGCCTTCGAGACGTTCTTTCCCGAGAAGCGCGAGTTCTTCATCGAGGGCAGCGGGCTCTTCAGCTTCGGCGGATTGTGGTGCTTCACCTGCAGCAACATCTCTTCGCTCGACATGCTCTTCACCCGGCGGATCGGGCGCCAGCCCCAGGCGGCCCAACTGGCGACGAGCGCCGGCGAGTTCGCCGAGATCCCCGATGCCACATCGATCCTCGCGGCGGCCAAGCTGACGGGTCGCACGCGAAGCGGAACGTCGATCGGGATCCTGGGCGCGGCCACCGAGCGCGAGCAGGCCGAGGTCGTGAGCGCGGACGGATCGCGGTTCGATCAGGAGGTCATGCCGCTCACGGGCTACTTCGTCGGCCGGGTGAAGCAGGACTTCCGGCAGGGGGACCTGCAGGTGGGGGGGATCATGACGTCGGTCAGCCGGAGCTTCGACGACCCCGCCCTCGAAGACGTTCTCGCGTCCCATTCCGAAGGGCTGGGGGTCGACGCCGAGTGGTGGTGGAGCGACCGCACCTACCACTTCCTGGGGAGCGCCGCGATGACGAACGTCTCCGGCTCTGAAGAGGCGATCCTGCGGCTCCAGCAATCGAGCGCGCGCTTCTTCCAGCGGCCCGATCGGGATCACGGCTCGAACGGTCTCTTCACCGACCGCTTCGATCCGACGCTCGATGCGATCCGCGGCTACGGCCTCTACGCGCGCGTCGCCAAGGACGCAGGCGCGTGGCGGTGGGAGAGCCAGGTGAACGTGCGGAGCCCGGGTTTCGAGAACAACGACATCGCCTTCCTCACGCGGACCGACTACGTCTACATGCTCGGCAACCTCCAACGCCGATGGACGGCACCGACCTCCCTGTACCGGTACTTCCAGTGGAACGTCGGGGCCCAGCAGCAGTTCAACTACGACGGCGATCTGACGTCCCGCCAGTTCCACGGAAGCCTCTTCACGGTGACGCCGTTCTACTGGGAGGCGAGCGTGTTCGGCCTGGTCCGTCCCTCGACGCTGGATGACCGGCTGACGCGCGGTGGGCCCGTCGTGCGGGCGCCCGCGCATGGATACCACGAGCTGTACCTGGCGACCGATCGGCGGAAGCCGGTGGGGGTCGAGTTCATCCCGTCGTTCGCCTGGAACGAGGAAGGCGCGCGGGACTACGGCCTGAACCTGGAACTCAACTTCAAGCCGGCTTCCAACGTCTCCCTCTCCCTGGGGCCGTCCTTCCGCCGGTTCCAGTCGACCGCCCAGTTCGTCACCGCGGTGGATGATCCGACCGCGGAAGAGTTCTTCGGCCGACGCTACGTGTTCGCCGACCTGGAGCAAAAGACGCTCTCCATGGACACACGCATCAACTGGACGTTCACACCGTCGATGTCACTCGAGCTATTCGCTCAGCCGTTCGTCTCGAGCAACGACTTTTCGCGGTTCAAGGAGTTCGCCGCGCCGCGCGAGCTCGACAAGGAGGTCTACGGGATCGACCGCGGGACGATCCGCACCGAAGGCGAGGGGAACGCACGCGAGCTCATCGTCGATCCGGACGGGGCCGGTCCGGCGGCGCCTTTCTCGTTCGACGACCCCGACTTCAACTTCCGATCCCTGCGCGGGAACCTGGTCTTCCGGTGGGAGTACCTGCCCGGCTCGACGCTGTTCCTCGTCTGGACCCAGGATCGGAACTCGCGGGTCCCGTTCGGCGATTTCCGCTTCGGCCGCGACGTCGACGACCTCTTCGCGGCCGGAGCCGACAACGTCTTCCTCATCAAGGCGACGTACTGGCTCGGGATCTGAGCGGGGCGTGCGGGCCCGCGCGTCGGCGTTAGGTTGCCTCCTGGACGCCCATGCCGTTCGCCGCCTACCATGCCCCCTTCCTCCTCGACCGCCCGGGCGGCAAGGAGAAGAAGCAGCATCTCCTCTGGGGCGACGCCGTCGAGCTCCTGGGGTCGAGCGTGGGAAGCTGGGTCAAGGTCCACTCGCGAAAAACGGACGGCTGGATCCGGCAGGAGGATCTCCAGGACGAGCCGCTGCTCGAGGTCAACTACGTCGACATCGGTCAGGGGGACGGGTGCCACATCGTGACTCCGGACGGACGGAACCTGCTGATCGACGCCGGAGAGAAGGCCGAGATGTATCGCTACTTCAACTGGCGCTACGATCTCGAGGAGAACCCTGAGCGCCGGATCCGCTTCGCCGTCACCGTGATCTCCCACCCCGACCTGGATCACTACGGCGGCCTCCTCACCCTGAACAAGAAGCGGTTCTTCGCTTTCGGCAGCGTCTACCACAACGGCATCGTCGAACGGGTCGGCAAACCGGGTGTGGGACCGAAACGAAAGTTCGGCAATCGATCGTATCTGACGGACGTCATCCCGGATCGCGTTTCGCTGTCGCGGATCATCGACGATCCGGAGAAGGTCGGCCGGAGGAACTACCCGATCCTGATGCGCGATCTGGTCCGCGAAGGGTTGGCCGACGACGTCCGCATGGTTTCTTCGCTCGACCGGTTCCTGCCCGGTTTCGGAGAGGACGAGGAGCTGGCGATCGAGGTGCTCGGTCCGATCCCCGAGCCGACGCCGACGCTGCCCCACCGGCTGCGATGGTTCGGCAGCGAGGGGAAGACGAAGAACGGCCACTCGGTAGTCCTCAAGCTCCGATACCGGGACATCACGCTGCTGCTGGGCGGGGATCTAAACATCCCTTCCGAGAAGTTTCTCCTCGGGATCTACACCGGGCTCGACCCCGCGCCGCGGAGCGAGACCGGCGCACGCGCGGTCATCGAAGCGGCCCGCCCTACGTTCGAGGTCGATGTCGCCAAGGCGTGCCATCACGGCAGCGGGGACTTCACGACCCTCTTCATCCAGGCTGTCAACCCACGGGCGACCGTCGTGTCGAGCGGCGACGATGAGTCGCACGCGCATCCCCGCCCGGACACCCTGGGCGCCTTCGGGAAGTACGCCCGCGGCGAGCGGCCGCTCATCTTCAGCACCGAGCTGGCGCGCTCGACGCGTGAAGTGGTGGAGGATCCGGACGCCCTGAGGGCCGAGATCTCGCGACTGCTGGAGATCCGGGATCAGCTCACCGACCCTCAGGCTCGACAGAAGATCCGCGATCGCATCCAGGCCGCGCTCGACAGGATCGAGCGCAGCATCGCAGTCTACGGGACGATCTACCTGCGCACCGACGGCCGGAAGCTGATGATCGCCCAGAAGCTCGAGCGCCAGCGACCGACCACGAAGGAGAAATGGGACGTCCACCGCTTCGAGCCCGACGCACAGGGAGAGCTGATCTACCAGTCGAAACATTGAGGATGCAGTCGAAGGACTGAGGGCATTCGCAAGTGGCCGGCCCGGGGGCCGAATTCCGCGCCCGGATTTCGGTAGACGGGAGCCGGTCGATCGGGGTAGGATGGGGGCGATGAAGACGAGGAAGGCGATGGAGGCGCAAGCGACCTTGCCCCTGCTGCCGCCGCGCGACGAGATGCTCCGCGCGGTCGAAGATCGCGACCGGGGATACGACGGGCTCTTCTACACGGCCGTCCGGACGACCGGGATCTTCTGCCGGCCGAGCTGCCCGGCGCGTAAGCCGAACCCCGAAAACATCGAGTTCTTCGGCGCCGCGCGCGAGGCGCTCTTCGCCGGATATCGGCCGTGCAAGCGGTGTCGGCCGCTCGAGATGGGACAGGCCCGGCCGGATTGGGTCCGGCGGCTCCTGGATGCGGTCGAGCGGGACCCGGAGCAGCGGCTCAAGGAGGGCGACCTCCGGGCGATGGGGCTCGACCCCTCGACCGTCCGCCGATGGTTCGTCCAGCACCACGGGATGACGTTCCACGCCTATCAGCGTGGTCTCCGGCTCGGCCGCGCGCTCCGGCACATCGCCTCCGGCGACGAGATCGGCGGGGCGGCATACGCGAACGGCTACGAATCGCTGAGCGGCTTCTACACCGCGATCCGGAAGCTGACCGGGCGGCCACCGGGCGCCAGCCGGGACGCGCTCGTCGTCCGGCTGACCCGGATCGCCACGCCGCTAGGCCCCATGCTGGCCGGCGCGACCGACGAGGCGCTCTGCCTCCTCGAGTTCGTCGATCGCCGGATGCTCGAGACCCAGCTCGGACGCCTCGCCCGGGCGCTGGAGTGCGTCCTCGTCCCCGGCGACAACCCAGTCCTCGAGGAGACGGCGACCCAGGTGGCCGAGTACTTCGAAGGGGAGCGCCGGGAGTTCACCGTGCCCCTCGACGTTCGGGGGAGCTCCTTCCAACGCGCGGTCTGGGAAGGCTTGCGCGAGATCCCCTACGGCGAGACGCGAAGCTACGCCGAGCAGGCCGCCCGACTGGGCCGGCCCGACGCCGTCCGCGCGGTCGCCCGCGCCAACGGCGACAACCGGATCGCGATCGTGATCCCCTG
>DATLFH010000099.1:0-4541 GCA_035524965.1 Gemmatimonadota bacterium | reverse complement strand
GGACCTCGGCGCGGCCGTCGAGACGAATGCCGTGACCATCAACGAGCGCAAGTTCGACCCGCCGTCGATCGTCGTCTCGGTCGGAACGACCGTGACCTGGAGCAACAAGGACCGGATCACGCACACGGTGTCGTCCGGCGTGCCCGGCAAGCGAGACGGGACGTTCGATCGCACACTCGGCCCGGGCTTCGGCGAGTTCACCTTCACCTTCGACAAGCCCGGGATCTACACGTACTACTGCCAGTTCCATACGACGATGCTCGGCCAGGTCGAGGTGAAATAGCTCAGACCTGCTTTTCGCGGATATGCCGGTCCCGACGCCGCGCATTCATCCTGTCGAGTAGGCGTCGCCGATAGAGCGCGTCCTCGTGATACCGACGGTTCGCTGTCTCGTTCTTACAGCGCCGGCAATATCGCCCGCCGGCCTGCTGGCCGGCCCAGAGGCGCACTGAGTGGCCACGTCTACAAAACTCAGCCGTCGCCACCGCATGGCTCGTGCGCGTCAGCGCGGTCCGCGCCCCGGCCCGCCGCCAGGGCGACAAGAAGGGGTAGACGGTCATGAGGAATCCACGCGCTCGAGGGCCCGAGACGTGCCAGACCGCGCCCATGAAGTTGCGGTCGTGCAGAGTCGTGCGATGTTCGCCGATGCTCCCGCCGAAGAGACCCTTGAGACGCTCGAGGACCCACGTGTCCTTTTGCACTACTCGGCCCCCGATCCGAGCGTGGTTGTGGGAGTTCGGGCTACACGATCCCTCGCCTTCGTAGAGCCCAGCGGCCCACGCGATCTGCTGAGCGGAGACCCCGCCTCCCCTCCGCTCCAGTCGCTCGCAGCGCTCAGCGACGACGACCTGCGCCGGATCGATCGGTGGACGGCGATTCGAGAAGCGATGTTGCTCCGGCGATCGCTCCTTATCGCGCTTGCAGGCCCTGCAGGCACGTCGCCCACGAGGATCGACGTATTCGTTGCCGGCAGACCGTGAGTGGCCCCGGAGGCACAAGTCGCCACTCACCCGAGGCGGGGAGTTCGCTGTTCGCTGGAGCGCGATCCTCAACTGGATCCTCCTACGTGGCGACAAGAACGGGTAGATCGTCATGAGGAATGCCCGGGCACGCGGACCGTGCAGACGCCAGACGTTATGCGTATAGCGCTTGCCCTTGAACACGGTGTGCACCTCGCCGATGGATCCGCCAAACAGACCGCACATGCGATGTGGCAGCCACGGATCCTTCTGGGTGATGCTGAGCCGTAGTGGATTCCTGTCGGTGGGGCCCGGCGAACAGGAACCCTCGCCTTCGTAGATGCCCGCAGCCCAAGCGATCGTCAGAAGGTTCACTTGGGGTACTTCCGCGAAGCCTCGTCGGCACGATCGAAGAGATCACGGAGGTGAGGATCGCTCACGTGCAGATATCGGCTCGTAGTTGCCACAGACGTGTGGCCGGCAATGCGCTGGGCGACCTGGACCCCCGCATGTTGCGCCAGCTCGGTGAGTCTCGAATGCCGAAACCAGTGCGGCGACACTCTGAAAGGTAGTCCTGCGCGCAGAGAGTTCTGTTCCACGACGCGTTGCATCTGTCGGACGCTTAACGCCCTCAATTGGAGTCGCCGGCCATTGACGAAGAGCGCTGGATGATCGTCCGTGCGACTCGCCAGATAGCGCCCCAGCCAGGCCGCGGCCTCCTCAGTGAAGAGGATCAGGCGCGAGCGACCGCCCTTGCCGACGACCTGCGCAGCGCGCTGGCCGAGGTCGACCTGGCGGATGGTCAGGCCCGCTAGCTCGGAGACCCGGATCGCGGTGCCGAAGAGCACTTCAATGAGCGCGCGGTCCCTCAATCCTGACGTCTTTGACAGGTCTACAGCGTCGCGGATGCGGTCGACCTCGTCCCGCCCGAGGTGACGGATCTCGATGTCGCGTTCTTTCGCCAGGTCGAGGGTCTCATCGGGGTCGGGAGCCGCGATGCGCCGACGGCGGCAGTACCTAAGCAGGTTCCTGAGCACGATGACGTATAGGTTCCGCGTCCCAGGACCGACCGGCCGGCCGGAACGGGGATCGCGGCGTCGTGCCAAGAAGAGTCGGTACTCACGGAGCAGTTCGTCGGTGACGTCAGAGGCTGTAAGCGCGTCGGCAGGGGTCGTGGTCCGGAACGCCAGCCAGTTCACGAAAGTCGTCAGGTACGCCGAGTACCGTCGAGCTGTTAGCGCGGATGATCCGTTGATCTCGAGGTCTTCCAAGTAGTCGTGGATCAGTGCTTTGAGGGCGTGCCCCGGGCGGCTCCCCTGGGATGGCACGTTATCTGGCTTGTGCGACGTTCTCATATACGGGGACCCTAGCCCGCCGCCGCGGGCCACGTCAACCCCCTCCCGCCTCGGCTCGATGGTCCCGCACCCGTCGAGCGCCCCTCACGGAACCGGCCCCGCCGGGCGTACGTTCCAGCCTCGATGAGGGCGCTCGCCTGGGCCTTGCTCCTCGCGGCCTGTAGCGCGCCGGCGGCCGTCCCGACGTCGTCGCCTTCGCCGCCTTCGCCGCTAGCCGTGGTCGAGCTCAAGTACCGGGTCTTCGATGAGGTCGGCCGCCCCTGGTACTGCGATCCCGACTTCTATCCCATCCAGCGCGAGGACGAGGTCATGCGGACGACCCTGCGGGACGGGCGCTGACCCGGCAGGGTCAGCGCGCCGGCGCGATCCTCATCTCCCCGAGCTCCTCGAGCGATCGGCCCTTGGTCTCTTCGGCCAGGAGGAACACGTTCAGCGCGGTCACCAGCAGCATGGCCATGAACATGGCGAAGACGCCCGTGTGGCCCCAGAGCGGTACGAGCACCGGGGTCAGGAACGGACCGATGATCCCCCCGAGCCGGCCAACCGACGCCGCGGTACCGGATCCGGTCGCGCGGATCCCAGTGGGATACATCTCGGGCGTCAGCGTATAAACCACGGCCCACGCGCCGAGATTGAAGAAGGAGAGCAGCGAGATCCATAGGAACGCGGCTGTGTCAGTTCCGGCGTTGCCGAACATGAAGGCAGCGATGGCGGTGCCGATCAGATACGTGACCAGCGTCGGCTTGCGCCCCCACCGCTCGACGAGCCAGGCGGCACTGAAGTAGCCGGGGACCTGCGCGAGCGTCGAGAGGAAGAAGAATTCATTGCTTCGCTGGACCGTCATCCCACGTTCGGCGAGGATCGTCGGGGCCCACAGGAAGATCCCGTAGTACGTGAAGACGATCCCGAACCAGAGCACCCAGAGCATCACCGTCCGGCGCACGAACGCGGGAGCCCAGAGATCGGCCAGGCCGACCTTGGGAGATGGGGGCGGGGCCACCGCCTTGGCCACCGTGATCAACGCTCCCCCGCCTTCGCGTTCCACCTGGCGGACCACAGCGTCCGCCTCGTCGAGCCTCCCGCGAGACGCGAGATACCGCGGCGACTCCGGCAGCGCGCGCCGGAGGTACGCCAGGTAGAGCGCTGGAAGCGCGCCGATGAGGAAGGCTCCGCGCCATCCGATCGACGGGACCGCGAACATCGCGATCAGCCCCGCGGCGATGGTCCCGTACGCCCAGAAGGACTCGAGCAGCACGATCATCCGGCCGCGCGAGGCCCGAGGCGAGAACTCCGAGACGAGGGTGGCCACGACCGGGAGCTCTCCCCCCAGTCCGATCCCAGCGAGGATCCGCGCTAGCAGGAGCGTCTCGTATGTGGGCGCGGCGGCCGAGAGGAGGCTACCGACCGAGAAGATGACCAGGGTCAGCTGGAAGATCGTCTTCCGGCCGTAACGGTCTGCAAGCCGGCCGGACACGGCCGCCCCGAGGAGCATCCCGGCCGGCGTCGCCGCCGCTAGCAGCCCGCCCTGCTGTGCCGACAACGCGAACTCAGCGCCGATCGGCCGGAGCAGGAACGCCACGAGGATCACGTCCATCGCGTCGAACAGCCAGCCGAAGCCGCTGACGATCAGGAGCTTCCAGTGGAAGCGGTTCAGCGGTACCGCGTCGAGCCGGGCGGTAAAGGTGCCGGCGCTCACGGACTCAGGTTACGACCGGGACAGGCAGCCCGCCGCCGCTAGATGCACCGCTCCGCTACGAGGAGCTCGGCGTTCAGGACCGAAGCACCCGCCGCCCCGCGGATGGTGTTGTGCCCCAGCACGACGAACGCGACGCCCAGGACAGGATCCTCACGCACGCGCCCCACTACCGAGGCCATCCCCCGCTCGAGGTCTCGGTCGAGCACCGGCTGCGGGCGGTCGGGCTGATCCATCACGACGATCGGGTGCTCCGGCGCGGTGGGCAGCTCGAGCTCCTGCGGCCGGCCACGGAACGCTCGGAGGCAGGTCTTGACCTCGTCGATCGTTGGCTTGCCCTTGAGCGAGAGGGTGACCGACTCGGTGTGGCCATCACGAACGCTTACGCGGGTAGCGGTCACAGACATCGGGATGTCGGCCGGCTGGAATGCGGACCCGTCCCACTTGCCGAGGAACTTCCGGGTCTCCGCCACGATCTTCTCTTCTTCGCCGTCGATGTAGGGGACGACGTTGTCGAGGGCGTCAAGTGACGCG
>DATLFH010000098.1:0-37619 GCA_035524965.1 Gemmatimonadota bacterium | reverse complement strand
CCTCCCGTCCGGATCGGCCTGTCCGCGACGGTGAGGCCGATCGAGGAGGTGGCGCGCTTCCTCGTCGGCGCGCCGCGCGTTTCGGGTGACGAGGTCGCGCGCGACTGCGTCGTCGTCGATGAGGGGCACGTCCGCGAGATGGACCTGCGCGTGGAGGTTCCGCCGTCCCCCCTCGAAGCGCTCGCCTCGGGCGAGATGTGGGACGAGATCTACGACCGGCTGGCCGAGCTGATCGAGGCCAACCGGACGACGCTCGTCTTCGTCAATACGCGCCGCCTCGCCGAGCGGACCGTCCATCATCTCTCGAAGCGGATCGGCGAGGAGCGGATCACCTCGCACCACGGCAGCCTCTCCCGGACGCGGCGGCTGGACGCCGAGGAGCGGCTGAAGGCGGGCGAGCTCAAAGCGCTCGTCGCCACCGCCTCGCTCGAGCTCGGCATCGACATCGGGACGATCGACCTGGTCTGCCAGCTCGGCTCGCCGCACACGATCGCCGCGCTCCTCCAGCGGGTGGGGCGCTCGGGACGCCTTCGCGGCCAGCCGGCGCGGGGGCGGCTCTTCCCGCTCTCGCGCGACGAGCTGATCGAGTGCGCGGCCCTGGTCCGCGCGGCCCGCGCCGGCGATCTCGACCGGCTCATCATCCCCGAACGACCGGCCGACATCCTCGCCCAGCAGATCGTCGCGGCAGCGGCTTCCCGCGATTGGGAGGTGGACGACCTTTTCGAGATGGTGCGCGCGGCTCATCCGTTCCGCCATCTCGCCCGCCGCGACTTCGACGACGTGATCCGGATGCTCGCCGACGGCTATGCGACCCGGCGCGGTCGCCGCGCGGCGTGGATCCACTTCGACGAGGTGAACGGCCGCGTGCGCGGCCGGCGTGGCGCGCGGCTGGCGGCGGTCACCTCCGGCGGGGCGATCCCCGATGTCTCGGACTTCACCGTGATCCTCGATCCGGAAGGCGTTCCCATCGGGACGATCAACGAGGACTTCGCGATCGAGTCGATGCAGGGCGACATCTTCCAGCTCGGGAACCACTCGTGGCGGATCCGCTCGGTCGAGACCGGCCGCGTGCGGGTCGAGGACGCGCACGGGCAGCCGCCGTCGATCCCGTTCTGGCTCGGGGAAGCGCCGGCCCGGACGGCCGAGCTGTCGTCCGAGGTGAGCCGCCTCAGGCGCGACGTGGGGGAGAAGCTGGCGGACGGAGAGGGGGCGGCGTCCCGCTGGCTCGTCGACGAGGTCCAGGGCCTCCCACCCGAAGCGGCGCGCCAGATCGAGGAGTACCTCGCCGCCACCCAGAAGGTGCTGGGGGTGATTCCGACCCAGGAGACGCTCGTCCTCGAGCGGTTCTTCGACGAGGCGGGCGGGATGCAGCTCGTCGTCCACGCGCCGTTCGGCGGCCGGATCAACCGCGCGTGGGGACTCGCCCTCCGCAAGTGCTTCTGCCGCTCGTTCAACTTCGAGCTCCAGGCGGCCGCCGACGAGGACGCGATCGTGCTGTCGCTGGGACCCCAGCACTCATTTCCGCTCCTCGACGTGTTCGGCTACCTGGACGCGGCGACCGCGCGCGCGATCCTCGTCCAGGCGCTTCTCGCGGCGCCAATGTTCCAGACCCGCTGGCGCTGGAACGCGGGCCGCTCCCTGGCGATCCTGAGAATGCAAAACGGCAGCAAGGTGCCGCCCCAGCTCCTACGGATGCGGGCCGAGGACCTGCTGGCCGCCGCCTTCCCGCAGGCCGCGGCCTGTCTCGAGCACATCGTCGGCGACATCGAGGTGCCGGATCATCCGATCGTCCAACAGACGGTCCAGGACTGTCTGGTCGAGGCGATGGACATCGATGGCCTGGAGGCGCTGCTCACGCGGATCGAGGACGGCCGGCTCGAGCTCGTCGCCCGCGACGTCCCCGAGCCGTCCCCGATGGCGCACGAGATCCTGAACGCCCGGCCGTACGCCTTTCTCGACGACGCCCCGGCCGAGGAGCGCCGGACGCTCGCCGTCCAGACCCGCCGGAACTACGACTACCGGAGCGCCGACGACCTGGGGACGCTCGACCTGCGCGCGATCGAGCGCGTCCGGGAGGAAGCGTGGCCCGAGCCCGAGAACGCGGACGAGGTCCACGAGGCTCTCGCCTGGCTGGGGCTCGTAACGGCGGAGGAGGCTGCGCCGTGGGCGGAGTGGCTGGACGGGCTCGAAGCCGATCGGCGCGCCACCCGCGCGGCCGCGGTGGTGTTGGGCGGCGGCGCCGGGGAGCGCGTCTTCTGGGTCGCCGCCGAGCGACTGCCGGAGCTGGCGGCGGTCTACGACGGGCTCCAGCTCCGCGTCCCGATCGAAGCGCCGGCCCGCTACAGGGAGGAGACCTGGGGACGCGCGGAGGCGCTGGTCTCGCTCCTCCGCGGGCGATGCGAAGGGCTTGGACCCTTTACCGCCCCGGCGGAAGCGGCGAGGCTCGGCCTCGAGCCCGATCTCGTCGAATCCGCCCTGGTCGCCCTCGAGGCCGAGGGCGTAGTCCTCCGCGGGCGCTTCACGCCGGTCCCTGGCGTGAGGGAGTACGTCGGGGAAGCGAACGGCGCCCCGTCAACCGGGCCGGAGCTCCCGCTCGAGTGGTGCCACCGCCGGCTTCTCGCCCGCATCCACCGCACCACGATCGACCGGCTCAGGGCCGAGATCGAGCCCGCCACGCCGGCCGACTTCATGCGCTTCCTGTTCGCATGGCAGGGGTTGACCGCGGCCGAGCCGCCGGCCGGCCCTCGGGGCCTGGCCGCCGTCCTCGACCGGCTCCAGGGCTTCGAGGCCCCGGCCGGGGCGTGGGAGAGCGAGATCCTCGCCTCCCGCGTGGCCGAGTACGATCCAATCTGGCTCGATCACCTCTGCCTTGCCGGCGAGTTCGTCTGGGCGCGGATCCATCCACCGCAGGCGGTGACAGGGCCCGACGGCGCGGTTCGGATCCGGACCGGGCCGGCGCGCAACACGCCGATCACGTTCCTCCGGCGCGAGGATCTCCCGGAATGGCTCGCTCTCTCGCCGGGCCCGCGGGTCCGCGAGGAGGACCTGAGCGAGTACGCCCGACAGGTCCTCGACTCGCTCACCTCCGGCGGCGCACAGTTCGTGCAGGATCTCGCCGGCAGGACGGACGGCCTCCTGCCGACCCAGGTCGAGCGGGCGTTGGGGGAGCTGGTGGCCTGGGGCATGGTGACCGCGGACGGGATGGCGGGCCTCCGGTGGCTCCTGGCACCCGAGCGGGAGCGCCTCCGCGGACGGCACCGCAGATCGAGAGGGTGGTCGGCGCGCGGGCACTCCGGGGCCGTGACCGGCCGCTGGTCGCTCCTCTGGCATCCCGTCGGCTCGGACTTCGGTGACGGACCGGAGGCCCAGCCGGAACGGATCCGCGATATGGCCGAGGAGCGTCAGGACAAGGCGGTCGAGCACCTGGCCCGCCAGCTCCTCGCGCGCTACGGGGTCGTCGTCCGCCGGCTCGTCGAGCGGGAGCCGCCGCTCGTGTCGTGGCGGGACCTGCTGCGCGTTCTACGCCGTCTTGAGATGCGGGGTGAGATCCGCGGCGGGCGCTTCCTGCACGGCGCCTCCGGCGAGCAGTTCGCCCTTCCCGAGGCGGTCGAGGCGTTGCGCGCGATCCGCCGCCGGCCGCCGGATGGCCGGCTGGTCGCGGTCAACGGCGGCGATCCTCTGAACCTGGTCGGGATCATCACGCCCGGCGAGCGCGTCGCCGCGCTCCCCCACAACCGCATCCTCTATCGGGACGGCGTGCCCGTCGCGATCAAGCAAGGCGCGACCCGTCAGATCCTCCGCGATCCGGATGGTGAGGCCGAGCGTCGCGAGCTCGAGCGACTCCTCGTCATCCGCGCCGGGGCGCGCGCGGGCCGAGCGTAAGCCGACGCAGGGATCGGCGACCGGCGAGGTAGCGGAAAGCATCGAAGGTGCTCCCGCGGCATCGAACATGGGGCGACGACCCTACCTTCTCGGTCGGCCGTTGCGCTGGAATCGTTAACCCGCGGGCTTAAAAGGGCTCCTCGCGTCATGCTTCCGTACGAGCATACCGCTCAGAACAGCGCCAGTTGCGGCCCCCGGGGTGCGGGCTCGGGGTCCCCGCTCTCGCGCGGCGGCCCGAAACCGTGCCGGGTGTGGAGGAGACGGACCCGCTCCGCCAGCCTGCCCGCGTACGGCTCCGGCAGATAGGCTTTGCGCTCATAGCTCCGGCGATAGCCGTCGACGAGATCGGGGAACGCCTCCTCGAGGTGCGGGAAAAGGACGGCGATCGTCAGAGGCATCAGGATGACAGGGTGGGCCGTGAGCGCGTGAGCCCCCGCGGCCGCCGCGGCGGCGGCCAGCCGGTCGAGCGCCCGCGGGTCGTCGGTGAGGTCGGGAAGGACCGGCGCGACCCGGAGACCGACCGGGATCTCCACCGCGGCCAGCACGCTGATGGTCTTGAGGCGCAGGTCCGGTCGCGGCGCATCGGGCTCGAGGGCCTGTGAAAGCCGCCGATCGAGCGTCGTCATCATGACATGGACGGCGATCCGGTGGCGATCGGCGAGGGCCACCAGAAGGTCCAGGTCGCGCGTCACGAGGTTCGACCTCGTCGTGATCGTGATCTCGAACCCTTCCCGTTCGCCGAGAACCTCCAGGATCACCCGCGTCCGCCCACTTCGCTCTTCGGCCGGCGGGTAGGGATCGGTCATCGTCCCGATCGCGATCGGCTGGCCAGGCCGGGCAAGTCGAGCGAGGTCCCGCCGCAGAAGGTCAGGGAGATTTCCTCTGCTGAACCGTACCTCTTCGAAGGGAGATCGCGGCATCTCCGGTCGGCCGGGGGCCCACCGGGGGAAGCCGACCTCCTGCCCTGGATAGGGGTCTATCGCCCAGCCGGCGGGCGATCGCGAGGCGTCCCATGGCCGCAGGATCCCCGACGGCGGCGCGGCGCGACTGGCTTCACGAACGGACAAGGCCGCGGCCCTGCGCCGGCGGTGGGTGACCGTGCGGGTCATGAGTTTCCGAACAGCCCGAGCTCGCCCGTCGTCTCGGGCCGCCGGAAGAACGCGACGGAGAGGTCGGAGGAGCGGCGGTTCAGCCCGTGCCGGCGGCACGCCACGTCGAACATCTGCTCCATCGGCTCGGCGAACGGTCCGGCGCCGCGCATCCTCGACCCGAAGCGCGGGTCGTAGAGCCTGCCTCCGTGGAGATCCCGGAGCCGGTTCAGCACCTTCTCCTTGCGGTCCGGGTAGTGGCGCTCCAGCCAGTCCTCGAACAGGTCCTTGACGGCGTAGGGCAGCCGGAGCAGCACGTATCCCGCCCGCTCGGCGCCGGCGGTCGCCGCCCGCTCGAGGATCTGCGGCATCTCGTGGTCCGTGAGGCCGGGGATCACCGGCGCCACCATCACGCCCACGGGGATCCCCGCCTCCGCGCACTTCCGGATCGCCTCCAGCCGGCGCTCGGGGGTCGAGGCCCTCGGCTCCATCATCCGCTGGAGCTTTCGATCGAGCGTGGTGACCGAGAGGTTGACCGCCACCGCCCCGTACTGAGCCAGCTCCGACAGCAGGTCGATGTCGCGAGTAACCATGTGGTTCTTCGTGATGATGGCGACCGGGTTCCGGAACTCGGCCAGCACCTTCAGACACCGGCGGGTCACCCTGAGCCTGCGCTCGACCGGCTGGTAGGGGTCCGTCACGCCGCTCATCACGAGCACCTTGGGCTCCCATTTCGGCGACGCGAGCTCCCGGCGGAGGAGCTCCGGCGCGTCCCCCTTCACGAAGATCTTCGTCTCGAAGTCGCGGCCGGCGGAGAGGCCGAAGTACTCGTGGGTCGGACGGGCGTAGCAGTTGTGCGATACGACGCCGTTGGCGATGAAGTCACCCGTGCCCGTCGTGATGTCGAAGAGGGTCCGACGACCGATCGGCTCGATCGAAACGACACGCAGCCTGGCGCTGCTCTTCAGCGCCTGCCCCTCGATGTTTCGCTTCCTGAGGATCGCGGGATCGACGGTGTGGAAGAAGCGGAGATGCTCCTTCAGCCCACCGCGTACCCGAACGCTCGTGATCGGCTTTGCCCGGTTCTTGGCCTGGTTTTCCAAGACGACGTCAAAGCCGAACCGCCTCATCGAGCGAACGGTCGTTTCAATGATCGTCGGGTCGGTGTTAGCGATCCGAAGGATACCTCCGCTGTAGCTTCCCTCAGCATCGAAAATCCCGGCGAGGAAGCCCACCGACCAACCGAGAGAGACTCTCTCCGGCCAGCATACAAGCTTTGTGACATACTGCGCGTCATTACTTGATGTGGCGCGGATGGCTCGCAGCTCTTTTGTCGTTTCACTGGCTCTTTGAAATACGAACCGAGCCCCCCGAACACCGAAATGATTGAGGTAGGTAGAAGCTCGGTTGAGTCCCTCATCGTCGATAAGTGCAAGCCGGAATCGATAACTGCGACCCAACTGTCCTCTCTGCTTTTTATACTCTTGAAATCCCAAATGACCGTCGCCGCGAATCATGCCACTCAGATATCCAATCTCGTAATCATCGAGCTTGGGGAGCTGAACCGAAAAACCGCCGACCCCAAGCAGTTCATCGTTCATTGTCAGGTGTGGCCTGCGCCCGCGACCCTGCTCGCGACCTGTTACGAATTTCCAACCTCGAAGTGTGAGGAATCGGTGATCTCCGCTCGTTACGAGCTCGGTTCCATCCTGCAGGGTGATGCGAAATGCCGGCTTCGCGATTTGCCAGTGGGCCAGTACCCGTGTCTTCACATACTTCCGATACCAGCCTTGCCGCACAGTGCCATAGATCTCATTGCCGACCGTGATATCCGCGATCGGGCTCAGAGTACCGTCTGCCATAAGGACTGGACTTTGACCACACATGCAGTAGGTGCAGCCGTTCTCACATCCTCGATACGGATTGATGCTCGCCTCGAAGCCGACGTCCGGGCTGGCGTTCGTGGCGATGATCGAGCGGGAGGCCTCGCGGTAGAAATGCGTCCGGGGAGCGGGATCTTCGGCTTCGACCCACGCCTCGCGCTCGAGCGAGAGCGGGACGAAGCGGTTCGGCGGATTTCCCGTCGCCCCACGACCGGGAAGCTGGCCCGAAGTCATGCCGTAATTTCGGTTTTGTTTCGGGATGTGTCAAGAAGCCGCCTGAGGGCCGCTTCAGGCGGTCAACCCCGCCCGGACCGGGTCAAAGTGGATCCGCTCCCCCGCGAAGAGCCCCCGCTCGCGGTCCCAGGGGAAGAAGATCACGACGCCGAAGTCGACGTACCGGCCGGTCGCCGGCAGTCCGAGCCACTCGCCTGCGTGGGTCGCGGTCAGCAGCGCCTCCTCACACACCCCCTGGGGGCCGATCACGATGTTCGTGAGTTCGAACCTGACGTCGGGGAAGGCGCCGAGGAGACCGGCGTAGAAATCGCGCGCGCCGCTATGTCCCTCCCAGCGGTGACCGGTCGTGACGACCTCGTACACGCAGTCGGGCGTCAGCGTCGCGAGCAGCCCCGCGATGTCGCGGCCGTCCTCGGCGATCGAGTGCGCTTTCCACAGGGCGCGGATCCGCTCGTATTCGCCGGGTAGCGCCTCGCGACGGAGGAGCTCGCGAACCTGGTCGGGCTTCATCTCGACCGTTCCCATCGGGGCCGAGTATACCGGGACCGGGACAGCGGCGCTGGACCGCGGTACCATTGCGGCCCCTATGCCGAGGAAGTCCCCGATGCCGAAAAAGCACTGGCTCTTCAAGTCCGAGCCCTCCACCTACTCGATCGAGGATCTCGAGCGGGACGGGACGACCGAGTGGTGGGGGATACGGAACTACAAGGTCCGGAACTTCATGCGGGACGAGATGCGAACTGGCGACGGCGTGCTCTTCTATCATTCGAGCACCGATGTCCTCGGCGTCTACGGTCTGGCCGAGGTCGTCTCCGCCGCGCACCCGGACTCGAAGCAGTTCGAGAAGGGCCACCGGTACCACGATCCGGACTCCGATCCGAACGATCCCACGTGGTGGTGCGTCGACATCGGCCACGTTGCGACCTTCGACGCGCCGGTCACCCGCGACCGGCTGAAGTCGACGCCGGGCCTGGAGGCGATGGCCGTCCTCAGGCGCGGCATGCGCCTGTCGATCACGCCGGTCACGCGCGAGGAGTTCGAAGTCGTCCGGCGGCTGGGGGCCTGAGCCTGGTCCCGGCGGGCGGGTATCGCCGCATTGTTGGTATTGCCGCCTTCCCGAAGCTCGGATACAATGGCCCCACACTTCACCACGGGCCGCCACCACACCTAAGGAGGCACACGATGATCGGGACCCGTTGGACGTTGTCGATCGTGACGCTGCTCGTGCTCGGCTCCACCGCCACCGCCGCCGCCCAGCAGGCCCCCGACCCGATCGGGTCGGAGCCGGTCCAGCTCGCCCAGGTCGATCCCGATGAGGCGAACCGCCAGGTTCTGCGTGCCTTCATGGAGCGCGAGCCGGTGCAGCGGGTCGCCGGGCTCGCCGGCGTGGACATGGACAAGGCGATGGCCGGCGTTTTGGCACTGGAGGGCGAGCGGCTGGCGAGCGCAGCCGCGCAGGCTCGCGCCATCGACCGTGAGATCGGCGCGCAGGACCGGATCTCGCTCTCAGCGACGACGATCATCATCGTCCTTCTCCTTCTGATCGTGATCATCATCGCGGCGTAGGGCTAACCCACCCGCGACCGAGCCCTTCGGGACGGCCGGCCCGCTCTCTGTGGCCGGCCGCCCGTCTCACCACGTCACTACCGTCCCGTGCGCGGAGAGCACCAGGAGACGTCGATGCCTCGCGTCCTATCGCCACTGTTCTTTCTCGTCGTCGCGCTGTTTCCGGCAGGCGCGGCCGCCCAGGCGCCGTCCGACTCGGCCGCGGCGCTCGCCCGCGCGGTCGAGATCATGCGGCAGACGCCCTTGATCGACGGGCACAACGACCTGCCATGGCAGATTCGGGGGTACGCGGGGGGCGACATCGACTCGCTCGACATCACCGTCCGACACGATCCCGACTCGCTGCATACCGACATCCCGCGCCTCGAGGAGGGGTTGCTGGGCGGCCAGTTCTGGTCCGCCTACGTGCCGGTCGAGTACATCGAGGCGGGCGGCTCGGCCCGCTTCATCCTGCAGCAGATCGACCTGATCCACCGCCTTCCGATCCTCTACCCTGAGACGTTCGAGTTCGCAACCACGGCCGACGATGTCGTCCGGATCCACCAGAATGGCCGGATCGCGACGCTGATCGGGGTCGAGGGCGGCCACGCGATCGAGAACTCGCTCGACGTCCTGCGCGGCTTCTACGGCCTCGGCGCCCGCTACATGACGCTGACCCACTTCCTGAACACCGATTGGGCCGATGCGGCCACCGACGAACCGGAGCACCAGGGGTTGACCGACTTCGGCGAGCAGGTCGTTCGCGAGATGAACCGGCTCGGCATGCTGGTCGACCTGTCGCACGTCTCGGATTCGACGATGGTCGACGCGATCCGGATCACCGAGGCGCCGGTCATCTTCTCCCACAGCTCGGCTCGCGCGCTCGCCGATCATCCGCGAAACGTGCCCGATTTCGTGCTCGAGATGCTGCCCGAGAACGGCGGCATCGTCATGGTGACGTTCGTCCCGGGCTACATCAGCGAGGAGGTGCTGCAAGACGAGGAGCGGCTGCCGGATCTCCGCCGGGATCTTCTGGCCGTGTTCGCCGGCGATACGGCGACCGCCCGTTCCGCCTGGGAAGCGCTCCTCGCAGATCCGCCGGCGGTCGCGACGCTCTCTCAGGTCGCCGACCACATCGACCACATCGTCGAGGTCGCCGGAATCGACCATGTCGGGATCGGCGGTGATTACGACGGGATCAGCAGCGTGATCGTGGGGCTGGAGGACGTCACGACGTACCCCGCCCTCGTCGCCGAGCTCCTGCTCCGCGGCTATTCGGACGAGGAGGTCCGCAAGATCATCGGCGAGAACGTGCTGCGCGTCATGCGCGAGGCCGAGGCGACCGCCGCGCGGCTCAGAGCCGGGACGGACCCGATCGTCGCGCCCGGCCCGGGCGAGCCGGAGAGGCCGCTGGGCTGGGACTGAGAAACCGGGTCACAACCACGGCCGAGGTGGGCGTCTGACGGGCTCGCCGGGGCCGTGGCGGCCCCATACCGGCGCGACTACACTACCGCTCATGCCCCCTTCCGCCTCCTCCGACAGCTTCACCGACCTCGACCGCCTGTCCGTAAACGCATTGCGCGCGCTGTCGATCGACCAGCCGCAAAAAGCCGAGTCGGGCCATCCCGGCCATCCGCTGGGCGCCGCGCCCATGACCTACGTCCTGTGGCAGCGGTGGCTCAAGCACAATCCCCAGGATCCCGCCTGGCCCGACCGCGACCGTTACGTGCTTTCGGCCGGCCACGGCTCGGCACTCCTCTACTCGCTCCTCAACGTCACCGGCTACGACCTGCCGATAGCGGAGCTCGAGCGGTTCCGCCAGTGGGAGAGTCGGACCCCCGGTCACCCGGAGTGCTTCATGACGGCCGGCGTCGAGGCGACGACGGGACCCCTCGGCCAGGGATGCACGAACGCGGTCGGCATGGCGATCGCCGAGCGGTGGCTGGCCAACCACTTCAACCGGCCCGGCTTCCCGATCGTCGATCACCGCACGTTCTCGATCCTCTCGGACGGCGACATCATGGAAGGGGTCTCGGCCGAGGCGAGCGCGATCGCCGGCTTCTACAAGCTCGGCAAGCTGACCTTCCTCTACGATCAGAATCACGTCACGCTGGACGGCCCGGCGTCCCAGTCGATGAGCGAGGATGTCGGGAAGCGTTACCAAGCGTACGGCTGGCAGGTCCTCACGGTCGAGGACGGCGATACCGACCTGGCCGCGATCGACGACGCGCTGGCGGCGGCCGTGAAGAACACCGCCCAACCGACCCTCATCATCGTGACGACGACGATCGGCTACGGATCGCCCAACAAGGCGGGAACCCACAAGGCGCACGGCGAGCCGCTCGGCGAGGAGGAAGTGGTCCTCACCAAGAGGGCGCTGGGCTGGGAGTGGCCGAACCACACGTTCTACGTTCCGGCCGAGGTCCGCGCGCACATGGACGCGACCCGCCGGGGACGGGAGGCGCAGGCCGCGTGGGAGGAGATGTTCGCCGCGTATGCCGAGAAGCACCCCGATCTCGCCGAGGAGTGGGGGATGGCCCATTCCGGCGAGCTCCCCACGGGCTGGGACGGAGATCTGCCTTCGTGGGAGCCGGAGGACGAGGAGATCGCTACCCGCTCGGCGGCGGGGAAGGCGCTCAACGCGATCGCCGCCCGGGTCCCCTGGCTGATCGGGGGCGACGCCGACCTCGCGACCTCGACCAAGACGACGATCGAGAAGGCGGGCGACTTCGACGGCCAGACCGGCGCCGGACGGAACCTCCACTACGGCGTCCGCGAGCATGCGATGGCCGGGATCACGAGCGGGATGGCGTACCACGGCGGGGTGCGGCCGTACGCCGCCACCTTCTTCATCTTCTCCGACTACATGCGCCCGGCGGTCAGGCTGGCGGCGCTCAACAAGCTGCCGGTCATCTACGTCTGGACCCACGACTCGATCGGGCTCGGCGAGGACGGCCCGACCCACCAGCCGATCGAGCACCTGATGTCGCTCCGCGCGATGCCGAACCTCGCGGTCGTGCGGCCCGCCGATGCGAACGAGGCGGCCGCGGCGTGGCGCTGGGCCATGCGGCACGACGAGGGGCCGGTCGCGCTCGTCCTCTCCCGCCAGAAGCTTCCCGTGATCGACCGCCAGGGGAGCGGGTCGGCCGAGCTCCTTGAGCGCGGGGCGTACGTGCTCGTCGAACCCGACGATGGCGACCCCGAGGCGATCGTGATCGCGACCGGCTCGGAAGTGTGGAAGGCGCTCGAGGCGCAGGAGATCCTGGCCACCGACGGCGTCCGCGCACGGGTCGTGTCGATGCCCTGCTGGGAGGCCTTCGCCGAGCAGAGTGCCGAGTATCGCGATGAAGTTCTTCCGCCGGACGTGAGCGCGCGGGTCTCGGTCGAGGCCGGCGCGACGCTCGGATGGGAGCGGTGGATCGGCGACCGCGGGACCGCGATCGGGATCGACCGCTACGGCGCCTCGGCGCCGGGCGCGACAAACATGGAGAGACTCGGCTTCACCGCCGAGCGGATCGCGGTCGCGGTGCGGGCGCTGATCGGCCAGCCGGCGGCGCGCTGAGCCGCTCACCGGGGCGCACTCCCGTGTCCAGGCCGGCATGATCGTCGCCTTCGGCTGCGACCACGCCGGATTCCCGCTCAAACGCCGCCTCACGGAAGCGATCGAGGAGAACGGAGACGAGGTCCTCGACTGCGGCGCCTACAACCTCGTACCCGAAGACGACTACCCGGACTACGCGCGCGCCGTCGGCGCGGCGATCCTCGAAGGGAAGGCCGAGCGCGGGATCCTCGTCTGCGGCAGCGGCGTCGGGGTCGCGGTCGCGGCCTCGAAGATCCCCGGGATCCGCGCATCGATGGCGCACGACACCTTCAGCGCGCGCCAGGGTGTCGAGGACGACGACCTGAACGTGCTCGCCCTCGGCGCGCGCGTGATCGGCCCGGAGCTGGCGGTCGAGGTCGTCCGCGCTTTCCTCAAGGCGCAGTTCTCAGGCGTCCAGCGTCACGTGCGCCGGAGCCGGAAGATCGACGCGATCGAAACGGAAGCGCGGAAGGGCGAGTTCGATCAATGAGCGATTGGGGGAACAGCGGCCGTCATGTCTTGACAGGACAGATGAAAAAGACCATTATAGACAGATGAAACGTGCCTCGATTTCCGATCTGAAGGCCAGACTTAGCCAATACCTCGATGCGGTGAAGGCCGGGGAGGAGGTCCTCGTCACCGATCGCGGCAACCCCGTCGCGCGCATCTCCCCCGTGGAAGGGTCGGCGAAGCTCGAGGCGCGGGTCCAGGAACTGATACGAACGGGACGACTCATCCCTCCTCGCGAGAAAGGAAGACTCGACTTCTCGAAATTCAAGATCCCCGAAGACCCGGAAGGTCGTGGCCTTGCGGTCCTGATCGAGGAAAGACGAGAGGGACGGTGAGATTCTGGGACGCGTCGGCCATCGTCCCGCTATGCTTGAATGAACCTCGGACGGAGAATACGCGATCCCTCTATGCCGATGATCCGGAGATCACCGTCTGGTGGGGGACTCCCGTGGAGTGCGTTTCCGCCTTCGCACGCATGCGACGGGAAGCGGTCCTCGACGAGGCGCAGGAGGCCTCCGCGCGAACCCTTCTTACCGCTCTTTCGAGCCGCTGGCTCGAGGTCCCCCCGACTGCAAGTCTCCGCGAACAGGCGCTTCGTACCCTGCGTCACCACCCGCTCAAAGCCGCCGACTCCCTCCAGCTCGCCGCGGCGATGGAATGGGCCGGCGTTCCGACGGCTGGTGAATTCGTGGCCTTCGACGACCGTCTGCGGACCGCGGCGCGGATCGAGGGATTCACGGTCGCCCCGGGATAACGCCCGCCCGAGGCACGCTGCAAAGCGTGTAAGCCGCCGACGTGCGGCCCCAAACGGGCCACGCTAGACTTCGAATCGAAGCTCGACCGCGGGATTCAGGAACGCTCATCCCAGGAGGCGCACCATGCCCAACCCGCTCAATCGTCTCCACGAGCTCGGCCAGTCGGTCTGGCTCGACTACATCCGCCGCGACCTCTTCGACGGGGAGCTCGATCGCCTGATCGACGAGGACGACCTGGCGGGGATGACCTCCAACCCGACGATCTTCGACCAGGCGATCGGCGACACCGAGCTCTACGACGACGACATCCGCGAGTTCGGCGCGGACATGAAACCCGCCGAGGTCTTCGAGCGGCTCGCCGTCGCGGACGTCAAGCGCGCGGCCGACCACTTCCGTCCGCTCTACGACCGGACCGAGGGTCGCGACGGCTTCGTATCGATCGAGGTCAATCCCCACCTCGCCCGTGACACCGAGGGGACGATCGCCGAGGTCCGCCGCCTGTGGAAGGCGTGCGACCGCCCGAACGTGATGGTCAAGATCCCCGGCTCGCGGGAAGGGCTGCCGGCGATCCGTCAGTGCCTGGCGGAAGGGATCAACATCAACATTACGCTCCTTTTTTCGGTCGATCGTTACCGGGAGGTCGTGGACGCATGGTTCGCAGCCTTCGAGCAGCGCGTGAAAGAGGGTGAGGGCGTGGAGCGGCTCGCCTCGGTCGCCAGCTTCTTCGTGAGCCGGGTCGATACGATGGTCGACAAGCGGCTCGCGGAGCTCGCGCAGACCGCATCCGGGAAGACGAAGGCGAAGATCGAGAAGCTCGAGGGGAAGATCGGAATCGCCAACGCGCGGATCGCCTACCAGGCGTTCGAGGAGCGGTTCGGCGACGATCGGTACGCCGCGCTCGAAGGGGCGGGCGCCCGCGTCCAGCGCCCTCTCTGGGCGTCGACCTCGACCAAGAACCCGGCGTTCCCCGATGTCTACTACGTCGAGGCGCTGATCGCGCCCGAAACCGTCAACACGCTGCCGCCCGAGACGCTGGACGCGTACCGCGACCACGGCGATCCGGAGGTCCGGATCGACGAGGACCTGGACGAGGCCCACGAGTTGATGGAAGGCCTTGCGGACGTGGGGATCGACTTCGCCGAGGTCACCCGCGCGCTCGGCCACGAGGGGATCGAGAAGTTCGCCAAATCGTACGACGACCTCCTCGAGACGATCCGCGAGGACCAGCGCGCGGTCCTGTCGACATGACGACTCTCCACATGGCGCCGGGCTCGCGGCTAGCGCGCGCCTCCTGACCCGCGACCGCCGATGGATCTCGTCACCCTCGGGCGCACGCTCGGCCTCTCGTTCACGGCCGGGATCAACCTCTACGCGACGGTCGCGCTGCTGGGGCTCGCCGTCCGATACGACTGGGTCGCGCTCCCGCCCCAGTTCGAGGTCTTCGACAACGACATCGTGATCGGTGCGGCGCTGGTGATGTACGCCGTCGAGTTCCTCGCCGACAAGATCCCGTGGGTCGACACGCTGTGGGACGGCGTACACACGCTGATCCGGCCGCTCGGCGGGGCGCTGATCGCGGTCGCCGCGCTGGGCGAAGCGTCTCCCGCAGTCCAGGGGCTGGTCGCGCTGCTCGGCGGTACGGCCGCGGCGGGAAGCCACGTGGCCAAGGCCGGTTCGCGGGCGGTCGTCAACACTTCCCCCGAGCCGTTCTCGAACAGCGTCATGAGCGTGCTCGAGGATGTCTTCGTCGTCGGCCTCGTCGTGCTCGCGCTCGTGCTCCCGGTGGCGGCGCTCGCGGTGGCCGTGACGCTGCTGGTCCTGATCACCGTTTTCGCCGCCCGTCTCGCCGCCGCCGCCCGGCGGCGCTGGCGCTCGCGACGACCGGGCTCCATCCCCATGAGACCCATCCCGTAGAGAGAGGAGGTACTCCGATGCCGAAAACGATCCTCCGCGAGGAGCTCAAGCAGAAGATCGACCGCGGGGACCACTTCCGCCTGGTCGAGACGCTCGGCGAGGAGAAGTACCGTCAGGCCCACTTGCCCGACGCGATCAACCTGCCGCCTGACCGCATCCAGGATCTGGCGCCGGAGATCCTGCCCGACAAGGACGAGACGATCGTCGTCTACTGCGCAAGCCCGACCTGCAACGCGTCGGCCAACGCCGCCCGGGCTCTGGCGGACATGGGTTATACCGACATCAGGGACTACGAGGGAGGCAAGTCGGACTGGGTCGACCACGGGCTGCCGGTCGAGCGCGTGGACGATCGTCCGGAGGCGACGGCCTCATCGTCATAGCTCCGACCCATCGCACGACTCCGGCGCAGACGCGGCTCGATCGTCTGCAACGGGACACGTTCCGGTTCTTCTGGGAGCAGGCGAACCCCGACAACGGGCTCGTTCCCGACAGCACGCGGGAAGGATCCCCCTGCTCGATCGCCGCCGTCGGGCTCGCCCTCGCCTGCTTGACGGTCGGCGCAGAGCGTGGGTTCGTGAGCCGTGCCGACGCGGCCGTGCGCGCCTGCGCGACCTTGCGGACTTTTCGTCGCGGTGAGCAGAGCGTGGGCCTGGATGCGATGGGGTACCGCGGCTTCTTCTACCATTTCCTCGACATGAAGACCGGCCGCCGGGTGCAGAAGTGCGAGCTCTCGACGATCGACTCGGCGTGGTTCCTGGCGGGGGCTCTCGCGGCCGGCGTCTACTTCGATCGCGACGAACCGGTCGAGCGCGAGGTCCGCGAGCTGGCCGACGCGCTCTATCGCCGTGCCGACTGGCGCTGGGCGCAGAACGGCGGCCCGACCGTCAGCCATGGCTGGAAGCCCGAAACGGGCTTCCTCAAGTACCGCTGGTCGGGATACAACGAGGCGCTCGTCCTCTACTTCCTCGGCCTCGGCTCGCCGACCCATCCGCTGCCGGAGGAGAGCTACCCGGCCTGGACCGAGACGTACCGTTGGAAGAAGCTCTACGGAACGGAGTTCCTCTATGCCGGGCCGCTCTTCATTCACCAGCTCTCGCACGTGTGGATCGACTTCCGCGGCCTCCAGGACGATGTCATGCGGGCCCGGGGGATCGACTACTTCGAGAACAGCCGCCGCGCGACCTGCATCCAGCAGGCGTACGCGATCAGGAACCCGCGCCGGCTCCGCGGCTATGGGGAGCACGTGTGGGGGATCACGGCCAGCGACGGCCCGGGACCCGCGGCCCTGGAGGTCGACGGCGTCCGGCGGCGCTTCTACGATTACGTTGCGCGCGGGGTTCCATTCGGACCGGATGACGGCACGATCGCGCCGTGGGCGGTTGTCGCCTCGCTCCCGTTCGCTCCCGGGATCGTCCTGCCGACGATCGAGCGGATCGAGGACGATTACCCCGAAATGGTGAGCGAATACGGCTTCAAGTGCAGCTTCAACCCGACGTTCCGTGACGGCGCCTCGGACCGCGGGTGGATCTCGAAAGGGTACTACGGACTCGACCAGGGGCCGATCGTGCTGATGATCGAGAACGATCGGAGCGGGTTCGTGTGGCGATTGATGGAGCGCTGCCCGTCTATCGTCGAGGGGCTCCGCCGAGCCGGGTTCCGCGGCGGATGGCTGAGCTGGGCCACGGGCGCCCGCGGGCGGCGGCCCGCACCGAAGCGCGGAAAGGACGAGACGTGGAGCGCTCCTACGACCTGATCGTGATCGGCACGGGCTCGGCGGCGACCGCCGCCGCCAGCGCGTGCCGGCGAGCCGGCTGGTCGGTCGCGGTCGTCGACTCGCGACCGTTCGGCGGGACGTGCGCGCTCCGCGGCTGCGACCCCAAGAAGGTCCTGGTCGGCGCCGTCGAGCTGGTGGACTGGAGCCGGCGGATGGAGGGCCAGGGGGTGCGTTCCCCCGGGGCATCGATCGACTGGCCGGCGCTCATGGCATTCAAGCGGACGTTCACCGAACCGGTGCCGGACGATCGCGAGCGGTCCTTCGTCGAGGCGGGGATCGAGACGTTTCACGGCCGGGCGCGCTTCACCGGCCCGTGCACCGTCACGGTCGGCCAAGAACCGATCGAGGCCCGGCACGTCGTCATCGCCACCGGCGCCCGGCCTGCGACCCTGAACATCCCGGGCGCCCGGCACGTGATCACAAGCGACGACTTTCTCGAGCTCGAGTCCCTTCCGGGCGAGATCGTCTTCATCGGCGGCGGGTACATCTCCTTCGAGTTCGCCCACGTCGCCGCGCAGGCGGGCGCGAAGGTCGCGGTCCTGCATCGCGGCCACCGCCCCCTGCAGGGGTTCGATCCCGATCTGGTCGACATGCTGGCCCACCGCTCCCGCTCGCTCGGGATCGAGCTTCACCTGACGACCGAGGCGACCGCCGTCGAGCGCCGGGATGGCCGACTCCAGGTCTCCGCCCGGGCCGGGGGCGAGGAGCTGAAATTCGGGGCCGACCTCGTCGTCCACGGTGCCGGCCGGGTGGCCGAGATCGACGATCTCGACCTCGAGGCGGCGACGATCGAGCGGAACGAAGGCGGGATCGCCGTCAACGGGTATCTGCAGAGCGTCTCGAATCCGGCCGTGTATGCCGCCGGGGACGCGGCCGGCGCGGGGTCGCCGCTGACGCCCGTCGCCGCCTACCAGGGCCGGATCGCCGCCGCCAACCTCCTGGAGGGCAACCATCGGAAGGCGGACTACAGCGGAATCCCGACCGTCGTCTTCACGTTGCCGCCTCTGGCCGCGGTCGGACTGCTCGAGGCCGAGGCCCGAGAGCAGGGGCTCGCGTTCGAGACCCGTCACGCCCGGACCGGCGACTGGTACTCCTCCAGGCGGATCGGCGAGTCGTGCTCCGGTCACAAGGTGCTGATCGAGAAGTCGACCGGACGCATCCTGGGCGCTCACCTTCTGGGGACCGACGCCGGCGAAGTCGTGAACCTGTTCGCGCTGGCGATCCGGGCCGGCCTGACCGCCGCCGATCTCGAGGACGCGCGGTTCGCCTACCCGACCCGGGGATCGGATCTCGGATACATGCTGGCGTGAGCGCTCCGGCGACCTTCGGCGTGATCGGCCTCGGGACGATGGGCGCCAACCTGGCGCTCAACGCCGAGGACCATGGCTTCCCGGTCGCCGTCTGGGACATCGACGCCGCCCGGACGCGGGCGTTCGTGGCCGACCATCGCGATCGGCGGTTCACCGGCGCAGCGGACATTGCCGGGCTCGTGTCCACCCTCACCCGCCCGCGGCGGATCCTCCTCATGATCCCCGCCGGTCGGCCGGTCGAGTCGACGCTCGACGAGCTGTCGGATTTCCTCGAGCCGGGCGACATCGTGATCGACGGCGGGAACTCGAACTTCCACGATACCCGCCGCCGCGCCGAGGAGCAGGCGGACCTGGATCTCCACCTCTTCGGTCTCGGCGTCTCCGGCGGCGCCGAGGGCGCGCGATACGGGCCCTCGCTCATGCCGGGCGGGCCCGCGGAGGCGTATGGCGAGATCCGGGAGCTTCTCGAAGCGATCGCCGCCCGCACCGAAGCCGGACCGTGCGTCGGCTACCTCGGGCCTGACGGCGCCGGCCACTTCGTCAAGATGGTCCACAACGGGATCGAGTACGCCGACATGCAGGCGATCGCCGAGGCGTACGACGTGCTGAAGCGGGGCCTGAGGCTCCCCACCGCGGAGATGGCGGCCCGGTTCGCCGAATGGAACGAGGGTCCGCTGGAATCGTACCTCCTCGAGATCACCGCGGGGATCCTCTCCGTGACCGACGAATCGACCGGCGAGCCGCTCGTCGAGCAGATCCTGGACGCCGCGGAGCAGAAGGGGACCGGTCGCTGGACGGCGGTGAACGCCCTCGAGCTCGGCGTGCCGGCGCCGTCGATCACGGCGGCGGTCGACGCGCGCGTCCTGTCGAGCCGGAAAACGGAGCGGATCCGGGCGAGCGAAGCGATCGGCGGGCCGGCGCCGCAGGCCGGCGGAGCGGCAGATCCCGGGGATCGGATCGGCGCCGTCGCCGATGCGCTCTACGCTTCGCGGATCTGCGCTTTCGCCCAGGGGATGGACCTGATCGGCGCCGGCTCGGCAGAGTACGGCTGGGAGATTCCGCGCGCCGAGGTCGCGCGGATCTGGATGGGGGGGTGCATCATCCGCTCCCGGCTGCTCGAGCCGATCCGGGCCGCGTTCGAGCGCCGCCCCGGGCTCGAGAACCTCCTCCTCGATCCAGAAATCGGCGACCTGCTGGAGGCCGCGCAGGCGGGCTGGCGGCGGGCGCTCGCTTTGGCTCAGGAGCGCGGGATCCCCGCGCCCTGCTGGAGCGCGGCGCTGGCCTACTTCGACGCCTACCGGACGGCAGGGCTGCCACAGAACCTGACCCAGGCCCAGCGTGATTGGTTCGGCGCCCACACCTACCACCGGCTCGACGATCCCGGCGGCCAGGCGGTTCACACCGACTGGGAATCGCTGGCGGCCCGTGCGGGCGGCGTGACCCGGGCGGGCGCGACCCCCTCGGAGCGGACGGCGCCGTGATCCGCCGCTCGGCCCGCGTCGTCACCCGGACCGCCGACGCCCCGCGCGGAAAGGTCAGGCTCCCGCGGACCACCGCCTCGGCGGTCGTCATCTTCGGCGGGACCGGTGATTTGACCGAACGCAAGCTGATGCCGGCCCTCTACCGCCTGGCCGGACACGAGTGCTTCGAGCGAGAGTTCATCGTGATCGGCGCCGCGCGCCGCGAGATGTCCGAAGAGGCGTACAGGGAGTCGATGCGCGAGGCGGTGTCTCGCGCGGAGGGGAAGCTCGATCTCGAACGCTGGCGGCCTTTCGCCGAGAGCCTCCACTACCTGAGCGCGGACCTCGAAGACCCCGAAGCGTACCGAACGCTCGCCGAGCGGCTGCAGGAGCTCGGCGCCGGCAATCCGGCGGGCGGCAACCACCTGTTCTATCTCGCGGTACCCCCGGGTCTCGCGCCCGACATCGTCAAGGGACTCGATCAGACCGGCTTCACGGCCGAAGGCAAGGGCTGGACGCGGATCGTCGTCGAGAAGCCGTTCGGCCGCGACCTGGAGTCCGCGCAACGGCTCAACGAGGCGATCGCGCGCTCGTTCGAAGAGTCGCAGGTCTACCGGATCGACCACTTTCTCGGCAAGGAGACGGTACAGAACATCCTGGCGTTCCGTTTCGGCAACACCCTCTTCGAGCCGGTCTGGAACCGGAATTACATCGAGCAGGTCCAGATCACCGCCGCCGAAACGCTGGGGATCGAGGTTCGGGCGAAGTTCTACGACGCGAACGGCGCGCTCCGTGACATGGTCGCCAACCATCTGCTCCAGCTCCTCACCCTGACCGCAATGGAGCCGCCGGTCGCCTACGATCAGCGCTCGGTCCGCGAGGAGAAGGTCCAGGTGCTGCGCTCGATCCCGCCGATGAGCCCGAAGGAGGTCGCCCACCGCACGGTGCGCGGGCAGTTCGGACCGGGCACACTGAACGGCGAGCACATCCCCGCCTACCGAGAGATCGAGGGCATCGCGCCGGATTCGGCGACCGAGACGTACGCGGCGCTCGAGCTGCGGATCGAGAACTGGCGCTGGGCGGGCGTGCCGTTCTACGTCCGGACCGGCAAGCGGCTCGCGCGCGACGTGACCGAGATCGCGGTCCAGTTCAAGGCCACGCCTCAGGCGCTCTTCGCCCGCGCCGACGACCGGGTACCGCCGAATGCGATCGTCATGCGCCTCAAGCCCGACGAAGGGATCGACATCACGTTCAGCGCGAAGACGCCGGGCGAGGGGATGCGGACATCGAGGGTCCGGATGGAGTTCGACTACGAGGACGCGTTCGCCATCGAGCTGCCGGAGGCGTACGAGACCCTGCTACTGGACGCGATGCAGGGCGACTCGACGCTCTTCACCCGGGCCGATGAGGTCGAGGCGCAATGGGCGCTGATCACGCCGATCCTCGACGCGTGGGCCGACGCCGAGCCGCCCGGCTTCCCGAACTACGCGGCCGGGAGCGCGGGGCCCGCGGCCGCCGACCGACTCCTCGCCGAGAACGGACACGCCTGGCGCGATCTGACGGACGCGTGACCGGCGCGCCGCCGAGCGGGGCGAGCCAGTGAGGAGCGCCGCGCCCCTGCACGTCGTTCACGATGGGAACGCGCTGTATGACGACGCGGCCGAGCGGATCGTACGCGCGGCGGAGGTGGCGAACACGGCCCGCGGCCGCTTCCTCCTCGTCCTCACCGGCGGCTCGACCGTGCCACTGATCTACGAACGGCTCGCGCGGGCACCGCTTCGGGACCGGATCGACTGGACCGCGACCGACGTCTTCTGGACCGACGAGCGGTGCGTCCCGCCCGACGACCCCGACAGCAACTACGGGCTGGCGCGCGAGGTGCTCCTCGACCGGGTGCCGATCCCGTGCGAGCGGATCCACCGGATGGAGGGCGAGGATCCGAACCGCGAGCGCGCGGCGGTGGCGCACGAGCACCGGATCCGGCGGGCGCTCTCGCTCGCCGCCCGCGAGGCGCCGCGCTTCGACTTCGTCCTCCTGGGGCTGGGGGCGGACGCGCACGTCGCCTCGCTCTTCCCCGGCCACCCACTTTTGCACGCCGCCGACCGGCTGGTGGGCGCGGTGCTGGCCGGCCGCTTCCCCGTCCCCTCCCCCAACCTCGACCGGCTGACCCTGACCCCGCCGGCGCTCAACGGCGCGCGCGAGGCGGTGTTCGTCGTGACCGGCGCGAAGAAGGCGCCGGCCGTCCAGGACGTGCTCGCGGCCCCCCGCGACCCGGACCGCTTCCCGGCCCAGGTCATCGACCCGCCGGCCGGGACCGTCACCTGGCTCCTCGACCAGGCCGCCGCGGCGGGGATCGGCGCCTGATCACCCCTGAGTGGCAACTTGGTCCATATGAGCATATGTAGTGACTATTGATGACGCTCATAGTTTCGAGTTCCTACCAGATCCACCCCTTCCCGGTCGCGCCGGCATGATCCCGCGGGCGAAACGACGGGGGCTGATCCTGGCCGGAGACGTGGGCGGCACCAAGGTCAACCTGGCGCTCGTCGAACCGGCCGCGGGCGGGGACGCCGCGTTGGCCGGTAGCGGCGGACCGGGCGGGTTCGGCGGGAGGATCGTCGCCGAGGAGCGATTCGAGAGCGAGGACTTCGGCAGCCTGGAAGCGGTCGTCGAGGCGTTCCTGGCGGGGGCGTCCGCCGGTCAGGTCGTGGGCGCGGCGACCGGCGGCCGACGACCGGTGATCGAGCGGGCTTGCCTGGGGCTCGCCTGCCCGGTCGTCGACGGCGTGTGCCGGATGGTGAACCTGCCCTGGCTCCTGAGCCTACGGGACCTGGCGGACGCGCTCGGGATTCCGGAGGTCGTGTTCCTCAACGACCTCGAGGCGACCGCCTATGGCCTGGAGGTCCTCGGCGAGGAGGGGTTCGCCACCCTGCACGCCGGCCGATCCGAGGGCCCGACGGCGGCGCTGATCGCCGCCGGCACGGGGCTCGGGGCCGCGATCCTGACCCATGTAAACGGGCGGTCCCATGTCCTTCCCACCGAAGCCGGTCACGCCGATTTCGCCCCGCGGGACGATTTCGAGGTCGCGCTCCTCGAAACCCTGCGCGGCCGCTACGGCCGCGTGAGCGTCGAGCGGGTCGTCTCGGGTCCCGGGATCCTCGACCTGTACCGCTTCCTGCGTGACACCGGCCGCGAAGAGGAGCCGGACTGGCTCGCCGAGCGCCTGGAGACGGCCCAGGACCCGCCGGCGGAGATCTCGGCTGCGGGACTGGCCGGCGAAGCGCCGATCTGCGAGGCCGCGCTCGACCGCTTCGTGGCCGCCTACGGCGCGGCCGCGGGGAACCTCGCGCTCGCCACCCTCGCCCTGGCGGGCGTCTACGTGGGCGGGGGGATCGCGCCCGCGATCCTCCCGGCCCTCCGGGGCGAGGCGTTCACGGACGCATTTCGCGCCAAAGGCCGCCTTTCCGGCCTCATCGCGGACGTGCCGATCCGGGTCGTCCTGGAGCCGCGCGCCGCGCTCCTCGGGGCGGCCCGGTACGCTCTCATGGCCTGATTCTTTCATGTAAGCCCTTGCGAAGCTTGGGATTCGTGGGCGAGGGGGGGGGCGCCCCGCCGCAAGGCGGTCGTGCCATCCCCGCGTTGCGACCCCCGAGCGGGTTTGTGCAAGGTCCTCCCCCCGGGGACTGCTTGACCATGGATGGCCCGGAGCGAGGACCCATGAACCACCCCCACGCGGGCGACGTCAGCGACGCCCGGATCCTGATCGTCGATGACGATCCGGCCAACGTCGAGCTCCTCGAGCGGATCCTGAAGCCGTCGGGCTATGGCAACATCGTCAAGACCACGGACTCGCGCCGTGCAGTCCAGCTCTGCATCCAGGCCCCCGTGGACCTGGTCCTGCTCGACCTCAGGATGCCCCACATGGACGGGATCGAGGTGATGGCGGCGCTCCGGAAGGAGCTCCCCGAATTCTCCTTCCCGCCGGTCCTCGTGCTGACCTCGGACACCAGCCGCGAGGCCAAGCAGCGCGCGCTCTCCAGCGGCGCGCGGGATTTCCTGACCAAGCCCTTGAGCCCCTCCGAAGTGCGACTCCGGGTCGCCAACCTGCTCGAGAACCGGCTCCTCCACCGCGCGTTGCTTCATCAGAACGAGCGGCTGGAAGAGATGGTCTTCAAGCGCACCCGCGAGCTCGAGGAGGCGCGGATCCAGATCCTCGAGCGGCTGGCGATCGCGGCCGAGTACCACGATCCGGAAACGGGCGCCCACACACGGCGAGTCGGCGAGGACTGCGCGCGGATCGCAGAAACGCTCGGCCTCCCCCGCGGGAGCGTCGAGCTGATCCACCGCTCCGCACCGCTCCACGACGTCGGCAAGATCGGCGTGCACGACGAGATCCTCAGGAAGCCCGCGCCCCTGACGGTCGAGGAGTTCGATGCGATGAAGATGCACACGATCATCGGCGAGCAGATCCTGTCCGGGAGCGGAATCGCGCTCCTCGACATGGCAGCCGAGATCGCCCTCTGCCATCACGAGCACTGGGATGGAAGCGGCTACCCGCACGGAATCGCCGGCGACGAGATCCCCCTGGCAGCCCGCATCGTAACCGTTGCCGATGTCTTCGACTCGCTCACCCACGAACGGCCGTACAAGTCGGCATGGAAGAACTTCGAGGCGCTGAACGAGATCGAGCTCCTGAGCGGCTCCAAGTTCGACCCCCGGGTCGTGCAGGCGTTCATGCGCGTGCTGCTGGAGAGCGCGGCGTGAGAAGGCGCGCGCTGGCGCTGGCCGGGCTCGCGCTTCTGCCCGTGGCCTGCTCCTCGGCGGGCGGCCGGTCGCCCAGCTACGGCGCGGCGCCCAGGCTCGACGAGGGCGCGGTGGCGCTGGCGCGGGCCGACTTCCCGGCGGCGAAGGAGCGTTTGACGCAGACCCGGCAAACCTGTGGCAACGCGCTCCTCGGACGGCAGGCGCTGCTCCTCCTGGGCGCCCTGGAGCTCGATCCCAGAAACCCCGACCGGGACCCCGACCGCTCGGCCGAGCTGACCGGCCGCTATCTCAGGCTTCCCGAGACGTTCCCCTGGACACGACCGCTGGCCGAGGCCTTGTACCTGCTGGCGCTCGACCTCGGCGCCGCGATCCCCGAGGACGAGGGCAGAACCGATCCGGACGGCCCGTTCCCCGCAGCCGGTCTTCCGCCGGCGTGCGAGGTCGGGGATCGGCAGGTGGTGCAGGCCGCGACCGCCGAGCTTCCGACGCTCACCGGTGCGAGCGTGCCCAACCAGCTTCGCGCGCTGGAGCGGCAGCGCGCCGCGCAACGGCGCGAGCTGGCCGCGCTCGAGGCCGAGGTCGCCCGCCTCGAAACCGAGCTCCAGCGCGTCCGCGCGACCGTCCGGCCGTAAGCGGACTTCGCGCACCGGAGCCTCCGATGAACCTTCGCTCGCGGCTCGTCGTGACCCTGTTCGTCCTCGGGTTGATCCTCGTTCTGCCTTCCCTCTATGGTCTCAACCGTCTGGTGGAGCTGCGGAACATCGCTCTCGAGCTGCGCGGAAAGCAGGCGGAAGCCGCCGATGCCATCAAGCAAGTTCAGATCGCCCTGGGTGAGCTCAACCGTCTGGCGCGCAGCTACATCGTTGCGCCGGATGCGATATCGCGGACCGCGATGTGGCGGGCGCTGGACCGCGCCGAGGACGCCCTCCAGCGGCTGCAGTACGCCGGGTATGAGGAGGAGAGCTCGCCGGTCGAGGGGAACCTCGTAGCCCTGGCGACGTCGGTTGCACAGATCGAATCGCTCGTCGAGGCGGACCTCGACGGCGAGGCCACCGCTCACTTCCAGCGCACCCGGATCGATCTCGACCGCACATTCCAGTCCCTGATGCCGGTCTCCGAAGCAATCGACCGATCGAGCGCGGACGCCGGACTCCGCGCTCAGCAGATCAGCGGCTCGGCCGCGAAGAAGGTCTGGGTCGCCGGCGCGATCTCGATCGTGCTGGCCGCACTCCTCGGCTTCTGGATCACCCGCGCGCTCACGGGACCGATCGACCGTCTCAAGCTCGCAATGGCGGAAGTCGCCGAAGGGGAGCTCGAAACCCCGGAGGGGCTGCCGTACGATCGTCCCGACGAGCTCGGCGATCTGTGCCGCTCCTTCCGTTCGATGACCCGCCAGTTGGCTGAGCTGCAGCGACTACGCGCCGAGTTCTTCAGCGTGGCCAGCCACGAGCTCAAGAATCCGCTCAACGTGATCGGGGGCTACGCCGAGATCCTCGACGACGGCCAGTTCGGCGCGGTCACCGAGAAGCAGCGCGAGTCGCTGCGCACGATCTCCGATCAGGTCGGGCTCCTCTCGGGGCTCGTGAACCAGCTCCTCAACATGAGCCGCTTCGAGGCCGGCGCCTTTCCGCTTCAGATGGACACCGTGAACGTGAGCGACCTTCTGGCCGGCGTCCAACTCGCGTTCGAGGCCCTCGCGCGGACCCAGGAGATCGATCTGTCGGTGGAGATCGACGGGTCGGCGCCCTCGTCCGTCACGGGGGACATCGACCGCCTCCGGAACGAAGTGTTCGGGAACCTGATCTCGAACGCCTTCAAGTTCACGCCGCGCGGCGGGCGCATCACCGTCCGGGCGCGGGGCTCTGAGGGTGGTCTGCGCGTGGAGGTCGAAGATACCGGCGAGGGGATTCCCGCCGCCGAGCTCACCCGCGTCTTCGAGAAGTTCTACCAGCATCGGTCCGCCGCCCGGTCGCAGGGCGCGGGGTTGGGGCTCGCGATCGCGCGCGACATCGTCGAGGCGCACGGCGGGAAGATCGGCGTCACCAGCGAGGTCGGCGTCGGGACGACGCTTTGGTTCACCGTGCCCGTCCGCGCCGCGGGTGCGGTCGCGGAGGTGGACGAATCGCTGGAGAGCGTCCAGTCGCCGATCCGCGACCTCTTTCCGGAAGAGAGCCGGAAAGCGACCGGCTAGGCGTTTCTTCGTTCGGCTAAGCCTTCTCCGGCTCCGCCGAGTCGTACGCCGCCACCCGGTCCACCCACGCCGCGACGTTCGGCCGATCCTCCAGCCTGAGGTGCGCGTCGAAGAAGCGCCAGATCGGGCTCTGCTCGATGAACCGCGCCGGGGGCCGGATCGGCAGGAGGTTGCAGGCCAGGATGACGTCGTAGATCGACATCGCGCCGCCGACCAGCCACGGGTCTCCCGCAAAACGCTCTTCCAGCCGATCGAGCGCGGCGGTGAGTTCCCGTCGAGCGGCCGCGATCCGCTCCAGATCCCGCTCGCCTTCGGGCTTCTGGATCTCCGGCGCCACGCTCCACTGCGCGCGCAGGATCCCGGGGCTCAGGTTGGCGAGAAGCGCCTCGGCCGTCCGGATGTCGTCGCGCGAGGATGGGGTCAACGCCGGCCCGTCGCGGTAATTCGCCTCCAGGTAGTGGAGGATCGCCGCCGAGTCGCGCATGACAACGTCGCCGTCCAGGAGGATCGGGATCAGGGGCCAGCCGGCGGCCTCGATCATCGGCCTCCGGTCGGCGGCCATCATCTCCTCCGTGACGTAGTCGAGCCCCTTGTAGTTGAGCGCGACCCTGACCTTGACCGCGTTCGGCGAGCGGTGGAATTCGAGCAGCTTGCGCACGAGGACTGGAAGATAGCGCCGCGGCACCGGCGCGAGCAGCGAAAGCGCGGACCAACGGCGACCCCTGTCGTGGATCGAAGGTGGTCGCGTCCCGCGTCGCCGGCTATGATGTTCAGGTAATCGGGTCGCCCATCACGCTGGAGCCCTGCCCCTCGATGACGGAAGCCCCTTCCATCCGCCACCGCACGACCCTGACCCAGCACCTTCTCCGCGAGGTCGAGCTCCACACGGAAGGCGGCGGCAAGGTGGCCGGGATCATCGCCGAGATCGCCACCGCCTGCAAGGAGATCCGCGCGCAGTTGGCGCAGGTCGGCCTGGGTCCGCTGGCCGGCATGCAAGGCGCGGTCAACGTCCAGGGCGAAGCGGTCCACAAGCTCGACTGGTTCGCCAACCAGGTCCTCAAGGAGCATTTCGCCGGGTCGGGCCTCCTCTGCACGCTGATCAGCGAGGAGATGGAAGAGATCTCGCACCTGGACGGCGACTGCGGCCGGGCCGAGCACGTCCTGTGCTACGACCCGATGGACGGCTCGTCGAACCTGGACGTGGACGGCGCTGTGGGGACGATCTTCTCGATCCGCCGCCGCGGCGACGACGATGAGCACGCCCAGCCGGCCGAGGTTTACCGGGCCGGCAAGGAGCAGGTAGCCGCGGGGTACGTCCTCTACGGTCCGGCGTGCATGCTGGTTTACGCGGTCGGCGGCAACGTCCACGGGTTCACGCTCGACAGCGCGGTCGGGGAGTTCTTCCTGTCGCACCCCGACATCCGGATGCCCGAGCAGGGCAAGGAGTACTCCGCCAACCTGGCCCGGCTGGACGCCTGGGACCCGGCTTTCCGCGCCTTCGTCGAGCGGGTGAGCTACGGCGGCGACGGCGGCCGCCCCTATTCGCTCCGGTACATCGGCGCGCTAGTGGCCGACTTCCACCGGGTGCTCCTGAGGGGCGGCGTCTTCTTCTATCCCGGAGACAGGAAGAACCCGAACGGCAAGCTCCGCCTTCTCTACGAGGCGGCGCCGCTCGCGTTCCTCGCCGAGGCGGCCGGCGGCGCGGCCTCCGACGGGAGGCGTCCGATCCTGGATATCGTCCCCGAGCAGCTCCACCAGCGGACCCCGCTCGTCATCGGCAGCTCGAGCGAGGTCGAGACGATCGAAGGGCTGCTGGCCGGCGGGAGCGCAGCCGGCGCCCCGACCAGGAAGGCGGCGCGTTCGGTCGCCGCTTCATCTTCTCGATCAGCCTCCGCATCGAAAGGAGCCATGTCATGAATCGCGAGACCACGACCGTCACGCGCGGACGCGCGACGGGCCGCGCGGCGACCGCGCCGACGAGGACCCTCTACGAAGGGCCCACAAAAGGCCGCGTCGACGAGATCCTCTCCTACTACCCGAGCGACAGCGCGGGCACCAAGGCGAGCCTGAGACGGCTCTTCGAGCAAGGTCGGCTGGCCGGCACCGGGCGGCTCGTCATCCTGCCCGTCGACCAGGGTTTCGAGCACGGCCCACACCGCTCCTTCGCCGCCAACCCGCCGGCCTACGATCCCGAATACCATCCCCGGTTCGCGCTCGCGGCGGGGATGAGCGGCTACGCGGCCCCGCTCGGATTCATCGAGGCGGTGGCCGGCAACTACGCGGGCGATCTGCCGCTCATCCTCAAGCTCAACAACCACGATCTTCTGTGGTCGGACGACGATCCGATTCCGGCCGTCACCGGATCGGTCGAGGCAGCGGTCCGGCTCGGGTGCGTGGCGATCGGCTACACGATCTACCCCGGTTCGGCTCACCGGCAGGAGATGTACGAGAACCTCCAGTTCCTGGCCGAGTCGGCCAAGGCTGCGGGCCTTGCGGTCGTCGTGTGGTCGTACCCGCGCGGGTCGGGCGTCAGCGCGGAGGGCGAGACCGCGCTCGATGTCGTCGCGTACGGCGCCCACCTCGCGTGCCAGATGGGAGCCCACGTCGTCAAGGTGAAGCTCCCTTCGGATCACCTCGAGCAGAAGAAGGCCAAGGAGGTCTACGAAGAGCTCGAGATCCCTCGCGAGAGCGTGGCCGACCGCGTGCGCAACGTCGTCCAGGCCGCCTTCGACGGGAAGCGGATCATCATCTTCTCGGGCGGATCGAAACGCGGCGACGAGCCGTTCTTCGAGGACATCCGCGGGATCCGGGACGGTGGGGGCTACGGCTCGATCATCGGCCGGAACACGTTCCAGCGGCCGTGGGACGACTCGCTGCGCTTCATCGGCACGGTGATCGACATCTACCGCGGCGAGGCATAGCCGCCGCGCAACGACAAGAGCGGCGAGGCGTCGAGGCGCCAACCGCCGCGGAAAGGAGGACTTCATATCCCGAAGGTTCTCGAGCTGTTGGGCCGTGGTCGCGGCCGTCACCCTGGCGGCGAGCCGCGGAGCGGCGCAGGAGAACCCCGCCGACGATCCGCGCGTCCAGCAGCCGTCGGCCAGCGCGCAAGCTCGATCGGCGCAGACGGTGCAGGCCGCAGAGTCGGCGCGGAAGGAGCAATCCGAGGAGACGGAGCGGACGGCCAACCGGGCCGCGATGCAGCTCGACGAGGGCGCGCTCGCGCTCGAGCGCGGCGATCTGATAACGGCGGTGGACCGGCTGGTCGCCGTTCGCCAGGCGTGCCGGAACGGACGGCTCGGCCGCCACGCGCTCCTCCTCCTCGGGGCAGTTAAGCTCGACCCGCGAAATCCGTTTCGGAACTCGACGCTGGCGGCCGAGTTCCTGTCCCACTACCTCAAGCTGCCGGAATCCTTTCCCTGGACGCGACCCTTGGCGGCGAGCCTCTACGCGCTGGCCATCGAGATGGGCGGCGACGGGCCGCTCGATTCTCCCTCGAGCCCCGGCTCGGACCTGCGCGCCAGGGCGCTCCGCTTCTCGGACCCTCCGATCGCCGAGCCGGCCGAGTGCAACACGCTGCTGCGGCAGGCGGTCGATGTCCCTGGCTACGCGCTCCCCGAGCTCGATTTCCCCACCGTCCCGGAGCAGATCCGGCGACTGGAGCGGGACCGCGCGCGGCTTCGGGGCGACGTGACGCGCCTCGAGGCCGAACGGACCCGGCTCCGTAAGGAGTTGGGTGAGACGGAACGGCTGCGTTCGGAGCTAGCCCGGCAGAACGAGGAGATCCAGCGCCTCCGGGCGATGACCCGCCCCTGAAGCGGAGCCGCACCCGTGCTTCCTCTGAATCTCCGGTCGCGCCTCCCATTGGCCATGGCGGTCCTCGCGCTCATCCTCCTTCTCCCCTCTGTGTACGCCATCACCCGCCTCGCCGAGGTGCGCGCGATCATCCTCGATCTTGAGGGCAGACAGAAGGACGCCGGCGACGCCCTGACGCGCTCCCGGATCGAGCTCCGGGAGCTGGACCGCTTCGCCCGGAGCTATATCGTGTCCGGGGACGCCTCCTCGCGGGCCGCGATGCGGGAGTCGATCGAGCGGACGGGCACCGCGCTGGAGGAGCTCCGGCGGACCGGCTACAGCGCCGAGAGCCGACGCTTCGCGGCCGAGCTCCAGGCGATCCGCCGGGGGACTCGCAGGATCGAGGCACTCGTCCGGGCGGGCCGGTCGGACGAAGCCGTTGCCGCCTTCCAGGACTTCAAATCGCTCCTCGACAGCGCGCAGGCGTCGCTGGAGCCGGTCGCCGCCGCTATCGACCGCCGGAGCGAGTCCGCGGTCGCGCGCGCCGAGGAGACCGCGCTCACCGCCCGGCGGACCGTCTGGATCGCAGCCCTGGGCTTTGTCCTCGTCGCGGCGCTCGTGGGACTCTGGATCGCTCGCGCTCATGTCGGGCCGGTCGAGGAACCGCGCGACGCGACGGTCCCGGTCGCGGATGGTGAGCGTGCGACCCTGGATGTGTCGGATCTTCTGTTCACCGCTTCCCGGCCCTTCACCGCACTCGCGCGTCAGAAGGAGATCCGCTTCGCGGTCGAGCTCGCCCCTACCGCTCCGGAATCCGTCCGGGCGGACATCGATCGACTGCAGGGTGACGTGCTCGGGAACCTCCTGTCGAACGCCTTCCACTTCACCGGGAGCGGGGGCCAAATCACGCTCCGCGCCCGCGGCGATACCCGGGGTCTGCGGATCGAGGTCGAGGATACGGGCCAGGGGATCCCCGCCTCCCGGCTGGCCACCCTGTTCGGCGATGGCCCCGCCAACGGCGCCGGCCCCGGCCTCGCGATCGCGCGCGACGCAGTCGAGGCCCGGGGTGGCGAGATCGGCGTCGTCAGCGACCTGGGCATCGGCTCGACGTTCTGGTTCACGATCCCGCTGGAGGCGCCGCCGGTTGCGGTCCAGCGCGCGGTATAGTTAATTAGAGATCCCCCCGTGCCTGGGTCTCCCGCTTTCTGGCAGTCCTCCCGGAGGTCGTATGATCCCGCTGCCCCGATCCCGATTCGGCCGGGCGCTCCTCGCCGCCGCCGGTCTCTCGCTCTGGCTGGGCCTCGAAGCCGCGGCCGCTCGCGCGCAGGAGCCCCGGCGCGTTCCGCCGCGCCAGGTCGAGCCACAACGCGTGCCATCCGCGAGCCGCTACGTCAACCTCTCCGAGCTCCTCTACCGCCCGCTTCTCCGGACGACGGGGGACGAGATCTACGAGGAGGGCGAGCCGAGCGATCCGAGCATAACGCCGACGGCCAAGCCGGCGGAGGCCCGACCGATCGCGGCCGTCCTCTGGAACACCGAGACGGGACGGCGGGCGCTGGAGAGCCGGGTCCTGATGCACGGGCCGCTCGTCCAACCAACCCGGGTCGTGCCGGGAGCGGGCGCGCCGCAGCGAGTTCCACCCGCGGCCCGGCGTCAGCCCGCCTGGACGGGCGGGCCGGTCTGCATCATTCCGACCGTCACGCGCGAGGGGTCGACCTGCTGCAACTACACGCAGCCCGACCAGCTCGCCGGAACGGACGTCACGTACCGGCAGCCCCTCAGTGTGTTCGGCACCGAGCACGCGGCGCGCGAGTTCGCCGCCACCGTGCGCGCCAGCATGCCGATGTTCCTGCCGTACCATGACCCTGACGTGCTCGCCCGCCACGGATGGATCTACAACGGATCGGATCGGCGCTTCCACGGCGCGGTCGACTACTCCCAGCCGGTCGACCCGGGCGATGATCCCGCTTTCGAGGTCCGTTCGATCGCCGGCGGCGTCGTGGTCGCGGTCTACTGGGACGACTGGAGCGGCAACATCGTCACGATCGAGCACACCGCGCCCAACGGCGACCGCTACCGCAGCAACTACAAGCACCTGCGCAACGGCTACCTGCGCGACCTCCAGATGGCGCGCGGGCTCCCCAAGGTCGCGGTCGGAGACCGGTTCGACGACGACGGCAACGCGACGAGCCGCTACAAGTACGAGCTGTTCGCGAACCTGCCGAGCCCGAGCGAGCTCCTGTGGGGCACGAACGCCCAGCGGATCCAGGTCGAGGTGGGCGAGAACGTGCGCGCCGGCCAGAGGATCGGCTGGAGCGGCAACACCGGTCCCGGCGGCGCCGGCGGCGGGCTCGAGGACGACGGCACGCCCAAGAACCCCGACACCGGCAACAACCACCTCCACCTGATGATCGCGGTGCCGGATCCGATCAATCCGGGCGACTGGGTGCAGGTCGATCCGTACGGCGTCTACAACCAGATCTCCGATTCGGGGTGCTACGACCTCCTCGACGAGAGCGGCTACGTTCGACTGTTCGCGCCCTTTTACCCCTCGTTCCACAACGTGCCCGCGCAGTACGTCGGGTTCTACTGGGGCTACTACACCGGCATGGGGATGGGCCTCCAGACGATCAGCCTCCACCGGCGGGGCGGGGAGGTGCTCGCGTCCGGCGCTTTCCAGCGGGGCCTCCCGCCGGCCTGGTACATGCGCATGTTCATGACCGGCGACGAGTACCAGGAGTGGTTCGACACCTACGGCGCCCAGGGATTCCGTCCGCGCCAGATCAAGGTGACGCCCGACGCGGGGGGCGCGCCGCGGTTCACGGTGATCTGGAAGAAGGCCGAGGGCGAAAGCGTCGCCGCCTACCACGGCCTGACCGACGCCGACTGGGACGCCAGGTGGCAGGAGCACGTCGTGGCGGGGAAGATGCGGGTCGGCGATCGGGTCGCCTACCGGCAGGGGAACGGGCGCCGGCTGGCGGCCGTGTTCGTCAAGGACGGCGGCAGCCCCGGCTTCGCCGAGCTCCACTACATGACCGGCGCGGACTATCAGGCGAAGTTCGACGAGTTCGGCGACGGCGGTCTGACCCTCGTCGATGCCGAGGCCGAGGAGCTCCCCGAGGGGCTCCGGTTCGGCGGGATCTGGGAGCCCAGGCCCGGCTCATGGGCCGCGCGGCACGGCCTGAGCCCGGCCCAGTACCAGGAAGCGTTCGAAGAGCTTTCGGCGCAGGGGTTCCGGCTCTACGACATCCAGGGCTACGCGGACTCGGAGCGCTTCATCGCGGTCTGGACCAAGCCGTAGAGCGAGGCGGCGGGGTGGGTTGCGGCGGCCGGCCGGCCGCCGCTCGAGGATGCGGCGGCCGGTCCCATCCTGTGGTTCAAGAACGCGCGAGCCATCACGGCCGCACCTCCGAGGGCAGTCGGGCGAGGAGCTCCTGGTGGAGATCGCGCGCGATCTCCAGAGCGGAGCCGGCCTCCTCGTGGGAGGGAGCCGGAGGATCCCCAGGATAGCGGAACCGCCACGCGTATTCGGTGAGGGGTACCGCGACGTCGACCAGGGACTCGAGGCTGTCGTCGATCGCCAGGACCTGCTCGCCGATCTCCTCGATCGCATGGGTCCTGCGGAACACCTGCCCGTGCCAGACGAGGAAGCCCTTGATCGACTTCTCGGTCGCCTGCTGGGCGCCGAAGACGACATGCCCGAGGAGGGGCGGGTCGGCTTCGAGCGCGAGCTCGGCCACCCTCAGGTCGGCGGCCGCCTTGGCGAACCAGCCGTGCGTCTCCTCGACGAGCGCGGGATCAAGCCGCATGCACGATACGACCCTCGCGCGCAACCGTCGCCGGCAGGGAGGCGGGGATGTGAAGGCGCTGCAAGAAGTCTCTCTCGGTCCAGACGACCACGTCCGCCGCGATTCCGGTTCCCCGGAGCGCCCTGTAACCGAGGGCGCCGCGTCGCTGCTCCAGCGATGCGTCATTCGCGACGAGGACCAGAAGATCGTAGTCGCTGTCCGGCCCTCCTTCGCCACGGGCGTGGGAGCCAAAGAGATAGATCCGCTCCGGCTCGTACGCTTCGACCAGCCGCCGCACGACCTCGGCCAGCCGCGGATCGTCGATCTCGGCGTGCTCCTCCGGAAGGACCGGCTGGACGTCACCGGCGCCGGCGCCTTCGCTCCCCTGCGATGCGAGCCACAGGTCCCAGGCCGCCTGCGCGCCCAGCCAGAACTCGGCGGTCGTGCCGAACAGGCGGGCGAGACGGAGAGCGGTGTCGGGCGTCACCGCCCTCCGCCCCCGGCAGATCTGGTTCACTCGCTGGAGGGGGACGCCCATCCGCTCGGCCACCTCGGTCTGGGTCATCCCGCGAGGATCCAGAAACCTCTGCCGTAGGATCTTTCCGGGATGCGGAGGGGTCGATAGCGCCTTCTTATTCTTGACCATATGATCAGCTTACGGTATGAACGTAATGCAGTCAAGACCTCCTGCGGGCCTACCTGAGAAGACGTCAGGACTTCTTCATCGATCAGCCAGCGACACCAGCAACCGCTCCTTGACCGGCTCGCCCGTCAGCGCCTCCCACGCCTCGGCGTATAGGTCGAGCTGGCGCTGGTAGAGCTCCTGGCGCGCGGCTCGCACGGCGGCGTCCTCCACGACGTCCGTTTTCCAGTCGGCCAGGACCCAGCCGTCCGGCTCCCGGAACGCGAGGTCGACGACGCCCTCGACGATCTCGACCCGGCCGTCCCGCTCGCGGCGCCAGGCGAACGGCACCTCGGCGAGAACCGGCTCGGCCGCGCGGGCGCGGGCGAAGAGCTCGCTGCCGGCGATCGACTCGGCGAGCGCTACGAGCTCGTCCAGCTCACGGGGTTCGCCGTCGGGCCGGACCGGGCGCTCGTTCGCCAGGAGCGCGGCGCGGCCGACTGCGCGCAGGGTGTCGCCCTCGGCGCCGCGCACGGCGGCCTCGAGCGCGGTGTGGACGGAGGTGCCCCACTCGCGGCCGCGGCCGCCGGAGCCACGCGTCAGGATCGCCTCGCCGCCGGCCTTGGCGATCTCGGTCGCGGCGACCGCGAGGTACGACGGCGTCGCGAGAAGCTCGCGCTCCCGCCGGATGGCCTCTGCTTCGGCGACGATCGACTGCGCGGTCCGGGAGAGCTCGCGGCGGCCCTCCGGCGCCACGCCCTCCAGCTCCCGCGGCGGCACGTCGCGCGTGAGGCGGGCGTAAAGCGGCTGCCAGAACGAGCGCTTCTCGGCCCGCCGGTCCGGGCAGCGGCTCACGAGGAGCTCGTCCGCGGCGCGGGTCACGGCTACGTACAGGAGCCGGTCAACCTGGGCCGCCTCGAACTGCTGCTCCACCCGCTGGTGCTCCAGCCAGTCGAGCGGCCGGGCGACGATCCGCTGGACGAAACCGCCCTGCCGGCTCGATTTGATCTCGGTCCACCCGTCCGCCCCGCCATCCTCGCTCCGCGCGACCCTGAGCCACGGAGGGAAATCCTCCCATCCGGTCGGGGCGGCGAGGACGACGATCGGCGCCTCGGTCCCCTTGGCGCGGTGGAGGTTCATGATCCGGACGACGTCCTCTCGTCCGGGCTCGAGCGGGGCCTCGGCCTCGCCCTGCTCGAGCGTGACGTCGAGCGCCTCGATTGCGGCGCGGAGTGACGTGTCGCCCTCGAGACCGATCTCGCGGATCACCTGGAGGACGTAGCCGATCGCGCCGGCCCGGGCGGCGCCTAGACCGCTGGCGGCGGCGTACGGGACGAGCCCCAAGTCCTCGACGATCGTCTCGACCGCGACATCGGCCGGCACGCGCCGCGAGAGCTTCCACCAGTCGCGGAGGGTCGCCATCGCGTCCGCCACCGGCCCCTCGAGACCGCGCGGCGCGCCCGCGATCCGGAACGAGCCCTCCTCCAGCGCGTGGCGGGCGAGCTCCTCGTGGTCGATCCCGAAGAAGAGCCCGATCAGGACGGCGACGGCGAGCGTCTCGTCGGACGGATCGGTCAGCGCGGCCAGGAGGAGCCGAAGCTCAGCCAGCTCGTCCTCGATCAGGATCTCGCTCCCCGTCACCTGGACCGGGATGTTCCGCGCTTCGAGCGCCTCGGCGTAGCGGGCCAGGAACTTCCGGTGGTAGGGGAGGATCAGGAAGTCGCCAGGCTTCCGCTCGCCGGCCTTGATCCGAGCGTCGATCCAGGCCGCGACCCGGGCGGCGTCCTCGGTGGCGACGTTCATGTCACGCCCGGGGTCCGCCGGCTGTACCGTGTAGCACCAGACGCCCTCGGTCTCGCCTGGCTCCGCCGGCCCCCGCCGGGTCGCCAGCGGCGCGAACGCGGCCTGCTCGCCGGTAGCTTCTCTCGGGAAGCGCCGTCGCCACTCCTCGTCGACGAAGGCGCCGATCGATGGCCGCGAGCGGAAGTTGGCGATGAGCTCGAGCACGTCGCCGCGGGGATCTCCGCCGTTCTTCCCATCCTCGTCTCGCCACGCCTCGAAACACCGCTTCGCCTGCTGGTAGATCGCGATGTCGGCCCGGCGGAAGCGGTAGATCGACTGCTTGGGATCGCCGACCACGAAGAGCGCCCCCGGCCGCGCGACGGTCTTCCGCCAGTCGGTCTCGTCCGGGTCGTCGGCTGCCAGTAGGAAGACGACCTCGGCCTGGATCGGGTCCGTGTCCTGGAATTCGTCGACCAGGAGCCGCCGGTATCGCTTCCCCAGCTCGCCACGCGCCGATGGGCTCTCGCGGAGGAGCCGCGCGGCGTGGAGAAGGAGGTCCTGGAACGTGAGCCGCCCCGTCCGGAGCCGCTCGGCCGCGTAGTCGTCGGCCGCATGGCGGGCGAAGGCGAGGACAGCCGGGTAGCGGTGGGCGTACCATCGCGAGAGCGTCCGCTCGGCCAGGCTCCCCTCGGCGCCGAAGGCGATGACCTCTTCGCAGAGCGCCTTGGCGGCGTCTTTTGCC
>DATLFH010000097.1:0-4960 GCA_035524965.1 Gemmatimonadota bacterium | reverse complement strand
CTGTTGTGTGTTGCTCCTCTTACCTTTGTCCATCCCCGACGCCTGCTGCTCCCGGCGCCAACCCCGGAGGAAGGTACACCCCCGGGTCGAGGACCCTCTCTCTCCTCTCACACCCCTGTTGTCAAATAGCCTGCCTCGCCCACCAGGTCCGGGGGCAAAGGAATACCAAATAAAGCACCATCCGTGCCACCCCAAACCCGCCGTTCTGGCAGTGCCCCGACTAGGAATCGAACCTAGAACCTTGGGATTAAGAGTCCCCTGCTCTGCCAGTTAAGCTATCGGGGCCAGATCTTCCAGCGGGCACCCGGCTACCCAGAGCCGTGCGCGAGGTTCCGCCGGTAGTGTGGGCTCGCCAGCGCGGTCCTTGCGCTCGCGGCTCTCCGTCGTCGGTACCGTCAGGGTGAGCGACCGGACTTGAACCGGCGACCTCCAGGGCCACAACCTGGCGCTCTAACCACCTGAGCTACGCCCACCATCGATTTCCGGCCTGCCGACCCACCGCGAGAGCCGCCGGCTCCGAGGGTCCCGGACCCGATCGAGCCGTCGGTAGCCCCAACGCGCCCGATAGGATTCGAACCTATGACCCGCGGCTTAGAAGGCCGCTGCTCTATCCAGACTGAGCTACGGGCGCTTGGCGCTCGCCGTCCGCACGCCGCGCGGGCCGCGACCGGAAAGCCCTCTAGGATACGCTGTAAGTGGGTGCTGTCAAGCGGAACCGGCCCCGTCGGAACCGTGTGGAGGATGGGATACCCGCGCGTCCCGCTACGGTTCCCGACCGCCAAGGGGCCGAGGCGTCGCGTCCCGGCGGCGGAGGGCGATGTGAAACGCGACCGGCGAGGTCCCGCGCCAGCTACTCGAAGATGTAGGCGATCGCGTCCGCGGCCTCTTCGAGCGTCTCGACGGTGAGCGACACGAGCGCGTCCAGCTCCTTCAGCGCGTGCACGAGCTCGGCGGCCCGGACGAGCAGGACCGGCAGGCCCGACGCGAGCGCCCAGCCCACATCCACCGCCGTGTTCCACTGCTTGTACTCGGGGCCGAAGTACGCGACGACCAGCTCCGCCCGGGCGAGGAGCACGCGCGTGCGCAGCGTGTTCACGCGCGCTCCCTCCAGGTCGCGATATCGCGGGCCGGGCCGCTCGCCGAGGATGGCGGCCCCGACATCGTCCGAGCGCGCGTGATCCTCCTGGGGACCCACCATTTCGGCGCCCACACCGCGCGCTTCCAGCGCCGCGCGCAGGGCGTCTCGCCAGCCCGAATGAATCTCGCCGGCCGTGTAGATGGTGATGTCCGTCATATCCTCCGTCGGTCCGTCGAACAATCAGATGCCCCTCGAGCTGGTGCGCAGGAGGTGACCCCGGCGCGGGGATCCAGGCCCGTTTCGAAGGAATCGGGGCGGCCGGATTCGAACCGGCGACCCCCTGCTCCCAAAGCGTGGCGAGCGGCGGAAGCCGCGTCAACGTGATAGGGCGCTATGCCGCGCTGTTGCGGGACGAAGGCAGCGAACCGTCCGCCGACTTCCGCCGGCTTGCTGAGGCCGTTCCGCCGGGTTTCGCCCGGTTTCGGGACACGATTTGGGACACAGGAAGCCGATGACTTAGGTGCCGCCAGCCTCCCCGGCATCGGTCGATGCCAGTTCAGGTTGTTGGACAAGGCCAGCTTCGAGAAGGGCGATAACGTTGATGGGAGGGATGAGCAGCTGACCCAGGCGGCTACGGGCAGTTGCCGAAGCAATCGCGTCTCTCAAGAAAGGCATGAGTATTACCGGCGCGTGGCGCTTAGAGAACTCGTCGATTGCTACGGCGGGCTCCTCAGCGAAAGCTGTGAACTGGCCCTCAATCCACGCGTGTACGCTTTGGAAGAAATCTCCTTCGGTCGGACGTACTGTGCTCTTTAGGCTCACCCTGCAAACCTGCGACTCCACCTGCGTTGCAAGAGCGAGGCTGATACTTATCGGTCCAACTCTCTCGTAGCCTCGGCGGCTCGGGTTGTCGATGAAACGCACCTCTCGCGTGACAACCCAGTCAAACTTGTATCCGGTAGTCTCCGAATCGCCCACATGCGCCATGGCTTACCCTACTGCCACCGCCAGCGTGGGAACACTCGGACCCCAACGAAGAGCCGGCATGGCGTCCGCGTGTTCCGACGACTCCTCTGATAACTCCAACTCGACTTCGACCCCCACAAATTGGACCTCGACGAGTTCCGATTCCGATTCCTGTTGGTGTTCGCGGACCGTCCTGAAAGTGACGTCCGTGCCCAACAGGCGGGAGGCCAACGCAGCCTCGAAGTCAGCGATTAGCTCCAGCGTTCGATCGCTTAGAACGATGTCTTGGCAGTCGTACACCCGAGGCTCCAACCACGAAGCGTAGATTTCGATCTGCGATGCAAGCGGCCGCGTCGTTCGCTGAACAAAGGAACACTCCTGCGGAACTGCTAGGTCAGTGCGGGCCGCGGCGATGTAAGAGTTCCAAGCCTTCGCCTCTCGTTCCTGAAAGTGCCGGCCCAACCAATTGTACCATCGAAGGGTCCGCCCGGCGCCCGCCGCGGGTAGCTCGGTGCCTTCCATGGAACGGAAGTACGCCTCGGTTAGCAAATCCACGGAAGCCGGACGAACCTGATCAATCGAGTCCCCCGACAGCAGATCTGAGCCGAGCACCCTAGCGTTCCAGACGGCTCCGAAAGCGCGCTCGCCGCTGTCAAGGTCGACCAGGAAGTCCTCCCGGCTCCACTGAAAGCCAGGTTCGCCGGCATGGTAGAGAGGCACCACTAGGTAGTCTCCACTTGTACGGTCAGCGGAGGTACCAAGCGGACCGAATAGCACGGCAACGCGCCTGCCGATGCCTCGCACGATCCAAACGGATCCGGGTTCGGGCTTATGGGGCGTCATGGGTCCCCTCTTTCTTCGACTTCGAGGGCGGCAGGAGGGCGCTCTTTAGCTCCTGAAACTTCTTCAAGCTCTCACCTGTTAGAACACCGACCCGATCGAATAGTTTGCTCTCTCGCACGGAATCGAACTGCCTCAACGGGAAACGCGTCACCTCGCCGAAGGCAGGAGACCCCGGGTCCACATCGCACGGGTCAACGGTGAACGGGACATCCTCCGTGCCGAATTGCCTGCTCTTGCTGCCCACCGTTATCCGGACGAATCCGTCCGCAGAATTCGAGCCGGAAATCACTAGCACGGGGTGTTTCGATGTCCCCGGCGGGAACTCAGTACGCACGTCCTCATTCCGGACCCACCAGATCTCCGCGGGTCGGGGAGATGGCTTTCGGAGCTTGAAGGGACGCAGCGCCAGCTATGGACTTCCTTCCATAACGCGTGGAGCGCCGGCAGACAGCTGTTGAAGTTCTAGAGATCGAACACCCGCAACGTTGGCTCACCGATACCTCCAGTGGCCAGCGTGGACAGACTGAGACCCGTGGATCGACAGAGGGCGTTTCGTCGGGGGATGGCGTACTTTCTGTCGGCTCAAACCTTGTACGACGCAGTTGAGTTTGTCAACCGTGTCGGGAGTCCGGACCTCACACCGTCACGTAGGTCCGGGTCCCGCTGCGCGGACGACGTTCCTGCCGGTCCGCGACCCACCAGAACGCCATCGCGACGGCGTCGGCCCGGTCGGGCGAGCGCCCGATCCGCTCCTTCAGCCGATCCTTCGGCTCGATCATCACCTTCCCCGCGCTGTTCGTCCGCCAGCGCATCAGGGCCAGCTCGTCGAAGAGCTTCTCGTCGTGCGGCAGCGCGATCTCACCGTTTTCGAGCAGCTTCCGGAGCGCCCAGAAGCATTCCGCCCGGGTGTTGGCGAATCGGTTCGGATCCCGCGGCCGGCGTCCGCCGTTGAACGGAAGGGGGCCAGCTCCCCGCTCGCGAAGGCGATCGACGACGCCGGCGCCGATGCCTACCTCGTCGACGACGAGCCTGCGGCCGGCCGGCAGCTCCGCGAGCGCCTCCGAGACGCGGCCGACCGTCTCCATCGTGTCCTTCTTGGCCCAGGCGACGATCCGCTCGACGACGGCCCCCCGCCGCACGGCGAGGACCGTCTGGTCCATCCCGTAGCGCGCCGGGTCCACCGCGAGCACGTAGAGCCCCACGCCGCGACCCTCGGCCTTCCTCCAGCGCACCGCGGCAGCCTCCAGCCACGAACGCCGGCAGAGCGTGTCGTCGGCCTCGTCGGGGAACTCGCCGAGCACGCGGGCGGCGAACACGCCGCTGCCCCGGCCGTACTCTGAGGCCATCGTCTCGACGAACGCCGGCGTGATGGCGCCCGGGATCACCTCGCGGCCCTCGCGCACGTTCGGATGGTCCTCGGCGCTGATGCGGAAGCTCTTCCACGTGGCGAGCCGGGAGACCTGGTAGAAGCGTCCAGTGGGCTGGAGCGGGTTTCCGACCGCGAGGATGCGCGAGTCCTCGCCCGTGGCGCACGCCAGCATGCCCTCCCAGGCGAACGGCTCGACGCCCTGGGCCTCGGTGATGATCACGAACACCGCGGGCGCGTGGTGGCCCGTCAGGCGGCTCGCCGAGGTGGACGTGAAGCCGATGATCCCGGCCGTCTCCGAGCGCCCGAACTTCAGCGCCTGCTCGTACAGCTCGCCGGGGAGGTCGGGGTTCCGGTGGAACGCCCGCTTGATCTCACCGAACACGATCTCGCGGACCTGGCGCTCGACGGGGCCGGTGATGAGGACGAGCGCGCGGCGGGCGACCGCGGCCCACAGGGCGAGCCTTGCCGCGAGCCAGTCCTTGCCCGCCCCGTTGCAGGAGCGCACGACGACGCGCGGGTGGTCCCGGACGTTCTCAGCGATCTCCACCTGGGCGGCCCAGGGCTCGCCCTTCAGGACGTCGCGGATGAAGCCGTTGGGGTCGTCGCGGTACTTCGCGAAGTCCGCGAAGGAGCCGGCCCGATCGTGCTTCGCGACGAGCTCGCCGACCTCCGCCCGGAGCGCACGGATCCCGGACGCGTAGCTC
>DATLFH010000096.1:0-2910 GCA_035524965.1 Gemmatimonadota bacterium | reverse complement strand
ACCACCCGCTGCTGCGCCGGCCGTCGGCCGAGGAGGCGCCACGGCACCGCAATCTGGATGTCTACGTGCTCGGCCTGCCGATGAAACTCAGGGACGCCGGGACCCGAGTGCATCCCGAGGTGCTCGTCGAGGAGGTGAGGGGCCGGGCGGCGCACGGGATCGACGTGAGCTACCCGGGAGGGGGCCACTCCTGGCGGTTTCACTTCGATGCCGAGACGGGCGCTCTCGTCCGCGCCCGGTTCTACACGGCGGGAGGATCACTCGACGAGGGGGAGTGGTTCGACGCGGAGGGAGAGATCGAGACCGCCGCCGGGCTCCGCATCCCGTCCCGACGGACCTGGTACATCTCGGGCGAAGACACGCTCATCGGAACGCAGGAGATCCTCGAGCTCGAACGGATCGACTGATCCCGGTCGCATCGGGCCGCGTGCCCGGCATCCGGGGCCGGCGTCTCACGCCGTGATACAGTGGTATGAATGAGCAGGAACGTCTCGATCCGCGATCTCCGGAACCGGGGTGGCGAGGTGATCGAGCGAGTGCTGGCCGGTGAGTCGCTCACGGTCACGCGATCGGGTACGCCGGTGGCGGAGCTCGGTCCCGTCCGTCGGCGCGGGCTCGACCGCGAGACGCTCCTCCGACGGTGGCGCAGGCTCCCAGCGGTCGATCCCGAGGCCTTCCGCCGCGACCTCGACGCGGCGCTGGACTCCTCGCTGTGAGTCGTGAGGGCCGTCCCGTCGGCCTGCTGGACACCAGTACGGTGATCCTCCTCTCGCGGCTCCCGGACCCGGAGGTCCTCCCGGTAGAGCCGCTCGTCTCGGCGATCACTCTCGCCGAGCTCAGCGTCGGTCCGCTGGTGACGACCGACGAGGCCGAGCGGTCCCGCCGGCTCGCCCATCTCCAGCAGGCGGAGGCGGACTTCGCACCCGTCCCCTTCGACGCGGCGGCGGCGCGGGCGTTCGGACGGGTGGCCTCCTCTCTCCGGGGGTCCGGACGCAAGACCGCGGTCCGAGCCTACGACGCGCTGATCGCCGCCACCGCCCTGGCCAATGGCCTTCCGCTGTTCACGGTGAACCCCAAGGACTTCGCGGGGATCGACGAGCTCGAGGTCGTCGCCGTGCCCCACCCCGGTGATCGCTGGCCTGGAGTCCCATGACGTCCTGCCGGAGGGCTTCGTGGCGGAATCTCCGCAGGGCGCTGCGATGTGAGGAGGAATCGATGACCAAGAAGATGCACGCGATGGCCGTGTTCGTCGCCCTGTGCAGCGTGGCTGCGTTCGCGGTCACCGCCGCCGAGCCGCCCGCCGACGTCCCCGCACCGGTGCACGTCGACACCTCGGCCGTGGAATGGGAACCGGCGACCACGCCCAACTTCCCCGAGGGTAGGTTTCGCAAGCTGCTGCACCGCAACCCAGCCAACGGAGCGGGCGCGGCCCTGGCGCGGCATCCGAAGGGCTATCTGGAACCTCTGCATTACCATACGACCGCCAATCACGGGATCTACATCCTCGAGGGGCGCCTGCGCTACGGAGATGTCGAGGCGGGCCCCGGAGAGTTCTTCTATGCGCCGGCCGGCCACGCGCATGGACCGATCGAGGCGCTGGAAGACGTGGAGCTCTTGATCTGGACGGACGGCCCCCTGGATCTGCACCTGGGCGACCCGGCGCCTGCGGAAGAGACGACCGGGCAGGCTGGCTGAGCGAGGACTCGCACCCTCGACACTACTGCCGGGCCCTGACCTCTTGGGTTGGGAGGAGCAGCTACGGCTCGCCTCGGCGCACGAGGCGGAGGGTTTCTTCGTAGATGCGCTGGCGCGGCCCCACGGCGACGATCTCCACCACCCCGTCGTCGCCGACGCGGTAGACGATGCGCAGGCGAGCGACGCGCAGGCTCTGCATTCTCTCCAGCTCGTCCTTCAGCGCCTTTCCCGCCTGCGGCTCCTCGAGGAGCCGGGCGAGCCCGGCCCGGATCTTCCTGCTGATCCCGGGGTGGAGCCCGCGGACGAGCTCGGCGACGGCCGCCGGGATGCGCAGCTGGCGGGTCACCTGCGGCGCCCCCGCGCTTCAGCGGTCGAAGAGCTCTTCGAGGGTGTAGAGGTCGGCTCTGCCTTCGTCCAGGGCCGCGAGGCCTTCGCGAACCTCGGACAGGCTCTCCGGGTCGAGCTGGATCGCCATCGACTCGCGCCAGCTCTCGAACTCGTCCGGGCTGACGAGAATGGCCACCGGCACGCCGTTGCGGGTGATCACGATCTGCTCGTCGGTGCGGTGCACCTCGTCGACCAGTGCACTCAGCTTCATCTTGACTTCGGAGAGCGTGAGGCGATCGCCGCGGACGTAGAACAGGGAGCCGCCGTCGTAGGCCCAGAACGGCGCCGAGCCGCCGGCGTCGGAGACCTGGACCCGGCGGTCCAGCCGGTCCCGCCCTCCTCGCCGACCTCGAAGATCCCGGCGAGGCGGCCCGCGAGCGTGGCGTGATCCACCGCGACCTCAAGCCTGGGCGCTCGCCCTCCGTGACGCCGTGAGCATATTCGTGCTATCATATGCATCGTGACCACGGCCGCGCGCTTTCGCTTGGGGGACCTGGAGTTCGCCTGGGACCCGGAGAAGGCTCGATCGAACGTCGAGCGACACGGAGTCTCGTTCGAGGAGGCGGCTACGACGTGGCTGGATCCCCTGGCGATCGAGCGCCGCGACGTAACCCACTCCGCGGACGAAGAACGCTGGCTGAGAATTGGAACCAGCCTCCGCGGCGCGCTCCTCGTGGTCTGGTCGACCGAACGCGGCGAGGAGCGGCGGCCGGTCATCCGGATCATCGGGGCACGCCGCGCGAATCGAAAGGAGCTAGAGCTTCATGAGTCGTAGCCGATCGAACGTGGGCGCCGACGAGTTGCCGGAGGACGTCTCCGGGCTGGGTG
>DATLFH010000095.1:0-42916 GCA_035524965.1 Gemmatimonadota bacterium | reverse complement strand
CCGCGTCCGGATGACCCGCCTCCGCCAGCGGATCGCCGAACGGCTGGTCGAGGCCCAGCGAACGGCGGCGATCCTCACCACCTTCAACGAGATCGACATGACCGGGATCCTCGCCCTGCGCAAGGAGAATCAGGAGCGGTTCGAAGCTCGCCACGGCATCCGGTTGGGGTTCATGTCGCTCTTCGCTCGCGCGTCGATCCTCGCTCTCCGGGAGTTCCCCGAGCTGAACGCCTATATCGAGGGGAACGAGATCGTCTACCACGACCGCGTCCACCTCGGGATCGCGGTCGGCACGCCGCGCGGCCTCGTCGTGCCGGTCGTGCGCGAGGCCGACCGGATGTCGTTCGCCGACATTGAACGCCGGATCCAGGAGCTGGCCAGTAAGGCGCGCGACGGCGATCTCGCGATCGAGGATCTGCAGGGCGGAACCTTCACGATCTCGAACGGCGGGATCTACGGCTCGCTCATGTCGACGCCGATCCTGAACCCTCCGCAGAGCGGGATTCTGGGCATGCACAAGATCGAGAAGCGACCGGTCGTGATCGAAGACACCGGCAGTGGGTCGGACGTCGGGAGCGGCGAGGAGCGGATCGTATCCCGTCCGATGATGTACGTGGCGCTCTCCTACGACCATCGTATCGTCGATGGCGAGCAGGCGGTCACGTTCCTGGTCCGCATCAAGGAACGGCTCGAGGAGCCCGCGCGATTGTTGCTCGACTCCTGAACGTTCGACTCTTCCCTGGACCCAAACCACGAGAGGCACCCATGCGCACGCTTCAACCCGGACCGATCCCTACCGTCCTCCTGCTCGCAGCGCTTTCCGCATGTGGGGGCGAGGACCTCCCTCGTGTCGACGAGGACACCGAGATCTACGACGCAGAACCGCCTGTCGAGGATGCCGGGCCTGCTTCGGCGGCGATCGCGACCGAGTACGCCCCCGAGCTGGACGTGGATCTACAGGCGATGGTCGAGACGCCAACCGGACTCCGCTATGAGGACGTGACGATCGGGAGCGGCGAGACGGCTTCACCCGGCCAGACGGTGAGCGTCCACTACACCGGCTGGCTCCCGGACGGGACCCCGTTCGACTCGAGCCGGGAGCGCGGCGAGCCGTTCGAGTTCGTCCTCGGCGAGGGCCGCGTGATCGCCGGCTGGGACGAGGGCGTGGCCGGCATGCAGGTCGGCGGCACGCGGCGGCTCGTCATACCGCCTGACCTGGCCTACGGGGAGGCCGGCGCGCCGGGCGCTATCCCCCCCAACGCGACGCTCGTGTTCGACGTCGAGCTGGTGGCGGTTCGTTAGCTTGTTAGATCCCCCCAAGCCGCTAGAGTGAATACGGCGGAGTACCCGGACGTGATCCTCGAGTGGCTGGAAGAGGTGGCGGGGAGTAGGGACCGGTCCGAGCGCGGCGAGCAGTTACCTGTCTTGCCGGATTCAGACTTGCAGAACTCGAGTCGAGATCGGCTCGCTCTTCCCCTTCAATTCAAGCTGGCGCGACTCCAGCTCCGCGAGATCTACGCCGCCGGCTGCGTAGGCGACCTCGCTGATGAGAGCCTCGCCCGGCGCGGCTACGGACGCGAGACGCGCGGTTACGTTGACGTTGTCACCCAGCGCGGTGATGTCACTCACAGTGTCTTCCGCGCCGCCAACCGTGCCGACGAACGCAAGACCCGTATGAACACCAATACCGATGGGAAGCCAGGGCCCTTGCTCCTCGGCGTGACCGGTGGCCAATAACAGTTGTTGCGCGGCGAGCACCGCCGGGCGCGCGTGGTTGGGTCCCGTGAAAAGTGGAAGGTACAAACCGATCACCTCGTCACCGACCAACTTGTCGATAATGGCATCGGTTCTGATGAGGACGTCGGTCGCAGCTTTGTAGAACCGGTTCATCAATTGACCAAAACTCGCCGGGCTCATCCCCTCCGCCATGCGGGTCGAACCACGCACATCGACGAAGAGCATGGAAATTTCGAGCTCGGTACCACCCGGGTACCGTTTGGCGAACGCCATTCAAAAACTGCAAAAGCGCGGATTCTTCCTGTATCGACCGTGACCTATCAGGGGCATGAGCCATGCGCCGGCGCGATCAAAGGGGGCATTGCAGTTCTTACACCGGTGCGTCCCCGGCAACATCATGAACAGCCGACGTCGGTATTTGATGACTTTCCCGAGACGCGGGCCAGCCAAAAACGCGGACCAAATCTCTTCCGAGGTCGGTTTCCGAGGCATGCTTGCTGTAGCCTTTCCTAGGCGCGCGGGACCGGTCCCGGGGCCGCGGGTTCCCCTCTGTACAGGCGGACGAAGATTGCGCCGAGGATCGGCCCGCAGAGAAGGTATGCCGCCAGACTCCACATGGCTCCGGGGCGCATCGGCGCCATCGTGAGCGGTGCGAAAGCCGACATTCCGAGGAGGATCGGCATCAGGATGAGCGTGCCGAGGACCCACCAGAAGACGCCGTAGAGCGCCCCCCAGGCGAGCCCGCCGCCGATCCTCGCTGCCCGACCGGCCAGTACCCACCCGAATATCCCGCCCATCACCATGCCCATGATCAGGAGGAAAATCCAGCCGACGGCGAGACTGTCCGACCGGACCACCTGCGCGACCATCGCCATCATCGGCATCCGGCCTCCCGCCATCGGCATCCCGCCTCCTCCAGGCATCGGCGTCGTTACCATCTGCATCACGATCCCGTACACGAGGCCGGCGAACAGCCCGGCCACGACCCCTGCACCAATCTTCGAGCGCATCGCGATCCCTCCTTTGAACGGTGCCGCCCTTGGACTCGAAAGGTCCGCTGGAGCCGGGCGGCGCCATCCGGCGCTGCTAGAACCGGATCTCGGCGCCGAATCGGACCTGGCGGGGCTGGCCGTAGTTGAACGGCGAGTCGCCGGTACCGGCGCTGAAGGTGGCGCCTGATCCGGACGCGATCAGCGCCTGGCGCAGCGTCTCCTGCGCCTCGGCCAGTGAGATCGACCCGTCGCCGTTGAGGTCCTGACGCGCGAACCGCGACTGGAACTCCGGCTTGATGTCGGTCGCGATCACGAACGGGTAGTCCTGCCTGGAATCCGCCGTCCGGAAGCCCGAGGTGATGGTCGGCGTCCGCGACAGATTGTCCTCGAGCCCCGTCCGGTCCGGCCGGCCCGTCGTCGGGTTGACGTTGATGACGTTCTCGGTATCGAGGAAGTTGAGCACCTGAGCGAACAGCTCGAGGTCCAGGGCTCCGCCCAGATCGAGCCCCTTGGTCACCCGGACATCCCCCTGGTGGAACCACGGCAGCCGGCTGGAGTTGATGTCCTCCAGCGGCTCGAACAGGCCGACCAGCGAGCGCCGCGTGAACGGCTCACCCGAGTGCGCGTTGTACACGAGATAGACGCCGAAGTCGTTGAAGATCGTCCCCACCGCCGTCCCCTCCTGGAACTCGTCGGGGAACCGCAGCGCGAACTGCAAGTTGGCGCTGTGCTGCCGGTCGAACGACTCCGGCAGCAGCTCGGAAGGCGGCACCAGCAGCCGGCCCGGGAATAGCGGGTCGAACAAACGACCGAAGCCGCCGCCGGTGGCGAACTCGGTCGGCGACGAGGTCGTCCCGCGCGCGAACTGAAGCGAGTACGCCACGTCGGCCGAGAAGTAGTTCGAGTAACGCTTCGACAGCGTCAGATCGACGCCCTTCACGTTGCCGTTGTCGCCGTTGACGAAGATGCGTCGCTCCTCGACGCCGGGATCGATGATGCCCGGCTGGAAGACGTCCACCCGGATCGCACCCCGCCGGTCACGGTTGTAGCCCACCACGTCGAGCACCAGATCCTGGCTGATCAGGTGCGTGATCCCGGCCTCGAACGCCGTCGTCTCGACGTAATCCAGGTTCGGGTTGCCGTACAGGACGTTCGGGTTCTGGGCCCCGGCCACGAAGTCGGTGGCGAAGGCCGAGAAGTAGTGCCGCAGCTCGGGAAGCTGGTGGAACTTCCCGTAGCTGAGCCGCACCTGGGTCGCATCCGTGATCGGGTGCGCCACGCCGAGCCTGGGCGCCAGCTCGGTCCGCGTCCGTCCCTCGACCAGGACCGCGATGTCGTTATCCGCCGGGTCCGAGCACTGCGGGAAGGCCGAGATCGAGCACGGCACGATGCCCGGGAAGAGCGGGAACATCGTGTTCGGGTCCCAGTGGTCGAGCCTGAGTCCCAGGTCGATCACCAGGTCGCCGTAGTCCAGCCGGTCCTGGGCGTAGAGCGCGGCCACCCGCGGCTCGACGTCGAAGAGCTGGCCGAACGTCGAATCGGTGAACCGCACGCCGCGCTGGCTGAAGTTGATCTGCGTGTACTCGCCGCCCACCTTGGCGCGGTGGACGCGGTTCAACTGCGCGTCCAGGTCGACCCGGATCCCGTAGCGATCTTCCTCGCGGTTGAAGAAGCTGTTCGAGAACCCTTCGGTCACGAAGACCTGTGAATGGCCGAAGATCGGGTCCGGATTCGTGGCCCGGGTGCTGCCTACGTTCAGCAGCTCCGGGTCGCCCGGGATTGCGTCCTCGAAGAAGAACTCGACATCCCCGAAGCGGTAGTTCAGGAAGTCGTCATCGAACGTGTGCTCGTCGACGTTGCATTCGGTGCACCTGCCGGCCAACCGGTCTTGGGCGTTCAGGACCGCCGCAGACGTCGGGTTCTTCGGCGTGCCGGTCGCGAGCTTCGTCTGATGGTAGTTCCCCCTGACCTGGAGGTTAAGGCTTCGCACCGGGGTCTGGTAGATCTGCTGGTCGAACCCCAGGATGATGTCGTGCGTCTTCTGCCGGTCGGCGGTCGACAGGAACTGCGACAGCGAGCAGCTCAGGCAGAACCCCTCGTTCTGATCGCGGCTGTAGAGATACGTGCCGATCAGCTTGGACGTCCCGGTCAGGAACGCCGTCACCTTCGCCTGGGCGCGCGTGTCGTCGCCCCGGGCGCCGGGCAAAATCGTCTCCGTCGAGCCGCTCGAGTTGAACGACCCGACCGCGGGGTTGAAGCCCGCCGAGCGCGGATCGTTGTCCGCCGCGCCGGAAGCCGCCAACGAGGCGAAGAACGTCAGCTTGTCGGGGACGATCGGGCCGCCGATCGAAGCCTGGAACTCGTTGTACCCGCAGCAGCTCTGCTCCTCGGGGATCGTACCCGTGGCCAGCTCCGCCAGGTCGTAGCCGTCGGTGCCGAACCGGCCGTCGGTCGTGAAGCGCACGTTGCCGTGGTATTCCCGGCCCCCCTCGCGCGTCACGATGTTGATGACCCCCGACTGGGCGTGCCCAAACTCGGCGTTGAAACCGCCCGTCACGACGTCCACTTCCTCGATCGCGAAGACGCCTACGGCGCCCTCGGCCCGCTGGGTCCCGAAATCAGTGACCAGGGCTCCGTCGACGTACGTCGCCGCCTCCGAGCCGCGGCCGCCGCGGATGATGAACCCGCCCTGGCCCTCGTAGATCCCGGCGCTCAGCGAGATCACCTCGTCGAGGCTCTCGACCGGCAGATTCCGCGCCTCCTCGAACGTAAAGCGGGTCTTCGAGATCGTGTTGTCGCGCGCCACCAGTGGCTCGCGCTCGATCACCGCGATGATCGCCTCGTCGGCCTCGATCACCTCGCTCGCCAGCTGGAACTCGACCGTCATCGTCTGCCCGGCCAGGATCCGGTGCTCCTGAGCTGTCGTCTGGTAGCCCAGATACTGGGCGGTGATCTGCTGGATACCGACCGCTACGTTGTTGATGAAGTACCAGCCGTCCTCGTTGGTCACGTTGCCGAGGTTGGTGCCTTCGACGACGACCTGCGCGCCGACCAAGGGCTCGCCGGTGTCCCGATCGGTGACCGTCCCGACCACCTTCCCCGTGATCTGGGCGAACGCCGGGCCGGCGCCGAGCGCCAGCAGGGCGAACGCGCCCAGAACGGGGAGCGCCAACCTGGCGGTGCTCTTGTACGCACCACGGTGCTGCATGGGGTGTCCTCCGCTAGGGTTCATACGACACTTGGAAAGAAGACGCACTGGAGGTTCTAGTCCGGCGGCCAAGAAAACCCGCTCGAGCGGCCCGAAGAGCTCTCCGGTATGCGGCTGGCTGAGAGTCGGCGCCGGATTCGCGCCTGGAAAGGCGAACAGCAATTGGGTTCGAAACGCCCTCCTCGCTCAGAGGTTCACAGAGGGGAATGCCGTGGCTGGAGCAGCGTTCGCTTCCCCATTATAACACATCGCCCGGGCCTGTCAACCGCCAGCCGGGGTCTGTCGACCGCCGGACGGCCGAGGCGCCTACTCGGTCTTGATGCTGACCGGCTGGGAGATCCACACCACGACCGGCTGGTCCCGGTTGTAGGCGGTCGTCCAGGCCGTCGTCCTGGCCCACTTCTCGGTCGCCGCGTCGCACGCCTGATTGTTGCTCGTCTTCAGGATCTGGGTCGCCGTCACGTTCCCGCCGGTGTCGATCCTCAGCCCGACTGCCAGATCGCACTGCACCCCGCTCTTCTGCAGGAGCGGCGGGACGTGCCTAAGGATGTCGTCCGCCGTGCAGTTCGTCTTGCACTTCGGCTTGACCGTATACGGCGTGAACGTGAACGTGTTGCCGACCGTCTCCGCGGGGGGCGCAGGCGGCGCCTCCGGCACCGGCTCGTTGGCCTCGATCTCCGTCTCGGCGATCGTGATGTCCTCTTCGATCGGCTCCTCCGCGATCACGGGCGTCGCCGGGCGGGCGATCTCCTCGGGGGGCGGAGGGATCCTGATCTCGGGCGGGATATCGATGACGGTCAGCTCCTCGGCCCGCGCCTCGAACCCCTCGCCGCGAGGGGTGACGAGGAAGAAGATCAGGAGCCCGTGGACGAGGACGGCCGCGATCGTGAACACCTTGAAGTACCGGCCGTAAGCCCCGTGGAGCTCCGTGTTGGCGGTCGTGTATCCGGTCGTCTCCGCGACCGGCCGATCCACTCTCTCAGCCATGCCCATCCCTCCTTGTCCTGGCGGCCTGACAGGTTGTTGACCTGCTAATCTATCTACCGCGGCGCGAGGTCTCGCGTTCCAGGTTCGTCGTGAAGTTCACCCGCACCGCGCTGGCGTCGCGCAGCTCCTCCTGGACGTCGTTGACCACGTCGTACGGAACATCCACATCGCCCCGGACGGAGACGACGAGCCGCGGCTGCTCGACCCGGATCGGGGCGATGATATCGGAGATCTGCGGGATCGGCACCTGCTGGTCGTTGATGTAGACGGCTCCGCTGCGCTCGATGTAGACATTCTGGATGTCCTTCCGCTTCTCCGGGATCTTCTCCTGGGCGAGGGCTACGGGCATCGTAACATCGCGCGGATCCTCGGCGCGGAAGGTCGTCGAGACCATGAAGAAAATGAGCAGCAGGAAGGCGATATCCGCCAGCGACGAGGCGGGGATCTTGCTCGACGCCCCGTGCTTCTTCTGAAATGCCTTCTGCCTAACCGCCATCCGGCTCGTACCTCATACCGATAAACCGTCCGCGCCTGTCACGGGTTGCGCCCGGGCAGCGTTTCCTCTCGGGCCGCCTCGATCCACAGCAGGTCCTGGATCGCCTGAACCCCTTCCCGCATCTCGACCACCAGGCCGTCGATCTGCGAGACGAACCAGTTGTGGGCGATATTGACGGGGATCGCGATCACGAGCCCGGTCGCGGTCGTGATGAGCGCGACCTTGATACCGCCCGCCACCAGCGTCGCCTCGACTTCACCCGCGGTTTCGATCGCGCCGAAGGCGAGGATCATTCCCGCCACCGTTCCCAGGAACCCGATCAGAGGAGCCACGTTCGCGATCGTCGCCAGCACCACGAGCCCCTTTTCCAGGAACGCCATCTCGATCCGGCCGGCGTGTCTAATCGCCTGCTCGGCCTGGTCCGATCGCCCCTCCCGATGAAGGTGAAGGCCGGTGAGGAGGATGGCGGCGACCGGACCGCGCGTGTTGGCGCACAGCTCGATCGCCTCGTCCACGTGCCCGTTGCGGACCAGGCTCCTCACCCGTTCCATCAACCGGTCGGTGCGGATCTTGGCCATCTGCAGGGTGACGAACTTGACCAGAATGACCGCCAACCCGAGGATGGAACAGGCGAGCAGCGGATACATGAAAATGCCGCCGTCGCGGAACATCTGGAGTAGGGTCACGCAGGCTCCTTTGCGGCAAGCCGTTGAGCAGGCTCACGCCGGAGGGCGATTCTATCCGCCTGCCGGGACAGTGTCAACGGCAGCCGACCCGACCCGCTCCGAGCGGCCGACGAGGCTGTCCCAGCGAAGCTCGGCCGGAAAGGTCCCGCTATCCAGGAACTCCTCGTAGAGACGCGCGGTCAGCGTGTCGCCGGGATGCGTCCTGACCCACTGATAGAGGAAGGTCTTGGTCAGCGGTTCGTTCCCGATCGCGTCCGCCAGATTGATGTACCGGAGGAAGGCCCGCCGGTTGTCCGGATCGACCCGGATCGCCTGGGTCAGGAACCGCATCCCCTGCGTCGTATCGCCCGTCGCCAGCGCCATCTCGCCGAGCTCGATCCAAAGCTCCGGCTCGACGCCGCGGGGGGTCTGGCGGAAGTACTTCTGGAGTAGGCGGTCCGCCACCTCGAAGTGGCCGGCCACCGCCGCGTTGTAGGCCGCCGTCTTGTAGTAGCGGTCGTCCAGCCGGACCCCGCGCTGCTCCTCGGCGGCCTGCAGGAGGCTGTCGATCTTCTGATAGGAGCCGCTCACGGCGAAAACGTTGATCATGCTCGTCAGGTAAGCCTCGTCGCCGGGCTCGCGACCGAGCAGCTCGTGCCCCCGCCGGAGCGAGACGATCGCTTCGTCGGTATCCCCCAGGCGGGCCTGGGCGGAGGCGAGCTGCAGGTAGGTCGCCGCGTAGTTTCCGATCAGCGCTAGCGCGGTCCCGTCCTTGTCGATGCTGTCGTCGAGGATGCCGCGGTAGTTGTAGACTTCATCCAGCAGGAGCTCCGTCCTGGGGACATGGATCCAGGCGTCCTCGGGGGGCTGCATCGGGACGATAGCCTCCCCCGTGCGGGCCAGCTCCTCGGCGGGCAGAGCCGCCAGTCGATCGACGATCCCCTGCCGGACCAGATGGTCGTGCATCCCGACCTTCCCGTTGTCGGGCACCGTGACCGAGAAGTAGATCGGCCGCGCTCCGAGGTTCGCGCGCACGACCTGGAGCACGCCCACGTCCTGCCGACGCAGCACGCTGTTGGCCGGTAGAGCGACCTCGATCCCCGCCACGTCGATCGTCGTCGCCTCGTCGACCAGGAACCCGACCCGGGAGAGGGGGTCCTCTGGCGCGCCGCTGTAATCGAGGAGCGGCTCGGTCGGACGCCGCCCCGCTTCAAGCTGAAGCTCTGCCGCGGGGACCGCGGTCGCCGGCGGGTCGCTCGCCGTGAACGCACGCTCGCTCAGTTGCTCCAGATACCAGGTCGTATTCATCAGGGCCAGGTTGACGATCGCCACGTCGCGCCGGATCCCCTCCACCTCCTGCAGATACCACAGCGGGAAGGTGTCGTTGTCGCCGTTCGTGAAGAGGATCCCCCACGGCTCGACCGACTGCAGCACGTTGTAGGCGAAATCGCGCGCGATGTGGTTGCCGCTGCGGTCGCTCTCGTGATAGTTGAGCGCGAAGACGGCCGCCGGGAGAACCAGGATCAGCGCCGTGGCTCCGGCGAGCGCGGGTCCGGTGAGTGCGGGCCGGCCGGCCCGGCGCCAAGCCTCTGCCGCCAGGCTGAACGCCCCTACCCCCGCCCAGAGCGCGAGGAACACGAACGAGACGACGAAGAAGTAGTCCCGCTCGCGGACCTCGCGCGGAAGCCCGGCGAGATCCGGCGCCTGCGAATGACCGAGCGGGAAGTTCAGATAGAGCAGAAGCCCCAGCGAGGTCGTCAGGTACACGACCAGGAAGTAGGCCCACGTCTTGCGGTCGGCCAGGAAGTGGTACACCGATCCGGCGATCGCCAGCAGGAAGACGAGGATCGAAAGGCCCGGCAGACCGAACTGCGCCGATACGTTCGACCGGAACGGCCCTACCCGGCCAAACAGGTAGTCGAAGTAGAGCGGGATCTGATACTGGAGGAAGTCGACCGAGCGCGGGAAGATCGGCCGGATGTCGTACTGCTTGCGGGCCAGAACGGCCAGCAGCTCCTTCCAGGTCTCGGGGTTCGCCTCGTTGATGGCCGGATCGAGGCCCGCCCGGATCTTCAGGAAGAAAATGATCGAGGCCCCCGCCGCGAAGCAGATTACCACGCCTATGAAGAAGGGCAGCGCACCGGACCGCGCCATCCACCAGATCCCGGCGGCCAGGACCAGCAACCCGAACAGCATGACCGCGGGGTTGATCGGCGACTCGCCCATCAGGATGCCATCGATCGAAATCCCCTTCATGATCACCAGGTAGAGGCCCAGGGCCCCGACGAGCAGGCTGAGCACGTAGTCGCGGTGCAGCGGCCATACCGTCCAGACCACGTAGAGGACGACCGCCGGCATGACGAGCAGCGCCATCAGGTGATTGCCGACCGAGAGCCCCATCAGAAAGATGATCAGCAGGAGCAGGTTCCAGTCCTTGCCTTCCGTCAGGTGATCGGCCCAGTAGAAGACGAGGAAGGTGACGAGCGCGATCGTCATGAGGGCGACCGTGTACACCTCGGTCTCGGTCGAGTTGAACCACACCGTGAGACCCCACGCCGACAGCAACACCGCTCCGGCCGCCCCGACATGGACCAGCGTCGGCGGCAGGCCCCAGCCCATCGCGCGATCGATGCGCGCCAGGATCGAGGCCAGCACGATGAAGTAGAAGAAGCCCCCGATCGATGAGGCCAGCGCGCTCATCAGGTTCGTCTTGAAGGCGTACTCGACCCCGAGCGGGAGCATCCCGAACACATGGCCCAGGAGCACGAACAGCGGCGTTCCTGGCGGGTGCGGGATCCCCAGGATGTAGGACGTGGCGATGAACTCGCCGGCGTCCCAGAACGTGAGCCCCGGCGCCAGCGTCAGGACGTACGACGCGAAGACAACCAGGAAGGTGAGGCCGGCGTAAAGCAGCCTTTCGCGGCTAAGCGTCCGCATCGCGGATGACACGCCCTCCGATTGTACGGCTGGAATGAGCTGAAACCGGCGATTCTTGGAAGTCTAAAAACTTAGACAACGCGCGCGCGGGCTGCAACCGCTCGAGCCCCGCCATGCTACGCCAGCGCCCGCGCCTGAAGGAGATTCTGCAGCCTTTCGGTGAGCTGTTCCGGCGAGAGGTTCCTCTCGAGACGCCCGCCCACGGCGAGCGAGATCGTTCCGCTCTCCTCGCTGACCACGACCACTGCCGCATCGGTCTCCTCCGAAAGACCGATCGCCGCGCGATGTCGGGTTCCGATCGAGGAGTCGTAGACGGGGAATTGGGTCAGCGGCAGGATGCACGCCGCGGCGACGATGTTGTTGCCCTCGATGATGACCGCTCCGTCGTGCAGCGGAGTGTACGGAGCGAAGATCGTGCTCAGCAGCTCAGCCGAAACCTGCGCCTGCAACTGCTTGCCGCTGTCCACGTACTCCATGAGGCCGATCTCGCGCTGGATCGCGATGATCGCGCCGCGCTTCTCCTTGCTGAGCTGCGACGCGGCGCGCACGACCTCCCCGATCACCGGGCTCTCCTCGACCTTGACGAAGAAGCGCAGGATCGGCGCGCGCCCGAGCCGGGCCAACGCCGACCGGAGCTCGGGCTGAAAGACGATCAGGATCGCGATCACCCACACGAGCTGGCCGGCCTGGAAGATCTCGTTGAGGGCCTCCAGTCGGAGAAGCTGTGCGGCGTAGGCGGCGAACATCAGGAGGACGAAGCCAAGCATCATCTGGAGCGCCCGCGTCCCCTGGACGAGACTGAAGAGCTTGTAGATGATGAAGGTCACGACCGCGATATCGATGATGTCGGCGAAGCCCGGCTGGAGGAAGCGCATGCGGGCCCAGTGCTCGATCATCCTTCGCTACCCCGCATCGCTTCGAGCCAGCGGTCGTATACGGACAGCGCGCGGGCATGAGGTTCGACATCGTGCACCCGCAGGATCGCCGCTCCGCCGAGCGCCGCCAGGAGCCCGCCGGCGATCGATTCCGGCACCCGCTCCGCGGGGTCCCGGCGCCTCCCCGGATCGAGGAAGGACTTCCGGGAGTGGCCGACCAGCACAGGGTACCCGTTCGCGGCCAGCTCCTCGAGCCGGGCGATGAGCCGATAGCTGTCGGCCGCCGTCTTGCCGAAGCCGATGCCCGGATCGAGCACGATCGCCGAACGCTCCACTCCCGCCCGCTCGGCCGCCCCTGCCGCCGTGAGGAGCTCGCTTCCGATCTCGCCCAGCAGATCGCCGTAACGGGGGTCGGCCTGCATCGTCCGTGGCTCGCCCCGCATGTGCATCAGGACGAGCCCTGCGCCGCTCTCGGCCGCCAGGTCGGCGATGCCGGGCGCGAAGCGGAGCGCGCTCACGTCGTTGACGATCCGGGCGCCCGACTCCAGCGCGGCGCGGGCCACCTCCAGCTTCGTGGTGTCGATGGAGAGAGGGACCCGGGTCCGCTCGGCGAGCCCCCGGACTACGGGCAGGATTCGCCTCAGCTCCTCTTCCGGCGGCACCGGCTCCGCGCCCGGCCGGGTCGATTCGCCGCCCACGTCGAGGATCGCCGCCCCCGCTTCGACGAGAGCCAGCCCACGCGCGATCGCGCGCTCGGCCGATGCGTACCGGCCGCCGTCCGAGAAGGAGTCGGGGGTCACGTTGACGACCCCCATGAGGATGGGCACCGGCCCGAGCCGGAGCTCCATCCCGCGTACCCTCCAGACCGCGGCCGTTTCGAGGACGGTGGAGACGCGGGCCGTGGCGCGGGTGGGGCTCAATGGACTAGGCAAGTCCGAGATCGAGGCGCGCGACGAAGATCGGACTTCATCGACCTCTCAGGTGTCGCTGGGGAGGGGCCTCTCCTCCTTCGTCTCCGGCCGCACCACGGCGCCACCGCCCGCCGGCCGCTCGATCCGGCTGGCGCGCGCGGCGCCGGCCCGTTGGGGCTCGCGACGCGGTCCGGCGGCCGCGGCCTCCTCCTCGGCCTCCTTGCCATCCCCGTGGTCCCCGTCGGCGCTTCCGGCCCCGAGCTCCACCTCGGCGGCGGCGCGCGGCTCCTCGGCCGCCCCCGCTTCGGCCGGCGACTCTTTGCCGGCAGCGTCTCCGTCCGTGACCGGCGCCATCGGCGCCAGCTCCTTCCCCTCCAGAATACGGCGGATCTCCTCGTTGTCGAGGATCTCGCGCTCGAGGAGCCCGTCCGCGAGGCGGTGAAGCGACTCCTCGTTCTCCTTCAAGATCGTCACCGCTCGCTCGAACGACTCCATCACGATCGTCTTGACCTCCTGATCGATCAGCCGCGCGGTCTCCTCGGAGTAATCACGGTGCTGCGCGATCTCGCGGCCCAGGAAAACCTGCTCCTGCTCGTCGCCGTAGGTCAGCGGACCCAGGACTTCGCTCATGCCCCACTTCGTAACCATGTGCCGCGCGAGATCGGTCGCGCGCTGCAGGTCGTCCCCGGCCCCGGTCGTGGACGCGTGGAGAACCAGGATCTCGGCCGCCCGGCCGCCGAGCAGCGCGGTCAGCTGGTTCTCGCACCACTCGCGGGTGTAGATGTGCCGCTCGTCGACGGGCAGGAAATGGGTGACGCCGAGCGCCCGGCCGCGCGGGATGATCGTCACCTTGTGCACCGGATCGGCCGCCGGCGTCAGCATGCGGACCAGCGCGTGCCCGGCCTCGTGATAGGCGATCGAGCGCTTTTCCTCGTCCGTGATCACGAGGCTCTTCCGCTCAGCCCCCATCATGACCTTGTCCTTGGCATCCTCGAAGTCGCCCATCGTGACTTCGGTGCGGTTGTTGCGCGCCGCCAGCAGCGCCGCCTCGTTCACGATGTTCTCGATGTCCGCGCCCGAGAGACCCGGAGTTCCCTTGGCGAGCACCCGCAGATTAACGCTCTCGGCGAGCGGGATGTCGCGCGTGTGGACCTTGAAGATCCCTTCGCGCCCGCGGACGTCGGGCCGATCCACCACGACCTGGCGGTCGAAGCGGCCGGGCCTGAGGAGCGCCGGATCGAGCACGTCGGGGCGGTTCGTGGCGGCGATCAGGATGACGCCGTCGTTCGATTCGAAGCCGTCCATCTCGACGAGGAGCTGGTTCAACGTCTGCTCGCGCTCGTCGTGGCCGCCGCCGAGACCTGCGCCCCGGTGGCGCCCGACGGCGTCGATCTCGTCGATGAAGATGATGCACGGCGCGTGCGCCTTCCCCTGCTCGAAGAGATCCCGCACGCGGCTGTTGTGGAGCAGCACCGGCTTCTCGCCGCCGAAGAAGGCCTCGTTCTCGCACCCGCAGAGATCGTAGACGTAGCCGTCGTAGGGCTTTCGGACGACCTCACGCACGATGGGCTTGTTGTGCTCTCGGGCTCGGGCCGGCGACCGGAAGGGGTTGCTGGTGCTGCCGATGACCAGCCTCCAGTACTCACCATCGGGAAGCGGCCTGGTCTTAAGTCCTCCACGCTGCCGACCGTGACCGACACCAGTCTTGATTCCGTGCATCGCGCAGAGCCAGGCGAGCTCACGGATCAACCTCCGACTGACCGAGCTCATGACGAGCTTGCCGCCAATGGTGGTGGTGCCGTCCCCATCGCTGTATCCGGCGAGATATGCGAGGAAGTACTCTCGTGGCAGTCGCCAGAGAAGTTCCGGGACGTGCTTGTTCCGGCTGCCGTTTCCGCAGTGGCGCGCGAAGAACCGGCCCAGCGCCGCAGAGTAAGCGATGACACGAGTGGTGCTGCTCTCCGTTTCGACCTTGATCGCTTCGAGACCGAATGCATCACGGACCATCTCCGCGCATTCGGCGATCAACGCCTGCTCGTGCGTGCCGAAGCAGAATTCCAGGTTGCCGTTCGCTCGACCCTCCGCCGTATACAGACCGAGTAACCGGCAGAGCTCCGGGGTGATGCGAACGGATTCTGGGATCCAGACCTTTCGAAACCGCGTCGAAATCGGACGAGGCTCGTGGCGACCCGCTTGCCAGTTGCCGATCGTCGCCTGCGAGACACCGAACCAGTCGCCCAGCTCCCGCTGTGACATCCAGCCCGCGCTGGTCCGCGCGTACTCATACGCCGCGGCCACCGATTCCTTCTCCGGGTCCGGCTCCTCGATCATCAGCCGGATCGGGAGCTCAGCCTCGAAAGTGTGCGCGCGGACCTCATGCGACGTGCCGATCAGCCGATCGAACGACCGGCGGACCTTGAACGGCATATCGACGAGAACGTCGCCGGGCTCGAGATCGACGACGGCCTTGCTCTTGATCCCACCGTGCCCGCGCACGAAGACGCTGTGGTCCGCGGTCGCTCGGATCGTTCCTCCGAGATAGCGTATCTCGTAGATCTCGTCGACACGATGACGGTACACCGCCCTGACCTCCTGCCACGCGCTCCCGCCGAAACCCTTCAGGCGGCCGCGGAAGCCCGAGGAGCGGGACTCGTAACCCAGCGTCTCGATATCGGTGGCCCGTACGACATAGCCGTGATCGCCGTCGGGATAATGGCTATCGACGACCTCGCCGATCGGAAGGAGCTCGATCCCCTCAGGGGTACGCACCAGAACCGGCGTATCACCGGTCACAGAGGCGCCCACCCCCACGAACATCTCCACGAAATCCGACCCCGACATCGAGAAGAAGGGCACCCCGGCTTCGCCGGCAACCGCCCGGGCGAGCAGCGTCTTGCCCGTCCCCGGAGGCCCCAGCAGAAGCACCCCCTTGGGGATCCGGCCGCCGAGGCGCTGGAACTTCTTCGGGTCCCTGAGGAACTCGATGATCTCCTCGAGCTCGACCTTCGCCTCGTCGGCACCGGCGACATCATCGAACGTGACTTTGGGCGCGTCGGCCGAGAGTAGCTTGGCGCGCGACTTCCCGAACGAGAACGCCTTCGATCCACCGCCCTGCATCTGGCGTATGAAGAAGATCCAGAGTCCGATGATCAGGATCCACGGCAGCCAGGTGATCAATTGCGTAATCCAGTTGATCGGCGTCTCGCGGGCCTCGACCTCCACGCCCTGCGCAGTCAGGCGGTCGACCAGTGGTCCGGGGTCCATCTCCGGAGGCAGGACCGTGACGAACTCGGTGTACGTGCGCGCCCCGTTCCCGATAACCTTACGGGCCGGCTGCTCGAGCCGGCCGTTCAGCTCCTTTTCCGTGATCGTGACCGAGGCCACGTTCTCCCGCTCCAGTTGCTCGGCGAAATCGGAGTACTTGATCTCGACCCGCGACTGCTCCTTGGGCATGAAGAGCTGATAGACCGTCAGCGGGAGCAGGATGATCAGCACCCACAGGGCGAGGCTCTTGGAGAGATTGGAGAACTTCGGCCGCTTCGGCGAAGGACGGCCGGGACCGCCCGCACGCCGGGGCCGGCGTGGGCGGGATTGTCGATCGGTCATGGCGGGATCAGAGGCTCCTTCCCCTCGCGGCGAGCGTCAACCTGACGACTCGTCCGGCTCGAACACCGCGATGTGCGGGAGGTTCCGGAAGCGTTCGTCGTAGTCCAGGCCGTATCCCACCACGAAAACGTCTTCGATGGCGAATCCAATATAACGGATAGGAATAGGGTGAGCGAGGCGCTTCTCTTTGTACAGAAGCGCGCAGATCGCGAGGCTCGCGGGCCCCTTGCCCTCGAGCGCGCGCCAGATCTCGATCAGCGTGAGACCGGTGTCGACGATGTCCTCCACGATGAGGACGTCCCGGCCGGCGATGTCGAGGCCGTCGATCCACGCCAGCTCCACGATGCCGCTGGATTCCGTCCCCGCATACGAGCGGGCGCGTACAAACTCCAGCGTGATGGGGTGGTCGATCGCGCGGCTCAAGTCGACGGTGAAGTAGATGCCGCCCTTGAGAAGACAGAGCAGGACCGGGTCGCGGGCGGCGTAGTCGGCGCCGATCTCGGCCCCCAGCTCGCGGACCCGGGCCTGGAGTCGCTCTTCGTCGATGAGGACGCGGGTCAGCCGCCCGTGGGGATGCTCCTGACGGCCGGTGAGCGCGGCCGGGCTGGTGTCACGCATCGCTTCGCCCCCCCCGGCTCGGCCGTCGCGTGCGGGCGCGCCCCGGTGCGACCTCGAGCTCGACCCTCCCTCGCGATCGCCGGAGCCTCCCCCCGCCGGGGAACGGCAGCCGGCCGCCGCGACCGCTGCGCAGAAAATCGATGGCGCCTGCGACCCACTCGGCGCCGGGCGGCGCCGCGCCGGACGGCGCGCTCCACGCCCACGCCTCGAGAAGCGCCCGCGAGAGAAGCGGGGCCGGGGCCGCGAGAAGCCCCCGGGCGTCCAGCCGCCACACTTCCCGAGTCCGCTCGATCGTCGTTCCATTCAGAAGCCCCAGCGCCCCCTGTCGCAGGTAGGCTGCGTCGGCCGCCGCCTGGGCCGAAAGCCGGACGATCGCTTCGTCGAGGCGCGGGTTCAGCGCCGCCAGGAGCGGCCTGAGCTCATGCCTCACCCGCGAGCGGGGATAGCGCTCCGCTCGATTCGATGGGTCCTCGCGATACGGCACCCCGGTCGCTGCCGCCCAGCCTGCGATCGCAGCTCGCGAGAACGGAAGGAACGGGCGAAGGACGATCATGCCGCCTCGCTCCGTGATCGGTGCCATCGCGGCCAGCCCGTCCGGGCTCGTGCCGCGAACGAGGCGCAGGAGCACGGTCTCGACCCGATCGTCCCGCTGGTGGGCGGTGACGAGCGCGGAGGCGCCGGCTCGCTCGACGACATCGCGCAGGAACGCGTACCGCAGGTCCCGTGCCGCCGCCTGCGGGCCGCGGCCGCTCGTCTTCGCCCGGGCAGGGGCGTTTCCCCGACCGCGGACCGCGCGCACGCCCCACCGGCGGCTCACCGCCTCGACGAAGCGGCCATCGTCGGCGCTCTCCGAGCCGCGCGTCCCGTGATCGTAGTGGGCCGCCACGACCTCGAGGTCGCCGGCGACGCGCTGGCGTGCCAGGAGCGCTAGGAGCGTCATGGAGTCGAGACCGCCCGAGACTGCCGCCACGATCGCCGCACCCGCTGGAGGCGCGAAGTGGCGCATCCAGTGTTCGCGAAAAGCGGCGGCGAGGTCGTGGGTCGGGCGTGGCATGGCGGACGCCGAAACTCTGAATGGTGGCGGCGGCAGGATTTGAACCTGCGACCCAGGGCTTATGAGTCCCTTGCTCTACCAGGCTGAGCTACGCCGCCACAAACGGAGCGCATCAAGCTACGTGAAGGCATCAAGCTACGTGAAAAACGAAGGGGCGGCCGGCAGATCGGCGCCCCTTCATAGCGTACCCTGAGATTGCCTGCTCAGATGGTAGCGGGGGCGGGATTTGAACCCGCGACCTTTGGGTTATGAGCCCAACGAGCTACCAGACTGCTCCACCCCGCGATGTATGGAAAAGATAGCCGCCCCATGGCGGCGTGTCAATTCAACATCGAATCGGCCACCGGGAACATCGAATCGGCGGCCGGGAGCATCGAATCGGCGGCCGAGTCGGCTGCGGCGAAAGCGGCCCGCGCGGCGCGGGCGGCGAGAGACTCCGCGCCCGCCTCGTGCACGCCGGGGGGGACGGGGATGATGTGATAGACGAGGTCGCCGGGGCGGATCAACCCCTTCTCGCGCGCCAGCGATTCGAGCGTGAAGGGGTCCTGCGCCAGCTGGTCGTGCTTCTCCACGAGCTCGGCGTTCCGCTGCGCGAGGAGCTCGATCCTCGCCTCGGTCTGCCGCTCCTCCAGGGCGAGAAGGAGGAGGTGGTGCGGCCGGTGGTCGCCGCCGAAAAGACCGTACGCGAGGAGGAGGGAAACGATCCCCCAGAAGAGCCATTTCTGTCGCCGGCGTTGCCGCCGCGGGCTTCGCCCGGCGAGCTGCGTCACGTGCGGTTCCCGGCGCCCGGGAACGGCGCGCGGCCCGGATAGCGGGCCCGATCGCCGAGCCGCTCCTCGATCCGGAGGAGCTGGTTGTACTTGGCCGTCCGCTCACCTCGGGCGGGCGCGCCGGTCTTGATCTGGCCCGCCGATGTCGCCACGGCGAAATCGGCGATGAACGTATCCTCGGTCTCCCCCGAGCGGTGGGAGATCACGGTCGCATATCCGGCCGCCCGCGCGACCCCGATCGCCTCCAGCGTCTCGGTCACCGTGCCGATCTGGTTCAGCTTGATCAGGATCGCGTTGGCGATCCGCCGCTCGATCCCCTGCCGCAGCCGGACGGGGTGTGTCGCGAAGAGATCGTCCCCGACGAGCTGCACGCGCTCCCCGAGCGCTTCGGTCAGCCTCTTCCACCCCTCCCAATCGTTCTCGGCGAGGCCGTCCTCGATCGAAACGATCGGGTAGCTCTCACATAAATCTTTGTAGACCCCGATCAGGTCCGCGGACGCCATCGGGTCCCCGTCCCGCTTGACCCAGTGATACGCGCCTTCCCGGTACAGCTCGCTGGCGGCGACATCGAGGGCGAGGCCGACATCGTCGCCCGGAGCGTAGCCCGCCCGCTCGACCGCTTGCACGATCGCCTCGAGCGCGGCGTCATCCGTGGCGAGGTCCGGTGCGAAGCCCCCTTCATCGCCCACCGTCGTCGAGAGGCCCCGCTCCGCGAGGACCTTTCCCAGCGCCAGGTACACCTCGGCGCCCATCCGGAGCGCCTCCGAAAAGGAGGCCGCCCCGACGGGGGCGATCATGAACTCCTGGATGTCGACGCTGTTATTGGCGTGGGCCCCGCCGTTCAGGATGTTGAGGAGCGGGACCGGCAGCAGGACAGGGTCGGGGTCGCCGATCGCGCGCGCCAGCGAGATGAAGAGCGACTCGCCGGCCGACTCGGCAGCCGCCTGGGCCACGGCCATCGAGACGGCCAGGAGCGCGTTGGCGCCCAGCCTCGATTTGTCGGCGGTTCCGTCCAGCTCGAGGAGGCGGGCGTCGATCGCGGCCTGGTCCTGGACATCGATCCCGGCGAGCGCGGGCCCGATCGTCTCCCTGACGTGGGCCACGGCCTTTCGCGTGCCGGCTCCCCCGTATCGGGCGCCGTCGCCATCCCGCAGTTCGAGCGCCTCGTGTTCGCCGGTCGAGGCGCCGGACGGCGCCGCGGCGCGCCCGCGGGCCCCGCTGTCGGTCCAGCAATCGACTTCGACGGTGGGCCGGCCGCGGGAGTCCAGGATCTCCCGGGCGGTCAGGCGCGCGATACGGCTCATCGGCTCTGCTCGCGACCTCGAACCGGTTCGCGGATCGCCCGACGGGCGACCCACAGATACGAGACGGGGATTTCAAACGGGATGGGAGTGGAATCGTACCGATCGCGGCCGGAGAGCGCAACCCGCCCGGGCTCCAAGGCCGGCGATCCACCCCGAGCACGGATCAATCGCCGGCGAAGTGATCCCACGCCCGCGACCTCAGCGGGGCGGCGGCGCCGGCCCGGACGAGGTCGACCCCGCTTCCCTCCCCGACGGTGCCGATCCGGGTCAGCGGGACGTTGAAAGTCTCCGCGAAGGCTTCCGCGTGAGACCCGAGAGCGCCCGCCGGTGAGATGAGAAGGATCTCCAGCTCATCGCCGCCGTGGAGGGCCCACTCGAACGGGTCCTCGCCCCGGCGCCTGGCCGCATCGACCGCGCCCGGGTGGAGCGGGAGCCGCTCCGCCTCGAGCACGATCCGGACGCCTGAGCGCACCGCGACGTGGCGCGCATCCCCCGAGAGGCCGTCGGAGAGATCGATCGCCGCGTCAATCTGCGCCCGCGCGCGGAGCCAGGCGATCTCCCGGTTCCGCGGCCACGGTCGGGCGAGCCGCTCATAGGCGGCATGGGCGCGGACCCCCGGCGCCGTACCTTCCGCCCCGAGGAGCGCCAGCGCGGCGGCGGGCCCGCCCAGCTCTCCCGTCACCCACACCTCGTCCCCCACCCTGGCGCCGTGGCGGGTGAGCGGCGGGCCGTCCGCACACCGCCCGAGCGCGGTCACGGTGAGGTGGAGCGGACCCTCCGCGCGTGCCAGGTCCCCACCCAGGATCGGACACCCGGCGGCTCCCGCGAGCGCCGCGATTCCCCGGTAGACGCCCTCGATCCGCGCGCCGACGACGCCGGCCGGACCGGCCGCCGCGACGAGCGCGCCGAGGGGCTCGGCTCCCATCGCCGCCAGGTCGCTCAGGCTCGCCGCCAGCGCCCGGCGGCCGACCGCCTCCGGATCGAGCCAGTCGAACCGGAAGTGAACACCCTCGACGAGCGTGTCGATCGTCCAGACGGTGGGCGGCCCTGCAAGCTCCTGCACGATCGCCGCGTCGTCGCCGATGGCGGCGGCACCCTCCGCCCCAGACTCCGCCAGCACGGCGATCAGCCGCGCGATCCACCCGAACTCGCCGCGCGGGGCGGCGGTCAACGGCGGATATCGACGACGAGCCGGGGCGGGGTCTCCAGCTCGGCGACCCGGAATGGATTCGGGGACGTGACGCCCATCACGTACGCGACGACCGCCTCGAAGTCGCAGGTTCGGGCGAGCTCGCGAACGACCGGCAACCCGGGATCCAACCTGCGATCCCGCGCACCACTCGCTTCGCGCAGGGTCGGCTTCCCCGCCTCGTCGTGCGCGCGGGCCGGCTCGAGCCGCACCTCGAGCCAGCCGTCGCCGGCCAGCGGCACGACGTTGCCTGAACCGCATTCACGCACCGGCCGGTCGATGTACTCGACGTGGTACCCCGGTCGCTCGCCGGGAGCGAACTCCCACACGATGCGGTCGAATCCCGGATGACTCGCGGTCCGGACGTCGGTAACCGTAGCGACGCCCGACAAAGGCCGTGTCACGCAGGCGATCCCGATCGTCCACGCGCTCGCGGGAGCGGTGAGATCCGTGGCGGCCGGTTCCTCGGACTCCGTACCGGCCGCGGGCGGGCCGCCCCTGTCGGCCGAGACCGCGCCGCCGGCGACGGCCGCGTCCTCCCCTTCGCGATCGACACACCCCGCCGCCAGCAGCGCGCTCGACGCGAATGCGAGAACGAGCGGACCGAGGCCGGGCGAACGCCTCACGGCCTGGAGCTCCGCCAGGCGAAGCGGCTCACGCCGCCGGGGGTCGACGCCCACACTGCGTCCCCTTCCGCCAGGAGGTGGAGGACGGGAACTCCAGCGAGGCCATCGGCCGGCTCGTACGTCTCCCACTCGTCGGTGGCCGGCCGCCAGCGGGCGAGGCCTGCCGACGTGCCGATCCACACCTGCTCCGCATCGATCGCGAGCGACAGCGGCTCAGCCGGGAGCCTGCCGCCGCCCACCTGCGTGACCCGCCACCGGCCGGTGCTCCGGTCGAACACCTCGAGGCCCGCGTCGGTCGCGACGACGAGTCGCGCGTCGCGGACCGCCACCGCGCGTACCGTCCGCCCGAAGGTGCCGCTCCGCGCGAACGTGCCGGAGGAGAGCGCCTCGCCGGCGGCTCCGGCCGGTCGCTCCGCGACGTAGAGGCCGCTCTCGCTCGCCACGAACACCGCGTCGGCGGCGATCGCCACGGCCGTGATCGCGGTGCCCTCGAGGTACCGGGCAGCCGGCGTCTCCCCGGCGCGCTCCCACAGGACCAACCCCTCCGAAGTGCCCAGCCAGAGGAAGGGACCGTCGGCGGCCAGGGCGGTGACGGAGCCGGCCGGCACCCCCTCCCGCGAGCCGAACGTCCTCGCGACGGCGAGGGGCTCCGTCCCATCGGCAACCGCGGCCTCGACTCCACTCTCTCGGCGGGGGTCCAGGCGGGTCAGCCCGTGCTCCGATCCCAAGTAGAGGGTATCGCCGACGGCGGCGGCCGCGAGCACGGATGCCGTCGGCAGGCCCGGCGTCCCCTGGGGAGAGGCATACCGCCACGACCCGTCGTCGCCCGCGAAGGCGAGCGCCGCGGGCGCGGGGCCCCCCAAGGAAGCAGGGCCAGCCGAAGGCTGCGGGCCGGCGTCGGACGGTCCCTCGCGGGGGATGAACCAGAGCCCGCCGGCGGTCCGGACGACCGGCCCGCCGCCGGGGCCGGCGAGACCGAAGGCGAGGGCTTCCCAGGAGGCTCCGCCGGCCCCCCAGCGGCGACCGTTGTCGCCCCAGGTGCCGACGTACCAGTCGCCGCGTGCGTCCCGGTCCGTGGTCGTGAGGCGGAAGATCCCGCCGGCGGGCGTCGTGCCCCGCACGTACAGCGGGTCCGTCCACGGAAGGTCCAGCGGATCGATCGCGTCCACCGGAACGGGCCCGTCCGCATCCGCCGGCGGCGACGTTGAGCGCTCGAGGACGGGCGAGCCGCCGCGACCCGACCACCAGGCGCCCGCCACGAAGGCGTACACGGTGCCGTCGCGCGCGGCGATCCTGAGATCGGCGACACGGGTCGGCGGCGGTCCCCAGGCCGGCTCGACCATGCCGGCGTACGTCTCGAACCGCGCGAGTCCCCGCGAGGTGCCGATCCACAGCAGCGATCCCGACGGCTCGATCGCGAGCGCGGTCACGGCCCCGTCGGGGAGACCGTCGGCGGCGGTCACCGGCGGGAGCCACAGATCACGCAGCGTATCGTACCGCTCGACTCCCATCGTCGTCCCGAAATAGGCGACGTCGGTCGCCACCGCCACCGAGGTGACGAAACGGAAATCGGCGAACGTGATCCAATCGTCGGGGCGGAACGAACCCGCGCGGGTGCGCGGCGCCTCCTGGGCCACCGCCCGACCCGTCGGAAGGGACTCGTAGAGAGGCCAGGCCAGGAGCGCCGCCATGAGGAGCGGAGTCGGCCTCACGCCGCCCTCACGCCGTCCCCTCGGCCGCCAGCAGCGGCGCGTACGGGTGATCCAGCCGGGCCAGCAGATCCCGGCCGCGACCGGCGCAGACTTCCCGGATCACGAGCGGCAGGTAGCGGAAGAGCTCGCTCGGGACGAGCCCCCGTTCGCCCAGGTCACGCGCCGCCCAATCGGCGGCGAGGCCGTGGAGGAGCGGTGCGGCGCGCGAAGCCAGCGGCGCCGGCACGCCCTGCGCGAGGAGGGCCCCCAGGACACCGGTCAGGACGTCGCCGCTCCCGCCGACCGCCAGGCCGGGGTTTCCGCTGAGGTTCAGGGCTGCCCGGCCGTCCGGATCGGCGATCACGGTCGGCGATCCCTTGAGGACGACCTGGCAGCGCCACCGCCCGGCGGCGTCACGGGCGGCCGCCACCCGCCCGCCGTCGATCTCGGCGGCGGTCCGGTCGAGCCAGCGGCCGAGCTCGCCGGGATGGGGCGTCAGGACCGTGGGCGCATCGCGCACCGCCGCCGCCGGATTGGCGGCCAGACAGTTGAGCGCGTCGGCGTCGACGACCGCCGGGAGGGGAGCGGCGAGCGCGGCGCGGACCACCTCCGCCACCCCGCGGCCGGTCGTCAGGCCGGGACCCAGCGCCATAGCGTCCGCCCGTTCGACCGCGCGGGCGATCTCGCCGGCCGCCCGGGCCGCCAGCCCGCCCGACTTCGTGACCGGCAAGGGCAGGGCGATCGCTTCGGGGAGGCGCCCGACCAGGAAATCGGCGATCGATTCCGGGGCCGCCACCACACAGATCCCGGCGCCGCTCCTCAAGGCGGCGGTGGCGGCCAGGACGGGCGCGCCGCGGTAATCGAGCGATCCGGCGAGGAGGAGGAGCCGACCGGCCTCGCCCTTGTGGAGGTCGTGCCGCCGCGGTGGCAGCGCCGCCGCCGCTTCGACGAGTGCGGTCCAGCCCAGCCTGGGCTGCGGCGCGGCGGCCAGCGCCGCCGGCGGATAGCCCAGCGGAACGGGCGTCAAACGTCCGGCGTGGGCCGGACCCTCGGCCAGGAAGAGCCCCGGCTTGGGGAAGCCGAACGTGACGGTCGCCCGCGCGCGGACGGCGACCCCACGCACGCGACCGGTGCTCCCGTCGAGGCCCGAGGGAGCGTCGACCGCCACGACCGATGGCGCACCCCCGGAACCAGAAACGACGTCGTTGAGGGCGAGGATCGCCGTCCGCATCGGCTCCCGCACCTCGCCTTGAAGGCCGGTCCCGAGGAGGGCGTCCACGACGCACGATGCGCCGGCGGCCCGCGCGGCCGCCGCCTGTCCTTCCGCCGCCCGCTCGATACGCCGGAAGGGCAGGCCGATCGGCTCGACGAGCGTCCACTGACGGCCCGCGTCACTCCCCAGGCGGCCGGGATCGACGAAGAGCTCGAGCTCGATCTTCACGCCGGCCCCGGACAGGGTGCGTGCGACCACCAACCCGTCGCCGCCGTTGTTGCCGCCACCGACCCAGACGATCACCGGCTGGTGAACCGGGCCGGGGCCGAGGACGTTCTCGAGGATCCACCGCGCGACACTCCGGCCGGCGCTTTCCATGAGCGCCATTCCCGGCAGGCCGGCCTGGATCGCCGCCCGATCGACCGCCGCCATTTCGGCGGGCTCGAGGCACCAGCGCGGCCCGGCAAAGGGTACGACGGCGAGCGGGTCGAGCCGTGCCCCGTCCTCCCGCAGGATCCCCGCGATGGCCGGCAAGGCTACGAACCCTGTGTCGTGAAGGCTTCCTTCACCTTGCGCCAGAAGCCCTTCTCCGGCGGGGGCGCGAGGTTCTCGGAATCTGCGAGCGCCTCCACGTGCCGGCGCTCGGCGGCTGAGAGTCGGGTCGGAACCCACACCCGAACCCGGACGAGCTGGTCGCCCTGCGCCCCCCCGTCCAGGCGCGGCAGCCCCTCGCCCGGCAGCTTGAGGACCGTTCCCGTCTGCGTTCCATCGGGGATGACGAGGGTGGCCTGGCCACGCAGCGTGGGCACCTCGATCTCCGCCCCCAGTGCCGCCTGCGGAAACGAGACACCGATCTCGATCATCACGTCCTCGCCCTGCCGCTCGAAGCGCTCGTGCGGCTGGACCTCGATGACGATCAGCAGGTCGCCCTGCGGCCCGCCTCTCGGTCCGGCGTTGCCCTCGCCGCGCAATGTGAGGTAGTTGCCGGTCTCGACTCCCGCCGGGATGCGGACCTTGATCCGCCGCTCCTCGCGAACGCGGCCTTCTCCGCCGCAGGTCGTGCAGGGATCCGTGATCACCACCCCCTCGCCACGGCAGCGAGGGCACGGCTGGACGCTGACGAACTGGCCGAAGATCGAGCGCTGCGACTGCCGGACCTGGCCCTGACCCTCGCAGGTCGTGCAGACGGCGGGCTCTCCCCCCGCGCTGCCGCGTCCCCCACATGGTTCGCAGCGCTGGAGGAGCTTGGCGCGGATCGTCCGCTCGACGCCGGTCGCCACCTCCTCCAGCGTGACCCGCATCCGCATCTGGGCGTCGCTCCCTCGCAACGGGCCATGGCGTGCTCCCCGCCCCTCCCCCGCGCGACCCCCGAAGAGATCCTCGAAGCCGCCGAAGTCGCGCATGAAGGCGCGCAGGGCGTCGGCCAGGTCGAACTCGTGGTAGGCCCCCGCTCCCGCCCGGCCTCGCACGCCGGCGTGGCCGAAGCGATCGTAGCGCGTCCGCTGATCCGGGTCGCGCAGGATCTCGTAGGCTTCGCTCGCTTCCTTGAACCGCTCCTCGGCCTCGGGATCGTCGGGGTTGCGGTCGGGGTGGTAGCGCATCGCGAGCCGCCGGTAGGCGCGCTTGATCTCCTCCGCGCCGGCCGTACGCGCGACTTCGAGCACTTCGTAATAATCGCGCTGGCTCACGAGTCGGTGCGGCTCGGCTCGGTGCGCCGCGGCGCCACGTTCAGCCGCCCTGCAGCGTGGTCAGGAGCCGGGCCGTGTACTCGACCAGCGCCACGACGCGGTCGTACGGCATCCGGGTCGGACCGATGACGCCGATCGTCCCGCGGACGGCTCCCGCCTCGTACTCCGTCGTGACCAGGCTGAAGTCGAGGAGCGGCGGCTCGGCGTGCTCCCCACCGATCGAGATCACGATCCCGTCCGCCCGCCGCTGCCGCAGCGCGCGTGCCAGAAGCTCTTTCCGCTCGGTCAGCTCGATCAGGTCACGGAGGTGCTCGCGATCGGCGAACTCCGGCTGAGCGGCGAGACCCGAGGCCGGTCCGAGGACGACGTCGCCGGCCGTCCACTCCGGCGCGAAGGCGGTTTCGGCGCTCTCGAGGAAGATGTTGAGGAGGTCGGCGTGCTCGGCCGGGTGGTCGGAGAGGCGGTCGCGGTACGTCTCCCGCACCTCCCGCAGAGTGAGGCCGGCCAGCCGCTCGTTGAGGAACGCGCCCAGCGAGGCCAGCGCCCCGCTCCCGAAGGAGCGTGACCCCTCGACGAAGATCGTCCGTACCGGCCCCGAGTGCAGGGCGAGGACGAGCAGCAGGCGATCGCTCGACATCTCGATCAGCTCGATCTTCTCGAGCACGCCTTCGTCGACCCGCGGGCCCAGTGCCACTCCCATCTCGCGGGTGACGATCGAGAGCGCCTGGACGGCGCGCGAGAGCAGCCGCTCCTCGGCCCGCCCGACCGTCCCGAGGCTCGCCTCGATCTGGCGCACCTGTCCCGGTGAGACCATCTCGACCTGCATCAGCGAGTCGACGTAGTAGCGGTAGGCCTTGTCGGTCGGGATCCGGCCGGCGCTGGGGTGGGCCTGGGACAGATAGCCCTTATGAGCCAGATCGCTCATCGTGTTGCGGATCGTAGCCGGGCCGACTCCCAGGTCGAAGTTCCGCGCCACCGTCCGCGAGGCCGCCGGCTCCGCCGTCCGGACGAACGTCCGGATCACCGCTTCGAGGACCTCCCGCTCGCGGACCGTCAGGTCGGAATCGCCCTTGAGCACCGAGTTCTTCACGCGGCTGAAACTAACCCGTAGTGGCGTAATCGATCAATCGCCGGCGGCAGGGCGGCCGATCACCGGCCGGCCTTCGGCGGGTGGGAGCAATCGTTCGAGGATCGAGTCGAGGAGCAAATACCCCTTCTCGGTGCAGACGAGCCGCTCGCCGGTCCGCCGGCAGAAACCGTCGCGGACGAGGGCGTCGATCGTGCCCGGCGAACCGAACAATTGGCCGGCCGGGATTCCCGCGTCGGTCCGGAGACCGAGGTAGAGGGCCTCGATCTCGCGCTCCGCCGGCCCCACGGACTCGACGAAGGCGCGCGGGTCGCCGCCCGTGGCGAGCGCGTCCGCCCACCTCACCAGCGAGGCCACGTTGGCCCACCGTCGCACGCCGTCGAAAGAGTGCGCCGCGGGGCCCAGACCGAGGTACGAAACTCCGCTCCAGTAGGCGCCGTTGTGGCGCGACCGGCGGCCCGGACGGGCAAACGAGGAGACCTCGTAATGCTCGAAGCCGGCCCGGCGGGCGGCCCGGCAGGCGGCGCGGTATTCGGCGGCGTAGGCGGAATCCTCGATCGTGAGGCGCGTCCCCGCCCGCGCCCTCGCGTGGAACGCTGTCCCTGACTCGAGGGTCAGCCCGTAGAGGCTCAGATGGGAGATCGGCAGGTCGAAGGCGACGGAGAGGTCGCGCGCCCACCCGCGCCGACGGCCCGGCACCGCCAGGTTGAACATGAGATCGACCGACAGGTTCTCGAAACCCGCCTCGAAAGCGGCCAGGACCGCCCTCCGTGCCGTCTCGCCGTCGTGGTTCCGCCCGAGGAACTCGAGTCGGGCAGGATCGAAAGACTGAACGCCGATCGAGAGGCGGTTCACCCGCCGCTCGCGGTACGCGGCCAGCCGCTCGGCGTCGGCGTCCGCGGGGTTCATCTCGACGGTCCACTCGAACCGCTCGCCGGCCGGTGCGATCCCCAGGCAGAGAGCGGCCAGCCGCTCGAACCCCGCGGCAGAGAGAAGCGACGGCGTCCCACCGCCCCAGTAGAGGGTCGCCAGACGGGCGGCTTCGAAGGCGCCGCCGGCGCGCCGGCGCGCGATCTCGCGCGCCATGCCGTCCAGGAAGACCGCCTCCCGCCCGTCGTCGTGGCCCAGGTTGTAGAAGTGGCAGTAGGGACACTTTCGCGCGCAGAAGGGGACGTGGACGTAGACATGGAGCGACCGCACCATCGGTTGCTAAGGTAGGGCCTCGCCGGCCGCGGGGACACCGCCGGGCCCGCCCCGTGCCGTCTCGGCGCGGGTGGTCGTGGCGCGTGCGAACCGGTTCCCCGGGTAAGCGCGCGCGAGGCCCAGGATCTCGAGCTCGGTGAGCGCCGCCAGCACCTCGGGCAGGGGTGTCCGAATCGCGTGCGCCAGGCGCTCGGCGCTCTCCGGGGAGTTCGACAGCGCGGCCAGGAGCCGCGCCGGGACACGGTCCGGCCGAGGGACACGGTCCGGCCGAGGGACACGATCGCCGGCCCCGTCGCCACCCCCTTCGCCGCCCCCGGTCGCGGGAGCAGCCGCCTTCGCCGCCGGATGCTCCAGCGCCGGAAGGCCGGAGAGCTCGTTGAGCACATCCTCGGCCGAGAGCACGGGCCGGGCGCCGTCGACGAGGAGACCGTTCGAACCGTCCGCAGCGACGACGAGCGGATGGCCGGGGACCGCCATCACGTCACGGCCCGCGGCCAGCGCGAGCCGGGCCGTGATCAGGGCGCCGGATCGCGTCGCCGCCTCGACCACGACGACGATCCGGACGAGACCGACGATGATCCGGTTTCGCGCGGGGAAATGGTGGGCCAGGGGCGGCATTCCGAGCGGATGCTCGGTCGCCAGGCATCCCTCGCGCGCGATCCGGGCCGCCAGCCCGCGGTTGTTGGGCGGCGCCGCGACGTCGAGGCCCCCGCCGAGGACCGCGACCGTCGGCCCCCCGACGGAAAGCGCGCCACGATGCGCCGCCCCATCGATCCCGACCGCGCACCCGCTCACGACGACTACGCCCGCCAGCGCCAACTCCGCGCCCAGGCGTTCGGCCATCGTAAGGCCGAGGCCGGTCGCCTTGCGGGCGCCCACGACCGCGACGGCGGGACCCGCGAGGAGGCCCGGATCTCCCTGCAGGAAGAGTTGCTCGGGGGCGTCTTCGAGGGCGGCGAGGAGCGCCGGGTACTCCGACGCGTCACGACGCAGAACCCTCACGGGCGGCGGCGAATCCTTCCCCGCCGGGAAGCGGTCCTCGAAACCGTCCATCAGCTTCGACCCTCGACCGCCCGCCACAGGGTCCCGATCAGATCGTCCAGCCCGGCGCCGGTCACGGACGAGATCGCCAGCGTAACGAGCGCGTCGTCGAATTGGACATTGCGGGGCGGCTCGCCCAGATCCGCCTTCGACCAGGCGACGACCCGCGGCAGCCCGAGGAGCTCCGGCGACCATGCTCCCAGCTCGGCCACCAGCGCGGCGTACTCCGCCGCCGGGTCCGGGCTCATGACCTCGATCAGGAAGCACAGGACGCGCGTCCGCTCGATGTGCCGGAGGAACCGGTGCCCGAGCCCCTTGCCTTCGGAGGCTCCCTCGATCAGTCCGGGGATGTCGGCAGCCACGAAGGAGCGGCCGTCACCGACCGAGACGACTCCCAGGTTGGGTGTCAAAGTGGTAAACGGGTAGTCGGCGATCCTGGGTCGCGCGGCGCTGATCCGGGAGAGAAGGGTGGACTTGCCCGCGTTCGGGAACCCCACCAGGCCGACATCGGCCAGAAGCTTGAGCTCGAGCACGATCTCCCGCTCTTCGCCGGGCGCCCCCTCCTCCGCCCGGCGGGGCGCCTGCCGGGTCGGGCGCGCGAAGACCGCGTTCCCGCGCCCGCCCTTCCCGCCGCGCGCGACGACCGCGGTTTGACCTTCGATCTTCAGATCGGCGATCGGCTCGCCCTTGGCCGCGTCCCGGACGATCGTGCCCGGCGGAACCTTGAGCTCGACATTCGCGCCGTCCGCTCCGGTCCGGTTGTTCCCCGAGCCGTGGCCCCCGCGGGCGGCGCGGTAACGCGTCCGGTAGCGAAAGTCCTGGAGCGTCGACAGGTTGCCATCGACGACGAGAATGATGTCCCCGCCCCTGCCGCCGTTGCCGCCGTCTGGGCCGCCGCGCGGCACGTACTTCTCGCGCCGGAACGAGACGCAGCCGTCGCCGCCCGCCCCGCCCTGCACCTCGATTCGCGCCTCGTCGATGAACTGCATGCCGGGATCACAGTCGCTCGACGATCGCGTCGGCGAACTCCGAACACTTCACTTCCGTCGCGCCCTCCATCTGCCGGGCGAGGTCGTACGTCACAATCTTCTCCCGGACCGCCGCCTCGAGTCCTTTCTCGATCCGCTCCCGTACCTCCCTCCAGCCGAGGACGTCGAACATGAGCGCGCCCGACAGGATCAGGCTGCCGGGATTGACCTTGTCCTGGCCGGCGTACTTGGGTGCGGTTCCGTGGGTCGCCTCGAAGACGGCCGCCGTGTCCCCGATGTTCGCTCCCGGCGCCATGCCGAGGCCGCCCACCTGCGCCGCGGCGGCGTCCGACAGGTAGTCGCCGTTCAGGTTCGGCAGCGCGATGACGTCGTACTCATCCGGGCGCAGGAGGAGCTGCTGGAACATCGCGTCCGCGATCCGGTCCTTGATGACAAGCCTATCGGCCCGCGGACCCCCGCGGTCCTCGCCGCCCGCGCCCGTGGGTGCACCCGCCGGCAGGTCTGTCTCGCGAACGGTCCGGTCGCCGAACTCCTCGGCCGCCACCTCGTAGCCCCACTCGCGGAACGCGCCCTCGGTGAACTTCATGATGTTTCCCTTGTGGACGAGCGTGACCGAAGGGCGCCCCTGGTCGAGGGCGTAGCGGATCGCCGCCGCCACCAGCCGCTTCGTGTTCCGCTCGCTGATCGGCTTGATCCCGATCCCCGCGTCCTCGGGGATGGCGGTTCCCATCTCATCGTTCAGGAAGCGCCGAACTCTCTCCTGCTCGGGGGTGCCTACCTGCCATTCGATCCCGGCATAGACGTCCTCCGTGTTCTCGCGAAAGACGACGATGTCGAGCTTCGCCGGCTCCTTCATCGGCGATGGAGTGCCGGCGTAATAACGGGAGGGCCGAACGCAGCAGTAGAGGTCCAGCACCTGGCGCAGGGTGACGTTGAGCGACCGGATCCCGCCGCCCACCGGCGTCGTCAGCGGGCCCTTGATCGCGATCCTGTACTCGCGGATGGCGCGCAGGGTGTCCTCCGGCAGCCACCCCCCGTCTCCGTACTTCGCCACCGCCTTCTCGCCGGCGTAGATCTCGAACCAGCGGACCGAGCGCTCGTCTCCATAAGCCTTCTCGACCGCGGCGTCAAATACCCGACGCGCCGCGGCCCAGATATCGGGTCCGATCCCGTCCCCCTCGATGAACGGGATGACCGGGTGCTCCGGGCTCTTCACCCGGAACGCCCCCTCGTACTCGACCACCCCCCCGTCCGCGGGCGGCGTCAGCCGGTCGTACGACATGTTCGTGCCCCCTTCGGGATGCACCATGCAAGATTTGCGACAGGAACGTGGTTCTGCGGTTCCGGAGAGCGGGGAGACCTTTTCGCTTCCTGTTTACCTCTCGGAGATCGGGATGTATCTCAGATCCCGCTTCCCCACGTACTTCGCCCTCGGGCGGATCAGCCGGTTGTGCGCGTACTGCGCCTCGACGTGGGCCACCCATCCGCTCACCCGGGCGATCGCGAAGATCGGCGTGAACAAGTCGATCGGGATCCCCAGCGCGTAATACGTCGAGGCCGAGAAGAAGTCGACGTTGGGATCGATCCCCTTCTCGGCGGTCATCGCCTCGAGGAGCTCCTCGCTCATCGTATACCACTGGGATTGGCCGGCGCGCCCGGTCAGGTCCTTCGAGAACCGGCGGAGGATCGGAGCGCGGGGATCCATCGTCTTGTATACGCGATGGCCGAACCCCATCACCTTCTCCTTGCGACCAAGCTTCTCGCGGACGTAGTCGACCGGACCGATCCCCCGCTCCTCGATGTCGATCAGCATCTTCATGACTTCCTGGTTGGCGCCGCCGTGGAGCGGTCCCTTGAGCGTCCCGATCGCCGACGTGACAGCGCTGTGGAGATCCGAGAGCGTCGCCGCGGTGACCCGCGCCGAAAATGTCGACGCGTTCATCCCGTGCTCAGCGTGCAGAATGAGGCACACGTCCAGGACGCGGGCGTCCTCGGGATCGGGCTCCGCCCCGGAGAGCATGTAGAGGAAGTTCCCCGCGTGCGACAGGTCTTCCCGGGGGGCGACCGGCTCCTTACCGTTCCGCAGGCGATCGAACGCCGCCATGATCGTCGGGAACCGGGCGATCAGGCGGATCGCCTTGCGACGGGTGGCGGAAGGCGCATTGTCGCCGGCGTCGGGATCGATGAGCCCGAGCGAGGAAACGGCCGTACGGAGGACCGCCATCGGCTCGGCCTCGCGCGGATACGCGCGCAGGAGCTCGACCACCGCGGGCTCGAGTCCCCGCTCGGCGCTCAGGCGCTCCACGAAGTCATCCAGCCCGCGCTGGTCCGGGAGCTCGCCGTCCAGGAGGAGCGCGCTCGTCTCCTCGAAGGTCGAGTGCTCCGCCAGGTCCTCGATCGAGTATCCTCGATAGACGAGCCTGCCGGCCTGGCCGTCGACGTACGAGATCTCCGATTCGGCGACGACGACGCCTTCGAGTCCCGCAGCGGGGACGGGTGGTGTGACGGTCGTTTCAGGCATGGCAGCGGAAACTATCCGCCGCTAAGAAGGCCGGCAAACGAGCGCCGCTCGAATGATGCGCGGACTCTCACGCCGGACGTGCGCTGTCGCCGAGTCGCGGCACGTCGCCCAGGCGGTGGATCTTCATCAGGTTGGTCCGCCCGCCCACGTCGAGCGGCGCGCCGCAGATCAGAATGACGATCTCCCCTTTTTGGGCGAGGCCTTCGGCCATCAGGCGCTGCTCGAGATCGCCGATCAGCCGGTCGATCGTGTCGCGAATGTCCATGACGAGCGGGGTCACCCCCCAGTGGAGGCTCAGCCGGTTCCGCACGCGCTCGTAGGGCGTGAACGCCAGCAGCGGCACCGACGGGCGATACTTGGCGAGGAGCCCTGCCGTCGCGCCAGACTGCGTGAACGCCACGATGTACTTCGCCCCGACCTCGGCGGCGACCAGCGTCGCCGCGTCGCAGACGGCCTGGGCGAAATCGTCCGTGGGCTCCGTTTCCCGCCGGCGCCGCCACGGAGAACGCTCCATCTCGATCTCCGCGGCCACCATGATCCGCTCCATCATCTCGACCGCCTCGACCGGATGGAGCCCGGTGGCGGTCTCGGCCGACAGCATCACCGCGTCGGTCCCGTCGAAGATCGCGTTGGCGATGTCGGAAGCCTCGGCCCGGGTCGGGCTGAGACTCGTCGTCATCGATTCCAGCATCTGGGTCGCGACGATGACCAGCCTCTTGGCCGCGTTCGCGCGCCGGATGATCTCCTTCTGGAGGACCGGCACCCTCTCGGGCGGGAGCTCCACTCCGAGGTCCCCGCGCGCGATCATGACGCCCTCCGCCTCGCGCAGGATCTCGTCGAGGTTCTCGACCGCCTGTGGCTTCTCGAGCTTGGCGATGACCGGGGTGTCGGCGCCACAGGACTTGATCTCGCGCTTGAGGTCGACGAGGTCCTCGCCCCGCCGGACGAACGACAGCGCCACGTAGTCAACCCCGTGCTCGCAGCCGAACGCGATATCCCGGCGATCCTTCTCGGTCAGAGCCGGCGTCGAGATCATGACGCCCGGCAGATTGATCCCCTTCTTCTCCTTGAGGACGCCCCCTTCGACGACGCGCGCGCGGACGACATCGGTGTCCTCGATCTCCTCGACCGCCAGGATCAGACGCCCATCGTCCAGCAGGATCCGGTCGGCGGGGCGAACGTCCTGGGGAAGCTCACGGTACGTCGTGGTCAGGAGCTCGCGCGTCCCTACACCGTCGCCCGCCCTGAGGCGCACCGTCTCACCCGCGGTGAGCTCGACGGCTCGGCCGTCGATCGACCCGATTCGGATCTTCGGGCCCTGCAGGTCCTGGACGATCGCGATCGGCTTGTTCAGTTGCTTCGCCGTTTCGCGGATGAGCGCGATCGTCCGCGCGTACTCCTCGTAGTCCCCGTGCGAGAAGTTGAGCCGCGCGCAGTCCATGCCGGCGCGGATCAGCGCCTCCAGGAGCTCCGGGCTTTCGCTCGCGGGTCCGAGGGTGCACAGGATCTTGGTGCGGGTCGGGCGCGTCATGAGATCCTCTAACTTAGTACGTCGTCGAGAAAGTCACAGGCCATTTTCGACGCCCTCCAGTCCGGTTGACGGGCCGGGAGGGCGTCTCTAGCTTTTCATCCGGAATCGGGGCTGTAGCTCAGATGGGAGAGCGCCTGAATGGCATTCAGGAGGTCGTCGGTTCGATCCCGATCAGCTCCACCACTTCTTCGATGATCGACCACGTTCGTCGAGCCTCGCGGCCGGTTCGGCCGCCGAGGCTCCTCCGTTCCCTTCGTGGCCGCGCCTGACCCCTCCCTAGCCGCCGGCGACCCCTTCGTGCCGCAGCCGACGCATCCGTGCCGCGCCTGACGACCGAGGAGTTCGAGGAGCGCGCGATCCTGTACGCGCTCGGCGCGCTGAACCCGGCCGAGCGCGCCCGCTTCGAGGCCGAGCGCGAGGCGCTCGGCGAGGCCGGCGAGCGAACGGTGGCCGGCGCCCGCCGCGCCGTGGCGCGGGCGGGGATGGGCCCGGGAGCGACACCCGGGCCGGCCGAGCGCGAAGCGCTGGCAGCGGTGACGGATCGGCCGCTGGCGCGCGAGGGCCTGGTGGGTGCGGGGTGGCTCGGGCTGGCGCTCGTCCTCGTCGCGGCGCTGTGCGTCGCGGCGTTCGTCTGGGGATACCGCGAGCGAAGCCGGGCGATCGCCCTCGAAGTCGCGCGCGGCTCGGAGACTGCGCGCGCGGACTCGCTGGCGCGGGTCGTCACGGCCCGCGATTCCGCCGCCGCCGCGCGGATGGAAATCGAGGACCTGTTGCCGATCCTGGCCGCCCCGGACGCGGTCGCGCTGCCGCTGGAGGGCCAGGGCGAGGCCCGCGGCAGACTGCTCGCCGGCGCGGGCCGGGCCCTCGTCGTCGCCCGCGGGCTCCTGCCCGTCTCGCAAGGGCTCCGGTATCAATTGTGGCATGAGGGGCCCGCGGGCCTCGCACCGATCGCCGCCCTTGGCCGGGCCGAGGACGGGTCCATCTTCCGATTTCTCGCGGAGACCGGGTTTCTCGAAGGCTGGGGGGCCCTCCTCGTGACGGTCGAGCCGGAGCGGGGCAGTACGCGGCCGACGGGCGCGACGGTGCTCGAGTATCGCGGCCGGCTTCGCTAGCGCCGGGCGGTGGGCGATCCTAGCTTTCTCCCGCGGCCGGGGTGGCGGAACTGGTAGACGCGCCGGACTCAAAATCCGGTGGCCGCGAGGCCGTGTGGGTTCGAGTCCCTCCCCCGGCACCACCGTCGGCGAATCGCCGTAGGGAACCGCTGATGCCGAAGCGCGTCCTTCTGCTCCTCCTCATCGCTACGCTGGGTCTTCGCTGCGCGCGCAACACCGAGCGCGCCGCGCTCGATGAGCCGATCACGCCGCCGGGTACCGTCGAGCGCGAGCCCTACCTCGTCTCGGTCTCCGATACTTCGGCGGTCCTCCGCTGGTCGACCTTCCAGCCGGCGCAGCCTGGCATCCGCCTCTGGGCCGAAGCGGACACGACCGAGCTCGTCCTGGAGAGCCGCGGGCGGGATCACACCTTCCAGATGCTGGAGCTGCTTCCGGCGACGGAGTACACCTATCAGATCCAGATCAACGACACGCTGTGGTCGGAAACGGCCTCATTCCGGACGTTCCCCGTGCCGGGGTCCAAGGAGCCCTTCCAGTTCATCATGTTCGGCGATTCGGGGATGCTGAGCGCGGGCCAGCTGGCGCTGGCCGAGCATTTGAACCAGGAGGAGCCGGCCCTCATGATCCACGCCGGTGACGTCGCCTATCCCGACGGAACCGAGCAGGAGCTGACCGTCAAGCACTTCGCAGTGTACGCTCCGATCCTGAAGCGGGTGCCGTTCTTTCCATCCATGGGCGACCACGATCTGCGCACCCGTTTTGGCGAGCCGTATATCGAGGCGTTCACCCCGCCGGGGGGCCGGGTGACCTCGGAATCGCCGCACTACTACTCGTTCACCTACGGCAACGTGCGCTTCATCTCGCTCAACTCCAAGGCATCCGAGGAGCACGCCATCCGTTTCGGCTATCTGGGCGACCCTTCGAGCGACCAGTACCAGTGGCTGCTCCGGCAGCTCTCCTTGGCGCGGGCCGATCCGGGAATCGACTGGATCATCGTCTACAACCATCACCCGCCCTACAGCGCGTCGACCGGCTTCGGCGGCCACGGTTCCGATCTGGCGCTCCGGCGGTCGATCAGCCCGCTACTGGACGGCTACCGCGTTCCGTTCATGTTCAGCGGCCACGATCACGACTATCAGCGCTCGCGGCCGATCCGCGGCAACGCGATCGCCGAGGATGGAGAGGGCACGGTCTACGTCGTCTCCGGCGGCGGGGGCGGGCGGACGACGTTCCGCGGCACCGGCGCCGACTGGTTCACGGAGGTCAGCCAGCAGGTGTACCACTATGTCCGGGCGGACGTCGATCACTACACGATCCGGCTCGAGGCCGTGAACCTCGACGGGAACGTGTTCGACACCTACGAGGTGTCGATCCCGGAGGATCTGCGGAAACCCTGGCTGAAGGAGGCGGTCCCCCTGACGATGCCCGGCCTGGAGGACGACGAGACGGTCACCGGCGCTACCACTCCCGGCAGCCCGGAGCCGCCCACGCAGCCAGCATCGGCCCCCGCGAGACCCGACCGCTAGGGCACGCCGGCGGCCGGCGCGCTCGGCAGGTCGTTAGTTCAGCCTCGGGTTCGAAGGCCGCCGGCCGATGAAACGCTCGATCGCCGCGTGCGAGGCGAGCTGCCCGGTCATCCAGCGCTCGACCGCGGCCGCTCTCTCCTCGACATCTCCCAATCCGAGCAGGTCCTGCTTTCTGTGCACGCTTACGCGGAGGAGCGAGGCTGCGCGGTTCACGAGCATCGGATACGGCACGGCATCCCCGAAGAGCTCGGCCGGGTATTCGCCCGCCAGAACCTGCTCGCCATACCGGCGGGCGGTCAGCAGGAAGGCGGCCTTCCTCTCGGCGACCCGCGGATCCTGCAGGTCCGGCAGCGCATCCACCAGGACCTCCAGCTCAGCGGTGAAGTAGTTCGCCGGGCCGGACTTCAGCCGGCCCACCTCGACCCGCACGAGGCCCTGGAGGACGATGTTCCAGCGCCCTTGGCCGAGCGGTTCGGCGACTTCGATCCGGCCCACCGAGCCGATCGGATGGATCGCCGGCGCGACCTCACCCCTCTTTGTGGCCATCCGGCCGGGCGTGCGCGATTCCTCCGCCAGGACCATGACGATCAGCCGATCTCCGTCCAGCGCCTCGGCGACCATTGTCCGGTAGCGCGGCTCGAAGATGTGGAGTGGCAGATACGTGTGCGGGAAGAACACCACGTTCGGCAGCGGGAAGATGGGAGCGATCATCGGCGGCTTCACGGACGTCTCGCTTTTCCGGTCCTCTCGCCGTGGCTATGTTCGCGCGGCGTATTCATGGGGCTTCTTCTCGCGACCTTCGCCGGCCTGGGCGTCGTCCTGGGCGGTCTGCTCCTTACCGTACATCGGGACTGGAGCGCGTATCTGCTGCGCTTCTTCGTGGCCATCGGCGCCGGCTTCCTGCTGGCGGTCGCCTTTCTCCGCATGCTGCCGGAAGCGATGGACCGCGAGCCCCAGTGGACGCTGCCGCTCGTTTTGACCGGCTATTTCCTGACCCATCTCTTCGAGCACGCCCTCGTTCCCCACTTCCATTTCGGCGAGGAAACCCACCTCGACATCGTTCACGGGCGCTCGAGCCTGTCCGCGGTGGCCGGCCTCGGCATCCACTCCTTCTTCGACGGGGTCTCGATCGGTGCGGGCTATACCGTCTCGCCGGTCCTCGGCTGGCTCGTGTTCATGGCGATCGCGCTCCACAAGCTGCCCGAGGGCTTCACGATCGCGTCGATCGTGCGCGCCGCGGGGGGCTCGCCGCGGCAGGCGTTGGGGGCGGCGGCGATCGTGGGGGTGGCGTGTCTGGCGGGCGCCGGCGCGCTGGCCGGGCGCCCGGAGTGGGCCGGCGCCGGCCTGGCTCTCGCGTGCGGCGTCACGATCTACGTCGCGGCGACCGATCTCATCCCGGAGGTCAACAAGGAGGTCGGTCACCATCTGGCCTTCACCGTTCTGGCCGGTCTGGCTCTGTTCCTGGTGGCCGATTGGGCGCTTCACCGGCTCGCCGGTCCGTAGGCGCCAACCCTGCATCGGGGGCCTCCCCGGCGTCCTCCTCCCCCGCTTCACGGCCGACATCGCGCACGAGGTGCACGAGGCCGTCGAGCTCCGTCAGCGCGAGCGCGACGTAGTCGGTGAAGTTGAGCTCCTGTTCGAGCAGCTCCGCCGTGGGGAGCGAGTCCGCGCTCCCTACCCGCACACCGGCGGGGACCGTCACGGCAGTCCGGCCGGTGACGAGCGTCCGCCTGCGTTCGGGCGCATTGGGAGTCTCGCCGGCGGCGATCGCCGGAGCGGGAAGCGTACCGAGGGACGCCTCGGCGCGGTCGAGGATCGTGTCGATGGCCGTAAAGTGGCCCCGGACGCCCTCCGCCTCCGGCTCCAGGAAGTCGGGGAGCGGCCGTTTCGCCAGCGAGTCGACCCGCGCCCGGAACTCCGCCAGCAGCTCGGCCGAGAAGGTCGCGTCTTCTTCTGCCAGCGCGGCCTCCAGGCGGCCCGACCACCGGACGAGGCTTGTCAGCGCGGGCCAGTCGCGGAGGAGGACACGCTGGGATCGATACGCGGAAGCATCCAGATACTCACGCTCGAAACCGACCGTTCGGGCGTCCGGGCGGGACGGCGCTTCGGGGTGGTCCGGCGTCTGACCGGCGAGAGGCGCAGCCAGCAGCAGGCCTAGCAGGGTCACGGGGGTCCAGGGGCTCAAACTTTTGACCTTCAGCGGTGTATCCATTCCGATGTCAGCTCCCAGGTTGATCACCAGGCTAGGGGGTGTGCGAGCGGGCCGTCAAGCCACAAAGGCACCGTTCGGCTGCTACCCCTTGGCGCTCCGGCTGCTACCCCTTGACAGTGGTAAAGTTCTTATCGTATAATCACTTATTACCCATCTTTCGGTCCCCACGTGACCGGCGGTCCCCACTGGGCTGGTCCCCACGCGGCGGGCGCGGCCGGTACGAGGTTTAGCCGAGAAAGACGGTATCCCGATGGCAAAAAAGCGCAGAAAGACCACCAGCATGTCGCTCGGCGCTGGCGCCGATAAGGTCGACGAGGGGGCGCTCGCACTCTATCTGGAGGACATCAAGAACCATCCCCTCCTGACGCGCGCGGAAGAGGCCGAGCTCGCCCGCCGCATCCGCGAAGGCGACCAGCTCGCGCTCGAGAAGCTCGTACGGTCGAACCTCCGGTTCGTGGTCTCGGTGGCCAAGAAGTACCAGAACCTCGGCATGAGCCTCCCCGACCTGATCTGCGAGGGCAACGTCGGTCTCGTCCGGGCGGCCCAGAAGTTCGACGAGACCAAGGGCGTCAAGTTCATCTCGTACGCGGTGTGGTGGATCCGGCAGGCGATCCTCAAGGCGCTGGCGGAGAACTCCAAGACGTTCCGGCTGCCGATCAATCGCGCGACGACGCTCAACAAGATCTCCAAGAAGGAAGCCGAGCTGACCCAGAAGCTGGGACGCGATCCCAAGCCCGAGGAAGTCGCCGCGGCGATGGACATGGATGTCGACGAGGTGCGCAAGCTGATGAACGTCAGCCGCAAGTCGCTGTCCCTGGACGCGCCGCTCTTCGAGGGCGAGGAGAAGACGCTGTTCAGCTACCTGTCCGACGACGAGAACCTGGATCCGGAGGAGCTGACCTTCGAGAGCGCACGGGCCAAGGAGATCCGCGAGACGCTGGACTCGCTCGCTCCGCGCGAGGCCAAGATCGTCAAGCTCTACTACGGGCTGGACGGGAACGAGCCCCTGACCCTGCGCGAGATCGGCTCGATCTTCAATCTGTCGCGCGAGCGAATCCGGCAGATCAAGGAGCGGGCGATCGAGCGGTTGCGGCATGTTTCGAGGGCCCGGCGGTTGGAGCCGTATCACTAGGTTGTAAGTGGCCGCGGCCCGCTGGCGTGGAGCCGCCGGGTTCGACCTTTTCGCGCAGCTCTCTCGCTATTCCTGCATCGTTTCGGTGATCGCCGGCTCGGAGCGTCCCCGCCGAAGAAGGTAGATCAGGACGCCGATCGCCAGCGCGACCGCGCCGGCGATCAGGTTGCCGGTCTCGGCGCTCAGCAGGAAGGCGATGCAGAGGAGAAGTGCGAGGACCGGGATCAGGGGGCCGCCGGGTAGGCGGACCGTCGAATCGGTCGCGGGGAACTTGCGCCGCAGGACCGGCACCGCAGCGGCGGTCCCGATGTAGGTCGCCAGCCGGGCGATGATCGACAGCATCGCGAGCTGAACGAACGAGCCGGACAGCGCCAGCGCCAGCGCCACGACGGCCTGCGTGACGATCGCCCACGCGGGCGTCCGGTAAGTCGGATGCACCCGAGCCAGCGCCCGCGGGCCGAAGCCGTCCACGGCGAGCGCGTACAGGTAGCGGGGACCCGCCAGCATCGTGTTGCCGACGTTCCCCTCGATCGAGATCGCGGCGCCCAGCGTCATCAGGACCCCTCCCCACGCCCCGACCAGGAGCACCGCCGCGTCTGCCAGCGGCGCGCCTTCGACCCGGGCGGCCAGGTCGGGGAGCGTCCCCAGCGCCACGAGTTGGACGAGCGTGTAGAGAAGCGTCACGACGACGATCATCGTGAGGAGCGCGAACGGCACGTCCCGGCGGGGGTTCCTGTATTCGCCCGCGGGGGCGGCCGTGTTCTCGAAGCCGGCGTAGGCGAAGAGAAGCAGGAGCGCCGCCTCGCCCAAGCCCGCCGTCGGCGGCGCCGGGACCGGGAAGACCCGCGACCAGTCGACGGCGAAGATCCCGATCCCGACGAGGAAGAGGAGCGGGAGCACCTTGGCGATCGTGAGGCCGACCGCGACCCGGGCGCCCTGCTTGACGCCGACGACGTTGATCCAGGTCAGGATGAGAAGCGGCGTCGCGATCACGGCGGCCCGCGTGAGGCCCTCCGTCGCTTCGGGCCACAGGAACCCCAGCGCCTGGGCGAAGCCGTTGGAAAGCGAGGCCACCGAGGCGACACGGGCCAGCCAGGTCATCCACCCGACCTCGAAGCCGACGAACTCGCCGAACGCCTCGCGGGTGTAGATGTAGCCGCTGCCCGGCTCGTCGAAGTGGCTGGCGGCCTCGGCGAAGCAGAGGACGAGGAGCGCGACCGCGAGACCGGCGAGGATCACGGCCCACAGGCTGGCCGGACCCAGGAGCGCCGCGGCGGCCGCCGGGAGCAGGTAGACACCGCTCCCGATCACGTCGTTGAGCGCGAGCCCGACGATCTCCCAGCGCGTGACCGCCCGCCGGAGCGTGACGCCGGAGGCGGGCGCGGTCGCGGCCGGCCGGCTCAGGAGGGGGGCCTTCCCGGGCGATTGGAACGGTCGCCATCGGCGCTCGACCGCGTCGCCGGGCGGCCCGCGTCGAGAAACCGGGGCAGCAGCTCCTCTACCTCGGCCTTGCTCGCGCGCGGCTTCGGGTCCGATTCATCCGCCGGATCCGATCGCAGGGAGGGATGGGACCGACCGCGGGCTTTCCCCGACCCGGAGGCCTTCCAGCGCTCGTAGAACGTGCGCGCGCCCAGAACCGTAAAGCCGAGCTCGCGAGCGGGAGCCTGGACGCCGCGATCCGACGAGACGACCCACGTCGAGCCCGCCCGGGAAGCGTATCGCGAGCGGCACAGATCGAGCAGCCGCTCGTCGGCGCTGACGCCTTCGGGCGTGTAGAGGACCGTGAGCGGGGCGGGCGCCCGGGCCCGCCGGGCGCCGCCGCCATCCCATATGACGAGGCAGTCCCGCACGCGATGCCGCCGGCAAGCCTGAGCGATCCAGCCCTCGAGCGCCGCCCGCGCCGGCGCCACCTCCGCGCCGCGCGGCGCGAACCGGGGAATCGCGTGCAGCAGGTTGTACCCGTCGATCAGCACGACCTCCGGCCGACCCGCCCCT
>DATLFH010000094.1:0-7020 GCA_035524965.1 Gemmatimonadota bacterium | reverse complement strand
AGCGGGCATCGGCATGATCGTTGTCCGCGCCGTGTACATGCTGGGGGAAATCAGACTGTAAAGGACAACGAGGACGACGACCGATGTCGCGACACCAGCGACCCATTTCCATCTTCGCAGCGGAATGGCGACGAGTTGCATGAGGTCGACATCCTCCGGCAGCTCATCACCTTCAGGGACACGATCGATCATGAGATCCTGGTCGCCTCAACCGTCGCATGAAATGGATACCCGACGGAATCTATGGCCGGCGGCCGACGTACCGCCATCGGGTCAGATCAATGGATTCGCTGGATCGGTCTCGATCGGCTGGCTTCAGGACGGCAGGGGAGTCGCGCTTCAGGACCCGGTCCGGCGGATCGGTTCTGTCGAGCTCAGGACAGCTTCCATGAGCGCGCGATAAAGAGCCTCTTCATCCCGGGCCGCGAGCGAGCGCTCGAGCTCGGCGAGGGAGGCCTGGAGGCGTCCGCGGGGTACGCTCAGCCCCGACAGGATGAGGATCTTGTCGTGGCTCGTCGGCAGGACCGGTTCCTCGTCGCCGTAGAGCTCCTCGTGCAGCTTCTCGCCCGGACGCAAGCCGGTAAAGACGATGTCGATATCCTCGTGCGGCGTCTTGCCGGCCAGCGTGATGAGTCGCTTCGCGAGATCCTCTATCCGCACCGGTTCCCCCATCTCCAGGATATAGACTTCCCCACCCTCTCCCATGGAGCCTGCCTGCATGACCAGTTGTACCGCTTCGGGGATCGTCATGAAGTACCGGCTCGCCTCCGGATCGGTCACCGTCAGGGGCCCGCCCGCCATGAGCTGCCGGCGGAAGATCGGCAGCACGCTCCCCTCACTCCCCAGGACATTTCCGAAGCGGACGGCCACGAATTTCGTGCCGCCCTCGCCATGGCCGTTTCGATCCAGCATGAGCATCTCAGCCAGTCTCTTGGTAGCCCCCATGACGTTTCGCGGCCGGACGGCTTTATCCGTGGAGATCAGGACGAAGCGTTCCGTGCGATACTTGCGGGCCGCGTCCATCAGCGTTCGGGTACCTAATACGTTGTTGCGGACGGCCTCCAGGACGCTGACCTCCATGAGCGGAACGTGCTTGTACGCGGCGGCATGATAGACTACCGAAGGCCGCCAACGCTGAAAAACCTCATCCAGGAGCGCGGCGTCCTGAATATCCCCCACGATGGGGACAACCCGCTCGAAATCCGCCAGCTCGCTATGAATGTAGAAAAGCGCGTTCTCCCCGCGGTCGAGCAGGAGCAGCTTCTCCGGCTCGAAGCGCCGCACCTGTCGTGCAAGCTCGCTGCCGATCGATCCCCCGGCCCCGGTGATCAGCACGGTCTGACCCGCGATTTCCTGTCCGATCCGGCTGACGTCGAGCTGGACGTGTTCGCGGCCCAGGAGATCTTCGATCTGCACATCGCGGAACTGGCGTACCGAGACACGACCGTCGATCAGATCGGCCGCTGCCGGAAGCACCTTGAAGCTGACGTTCACCGCTTCACACCGCTCGACGATGCGCCGGATCTGTCCGCCGGTAGCGGAGGGAAGTGCGATCAGAATCTCGTCCACGGCGTGGCGCTGAAGGAGCGCTTCAATCTCCTCCGTCGTGCCCAACACACGGAACCCGTGGATGCAGCCGTTCCGCTTGTAGGGGTCATCATCCACGAAACCTATCGGGTGGATCCGTAGTCTTGGATTGGACATGATCTCGCGCAGGGTCTGGGCGCCGGCCGCACCCGCGCCCACGATGATGACCCGCCGCGTGTCCTCGCCGAGCTGCGGGCGGTATCTCTCGCGCACGATCCGCACGAGAAAACGGGCGCCCCCGACCAGCATCACCGTGAGGAGGAAATCGAGCAGGATGATCGACCGCGGGGTTACCCGTGCCGGAAGCCAGAAAAACGCGATCGCCGAATAGGTCACGGCCGACAGGGCGGCGGCCGCCAGGATGCTCTTCAGGTCGGCGACGCTGACGTAGCGCCAGAGTCCCTGGTGGAGTCTGAGGAAGCCGAAGACCGCGGTCTGGATGAGGACAATGGCAGGAAGCGTCGTCCAGAAGACCTTGGTCTGCTGGGCGGGGATGTTGAATTCAAATCGTATCAGGAAGGAGCCAAAGTACGCAGCCGCGAACAGAACGAGGTTCGTGGCCGTCGTAACGACACGCCGGTGCCGATAAACGAGATGGGTCATGGAGCGACGCGATCGGCCGGAGCGCGATCGGCTAGAAACGGATTCCATGATGGATGGACCCCCCAAAAACCAGGAAACTCGACGCAAGGATCGTTCCGCTTCGGGGGATGGGCTCCGACAGAAGGACGAAGCGCGGCGCTCTTCCGTGCGGTACGTCACAGAATATGTATGTGGGATGATTCTAGAGCAAGCGCCTCGCGCGGACTGTAAGGTCCCGTACCTACCGCGTTGCGGCGAGGTAGGCGAGCACGATTCCGAGGATCGACCCGATGACGCCGGACGTGGTGTTGAAGATCGCGAGCCAGTCCTTCTCCTCCTCGAACGGCACCACGATCGTGTCGCCCGGCTCGACGGCGCGCACGTCGTCGCGTCCGAGCTGGGTCTCGAGCTTGGCCTTCAGCACGACGACATCCCCTCTGTCGGCCCGTTCGCTGTAGCCGCCGGCCAGCTCGACGTATTCCTCGATGTTGCGGCCGGGCGCGTAGGCCACGATCCCCGGCGTCAGCACCGCTCCCAGGACCGTCACGCCCTCGCGCCGCTCGGGCACGAACAGGCTGTCACGATCCCTGAGCGTCAGGTTGTACACGTCCTCTCCGGCCCCCAGGAGGCCTTCGAAATCGATGACGACGTTGCGCTCGTCCCCCTGCTGGCGGATCCGGTAGATCTGCCGCTCGACCTCGGTCATCGCCTCGAGCGGCACCTGCTCGAGCTGACGGGGACCTTCCTCTTCGATCTCGGCCGGCGAACGCCGCAGCCGCGCCGAGACGAGTGATGCTTCCGTGGTAAAGCCACCGGCCATCTCGATGAGATCGAGGACGCGAGTCGTGTCCGGCCGGATGGGGTAGGTCCCGGGGTGCATGACCTCGCCCTCGATCGTGGCCGTCTTCTGTACCTTGTAGTTCCCGATCCCCGGGACATAGATGGCGTCGAACGGTTCGAGCGCGAAGGCGGCGCCCTCGGCCCCGAGCGCCTCCGACCGGCTGAAGGCGAGGAATTCGCGTTCGTTCTGCGAGGTGAAACGGCTGACTTGTACTACATCGTGTGCGTCGATCGGGAAATCCTGATAGCCGTTGGCGACTTCAATAAGCTCGGCCAGCGTCTCCCCCGGCCGGTATTCATAGGTGCCCGGGAAGAAGACCCGCCCGTAGACCTCGACGGTCCGGTCGATTCCCGGGATAAGGATCGTGTCCCCCTCCCGAACCCTGGGGTTGAACCTTATGTCACCCGTGTGGCGGAAGCGAGTCAAGTCGACGCGCAGCGTGTCGCCGCCCGCCCGCTGGAGGACCACGTTGCGGCGCGCCAGGCCTGCCGAGTCAGGCACCAGCTCGCTCACCCGCGTGACCGACGAGGCGACACGTGGACCCGGCTCCGGGACATCCCCGACGACGAAGACCTTGAAGGTCCGGAACTGGGACAGCGTGAGGCTCACGTCGATGTTGCGGTAGAAGTCGAGGAACCGGTTCCGTACCAGCGCCTCTGCCTCCTCCAGGGTCAGGCCGAGGAGCGGGATGACCCCCACCGTGGGGATGACCAGCGTGCCTTCCGGGGTGACGGGAAGCTCATAGAGAAGATCGAGCGCGCCAAAGACCGACACCGCGAGAAGGTCACCCGGGCCGACCACGTACGTCTCGCGGTCGATCGGCTCATCGATCAGGAGAGCAGCGTCGGGAACGGTCGGTCCACGCCGTATCGCGGACGGCGGTGGCGCGGGCCGCTCCCGGGGGTCTCCGAAACGCAGCGTATCGCGCGCGGTCGGATCTCGGAGCCCGGGCGGGTCGCCCGGGCGGTCTCTCTCCTGCGCATGAACGAGACTCGAGGCTCCCAGAAGGAGCGCCGCAGACAGCAGAGCGGTTCTCATGGCGTGAGAATCTGCCCTCATGGACTCGCAAATACCATCCGGCTATGCCGGCTACGCACCCCGGTGCACGCGATTTACACGATCCTTCGATCGGCGCCGTGGCCAAGAACGAGAAGCAGGGTCGTCGAGCTGACGAGATAGCAGAGCGCGGTCAGGAGAAACGGACCCGTCGTGCGCGGCAGGCCCAGCGCGATGCCGGCCCCCAGAACCGACACGGCGCCGTAGAGGAACGCCACCCGGCCGTGGCTCCAGCCGGCCTGCACGAGCCGCTGGTATACATGCGAGCGGTGGGCTACCCACAGCCGCTCGCCGCGCGACAGCCGGCGTCCCATCGTCATGACCTCGTCGCTGAAGAGGGGCGTGAGCGGCAGGAAGGCGTGCAGGATCGTCCAGTCCAGTGCCGCCACGGAGGCGATCCCCAACAGCACGAAGAGCGCCCCTAGCGTCCCGCTCCCCACGTCCCCCATGAAGATCGAAGCCGGCGGCCAGTTGTAGCGGAGAAAGCCGAGGACTGCTCCCAGCGCGACGATCGCCAGAGACGCCGGGAAGACGGCCCCATCGCCCGCCCCGGCTTCCGGCGGGATCGTCAGGGCGAGGGCCGCGAAGGCAGCGAAAATCGCCGCCGTCAACCCGATCAATCCGTCGATTCCGTCCATGAAGTTGACGACGTTGATCGCCGAGACGGTCCAGAAGATCCACCACGCGGCGGCCGGCGCCACGCTCATCCCGAGCCCTGCCCCGAGTCGATGCGCGATCCACGCCAGGACGATCCCGGCCCCCACGTGAACCAGGAGCCGGCCGCCGATCGGGACTCCCCGCCGGTCGTCGAGCCAGCCCGCCCCAGCCACCCCCGCAAGGGCGAGACCGGCCGGCCACGCCACGCCGGGCGCGACCCCGGCCAGCGGGGCGAGCCCCAGAGCCGCCACGATGGGGACGGCGAAGCCGAGTCCTCCACCCCGCGGGGTCGGCGCTTCGTGGGAGCTGCGCGCGGTCGGTACGTCGAGCCACTCTCGACGGAGCGCATACGAGCGCACCCAACGCACGATGACGATGCTCGCCAACGTTGCGGCGAGCCCGAGAGCGATCACCGCCGCCAGGCCGGGTTCCAGGCTCAGAACACCTCACGAGCGTCCGAATTACGCTATGAAAAAAGGGCGGCCCGGTGGAGTGGCCGCCCTCGCCTGCCGGATCGTTGCCTCTCCGGTTAACAGCTCGATAGGGCTAGAGCTCGATAGGGCTAGAGCTCGATCTGGACGAGCGGCTCTTCGGCCGTAGCCTTCCGCTTCAGCACCATCCGCTCGTAGTACTCGCGCACCATCGCCGCCTCTCGCGCGGCCTTCTTGGCCGCGAGCCGCTCCTCGTGTGCGTTCTGCGGGCCCTCGCCGCGATCGCGCACCCGGGCCGCGTCCTCGGCGTCCACCGCCAGCGAATGCTCATAGCTGCCCAGGGGGACCTCCTTGCCGCCGGCGAAGATCTCGTGCCGGCCGTGCTCCTTGTACCACTCCGCCACGGTGGCGTTCTTGTGCATGTTCTCGATGATGTTCCGCCATCCGTGACCGGTGTTGTAGGCGCAGAACGAGATCTCCCCCTCCTGGGTCGCGTAGGGGATGATGCACATCTCGGTGCGCCGGAAATCGTAGTTGAAGAGGTCCTGGAACCACATTCCCGCGATGAACAGGAAGTTCCAGGGGTCCTTCCGCCGCTCCCAGGCACCCTCGGTGTCGAGCCCGCCGTAATCCTTCCCCGACAGCCCGTACGACTTGTCGAACTTCTTGAACATATCGAGGATCGTGAGGCTCGGAGGGGCCTCGAACGGCTTGTAGTTCTTCACGAGCGCCAGCGCCATCATGAAGTTCGAGAACCACTTTCCGCGCGCCGCGTCGGTGATGTGGGTCATATCCCGGATCACCTGCGGGATGTCGAGGAACTGGGGAACCGGGCGGAACTCCTTCGTCACCTTGTTGATCATGAGGCCCGTGCCGATGCCGCAGTTGGGGTGACAGCCGCAGCTCACCTGTCCCCACTCGGCCTCGGGACCGTGGACCATGTCGGCGAAGTCGGCGAAGGCGCCCATGAGCGACAGCGGGAACCAGTCGCGGGTCGGCTCCGTCATCCCTACCTGCCGCTTCACGTCCAGGGCCATGTGGGACAGCGTGTAGCGCTGCCGCATCCGGCGCTCGTCGGTGATCTCGTCGTCCCTGCCGGTGAACGAGACCGGCTGGAACGAGACGAACGCGATCTTCTTCGGGTTGTCGAGCGCGAAGCGGATGATCGGTCCGACCTGGTCGTTGTTGATCCCGTTGACGAGCGTCGTCACGAGGACGATCTGGACGCCCGCGTTGTACAGGCTGTCGATCGCCTTGAGCTTGACATCGAAGAGGTTGCCGACCTTGCGATGGCTGTTGGCGTCGTTCCCGATGCCGTCGAACTGGAGGTAGGCGAAGCGCAGGCCGGCGTCGGCCGCCTGCTTCGCGAACTCGAAACTCTTGGCGAACTCGACCCCGTTGGTCGCGCACTGAACCGAGTTGAAGCCGATCTCCCGCGCGTACCGGATCGCTCTGAGGAAGTGAGGGGAGAGCGTCGGCTCACCGCCCGAGAACTGGACCGACATCTGGCGCCGCGGCTTGATCTCGAGCGCGTTGTCGAGGATCTCCTTGATGTCGTCCCACTCGAGCTCGTGGACGAAGCCGACCTGGTTGGCGTCCATGAAGCACGGGTCGCACATCATGTTGCAGCGGTTCGTGAGATCCACCGTCAGGACCGACCCCCGACCGTGCTTGATCGTCGAGGAGCCGTGGTTGTGGAGCCGCCCGTCATTGTGGGCGCGGATATCACGGCCCGGGAAGTTCGCCTCGATCCACTCGAGGAACCGGTAGTCGACCGCCATCAGGTCCTCGAACCGGCCGTGGATCGGGCACTCCTTCACCATCCAGACCTGGCCGTCCCGCTCGAGGATCGTGGCCTTGATCTCC
>DATLFH010000093.1:0-12297 GCA_035524965.1 Gemmatimonadota bacterium | reverse complement strand
GAAGAGGCCGATCGCCTCGGAGACGACGGCGAACATCGGGACGCCCAGGACGAAGGCGGCGAACATCAGATGGACCTGGGCAGCGATCCAGACCGCCGTACGGCTGCCGATCAGCGGGAAATCGCCGTAATCGCGCGCCGCGGCGGCCGCCTCCTGGGCGAATCCGATCTGCGCGATCGCCAGTCCGGCAGCCAAAAGAGCGAGCGCGAGCGTTGAGATTCGATTAACAGTCTGCAACGTCCACCACGCAGGGCTCTGCGGTCTTCTGCCGCGGCTCGCTCAGCGCAGGTTCCCCACGATGAAGTTGCCGTGCGGCATGACGAAGCCATCCTCCTTGGACCAGACCTTGATAACTTCGTCGGTTGCCGGATCGATCTTCACCAGGTGCCCCGAGTGCCAGCTCTGGACGTACAGGTGGAGACCGTCGGGGGTGCGATAGAACTCGTGAGAGACGGTCCATCCCTCCGGAAGACCCTCTCCGGGAGAGAGTCGTTTCAGGAATTTGGGCGCGAGGGGATCGCGGATGTCCCAAACCGACACATAGCTGGCGTCGATCTCGTCGTCGGTCGTGTCCTCCTCCCCCACATATAGCTTATCGCCCACGATGATGAGGTCGGACGCCCCCTTGTAGATCCCTTCCCCCTGAACGTCGTCGGTGGGCGGAATGACCATCCGGGCGGTGCCTTCCTCGGCGTCGATCAACCAGACGCTCGGCCCCATAACGGAAGTGCCCGTTGGCGTCAGTGAAGTGGGACCTACCTGCTGCGTCGCCGTCAAGGCCCGCCTGTCGTCCAGCCACTCTACGAAGTGCGTCATCGCCGCGTAGGTCCGCTCGTCGTCGTCGAGGAGCGCGATCACTCTCGCAGGCTCGAGATCGCCCAACTGAGGGTCGACCCGGAAGAGGGTTACGTAGTAGAGGTCGAAGTAGTATCCAGTCGAGATCGCGCGCGTGCCGGACGGGTTAAAGAACACGCCGTGGATTTGTCGCGTCAGCGGCCCCTCGTGCACCGGATCCACGGCCGCGAGAGCGTCTTTAGAGACATCGACGACGCGGATCTTGTCATCGGTCCACTGTCCGAAGTAGACGAATCGCCCGTTGGGCAGCACCGTCGGACCGTGCAGCTGCTGGTTGGTGGGCTTCCATAGAGCGGTGATCGGCTGCTCTGGTTTCGTCTGTTCGGGGACTACCATGGAGGGAACCGTGCCCGGCTCGGCCACGCGAATCACGTTAGCGATCGAGACGTCGGCGGTGCCGGCGTCCCAGCCGATCTCGCCAACTCGAAGGGAAAGGATCATCAAGGGATCCGTTTCCGAGCTCATGACGCTCAGATAGGCCTTATCTCCATCCGGCACGACCACGGTGTGAAGGGGCGCGCCGCCAGGCCACTTGGGGTCCCGCGTCAGGTCGAACGTGACCATCCGATCCGTGCCGGGATCGAAGAAGTAGAGCACCGGACGCATCATGTCGGTGCCGATCATGTACGCCTCCCGACCGGCAGGTCCCTGGCCGTAGGCCGCGGATGAAAGGATGGTGCCAGTGAGCAGCCATCCCGCCAGTATTCGGTGAACTCGCATATACCCTCTTCGGCTGGGGGTGAACTCAGACTCCATTCTTTTCTCCATCGGAAGGTCGGACCACCGAATCTCTCGCGAAATAGGGGAGACGCTTCGAGAAATCGATCGGCATCGCCGAGCGGACCTCATCGAGCACCTCGGTGGTAATCCGCGGGTAGCCGCGCTCGGCGGCATAGCGCTCGACACGCGCGGTCACGACCCCGCGGACGAAGCTCGGGGCCCGGGCGATCCGGCGGGCGGCCTCGGGCTCCCACTCCAGGGTCGTCTCGACCGCCGCCCCGTACCTCGCCCCCGCCGCCGTCTGGACTGGCTCGCGGACGGCGGGGCCGGGTTCGTACGCGCATGCGGGGTCGGCGGCCAGCACATCGCCCGCCTCGGCCCAGGCGCGCGCGCGACAGCCGCCGCAGATCTTGCGGTACTCGCAACGGCCGCATCGGCCCCCCAGCGCCCCCTGCCGGAGCTCGGCAAAGAGCGCCGATTCCCGCCAGATCTCCCCGAAGGACGCGGTCTTGAGATCGCCCGCAACGACAGGCAGGTACGGGCACGGAGTGACCTTGCCTTCCGGCGTGATCCGGCAATACTGGACGCCGCACGGGCAGCGGGTCTCGTACTGGAGAAGCGGCGAATCGGAGCCGCTGTTCGCGCCGGCGGCCTCGTACGCATGGCGCATGATCTGCGGCTGGCACTTCGACCGCACCAGCATCCGCCCGCGATACTCGCGCTCGAGCCGGAGGATCTCGAGCAGCACGGTCTCGTTTTCGGCCGGCGTCAGCCCGCTCATCCCAACACCGCGTCCGGTGGCGACCAGGAAGTACACGTTGAACGAGACCGCCCCGCGCTCCGCGGCCCAGGCGGCCAGCGCCGGGATCTGGCTGCGATTGCCGCGCGTCACGGTGGTCTGGACGATGAAGTCAAGCGCGTGAAGGCGGAGCCGCTCGATCGCGGCCAGCGTATCCGCAAGCGCGCCCTCTCCGTGCCGGAACCGGTCGTGGTAGACGGGATCGAGGGAGTCGACGCTGACCGCGACGCCCTGGACTCCGGCTCTCTTGAGCGCGGCGATACGCCGGTCCGTGAGGAGGGTCCCGTTCGTCCCCACCACCACCGTCGCACCCCGCGCCGCCACATGCTCGGCGATCTCTTCGAGATCGTCCCGGAGGAGCGGCTCGCCGCCCGAAAGGATCAGCATCACGCCCGGGTTGACCGCCAGGATCTCGTCGGCGATCCGCCGGCATTCCCCGGTCGAGAGCTCCCCCTCGGCGGAGTACCACGAGCCGGCCGCGATGTAGCAGTGAGCGCACGCGAGGTTGCAGCGGCGGGTGAGGTTCCAGGCGACGACGTGCGGGAGCGGCGATGTGGCTCCGCGTTCCCACGCTGGCGCAGTCACTCGCTCGGGTCCTCCCCTTCGCGGGCCAGAATCCCTTCCATCGCGCGCCGGGCTTCGGCGGGTGTCGCGGCCTTGAAATCGACCGGGCACTTCTCGGCGAGACTCTCGATGTCGCGGATCGGGCAGCGGGTCACGCCGGCTGCCTTGGCCTCGGCGATGAACCTCCGCATCTCGTCCGTCAGGCCGTCCACTCCCTCGGCGGCGGCCCGGAGCTGCTTCGTCTGCAGCTCCTTGAACATGACGAGCATCGTGTCGAGGTCGAACTCGTCCGCCTCGATCATCGCTTGCTTGTTCTCGTCCATGACCGCTGTCGTGATTCGCCACAGGCCGTGCTCGCGCGCGAAGCGCTCGACCGTGTTTCGCGCCAGCGGTCGGGCGATCAGCGGAACGAGCCGCAGCCGCCCGTAAGCCTCCTCGGTCCACGTGACCGGATCACGCGGCGTCCACTCGCGGAGCTCCGTGTGGCCGGTGTACGGGCAGCGGGCTTCGATCATGCGCCGCGCCGGTGCCGGGTCCGCCTCTGATCCTTCCACGACCGTCCGCTTCATCGCCTCCTCGGCCTTCACCTCGGCCAGCGCCAGCTCCTCGGCGGTGCCGATCCCCATGATGAGCTGCATATGCGTCGGCAGAAGCTTCCGGATCGCCTCGTCGAGCCGCTCGCCGGTCACGGTCGGAAGCGCCGGCGAAGCGCCGCCATCCCCGTTCGCGCCGTTTGCATGCCCGTTCCCGTACGTCTCGAGCACGAACTCCTCGACCGCCCGGCGCGCGATTCCGAGCGCGAACGGCGGGACCCGAAGGATCCGGACCTCGGCGTCCGGCGCCCATTCGAGACCCGTCTCGCCGTCCTCCTCGATCCACGGGATCTCCTCGGGGTGGACCTCGGTCGTCCCGATCAAGAGGACGCTCGATGGCGCGATCCGGATCAGGTTCTCGGCCTGGGATCCGATCTCGGTCCCCTCGATCCGGTGGCTGCCGTGCCGCGCTACAACCAGAAGTGTAGGACCGATCTCCTCGGCCCACTGCAGCACGACCTGGAACGGTTTCCCGATCAGGATCTGCGTCGTGACCGACACGTCGGGATAGTCCGCCGCCATGACCCCGGCGCGCTTGAGGTTCGCCTGGCAGAGCTTCAGCAGCCCCTTGTCGATGATGTTGTTGTGGAGCTCCTCCTGCTCCTCGAACTTGAAGACCTTGGACGCCTGGACGGACAGCACGTCCTTGATGTTGTGGAAGACGACGTGGTGGTACTCGACATCGAACGCGCTGCATACGAAGAGCTCGGCCCCGAACCCACGGGCGAGCTCGAGCGCCACCCGCAACGCCTTGTAGCTGTAGGCCGAGCCATCCACGCAGACGAGGAGCCTTCCGCCCGTGAGCGGCCGGTCGTCGCGAACGATCAGGACGTCCTTCTCGATCCCGCGGACGGCACGCACGACGACGCCGCCCAACTCGCTCCGCAGCTGCCGGCCGAGTCCGTGGGCCCCTATCGCGATCAGGTCGTACGCGCGTCCGGAGCTGCCGGCCAGCTTCTCCGCCGCGTCCTCCTCCTCGGCGACGATCCGGCCGTCCTCACCGAGGCGGACATCGCTTCGCACAGTCGCGCCACCGTCGTACTTGTCGGCGATGTTGGGATCGAACCCGATCAGGGACGGCAGCTGACCTGCCCCGCCGTTCGCCTCGCGGACCAGCTCCTCGTAGTGAATCCCCTCGAGGAGCTGTCGGGTGAGCGGCACGCCCGCCTCGCGGCAGCGGCTGTCGACCTGGTCGAGGAAGCTGTCCGAGATGAGCTGGAGGCCCTTCTCGATCAGCTTGTCGTGAATTTTTCTCTGGCGCTTGATCTCTTCGGGGCTCTGGAACTGGGCGGGAAGTCCGGTCTCCAGCTGACGGAAGCGGACGTCGTGCAGGCGGGCGGCGTAGACGTGATTGCCGGTGATCCTGCCGCCGGATCGCCGGCAGATCTCGATCGCGCGGTCGACAGCCCAGTCGGAATGCTCCGAGTTGTCTACCGGAACGAGGATTTCCCGATACATATCCCCCGGGGAAGCCTTGCAAGGATGTTGGCGCGCCCTATATAAGAATGCCCGCCGACCGTGTCAAACGTCCGCAGGGAAGGTCCTGGAACGTCATGCGGCGTGCCGCGTTCGCTCACGGCTCCTGGAACGTGACGGCGCGCGCGGTCATGTCGGCCGGGTCGGCGGAAGCGGACAGCGCCACGTAGATCCGCTGCCGTTCACCCCCCGCCAGGTAGTCGATCGTGGCCGTCTGCGGCCCGGCCGCACCCGGCGCTTCGGTCTCGATCACGACCTGTGCCGCCGCCTGATCGCCGAGGTTCATGACATCGACGGGGACGTAGGCGACTCCGTTCCGCGTCCATCCTTCACCGGCGACGACCTCGGCCGCGATCTGCGCGGGCTCGTCCGCGCGTACGGCTTGCACGACGAGATACCCGACGAGCGCCAGGATCAACGCGCCGCTCACCGCGGCGGTGACGTACGAGAGCCTGGCAGGGCGCTCCTCGGTGGTCCGGCGAGCCGTCATTCGACCAGCACCCGGCCCGCCGACCCGCCGATCGTCGCCACGTAGCTCAGCATGACGGTCGCGGCCACCGCGTAGTAGATCGGGGTCTCGACGGTGATGTGACCGAAGCCGACCAGGAAGCCGAACGCGACCGCCAGCGAGAGCAGGTAGCTGACGAACGTTTCGGCGAGCGGACTGCCGAGCGCGCCTTCATGATATCCTGGCTGGCGCGCGGCGAACTCGGCGAGGAACACGATCAGATACGAGGCCAGGAGCGAGAAGACGACGATAAGCGGGAAGTGATACGGCTCGGCCTCGATCATCATCTTCCAGGGCTCGTCGGTCGGCGCGATGTTGAATCCGAAGAAGACCGCGCCGACGACCGTGGCCAGCATCTTCTGGTAATCCTGCGGCAGGGCCTGCATCCGCCGGTCGACGTTTTTCTCGCGGGGCTTGCGCGGCCGGAGCTGGGTGATCGCGAGCGCGGCTCCGATCGCGCACGGGATCGCCTCGATCCCGATCATCCGCATGGCTGCCGAGAGCGGCACGACGCCGGGCGTGATCTGCCCCACCACAACAAGCGTAACCGCGGAGACTGCGATCCCGATCCCGAACGTGATCACGACATCCAGAGCCAGATGACCCGAGTGTCCGAGACGGAACCCGCTGAACAGGAGGCAGAGGAGGACGAGGACGGCCGTCGGGACGTACAGAAGCAGCAGGAAGACGTCCGAGATCGTCCGCCCGTACCACCACATCTCCATCGTGTAGAGGAGGGGAAGCGCGCCGAACAGGGCCCCGGCGGTGCCGCGCAGGACGCTGTCCCGGTCGTGATAGGTCCACGAGCTGCTCACGACCGACCGCTCACACGTCCCATGCCGCCCGGGCCAGCATCCACAGGTTGGCGAGGACGACGAGCGCCGCCGCCAGATAGAGACCCTCCGGCACGTCGAGGTCGCCGCCGAAGAACGCGCCGTCGATCAGGGTCGGGAGCCGGAAGGCGACGAGGGCCCAGACCACGCGCGCGAACCACGGGTTCTGCCACGACCAGAGGGCCCAGATCACCCCTGCCGCGATCGCCGCGCCGAGGACGAACCACATCCAGACCGGCCCGCGGGCGGCCGGAAAGAGGTCCCGCTGGAGGAGCGTCCAGGCGCCAAACTCGTAGAGGACGGCGTAGTGGAGGTAGGCGATCGCCGCCTGGCGGAACTTGAGCGCACGCGCCGGCGGGTGGGCGACGCGGGCGAGCTTCACATCCCCTCGAGACCCAGGTCGCTCCGGGCGCGATCCATGATCTCGGGCGTGATCTCGGCGATTCCCCGCTCGGCGGCGTACTCGCCGTAGATCCTCTTGACCATCCCGCGGACGAACGGCGGCACGACCTGAAGGCGCTCCCGCGCGGCGTCGCTCCAGGGGATCGATCCGGGCGTCGGCCGTTCTCCCGCCCGCTCGGCCTCGTCCTCGAAGGCTTCCCCGCCGCCGGTTGCGAGCGCCGATCGCAGGAGCTCCATCGGCTGCTCCGGGACGGCGCGCCCGCCGACCTGGATGCCGAGCCCGCTGACGAGCCGCGTCTCCATCGGATTCGTGAGGAGCGCCATCTCGCGGCCGCACTTCCCGCACGCGAAGACGGCCGCCATCGTCCCGTCGCCGGGAAGCTGCCGCTCCGCGAACGCCATCACCCGGTCGCAGTCGAGGCACAGGAACTTCATCCCGAGCCCTCGCCGCTCATTCCGCCCGCGAGCCGTCCGGCGAGGCTCTGGAGCGCCCGGCAGGCGGGCGAGCCATCCACGGCGCCGGCCGCTTCCAGGATCCACGGGCGGCCGGCGTCCGTCGCCGCCGCCAGGGCCGGCTCGAACGGGATCTCCGCCCACAGCTCCAGCCCGGCCGCCTCCGCCAGCGCGCGAGCGCCGTCCGCGGCGTAGAGTGGCTCTTCCACGCCGCAGTGCGGGCAGCGATACGCGGTCATGTTCGCGACCAGGCCGATCTCCTGAGCGCCGGTCTCGCGCGCCAGGCGGACGGAACGCGCCACGACCGCCCCGGCCATCCCGGACGGAGTCGTGACCAGGACGAGCGTATCCAGACGGGGAAGGAGCTCCAGGAGGCGCGCCAGCTTGTCGGTCCCGGGAGGCGCGTCGATCAGGAGGATGTCGAGCTCGCCCCAGGCGACGTCCGACAGGAATTCGCGGAGAGCGCCGGTCTCGAGCGTGCTCTGCCAGATGAAGCCGCCCGCGGCGGGGCCCTTCCATCGAACGGGCGCATCGGAAGCGGAGAGAAGGAGGTCCATCGACACGACGCGCACACCGGCCGCCCCGGTCGCAGGCTCGACGCCGCCCTGGCGCACCCTCAAGGGGCCCTTGGCGCCCAGCATGCGGGCGAGCGAAGGGCCGTTCAGGTCGGCGTCGGCCGCGCCCACTCGGTGCCCGCCCTGGGCGAGCGCGGCCGCCAGGTTGGCGGCCACCGCGCTCTTGCCCACGCCACCCTTCCCGCTCGCCACCGCGACGATGCGGCCGATCCTCTCCAGCCTCCCGGCCAGCCGCCGCTCCTGCGCGCCGACCTGTGCGAGGACGTCCTCCCCCGCCGGGTCGGAGACCTCGTGGTAGGTCCGGATCCTCCGTTCCGCGTCCCGTCCCACCCTCGAGTCCAAGAACCCTCTCAGGGCACGAGCTGCCGGCCGTCGGCGTCGAACACGGACAGCGCGTCGACCGGACACATCCCGCAGGCCTTGAGGAGCAGCTCCCGCCCGGTCCGCTCCGGCTCGGCCGTGAAGGCGACCACGCCTTCGCCGTCCAGGGTGAACGTACCGGGCGCCTCGCCGATGCAGTCGCCGAACCCCACGCAGAGGAGGCGGTCGATCCGCACCGTCAGGCCGCCGATCCGTCGCTCCACGATGCCCGCCACTATCGCTCCTCTTCGGTGACGAAGGCGACGATCCGGGCGGGCCCGCCTGTTCCGCGCGCGATCTTCATCGGCAGCGCGATCACCCATGCGCCCGTGGCCGGCAATCGGTCCAACTGGGCGACGTTCTCGAAGACCGGAACGTTCGCCAGGGCGAGCGCGCGGTGAGCGGCGAAGTCGGTCGATTGCCCGAAATCGATCGAGGCGGTGTCGATGCCGACTGCGCGAACCGACCGCTCCGTCACGAGCCACGCCGCCGCTTCGGGATGGAGACCGGGAAAGTGGAGGTCGGCGACCGCCTCCGGACCCTTGGCCGCCGTGCCCAGATATCGCGCGGGATCCGGCCAGCGTACGTCCCATCCGGTACGGAAGAGGACGATCGACCGCGCCGGAATCTCGCCATGCATCGCCTCCCACCGGGCCAGCGCCGCCACGTCGATCCGGTAATCGGGGTCGTCCGCCGCCAGACCCGCGACGTCCACGACGACCGCCACCCCCATCAGATCCTCGAGCGGAATCTCGGCCACCGTCCGCCGGCCCTCGGCGAAATGGATGGGGGCGTCCAGGTGGGTCCCGCCGTGCTCGGCGGCGCAGAAGCCGTTGGCGGCGTACCAGAACCCCGCCTCCGTCGGGCCCGCCGCCTGCACTTCGAGCGCGAACGGCGTCGCCGTGGGCCAGTAGAGCGTGCTGTCGCTGAAGGAATACGTGAGGTCGATCGCAACGCCCGCCGGCGCCTGGGCCGCAAGGGGTGCGGCCATTGCCAGGGCGGAGATCAAGAGAGCGAGAGCGAGCATTCTAGCGTCTCGCCGGCAGGAGGAGCAGTCCGCCGCCGGCGATCGCGAAAACCACCCCAAGCCAGAGCGGCACGTTGACCCGCTCTCTCTCTTCGACCTCGATCTCCAGTGGACCCAGGTCGGCCGAGTGGCGCTCCTCGGTATACGTGAAGCCCCGGAAGACCACGATCAGGAGGCCCAGCGCGAGCAGAGCCACTCCGAGGACCTTGGTTACCCGCACGTCGGTATCCTACTCGCCCGGATTCGGCGGCACCAGAGCCTCTTTTGAAGTCACTCCCTCTCGACCGCCACCGGCTCGAGGATCTCGTCGACCTGAGCGAAGATGTCCGGCCCGAGGCCCAGATCGCCGGCCGCGACGTTCTCCTCGACGTGCCCTACACGCGTCGCGCCAACGATAACGCTGGAGACCTGCGGTTGTCTGAGACACCACGCGATCGCCAGCTGGCCCGGAGAGCAACCCGAATCCGCGGCCAGTGCTCGGAGCTTCCCTACCGCTCCCAGGATTTCGGGCCGCAGGTAGCGGCCCATGAATCCGGCGGCCTCTCCCGCGGCCCGGCTGCCCGCGGGAACCTTCTGCCCTGTCTCGTACTTGCCGGTGAGCACGCCCTGCGCGAGCGGGGACCATACCACGTTCCCGATGCCCAGCTCCTCGGTCAGGGGCAGCACGTCGTCCTCGATCCCGCGCTGGAGCGCGTTGTACTCCGGCTGGTTGCTGACCGGCGGGGTCCAGCCGCTTTCGAGACACGTTTCGACCGCGTCCGAGATCTCCTCCGCCGACCATTCCGACACGCCCCAGTAGAGGATCTTCCCCTGACGCAACAGGTCGTTCATCGCCTCGCAGGTTTCCTCGAGCGGCGTATCGTCGTCGTAGCGGTGGCACTGATAGAGGTCGATGTGCCCGACGTTGAGCCGGTCGAGCGACGCGTGGCATTGCTCGATAACGTGCTTGCGGGAGAGCCCGCGATCGTTCGGTCCCTCTCCCATCGGGAAGTAGACCTTGGTGGCGAGAACATAGGACTCGCGGGCGTACGAACGGAGCGCTTCGCCGACGACCCGCTCGGCCTCGCCGCGGCCGTAGACGTTCGCGGTATCGAAGAAGTTGACGCCGAGGTCGTAGGCCCGGGCGATACACTCTCGAGCGGTCTTCTTCTCGACCGACCCGCCGTAGGTGAGCCACGATCCGAGCCCCACCGCGGATACCCTGACCCCCGCGTCGCCCAGCCGTCGATATCGCATCGCCCCTCCGATTCCGATCGGTTAGCCCTTTCGCCGGTCAGCGATGGTAATCAATCGGCCAACGGCTCGCACCCCTCTCGCCGGCGGGAGTCGGCGATCTGGCCGCTGGACCCCGGAGGGTCGAAAGCCGGGACCCCGCTGGCCGAGAGGGGGTATACTGAAAATGTCCGTGGCCGCGGCAACCGCAATCTGCAGAAGGGGGTAACGTCCCCATGAAGAGCCTGTTGATCCCCCTGGCGCTCGCGGCCCTGGTCGCCGCGCCGCCCGAGGCTTTCGGGCAGGGCCGGCACCACGGCCACGGTAAGCAGCAGGGCCGGAAGCACCACCCGGTCCGCATCGTCCACGATCGGGACGATGACCGCGTCTTCCGGAGCCGCGACGGCCGGGTGATCGTCCTCCGGGATCGCGACGACGATCGAAGACTCGCCGACATCCTGGACATCTTCGACGACGACCGCCGCGATCGGCGCGCGTTCCGGAGCGGCCGCGGCCGCCACGGGCCCGCCTTCTGCCGATCGGGCGCGGGTCACCCGGTCTTCGGCCGGCGGTGGTGTCTCGATAAGGGGTTCGGGCTGGGCGATCGCCGATTTCGGGATCGAGACGGGATCGTCTTTCGCGACCGTAATGGCTCGATCGTGATCGACCGGGACGGCGACATCATCTTCCGCCCACGCCGATTGAACGACTGATCCCGGGACCGCGCCGGGATACCCGGTCGACCCGCTCCATCGCCTCTCGGGCGACCTACAGATCCTCCACGTTTAGCCGCCCGTCCGCGTTCGGCGTGGGTGAACCGGACCACGGATCGAGCCGGTCGCGGATCGCCTGCTCGATTTCCGTCGGCGTCGCGGCCGGGTTATTCTGCATGTACAGGATCGCCGCGCCAGCAGTGTGCGGGGTCGCCATCGATGTCCCGCTGATCGTGTTGTAGCCGCCGTTCAGCCAGCTCGATTTAATGCTCACGCCTGGGGCGGCGATCGTCACCGGGTTCCCGTAGTTGCACCCCACCGACTGGTCGTTCGCGTCGCTCGATGTCGTCGTCAGGGCGCCGTTGATCCGCCGGGTGTCGCCGTTGCTGCCGTCCGCGGCGTTGATGTCGTCGTCGCCGGTGCGCGCCGGCGAGACGTTCTGGGCGTCGTCCGGGAAGGTGCACGCACCGAAGACACCGTTGCCCGCCGCGATCGCGTAGACTATGCCACCATTCACCGAGCGTCGCAGAGCGGTGTCCATCGCATCGCTCGTAGGCCCGCCCAGGCTCAGATTGGCCACGATCGGCTGGCTCGGGTTGGCGAGCTTGCGCGCCGTGACCTCATCGACCGCCGCGATGATGTCGTCGTACGTGCACGAGCCGTCATCCTTGCAGACCCGGAATCCGTAGATCGCCGCTCCTGGAGCCACCCCCACGACACCGCCGTTCCCGTCCTTCGCCGCCGCGGTCCCAGCGGTGTGCGTTCCGTGGCCGTTGCCGTCTTCGCCGGTCGCCTGCGGCTCCGCGGCCACGAAGTTCCGTACCTCGACGACGTTCAGGTCCGGATGGTCGCTGTCGACTCCGGAATCGAGGCCGAAGAACCAGGGCGTGATCTCACAACCGGGCTGCTGGTTCGCCAGCCATACCGCGTTGTGGTCGGCGCGCACCTTGGTGATGTTCCAGAGGTCGGCCAGGTCGTCGTGGCCGCCCGTATTCGCGCAGGCGCCGGCCGGCGCGGCCGGCGTCGTTGCGCAGGCGGTGTTGGTGTACGCCGAGTCACCGTCTCCGTTGAACGCCACGACGCGGTAGCAGTACTCCGTCTCCGGAATGAGCGCCGCGTCGTCATCGATGTAGCTGGCGACCCCCGCCCCGACGGTCGCGATCTCGACGAACGAACCGGTCTGGCCTTCACGTCGCTCGATCCGGTA
>DATLFH010000092.1:0-3325 GCA_035524965.1 Gemmatimonadota bacterium | reverse complement strand
TCCTTATCATTGCACGCCCCACCCCTTCATGAAGGCGGTCATCGTCGTCGAGCCCGCTTGAGGGCTGCAACCATCGGCCGCCGGCCGCTGTCCCATCCCTTGAAACTCGCGGATTGACATTCCCGTAGGATGTGCTAGAATTCCAGCAGCGATGCTAGAATTCTAGCACATACGCATGGTCGACCGCACCCGTGGAAGGGGGAAAGCATGACCCGGACCCTGTTGCTCTCGCTCGCGCTGACCCTGGGAACGATCCCCGTGAGCGTCCAGGCCCAGACCGCCGCCACGGGGCAGGGGGAATGGAGCCCCCAGGATCGCCCGCAGCTCGAGGTCGGCCGCGCCGCCGGCCCGATCGAGGTCGACGGCGTGCTCGACGATCCCGGCTGGGAAGGCGCCGCCCGCGCCTCGGGCTTCGCGGAGAACTACCCCGACAGCCGCGCCCGCCCTCCGGTCGAGAGCGCGGTGCTGGTGACCTACGACGAGCGGAACCTCTACCTGGGGTTCATCGCGCATGATGATCCTGCCCAGATCCGGACCCGCATCAGCGACCGCGACCAGATGTGGCAGGACGACTATTTCGGCATCCTGCTCGATACCTACGGGGACGCGTCATGGGCGTACTTCCTGTTCGCCAATCCCTCCGGCGTGCAGGGGGACTCGCGCTTCGCGGAATCGGCCGGCGAGGACGATGGGTTCGACATCGTGTTCGAGTCCGAGGGGCGCATCACGGCCGACGGATACGTGGTCGAGATGGCGATCCCGTTCGCGAGCCTGCGGTTTCCGGATCGCCCGGAACAGACGTGGCGGGCGACGTTCTGGCGTACCCGCCCCCGCGGAAGCCGGGACACCTACACCTGGGCGGCGACGACGCGGGGCGAGCAATGCTTCCTATGCCAGTTCGGGACCTTGACCGGAATCCGGGGCGTCCGGTCGGGGGGCGCGCTCGAGCTCTTTCCGGCCGTGACCGCATCGACGACCGGGGCGCTGCGGGACGAGGACGATCCGGACGCGGGCTTCGGGAGCTACGACGCCGATGGCGATGCGAGCCTTGGCCTGCGATACGCGTTCCCGGTCGGGCTGACGGCCGAGGCGACGATCAACCCCGACTTCAGCCAGGTGGAGTCCGATGTCGCCCAGGTCGACGCCAACACGACGTTCGCGCTCTTCTTCCCCGAGCGGAGGCCGTTCTTCCAGGAGGGGAGCGATCTGTTCGAGACGTACTTCAGCACCGTCTACACGCGGCAGATCAACGATCCCACGGTGGCCGGGAAGCTGATCGGCCGGATGGGACGCACGACGCTCGCCTACCTGGGCGCCCGCGACGAGCACTCGCCGATCCTCCTGCCGTTCGCGGAGCGGAGCTTCGTCGATCTGGGCGGGCCGAGCGTGTCGAACATCCTGCGCGCCCGGCGCACCTACGGCGGCCAGAACTCCTATGTCGGCGGCCTGTTCACCGATCGCCGCTTCGAGGACGGGGGAGGGTCGGGCACGAACTGGGGCGTGGACGGGATGCAGCGCATCCTCGGCGACTGGCGGCTCGAGTACCAGCTCCTCGGGAGCCATACGGTGGAACCCGACGAGGCGGGCCCCACGGCCAACCTGGGAGAGGCGACGTTCGACGACGGCGAGCACACCGCGGTATTCGACGGCGAGACCTATGGCGGTTTCGCCCAGTACACGAGCCTCGAGCGGACCGGGCGGCGCTGGTTCGGCGACATCGACTACTGGGCCGTCAGTCCCACCTACCGGTCCGACAACGGCTTCGAGACCCGCAACGACTTCCGCCGGATCAGCACGTTCCAGGAGCTGAACTTCTACCCGCGGAACTCGTGGATCGACCAGTTCACCGTCGACCTCTGGATCGAGCGCAACTGGACCTGGGACATGGGGGACCGCAAGCGGGAGCAGATCGAGCCCACGGTCGAGCTGAGCCTCAAGGGCCAGACGTTCGTCGAAGTGGGCTACTCGTGGGGCCGGGATCAGTTCCGGGGAATCGACTTCGACGGGCTGCGGCAGTGGTTCCTGTTCGCGCGCTCGAACGCCAGCGACCTGGTCCAGGGAGGGTTCTACACCGAGGGTGGGCGGCAGATCTCCCGCAACTCCGACCCGCCGGTCCTCGGGGACGCGTACTACCTGGAGCTGTTCGGGACCGTGAAGCCGTTCTCCCGCATGACGGTGCAGCCGTCGCTGATCTACTCGCGGCTGGACCGGGTGGACAACGGAGAGGAGGTCTTCGCCGGCTGGATCCTGCGCACCCGTAACACGCTCAGCTTCTCGCGCCAGCTCTTTCTCAGGCTCGTGCTCCAGTACGACGACTTCGACGAGCAGTTCAACGTCGAGCCGCTGGTCACGTTCAAGCTGAACCCGTTCACCCTGTTCTACATCGGCTCGACCCAGATCTATCGGGACCTCGGTCCGCCACGCGACGAGCTGACCGCGATCGAGCGTCAGTACTTCGCGAAGTTCCAGTACCTGTTCCGGCTGTGAGGGTCTGACAGAGCGCGCCGGCCGGGTCGGGGCCGGGGCCGGCCTCCCGCTGGATTTGACGCTCCGAGGCGTACCCGCCAGATTGGGCAGCCAGGCCGAACCGGGATCCGCCCGGGATCCACCCCCCACCCGAGAGAGGCAGCCCATGTCCGTGCCCCGATCCCTGTCGTTCGCGCTCGTCTGCGCGCTGGTTCTCGCCGCCTGTTCAGGAGCCGGCCCCGCCGGGCCCGACGCCGGGCGGCTGCTGGCCGAGTCCGCCGCTCCCGCCTACGCCCCTCCGATCCTGGTCCAGCTGACCGCCTTCGATTCCGCCACGTTCCTCGTGACCGGGACGGACGGCTTCGGCGCGCCGGTCGCCGCGACGTTCGGGGCCGGAACCTTCTTCCGCGCCGCGCGGATCGATCGCTACGCGCCGACGGACCCCTGCCGGGACCTCGCGATCGCGTACAACACGAGCTTCAGCGTCGGCTCGGACACCGGCGTCTTCGCCGCGATCGGGAGCCTGGCCACGGCCGGCTGCCACGCCCGGATCCAGGTCGACCCGCAAACGAGCGCGGTCCGGGTCTTCTTCCCGACCGACCCCCTCTTCCCGAACGACCCGATCATCCCGAACGACCCGGTCTGACGGCCGGCTCCGCCCGGGCGAGCCCACGAGCCCCCCCGCGCCTCGCGCGCGGGGGCTTCGTGCAGCGACGTCCCTCGCGCTGGAATTTCGCGCTGCGTGTGCGCTGAGGGGGTTCGAGACGGGTCGGAGATCGGGCGCGACGCCGCCGGGATCTAGATCCCAGATCCGGGCTCGAGTCCCGCTTCGAGCGCCCAGAAGGCGCTCGGCGCTACG
>DATLFH010000091.1:0-8862 GCA_035524965.1 Gemmatimonadota bacterium | reverse complement strand
CCCGTCCCGACGGCCGGCGACACGCTGACCGGGCAGATCCCCGACGCCGACGAGATCTACACGATCCTGTCCGCCGGCGCGCGCGACACGATCCGGGCGCCGGGACCCGGGGGCGGGCCGATCGAGTACCGCGGCCAGCGGCTCGTCTTCTACCCGTCGGGCGAGGTGATCGTCCTGGAAGGCGACGCCGTTGCCGCGCAGGCCGGCACCGAGCTCGCCGCCGACAGGATCCTGTTCCGCAGCCGCGAGGGGCTGGTCGAGGCGTTCGGCGACGCCTCGGTCAGCCGCGGGCCGTCCCAGCTCACCGGCGACAGCCTCCTCTACGACCGGGAGACCACGACGGTGGCGACCTTCGGCGCCTCGGTCCTGTCGGAGAACCAGACCCGGACCGAAGGGGTCGACCTCAAGTACGACCTGGACCGCCAGAGTGGGGTCCTGGGGGCCGGCGTCACGACCTACGAGCCGTGGATCCTCGAGGGGGAGAACCTCTCCAAGATCGGCGAGTCGACGTTCCTGGTCGACGACGGCCACTTCACGACGTGCGATCTCGACGACCCCCACTACACGTTCCGATCGGACGAGATCAAGCTCAGGCGCAACGACGTCATCGTCGCGTCGCCGGTCGTCCTCTACTTCTCGGACATTCCGGTCTTCTACCTGCCGTGGTACGTGGAGCCGGTCGTCCGCGGGCGCCACTCGGGCTTCCTGCGCCCCAAGATCGGGATCAACACGCTGATCTTCGGAAGCGGCCGCGAGCGGAACGTCCAGGACCTGGGCTACTACTACGTCTTCAACGAGTACGCCGACGCGCTCCTCGCCGCCGACTGGTACACCGAGAGCCGGTTCATCGTCCGGTTCGACACGCGCTACAACCTGCGCTACAGCTTCCAGGGGGACCTCCACTATGAGTCGGTGTGGAACCGGCTGGAGGACTCGCGCTCACAGCTCGTCCGCTACCGCCACGACCACACGCTCAGCCGCGAGACGCGCGCCAACGTCGATGTCAACTGGTCCAACCGGCGCTCGTTCCTCAGGCAGAACTCGTTCGATCCCGAGGAGATCCTCCAGCGGGCGTTCCGCTCGGCGGCCAGCTACTCGACCCGCTTCGGCTGGGGCTCGCTCGTGGCCGGCGCCGACGCCGACTTCCGGCTGGACGTCGACCGCACCGACTTCCGGCTGCCCGACGTCCGGCTCTCGATCAACCAGCGCCCCCTGTGGGGGCGGAGGACGGGGGGGGCGGCAGCCGGCGAGCGGCCGTGGTTCCAGGAGCTCCAGTACAGCGCGAGCACGTCGTTCACGGGGCGGTACGCCCGCGCGGCGGTCGACAGCCTGGGGAACCCGCTCACCCGGCTCCCGACCGACAGCCTCGGCAACCCGCTCCCGGCCGAGAAGGAGACGGTCGTCGACGAGCAGGAGGCGACCGGGCGGCTCACCCTGAGCGGCCCCCTCACCCTCCTCGGCGTGATCAAGACGACCCCGTCGGTCAGCTACAACGCGAGCTTCGATAACGACGAGCTGGCCGAGGACGAGAAGCTGGGCGGGCGCGGGCAGTTCGGCGGCGGGCTCAACCTCTCGACCCGCTTCTTCCGGATCTTCGACCCGCCGGTCGGCCCCTTCACGCGCGGGCGGCACGTCGTGAATCCGAGCGTGTCGCTCACCTACTCGCCGCGGGCCAACCTCTTCGGCGCCGAGAACACGGCCGAGGCGCGCGAGAACCTGCGCCAGACCCTGATCGCGAGCTTCTCGCTGGGCCAGGACATCGACGTCAAGCTTCCGCTCGGCGACGAGGATGAAGCCCCGCCCGTCGAGGAGGCGGAGGAGGAGGGCGCGGCGGAGGCGGAGGAAGCGGAAGGGGAGGACGCCGCGCCCGGGGACGAGGAGGAGGCGGAGCCCGAGGACGCCGCGCCCGAGGACGAGGAGCCGACCAGTACGGTCAACCTCCTCAACATCACCAACTCTCTCTCCTATGATTTCATCCGCGCGCGCGAGGAGGGCCAGCTCGGCTTCAGCGACCTGACGACGCGCCTCACGACCGGCCTGGGGCGGGACTTCAACATCTCGACGGCGTTCGCCCACGAGCTGGTGAAGCCGGGCGAGGAGGGGGAGACCTTCGACCCCTTCCTTTCCAGGATCACGACCGACTTCTCGCTCCGCAAGGGAGGCGCGATCTCGGTCACCCGCCGGCGGGGGATCGGCGCCGCGCGGGAGGAGGTCCAGGCCGGCCGCGGCTCGGAGGAGACGACCGAGGACGCCCAGCAGAACCTGGTCGAGGACTACGGCGCCCCCGAGGGGTTCGGGCCGTGGTCGCTGAACCTGACCCACTCCTGGACCCGGAACCGCGACGGCGGCGCCGGCAACCGCCAGAGCCTGGGGATCGGCGCCTCGCTCCTGCCGAGCGCCAACTGGAGCCTCGACTACCGGACGACCTACGACGTGACCGAGGGCGAGCTCCAGGCCCAGAGTCTGGCCCTGGTCCGCAACCTCCACGACTGGCAGGCGACCCTGGGCGTCAACCTCTTCCCGGCCGAGCCCCAGGACCGGGTCCTGATCACGTTCTCGGTCTACCTCAGGGAAGCGCCCGAGCTCGAGATCCCGTACCGGGTACGGCGGGAGTGAAGGCACCACGCCCGCTGAAGCCCGACCTTCAGGGCTGACAAGGCATCGGTGGTCGATCTCTCCCGAGCACTCCTGCCCCATCAGGTCGACACCGTCATCGGGCTCGAATGGAAGGGTGTCAAGAACGGCGAGTTGCTACGCCGGACCGCCGGTTTTTTCGATGTTTTTGTGACCATGGACGTAACCTCGAATTCCAGCAGCCGCTTGCGAAGCAACCTCTCGGGATCCGCCGCCAGCGTGCGGCCGGCTACGACCGGGCCCAAAGAGTTGACCTGGAAGGTCAAACGTAATACACTGTACCACATGCGTACGACACTGACGATCCGCACGGATGACACCTTGCGGGTGGCGCTGGAGAAGCGGGCACGCGCCCAGGGCAAGACGCTCTCCGAAGTCGCGCGCGAGATCCTCCGGAACGCGCTGGAGGAGCATCCCCTGAAGCAGCGGACCGGCCATCTTAGAGGCCGCCTGAGTTTGCGACAGGAGCAGACGGAGGCCTGGAGGAAGTCGCTGCGGAAGCGCAACTGGCGTGCGTGAAGACCTGGATCGTGGATACCGGGCCACTGGTCGCATACCTCGACGCCCACGATCCAGCCCATGCGCGGGTGGCTCCCCGTTGGGACGACTTCAGGGGCCGTCTCGCAACGACCAGCGCGGTCATCACGGAGGCCATGCACTTCGTTGCTGCGAACCGCAGCGGCCCGCGACACCTGGCCGAGCTCGTCGCTGCGAGCGCGATGGATGTGTACGACCTGACTCGTCCCGCGGAGCTCCACGAGGCGGCGGCGTTGATGGAGAAGTACGCCGACATCCCCATGGATTTCGCCGATGCCACGCTTGTGCTCCTGGCCGAGGCGCTCGACGTGGATGACATCTTCACCCTGGACTACCGGGGATTCTCGGTCTACCGGACGAGAACCAGGCGCGCTCTCCGGCTTGTGCTCGCTTTGAATTGAATGACATTGGCACCACGGATCTGCCGGGCGTGTTGGTGAGGATCTGCTTCCGCTGGTCCGAAGGCGATGCTTACGATGTAGAGATCACCGATTATCACTGAAGGAGTGTCATGCTCCACGGAAAGCGGTCGATCACGGCCGATACCGCGTTTCGGCCCTCCCGATTCTTCGGCACAAGCGGCTGCGTGAAGGGTGGCTCGGCTCGCGGAGCGCGCCCTCGCGACTCTATACCGTGAAACTGTATGAAAACGATGCAGAGTTGTAGGCAAAGGAGTTTCCGAGTAGTATACAAAAAGTGTACAAGTAGCTTGACTTCGAATCATTGAAAGGAGAACAAGTGTGAGACGCCTGTTCACCGCAGTTACGGCCGTCGCGGGGATCATCGCGCTCGCCTGCGCTCAGGACTCACCCCTATCCTTGCGCGAAACGCTCCAGTTCGCAGCGGGGGAGCACGGCGAGCACGGCCTGCCGGCGGGCAGGCGACTGACTCTCGCCCAGGCTCCGGATTACGCGACGCTCGACGACGCCGGTGCGAGCGGCAATCCCGGCGGAGCGCTGAAGCTGTCGGTCGACGCGGCCGGCGCCATTCCACGCTTCCCCGACGCCTTCATTGAGGAGAACCCGGTGTTCGGCTACGCCTGGGCCGATCTGGACACCGGGGCCGGAATCGTGGCCGTCATTCACCCCGCGATCGGGCGGGACTCCCGCCAGAACCCCGACGGCTGGCACACCCATCCGGTCGTGCTGTCAGGGGGTGAAAACTTCGACTTCTGCGTGGAGTCGATCGGCGGGTCTCAGGCGGGGATCGCCATCCGGGCGACAGTCCTGGAGGTCAACATGGCCGCGCGCCAGGCCGGCCTGTCGGCCGCCGATCTCGACGTCGCGGCGGCCTTCGTCGTGCAGGGGGACGGCGACTGCGTCACAACCGAGCTGGGGGTCGAAGTCCTGGACGCGGTCCCGCTTTAGTCGAAGACGAGATCGATCGACGGATCGAGGCGCTGGCGCTCGAGCCTGCCTACCGTGCGACGGTGAGGGCGCTGCGCTGCTTCCGCGGGATTGAAATCGGCGACTGGCGCCGCTTCTGCCGCGCACCCCAGCTCATGGCCTATCTCGGGCTGGTTCCCAGCGAACACTCGTCGGGGGAGCGCGAGGGACGAGGCTCCATTACCAAGGCCGGCAACAGCCACTGCCGCCATGTCCTGGTCCAGGCGGCCTGGAGCTATCGACATCCGCCGCGTGTGGGACCGGTGCTCCGGCAGCGGCAGAGAGGCCAGCCGCCGAGCGTGATCGTCCATGCGTGGAAGGCTCAGAAACGGCTGCATGGCCTGTTCCGGCACCCCCATGGATTTCGCCGATGCCACGCTTGTGCTCCTGGCCGAGGCGCTCGACGTCGATGACATCTTCACCCTGGACTACCGGGGATTCTCGGTCTACCGGACGAGAACCAGGCGCGCTCTCCGGCTTGTGCTCGCTTTGAATTGAATGACATTGGCACGATGGGCCTGAGCCAATATCGGATCGCGAAGGATAGCGGCGTGTCGCCGCGGCGCATCAACGAGATCGTCCACGGAAAGCGGTCGATCACGGCCGATACCGCGCTGAGACTCTCCCGGTTCTTTGGCACCAGCGAACGGTTCTGGCTGAACCTGCAGACCCGTACGATCTGGGGGACGGAGAAGGGCGTTCACCGAGACACGCTAAGGTTGTCCGGCTCCGATTTGCAGGCGAGCTGCGTCTGAGCGGTCAAGCTACAGCCGCCAGGCGTAGCCCAGCTTCACGAAGAACGTGCGGTCGCTCTGGGTGAGGTCGAACTCGGTCGCCCCCTGGCGCGTATCCGCGTAGCCCACGAAGAAGACGGTCTGCGGGTTGAGCTTGTAAGAGAAGAGAAGCTGGTTGAACCAGCGCCGGGCCTCGGGCTCGACGTCATCCTCGTGGAGGGCGGGGTTGCGGTCGACGTCGCGGTACTGGACGATCGCGCGCACGAACGTCCGCACGTTGAAATGATAGACCGCGCGAAGCTGGGTAAGGTTGGCGGTGAAGATCTCCTCGCCTGACAAGGAGAGCCGCTGGTAGTTGTGATCGGCCGCCAGCGTGAGGGGCCGGCCGATCCGGAGCGTGACGAAGGGATTGAGGACGAGGTTGTCGGCCTTCCGCACGTTGGCAAAGTCGATCTGGTCGCCGAAGTTGGAGAAGAACCCGAGCAACACCGCCCCCGTCGGCCGCACCTCGACGATCGCGATGGGCCGCACGAGGTCGAAGACTTCGCCGGCGAAAGCTGTCCGGTTCCAGTTGCTCTCGAGCCGGACGAACGATTGCCATGGCCCCTGATAGCTCACGCCGATCTCGACCTCGCGGTCCAGCAGTCTCCCGTCCCGGTCCTCGCTCCAGGAGCCGTCGGTTCCGACCCTGATGTCGTTGAACCAGCGGTCGCTCGCGCCCCGGAAGATGCGTTCCAGCGCGTAGCCGACCTCGCGGTTTCCGACCAGGGGCACAAAGCCGGAGTCTGCGCGATAGTTGCGGGCCACATCGACGTAGGTAGCTCCCCCGAACCAGTCCCGGCTCTGATAGCCGTAGGCGACCTTGGCGCCGCTCCCGCCGAAGCCGCCCGAGTCCTGGTCGAACTTCGCCGCCACGCTGTCGGGGTATCGGGTGCGCGCGTAGGTATACAGGAACTGGAGGCTCTGGCTGGGGGAGAGGCGCAGGAAGCCGTCCACCGCGCCCAACCGGTTGTAGTACCCCTCCGCCTCGCGGCCGGTGTAGAGAAGCCCGACGGTCGATGACCCGCCGATGTCGCGGCGGTAGCGTGCGACGAGGCCTGAGACCTCCTGGGAGAGCGAGGTCTGGCTGGATCCCTGGGGTCCCGGGAAGATCAGGTTGTTGATCCGGTCGCGGGTGGCGAACGCGCCGATCGTGTGCGGGCCCTCCTTGCCGGTCAGCTTGACCCCGGCGATCGGGTCGGCCACCGTCCGGGTGAACACGAGCGTCGCCGGCAGATCGAAGGCGTCCGATCCCTCGAGGAAGAACGGCCGTTTCTCGGGAAAGAAGAGGGCGAAACGCGTGTTGACGTCGAGTTGCGCCGCGTCCGCCTCGACCTGGCTGAAGTCGGGGTTCGCGGTGCCGAGGAGGGTCAGGCTCGAGGTCAGCCCCCAGCGCGCCGTCAGCCCGGGCTCGAGGTCCTCGTCGGCGGTCTCGAGATCCCCGGCCGGGAATTCCGGACGCTCCTCGACGCGCCGCGCGGTCAGCGTGGGGGCGAGCTCGATGTCCAGTCCGGGATCGATCCCCGTGAACCCGGTCACTGTGTTGAACTGACAGAGCACACATGCGTTGTCGCGGTCCCGAGGATGGGAGCCGATCCGATGTCGCGCACTCCTCGGCCAGGAGCGCTCGATGAAGAGTCCCCACGTCCGGGTTCCCTCGGTATCGGGGAAGCGAAACGCGTTGAACGGGATCGCCGCCTCGACCACGAACCCCTCGTCCGTGATCCGCCCCTCGGCCTCCCAGATCGCGTCCCAACTGAAGTCTTCGGATTGCTGGCCGAAAAGAGCGTCCATCTGGACTCCGAGGGCGGTGATCCGGAACTGGTACCCTCCGCGCTGGTCGTTGAACGGATCGATCAGAAGCACGAAGTGGTCGTCCTCGAAGCCGTCGTCCCGATCGTGCAGGTGAGCCCGGATCGCGTCGGGCTGAGGATCGCGGCCGAGGCAGCCCAGATAGAGGTTCTCCTGGTCGTAAGTGATCCGGCACTCGCTCTCGACCGGCGGTGCGATGTTGTCGCCCGGGAACCACTCGTAAGGAAGCGGGATGACGGTCGCTTCCTTCCAGGCCGGCTCGTCCAGCCGGGCGTCGATCTCGATCTCGCCGGAGGCCGGTTGCACCTCGAAGGCGGCGGGCGGCGGTTCGGCCGGCTCGCTCTGCGAGCGCGCGTGCGCGGGGTGGAGAAGGGCCGTCAGGACCAGCGAAGCCGCGGTGACCCGCCCCATCACCGCTCGGGCCGTTCCAGCGCCTGGGCGGCCTCGGAACGGGCGTCGACGTCCGGGTGGTCGTCCGCGATCCGGTCCAGCGCCCGCGTCGCGCTTGGCGAATCAACGGCGGCCAGCGCGTCCACCGCCTCGATCCGCACATCACGCGACGGGTCGGAGAACGCGATCTCGAGCAGGAGGGCGGTCAGCTCCTCGGAGGCGGGTTGCGATCGCGGCAGCCACTGGACCGCTTCGGCCCTGACCTCCGGGTCCGCTTCCCGCTCGAGGGCGGCGGCCGTCGCTTCGAGGACCCGTCCCGGTCCGGCGTGCAACGTGAACGCGGCCGCGATCTCCTTCCGGAGGGCCGGATTCGTGAGCGCCGCGTACAGCGTCTCGAGGTGGGCCAGGCTCTCTCCCGCACCGGCCCCGCCGAGCCACAGGAGCGGCCGGCCGGTCAGGTCGAGCGGCTCCGCCGCCGACCGGATCCGGATCCAGTCGATGTCCCGCGCGGCGTTCCCGTCGCGGTCGAACCCGAAGATGAACGCCACCGCCGGAGCCTGGCCGGGTATGTCGGCGAGGATCGTCGGCAGGGCCGGCGCGCCGGGAGTGTGACCGCCCGGCCCGGGGCTGTTGCTGGAGACGCCGCTCTCTGCGACATCGCCGCCGAGACTGTCGATCCCCCAGGCGATCCAGAATCCGCCCGGCAGGTCCTGCTGGAGCGCCCACCGCCATCTCTCCGACAACGGGAGCGAAGGATCCGGATGGAAGATGACGGAGTCACGCGACAAGGCGGTCGCTTCCGGTGCGGCCGCGTTCGATTCGCCCGCGTCCTCTTGACCGGCGCCGCGGATCGTCAGCGAGATCGCGGGTGCCGCGGCCGCGGTGAGCCCGAGGAGCAGCGCCGCCACCGCCAGACGGAGCCCCAGGCCGCGGGGCTCGGGGAGCTCGTCCGCGGTCAACCGCCGCACCCGGCTCAAGAGCGACGAGCCTCCCTCGGCCATCGCGATCATTCCGGCGGGAAGCGGCTCCCGGTCCGCGCCGATCCAGCCGGCGACATCGGTCAGGCAGCGGGCGAGCCCGAGTGGCGAGCCGGTCTGCCGCACGGCCCAGTCATCGCACAGGTTCTCGGACGCCGACCTGAGCTCGAGGCGCGCGATGCGGTGGAAGGGCTGGAAGAAGAAGAGCGCCTGGACGACGCCCGCGAAGAGCTCCCACAGCGGATCCCGCCGCACGAGATGAGCGAGCTCGTGCGCAAGCGCCGTCCGCTGCTGCTCGCGATCGAGATCGGTCAGGAACCGTTTGGGAAGGCAGATCTCCGACCGACCGAGGGC
>DATLFH010000090.1:0-11278 GCA_035524965.1 Gemmatimonadota bacterium | reverse complement strand
GGGTCCTCCTTCGACCGCATCGAGAAGCTTTCGGGTCGCGCGTCTTCCCAGCTCGTCGATCGGCACATGGACGGATGACAGCGGAGGGCTCGCATAGCGGGCCATCGGAATGTCGTCGAAACCCGCGACGGCCATCTCCCCGGGGATTATCAGATCCGCCTCTCGCAGCGCGCTCAGGGCGCCGATCGCCATGGAGTCATTGGCGGCGAAGAGGGCCGTCGGCCGCGGAGAGAGAGTGAGAACCCGCTGGGCCGCCTCGTAACCGGAAGACTCGCTGAAGTTGCCAGGCAGCTCCAGGTCTTCGGCCCATTCCCCCGGTCCGGCCCGAAGGGCGTCACGGTAGCCGCGCAGGCGCTCGCGGGCGTCGTGGTTTCTCGCTTCCCCGCGAATCATCGCGATCCGCCGGTGGCCGCACGCCTGCAGGTGACACACCATCGCGTGCGAGCCGCCGTAATTGTCGAGGTTGATCGCGTCGAGAGATTCGCCCTCGACATCGCAGTTCAGAAGCACGATCCGAAGAGTCCGGGGCAGGGCGGCGACCACTTTCTTCGCCCCGATCCCGGGCGACATCACGACGAGCCCGTCGACTCGACCGTGCATCGCCTCGACGGCCGCCTCGATTTCGTCCTCGTGGTTATGCGAGCTGGACAGGAGGAGGTGGTACCCGTTCTGCTGCGCCGTACGGTCGATCCCGCGGATCACTTCCGAGAAGAACTCGCCGTAGAGGTCGGGCAGCACGACGCCCAGCGTATGAGTCTTGCGAGTGATCAGCGTGCGGGCGGCGCTGTTGGGGGTGTAGCGCAGGCGCTCGGTGACGGCTTCGATCCGGCGCCGCGTCTCCGTCCGGACCACGCCGCTGTTGTTGAGGACGCGCGACACCGTGGCCACCGAGAAGCCCGACTCGCGCGCGACGTCCCTGATCGTCACGCTCATGGACCTTCGTCCGGGCCGCTGTAAACGTTTACAGAAAACGTTTCCATCATACGGCAGGACGATCGGTGTGTCAAGCCGAAGCGAGACGACGATCGATAGCAACAGGCGAGGTCGAACGGTACAATCATGGAAGAGGACGCGATGCTCACCTTCACGCTGACCAGCGAAGCTTTCGCGGACGGAGAGACGATCCCGGACCGCCACACGTGCGACGGCGAGGACGTCTCGCCGCCCCTCGCGTGGGAGGGCGCCCCCGCGGAGACCGAGACGTTCGCGATCGTCGTCCACGACCCCGACGCGCCACGCGGGGACTGGGTGCACTGGGTCCTGTACGACGTGCCCGGCCACGCCTCACAGCTCCCCGACGGCATCGAAGACGAAGCGAGCCTCGAGAACCTGGGCTGCGCGATCCAGGGGAAGAACGATTTCGGCCGTCTCGGCTGGGGGGGGCCCTGCCCGCCGCCCGGTCGGCCTCACCGCTACGTCTTCGAGATCTCCGCCCTCGACGACCGCCTGGAACTCGAATCCGGCGCGAGCCGGGAAGAGGTCGAGCGCGCCATGGAAGGTCACGTGCTCGCGCGGGCAGAGCTCACCGGCACCTTCGGCCGCTGACGTTTGCGGCCGCTCTTTCCCGATCGTCTCGGCCTCGCATACGGTTTTCGATGCGCGGTTGGAATCATCGTCGCGCTCGCCGCGCTCATGCCGGTTTCATCCGGACGAAGCCCGGCGGCAGAGGAAAGCCGCTCGCATGCACTGGCGTTCACGGGGGTCCAGGTCATCCCGATGATCGGCCAGCGGGTGCTCCCGGATCGTACGGTTCTGGTGCAGGACGGCCGGATCGTGGAGGTCGGCACCGCGGATTCGGTGATGGTCCCGTCCGGAGCGGAGATCATCCGTGGTGAGGGGCTCTACCTGGTCCCGGGCCTGATCGACTTTCACGTCCACGTCAGGTCGGAGAGCGAGCTTCTGTCCTATCTCGCGCACGGCGTCACGACCGTGGTGAACATGCGCGGGTCCCCGGAGCACCTCGAGCTCGCCAGGGCGGTGGCCGATGGCACAACGCTCGGCCCCTGGATCTATACCGCCGGGCCGCTGATCGATGGAGTCCCTCCGATCTGGAGCGGCTCCGCCACGAGGATCGTTACATCTCCGGCGGAAGCCCGTGCGGCCGTGGCCGAACAGGCGCGCGCAGGCTACGACCTCGTCAAGGTGTACAACAACCTCGATCCGGGATCCCTGGCAGCCGCCGTCGAGGAGGCGCGACGCCGCGACCTCGCGGTCGTTGGACACGTGCCCCGAAATCCCGATCGGGCGGCTGCCCTCCAGCGCGCCCTGGACGCTGGCGTCGCGATGATCGCCCATGGAGAGGAGTTCTTCTTCACCTTTCTCGGCGGGGCGTCCGATGCCGCATTGAGTGGGCGTCCTCACCCGTCGGGCCCGGAACCGGAGCGGATCCGTGCCGCGGCGCGCCTGGCCAGCGAGGCTGGAGTCGCGGTCACGCCGAACCTCTCCTTCATCGCCATGACGGCGAGAATGCTGGAGGACCTGGGCGCCGTGCTGACGCATCCGGAAGCCGCATACCTGGATCCTGAAGTTCGGGAGATGTGGGAGCGCCAGAACCCCACCCGGCGAGACGATCTCGAGAGGTTCACACGGCGGGAAACGATCAAGTACGCAGCCGTGCGGGCGCTCACCAAAGCACTCCATGAGGAGGACGTTCTTCTCCTTCTGGGGACGGACGCCTCGGCCCCGGGTCTGTATCCCGGAGAATCGGCGCTCCTCGAGCTCGAGGAGCTGGTCGCCGCCGGACTCACGCCTTACGAGGCGCTGGCCACCGGAACTCGCAACGCCGGCCGTTTCCTTACCGAGCATGTCTCCGACGCGCGCCCGGTCGGCACGATCGAGCCCGGCAGCGTCGCGAATCTCGTCCTCCTGGAAGAGAACCCGCTGGAGGACATCACGGCGATGCGGGAGCGGGTCGGCGTCGCCGTCCGCGGCCGATGGTTTCCGCTGGAGCGGCTCGAAGAGCTTCGGAACAGGGAAAGAAATTGACCCGGGCGTCGATCTCCCTCGACGAGCGCCTCTACCAGTATCTCCTCGACGTGTCGCTGCGCGAGCCCGACATCCTGCGCCGGCTCCGCGAGGAGACCGCCAGCTACCCGAACGCCGAGATGCAGATCGCACCCGAGCAGGGGCAGTTCATGGCGCTCCTCCTTCGCCTGATCGGCGCCCGGCGGACGCTTGAGATCGGCGTTTTCACCGGCTACTCCTCGACCGTCGCCGCGCTGGCGCTCCCCGCGGGCGGTGAGATCGTGGCGTGCGAGGCGAACGAGGAGTACGCGGCGGTGGCGAGGCGGTACTGGAAGGAGGCCGGTGTCGAAGAGAAGATCGATCTCAGGATGGGACCTGCGCTCGAGACGCTGGACGGGCTCCTGGCCGATGGCGAGGCGGGGAGCTTCGACTTCGCCTTCATCGACGCCGACAAGGCGAACATCCCCCGCTACTACGAGCGCTGCCTCCGCCTGGTCCGCCCGGGAGGCCTGATCGCGGTCGACAACACGCTCTGGTCCGGACGGGTGGCGGACCCCGCCGAGGACGACGAGTCGACCCGCGCCCTGCGCGCGTTCAACGCCGCGCTGACCGGAGACGAGCGGATCGAGCTGTCGCTCCTGCCGGTCGGCGACGGGCTCACGCTGGCGCGGGTGCGCTGAGCGCGGCCGTGCGTGAGGCCAAGCCCGGCGATCCCGGCGATGTCGTAGCGACCGCCGGCCCGCGGCCCGAGGAGGCCTCCGCCGCGATGATCCTCGTCCACGGCCGCGGCGGCACGGCGGAGGCGATGCTCGGGCTCTGGGCCGCCCTCGATCTTCCCGGGCTCGCGGCCCTCGCCCCCCAGGCCGCCGGCAACGCCTGGTACCCCGCGAGCTTCCTCGCCCCGATCGAGCAGAACGAGCCGGCGCTCACGGCCGCGCTCGCGGTCCTCGACCGGCTGATCGAGGGGCTGGGGGCGACGGGCGTGCCGGCCGCGCGCGTGATCGTGCTAGGCTTCTCGCAAGGGGCCTGCCTGGGGCTCGAGTTCGTGGGGCGGAACCCGCGCCGCTACGGCGGCGTGGCGGGACTGTCGGGCGGGCTGATCGGCCCGCCGGGGACGCCGCGCGACTACCCCGGCTCGTTCGCCGGGACGCCGGTTTTCCTGGGGTGCAGCGACCGCGACCCCCACATCCCGCGGGAGCGGGTCGCCGAGACCGCGGCGGTCTTCGGACGCATGGGGGCGGCCGTCGAGGAGCGGATCTACCCCGGGCTCGGTCACACCGTGAACGAGGACGAGCTCGAGCGGGTCCGCGAGATGGCGTCGGCTCTCCTGGCGCCGCGACCCGGGGGCGCACCGCGACCCGGCGACTCGCCGCGACCCGGCGACTCGCCTCGACCCGGCGGCCTCAGTCCCCCGCGCGCGCGGCGCTAAACAGGCCCCGCGACGGTTCGGAAGGAACGACCGTCATCTCCCGCTTGATCCCGTGCCGGAGCACCGTGATCGGAGACGCCACGCCGATCCGTTCCTCGAGCAGCATCCGATGGAGGTCGTCGATCCCGAGGACCGGCCGGCCGTCGAAGGCGACGATGATATCTCCCGCCCGAACGCCCGCGCGCGACGCCGGGCCTTCCTCTTCGAGCGACTGGACGAGGACGCCGCCCGTTCCGGCCAGCTCGTGCCGGCGCGCGGAGCCCGGATGGAGCGGCACGTTCTGGCCGACGACGCCCAGGTAGCCCCGTTTCACCCGCCCGTGCCGTAGAAGCTGTCCGACGACGGACTCCACCGTGTTGCTCCCCACCGCGAAACAGATCCCCTGGGCCGGCATGATGACCGCGGTGTTGATGCCGACCACTTCGCCGCGCGCGGTGACGAGCGGGCCACCCGAGTTGCCGGGGTTGAGCGCAGCATCGGTCTGGATTACGTCGTCGATCAGCCGACCCGTCACGGAGCGTAGCGTCCGGCCGAGCGCGCTCACGACCCCCGCCGTCACCGTGCTCCGGAACCCGAGCGGGCTCCCGATCGCGATCACGAGCTGGCCGACCCTGAGACGCCGGGAGTCGCCGAGGCGGGCGGCTGGCAGGCCGTCGCCCTGGACCCTCAGCACCGCGGTGTCGGTGTCCGGATCGTCGCCGATCAGCGTGGCGCCGGTCGCGCGGCCGTCGGGGAGCGTGACCTCGAACTCCGTCGCGCCCTGGACGACGTGGCTGTTCGTCAGCGCGAAGCCGTCGAGGGCGAAGAGGAAACCCGAGCCATGGCCGCCCGCTTGCCGCCGCCGGCCGGACCCCGCGACCGCATCCCCCCGGGCGGTCACCCCGACGACCGCGGGGCCGACCTCGTCGACGGCCTGGATGACCGCGCTTGAGTAGGCGTCGAGGATCTCCCGATCCTCGAGGGCCGGATCCTGCCGGTCGCCGGCGGGGCTCGGGCTCGCGTCACCGGCCGTGTTCAAGAGTCGAATCGCCATCGCCCGAAAGATAGCAGGTCGCGCCAAGGGAGCGACCATCACGGCGCTTTCTCGCCTGCCAGCCGACCTTCGCCTGGGACAGGCGGCCCCGAGCCGCCTGCTCAGGTGCACTCTCCTTTTCATCCGGCTTGACAATCGCGTCCCACGGTCCTATGCATTCAGCCCGTTAGGAAGTGCAACTAGGGTTTCCGCGGGCGGCGGGTTCCGAGAGCCCAGCCGGCCGCCGGATCCGAGCGTTGCAGGCCCGGGCGCGGCCCGGGCTACACCACGGGGTGTAAAAGACCGGGGTGGAGGGTTCCTATCTCCGCCCCGGTCTCTTTTTTTGCTCGCAGCCGTCGGCCGCGCGCGCCGCCCCGCTTTGCCGTCGAAGCTTTCCAACCCAGAACGCGCCGGGAGGCCCGCATGGATCGCGACCAGGTCCTCGCCAAGGTCGAGGAGCACGACATCAAGTACGTCTACCTGTGGTTCACCGACATCCTCGGGTTCCTGAAGAGCTTCGCGATCACGCTCCACGAGCTGGAGACCGCGCTCGACGAGGGGATGGGGTTCGACGGCTCCTCCATCGAGGGGTTCACACGGATCCAGGAGAGCGACATGATCGCCAGGCCCGATCCCGGGACGTTCGCGATCCTCCCCTGGCAGATCGACGGCCACACGGTCGCGCGGATGATCTGCGACGTCTACACGCCCGACATGAAGCCGTACGACGGCGATCCCCGGTACGTCCTGAGGCGAACGCTCGAGAAGGCGAAGGAGAGGGGATACGAGTTCTTCGTCGGGCCCGAGCTCGAGTACTTCTACTTCCCGAGCGACACCGACCCGACGCCGATCGACAAGGGCGGCTACTTCGACCTCCTGCCGCTCGACGTGGGGAGCGACCTCCGGGAGCAGACGATCGGCCGCCTCGACCGGATGGGGATCGAGGTCGAGTACAGCCACCACGAGGTGGCGCCCTCCCAGCACGAGATCGACCTGCGCTACGCCGAGGCGCTCAGGATGGCTGACATCGTTCAGACGTACAAGACGGTCGTTAAGCGGACGGCGTACGACCGCGGCCTCTACGCCACCTTCATGCCGAAGCCGATCTACGGCGTGAACGGGAGCGGCATGCACTGTCACCAGTCGCTCTTCGAGGGCGGCAGGAACGCCTTCTTCGAGGAAGATGCCGAGTTCCACCTCTCCCCGACCGCTCTCCACTACATCGCCGGCGTGCTCGCTCACGCATGCGAGTTCGCGGCGATCACCAACCAGTGGGTCAACTCCTACAAGCGGCTCGTCCCTGGCTACGAGGCGCCGATCTACGTCTCGTGGGCCAACGCCAACCGGAGCACCATGGTGCGCGTGCCGAACATCAAGCCTGGCAAGGAAAAGTCGACGCGGATCGAGCTCCGCACGCCGGACCCGGCGTGCAACCCCTACCTCGCGTTCGCGGTCATGCTGGCGGCGGGGCTGGACGGGATCGAGACCGACGCCGAGCCGCCCGACCCGGTCGAGAACGTCAACATCTACCATCTGACCGACGAGGAGCGGACCGAGATGGGGATCGAGAGCCTGCCCGAGGACCTCGGCGAGGCGATCCGGCTGGCCGAGGAGAGCGCGCTCGTCCGGGAGACCCTCGGCGAGCACGTCTTCGAGCAGTTCATCCGCAACAAGCGGGTCATCTGGCAGGACTCCCGCGCGCGCGTCACCCGCCAGGAGGTCGAGTACTACCTGCCGATCCTGTAGGGTGGAAGCGGGCGCCGGCCGGTGCACCCCACCGTTGAAAGATCGGCAACCGGATGCTCGGCGTCGGGATGGCCTGGCCGTGCGGGGCCGGATCACGGATCTCGCCAACGCCTTGCGGGAAGCGGACCCGCTCGTTGGGTCGGAGGTTTAGCTCCCTCGGCTTATCGGCGACGCTTAGTCCGACCCCTGGAATGGCCGCCGGCCGAGCTTTTCGTAGCGCTCGCGGATCCCCAGTTCTGAAAGCTCGGCAGAGAGAAGAGCGACTTCCCTCTCGATGATGCGGCGATCGAGGTCCTTTCCGCTTCTCCGAATGACCGAGGCGGCGTCGGTCAAATCGCGATCTCTCGTAGACAGGATCTTGAAGAGAATGAAGTCCTCCGGCGAGAGTACGCGCACCGTCCGGCCGCGCAGCGGGGCGTCGGGAGCTCTTTCCAACGCCTCACGAGCAAAGCGCGAGCTCCGTGGGCGAACGAGATCGATCGTGTTGAGGCCCAGGTCGTCCCCTGATCCCAGAAGGGTGATGCGATCGACGACGAGGCCACCGAAGACCATCCCCTCGAAGTTGGGTGCCGCGGGGAAGCCCAATTCGGCGAGAGCGCTCCGCATCGGGTCGGCTCGAAGGGAGGCGACCGCGAGGTCCACGTCACGCGTTTCCCGCGGTTCGCCGTAAGCCGCGAGCAGAAGCCCTCCGTAGAGCGCGTAGGCTCCCCCGATGTTCTCAGCGGCCTCGGCGGCCACCAGGGCGGCGTTCGTCGGATCGCTCAGGTCCACCAGGGGATACCGCCCGTCTGGAGAGAACCTCGTGCCCGAGTGCGCGCCATTCCCGGGTGCTCCGCCGCAGAAGCAAGCGCATACGTGCCGCCTCTTCCAGGCGGCGGGCGAGCGCGTCGCGGTTCATCATTCTCAAAAAGATAGTACATCCTTGCCGGACCGAAATGCCCGCCCCGACCGCGCGTTCTCGTCCGAGACCCCGCCTGCCGGCCTCTCGCATATCCCCGAATCGTAAGAAGTCAACGGGTTGGGAAACGCGGCCCATTGGGACAGATCGCCCGTCTCGTGGTCGGCGGTCCAGACGGGAACCGCCGCTTGAGGCGGGCTTCCCGGGTTCTCACCGCCGGCGCACACCGTTTGGGATGGCCGAGCGGGCGCGAATGTTAACGGCCCCGGGGCCGAGTTCTTGCAACGGAACGGGCAAGCAACCCGCAGGCCTCGAAGGGAAGTGGAACGCCACAAAATGGGAACCGGAAGTCCACGAACCTACGTCGGGATCACCGCGGCGCTCCTCGTCGCCTATCCGCTCGCCCTTACCTCGGACTGGCAGGCGACCCCGCAGAGCCACACCCTGATGGAGGCGGTCGCGACCGTGCTGGCCCTGGTCGTGGGACTGGTGGCGCTGGTCCGCTTCCACACGCACCGGACCAACAGCTTCCTATTCGTAGCGGCCGGCTTCATCGGGACGGGCCTTCTCGACGGCTATCATGCCTTCGTGACCCGGTCCGGTTTCGACGCCTGGTTCCCCTCACCGCCGGCGTCCCTCATCCCGTGGAGCTGGAACGTGTCGCGGATCTTCCTCGCGCTCATGATGTTCCTGGGCTGGTGGTTCTGGCGGCGCGAGAACCGGTTGGGGACGACAGGGTGGGTGAGCGAGAAGACGATCCTCATGATCGCCGCACTGCTCACGCCGGCCAGCTTCCTCGTCCTGGCTCTCGTTCCACTGCCGGGCGGCTACTTCCCCGATCTCTTCTTCCACCGGCCGGAGGAGCTCTTCGCCGGCGGAGTCTTCCTTCTCGCCCTGATCGGCCATCTCCACAAGGGCGCCTGGCGGGAACAGGCGTTCGAGCACTGGGTGGTGCTGTCGCTGATCCTCGGCGTCGCGGCCCAGTCTCTCTTCATGTCCCATTCGGCGCGCCTCTTCGATGCGATGTTCGGTGCGGCCCATCTCCTGAAGATCGGCAGCTACGGGTGCGTGTTCATCGGTCTCCTGGCCAGCGTGCACGAGCTCCTCGCACGCGCGGAGCGCAATGCGCGCGAGCTGCGTGAATCGGAGGCCAAGCTGCGCGGCCTGTTCGAGAACGTCCCCGACGGGATCTACCGGACCACGCCGGACGGAAAGTTCCTGGCCGCCAACCCGGCCTGCGTTCGCATGCTGGGGTACCTCTCCGAGGAAGAGCTGCGTTCGCTGGACGTCGCGCAACTCTACGTCGACCCCGGCGCCCGGGCGCTGTGGACGGAGGCGATGGAGCGGGAAGGGGCGCTGCGCGATTTCGAGGTCGATCTCATGCGCCGGGACGGGAGCCGCCTGACCGCTCTCGACAACGCGCGGTCCGTCGTCGACGAAGAGGGACGGGTGCTCTACTACGAGGGAACGCTCACCGATATCACCGAGCGCAAGAAGAACGAGGAACGGCTCGAGCACATGGCCAGCTTCGACGGTCTGACGGGCCTGCCCAACCGCCATCTATTCGAGGACCGCCTGCGGCAGGCGATCGCCCAGGCGAGACGCACGGGCGAGCGGTTCGCCGTCCACTTCCTGGACCTGGACAACTTCAAGACCGTCAACGACACGTTCGGCCACTCCGCCGGCGACGAGGTGCTGGCCGCCGCGTCGCGGAGGCTGTCCCAGGTCGTGCGCGAGGGCGACACGCTCGGGCGGCTGGGAGGCGACGAGTTCGCGGTCCTGCAACGGGACGCCCGGGATGTCGCCGCCATCTCCGTCCTCGCCCACAAGCTTCTCGATACTCTCGCTCCATCGTTTCTGGTCGAGGGCCAGGAGGTCCACATCACCACGAGCATCGGAATCGCCCTGTCCTTCGCGGGCGCGGGCTCGGACCAGATCCTGACCGAGGCCGACGTCGCGCTCTACAAGGCCAAGGAGGCGGGTCGCAACACGTTCCAGCTCCACGACGAGGTGCTGGCGGGCCAGGTGCGGGAGCATGCGGTGCTTCATCAGGATCTTCACGGCGCCCTGGAGCGCGGGGAATTCTTCCTCGAATATCAGCCGCAGGTGGATCTGGGAGAGGAAAAGGTGATCGGCGTGGAGGCCCTGGTGCGCTGGCGTCATCCGCGGCGGGGGCTGCTCTACCCGAGCAGCTTCATCCCGGTCTGCGAGCGATCCGGCCTCATGGTGCCTCTCGGCGCGTGGATCCTGGAGGAGGCCTGCCGCCAGCGCCGCGCCTGGCGGGACGCCGGCACGACGGAGTTCCCCGTGGCGGTCAATATCTCGGCGGTCCAGCTCAAGGCTCCCGGCTTCGGCGCGCAGGTGCTCCGGATCCTCGAGAGGACCGGCCTGCCCCCCGAGCTCCTGGAGCTGGAGCTGACCGAGACCGTCCTCATGCGGGCCACGGATTCGCTCCAGGAGCTCCTCGGCCAGCTCCACGCGCGCGGCATCCGCTTCGCGATCGACGATTTCGGGACGGGGCACTCCTCGCTTCGATACCTGACCGCCTTCCAGGCCGACAAGCTCAAGATCGCGATGGAGTTCGTAAGCGGCGTGGGCACCAACCGGGAGGATGACGCGATCGTCGATGCGGTCATCGGCCTGGGGCACAAGCTGGGCCGCAAGGTGATCGCGGAGGGGGTCGAGACGGTCGAGCAACTGGCCTACCTTCGGGCGCGCGACTGCGACGAGGCGCAGGGGTTCCACTTCAGCCGGCCGGTGCGCGCCGAGGCGTTCGGGCCTTATGGACTATTGACTAAGCTAAGAGTCTAGTTTATTTTTCCATCCAGATGACGAGCGTCAACATCCATCAGGCCAAGACCCACCTGTCGAGGCTTCTGCGACGGGTCGCCGCCGGCGAGGAGGTCGTGATCTCCAGGGCTGGAAAACCCGTCGCCCGGCTCGTCCCGATCGAAGGGGCTCGCAAGCGGCGGCTGGGGACGGACCGCGGCGCCTTCAAGGTTCCCGACGATTTCAACGCTCCTCTCCCACCGGAGGTCCTCGCCGCGTTCGAGGCGTGAAGCTGCTCCTCGACACCCATGCCTGGCTCTGGATGGTGGCGGAGCCGCAGCGCTTCTCGAGCGAAGTGGCTGCCCTGCTGGAGAGCGTGGAGAACGATCTCCTCTTTTCCGCGGCGAGCTCGTGGGAGATCGCGATCAACCACGCGCTCGGCAGGCTCCCGCTTCCTTCC
>DATLFH010000089.1:0-3243 GCA_035524965.1 Gemmatimonadota bacterium | reverse complement strand
TGCCGACAAGGGTCCAGCTGCTTCTGCCGGGGACTGACGGCAATCATTCCTGCGGCACGAAGCATGTGGAGCGGCCCCTCGGGCCGCTCCACGGTCATCCCGGGCGTGACTATGCTCCTCCATGCTCGACCACGTCGGGCTCGAGGTCCGCGACCTCGCCGGGTCCAGGGCTTTCTACGAGTAGGCCCTGGCACCGCTCGGCTACGCGGTCGGGATGACGGGCGGCGGGCACGTCGGCTTCCGCTCGCCGGAGGGGCGGTTCGACTTCTGGCTCTCCCAGCGGGGCGACCCGAGCACGTCCACCCATCTCGCCTTCGGCGCGGCCGATCGCGGGACCGTGGACGCGTTCCACGAGGCCGCTCTCGCGGCGGGCGGGACGGACAACGGGCCACCCGGGGTCCGCGCCGAGTACCACGAGCACTACTACAGCGCGTACGTGCTCGATCCCGACGGCAACAACGTCGAGGCTGTCTGCCACCAGCTCGGCCTGAAGGAGCGAACCGGGGAGGCGGCAGCTGCGCCACGGCCTCGCCGCCCGCTCTACAGGACTCCCGAGTCCCCGGACTTGGAACCGACTCGATCTGCTCGCGCGGATCGATCGACATGCTGCGTCCCGGCCTTCGCGATCCCGCGGCTCAGCATGTACGCGCCGGCCACGGCGGGCTACGCGACGCCGAGGCCGCCCGCCGCGGTTTGCGCGCTTCCCTTGAACAGTCGCCTTCGCTGTCGTATCTTCGCCTCGCTGTGCCAATCAGCACGAGGAAGACCGGGGCCACAATGGATCTCTGCCCGGAGGGCGGCCCGATGGGAGCGGCGTGAAAATGGGGCAGTTTCGTAATCAGTTCACTCCGAGACGAATCGCGTTTGCGGTGGGCCTCTTCTTGGCCGCGCTCGGCTACGCGATCTTCATGCAAGTTCAGTATCCACCGTTCGGCAAGGTGCCGCCGACCGCGACGCGAGACCAGTGGAACGAGTACTGGTGGCTGTTCGCGCTCTGCGTCCTGCTTGTGATCGTCATTAACGCCCTGATCCTACGGGCGGCCAAGCGACGGCAGGAGCGGCTGGACGCGATCGCGCCGGAGCCGGTCACGGACGTGGCCGACCAGAGGCTGAACCCCCTGCGCCAGACCGGACCCCACGCGATCACGCCTGAGCAGCCGGCGCCGGGAGGGCCGAGTTGAGCACCGTGCGCGGAATGAGGCCGCTCAGGATCCCGACCGCGCTCCAGATCCAGCGCGTCCCGCTCGGCGTCGTGCTGGTCACACTCCTCGCTTCCGCGCTCGCCTTCGGCTGGGCGGTCCTCGACGGCCTCCCGCTCTACGGGATCGTGGGCCTCGCGATCGCGCCGTGGATCCCGCTCTTCCTGTTCGAGGCGTTGTGGGACTACCAGAACTACGGGTTCTACGCGCTGCTGTTCACGTTCACCTCGCTCCAGCTCGGCCACATGGGCGAGCACACCGCCCAGGTCGTCCAGCTCCTGGTTCACGAAGGTGACGCCCGGCAGGCATCCGGCGTCTTCGGCCGGCTCGACCTGGAGCTCGTGCACTTCGTCTGGGACACCGGCGTGTGGCTGGGAATCCTCGGATGCATCTACTTCCTCGGGTTCCGGAACAAGTGGATGCTCATCTCGCTCGTGGCTGCGAGCTTGCACGAGGTCGAGCACATGTTCCTGATCTACCTGAACAAGGTCGACCTCGACTTCTACGACGCTGGTGGACTCGCAGGCGTCATGGCGAAGAGCGGACTGATCGGCTCGCCGTTCAGCCGGCAGTACCTGCACTTCCTCTACAACGCCCTCGTCGTCGTCCCGCTCGTGATCGCCTTCTGGGACGAGAGCAAGCGGGCCTTCAACGTCTGGCTCGCGAAGGCGTTGCCCGAGTTGACGGAGGCGGAGAAGATCGCCGCAAGCGCACAGCTCCGGCGCGTCACGGCGAAGGCAGGCGAAGCCGTGATCCGCCAGGGTGACGTCGCCGACCGCTTCTACGTCGTCAGCGACGGCACGCTGGAGGTCGTGCACGAGGCGGAGGGGGCCGAGAGGATCCTGGCGACGCTCGGGCCGGGCCAGTTCTTCGGGGAGATCGGCCTTCTGGCGGGTCGGACGAGGACCGCCACCGTCCGGGCGAAGACGGACGTCGACCTGCTCGCGCTCGACGCTCCGGCATTCAACGACCTCGTGACGCGCTCGCAGGGCGGCGCCGCGCGCCTCACCGAAGAGATGAGGCGGCGGCTCGGCGAGATGCCGACCAGCTGACAGCTCCTCATACCACGTGATCCGATCCGCGGCGTCCGGGCTCCCGGCGGGATGCGCGGCGACTACTGGTTCCCAGTGCGGCGCAATAGGTCAGCGTCAGTGACCCCGCGTTCCAAAAGCGTTCCAAGCGACCGGTTCTAAAGATCCGCGGAACCGCCGATAGAGCACCAAGGACCCGATTTCAGGCAGTTCCTAGTGGGCGGTGCCGGGCTCGAACCAGCGACCTCCTGCGTGTAAGACCTACGCGGGCCGGGACTACCGGGCTCGAACGGGCATCGTTCCACGGGATCCGCAGGCGTCAGAGTGGCCTCGTTCCCCGTCTCTTCCGGCTGTTACTGACCACGCGCTGACCACGCTGACCACGGGTGACGACGCGGGCGAGGGAGCGGATGTAGTCGCCGGTCATCAGCACAACCCCTGATAGGCAGCCGGGGCGGCCCGGTGCCATGCCCATGCCCACCCGATCAGTCGCGGCAGATCAGGGTCGGCCTCCTGCACCTGGACGATCCGCGCTGTCCTCACCCGTAGCCGAACCTTGCGGCCGGCGACCTTTCGGATGACGGTCTTCCAGCCCATCACGATTCGCTGTACGAGCCGGTAGTCGTGGTACCCGAAGTAGGCACGGGCGACGTTGGGGAGGAGTTCGAGCGCGGTGCAGTCAGTCTCCGCCTCGTTCTCGACGCCGCGCTGATGCACGGCCTCGTGGATCAGCACGAGCATCGCCCGCGACAGGTGGTAGCTGCCGACATCCCGGTAGCCATGGTCGAACGCGATCCTCAGCGGGATACAGACGCGCGGGGCGAGGTAGACGACCGGCTGCGAGATCCAGGTGAAGCCGTTAAGCAGCTCACCACGCACCCCGAACGCCCTCGCAATAGCGTCGTTCCACTCGATGTCGCTCGTCTCGCACCAAGCGGTCACCGGCTTGCCCGCGACCTCGCTCGCGATTGCATCGAGGGTCGGGTGCGGCAGGTTGCCAGCGCCGGCATTCT
>DATLFH010000088.1:0-105055 GCA_035524965.1 Gemmatimonadota bacterium | reverse complement strand
GAGTGGAACCACGGCGTTCGGGAACAGGACCGCGTCGCGGAGCGGTAGAAGTGGGATCGTGTCGGGAATGGAAGATAGATCGACGCCCGCCTCACCCATGCCGAGCGACTCCTCGGCCGCGGGGGTCGGCTCCTCTCTCCGCCCGGCGCGTTCCCCCCCCGTCTCCGTATCGTCCCGCTGCCGCTCGTCAGCCACGATCCCCCGATTCGTTCATGCGGGTGAGTTTGAGCCCACCGCGGGCTCGGCGCCAGCCGCCCGGATATATGGCGCAGTCATGGACGGGATCGGTTTCGCGAGCGCCGAGCTGTCGTCTGGACGAGCGCCCGCCGGCCATAGGAACCGTACGAAGCGGCGAGGGCCAGGGTCGCGAGTACGGTCAGAAGGGGATAGAGCGAACGCCATCCGAGGACGTAGGCCAGGATGAGGAGGCCCATCGTGAGCGTGGTCAGCTTTCCGCTCCAGTCGGCGGCGAAGACTAGGCGGTCGCGCCGGTAGAAGAACCAGGCGCCTAGCAGGAGCGCCACGTCGCGGACCACGAGCGCGGCAACCAGCCAGCCCGGGAAATCGCGCGCGAAGGTCAGATAGAGGACTACGCCGCCGATCAGCACCTTGTCGGCCGCCGGATCGACGACCTTCCCGGACGGGCTGACCGCCCCCCCGCGGCGGGCCAGGTACCCGTCCATGAGGTCGGTGATTCCGGCCACCAGCAGGAGCACAAACGCGTACGCGTCGCTGCGCGGGTCGGGATCGTGGAGCAAGTGGAGGATCGGCGGCAGCAGCGCGACCCGCAGGATCGAGAGCGCGTTGGGGAGCGTGGCGAACTTGAGGCCGTCTTCCACCCGCTCGGGCGCGGCGGCGGCCGGCGGGAAAGCGCTCACCCGATCCTCACTCGGCGCGGCCGCCCCACATCAGCTTCTCGCGCAGCCGCTCGAAGTAGGCGCCGGTATCGAGACCGGCCAGCCTGACCCGATGATCCCCGCGCTGGACGCGTACGACATCACCCCTCGCGAGCGGTTCCTCGAGCTGGCCGTCCAGAATCAGTAGCATCCCCTCCCCACCCTGCTCCACCTGCACTTCGATCGGCTGGTCGCCCGACGTGACGATCGGGCGAATCGCCAGCGTGTGGGCGCAGATAGGGGTCAGCAGCACGATGTCCAGATCGGGTACCGCGAGCGGGCCGGCCGCCGACAGGTTGTAACCGGACGCGCCGGTCGGGGTGGAGAGGATCAGCCCGTCGGCGAGGTAGGCGCCCAGCTCCTCGCCGCCGATCCGAAGCTTGAGCTCGAGAGTCCTCAGCGCGCCACCCTTGTGGATCACCGCGTCGTTGAGAGCGTGCCGCCGGGAACGCGCCTTGCCGTCGCGCACGACTTCCGCCGACAGCGTCATCCGGGACTCGATCGGCGCCCGGCCCTCGAGCGCGGCCTCCAGCGGCGGCCAGAGGTACTCGGGCGAGGCGGCGGTCAGGAACCCCAGCCCCCCCAGGTTCACTCCGAAGATCGGGATCGGGCGGGCCGCGAGCCGGCGGGCGGCGTACAGGAGCGTCCCGTCGCCGCCGAGCGTGATGACGAGGTCGGCTTCGAGCCTTTCCCAATCGAGCGGCTCGACCGGTGCATCGAGCGGACGATCGAGGTTGCGGGTCAGGGCGGCGTCGGCGGTGACTTCCCAGCCGCGCGCGGCGAGCCCGTCCGCTAGCTCCCGCAGCGCTTCCCCTACTCCCGGCCGCGACGGGTTGGCGACGATCGCGGCGCGCACCATTTCTTCGGCGGGTCGCGCCTAGCGTGACGGGCGGCCGGCGGGTGCGGTCATGGCTAGCGCGACCCGCGCGATCGCCGCCGGGGTCAGGCCGCAAGCTTCGAGCTGCAAGCTGCGCGGAGCGTGATCGATCACCCGGTCGGGGAGCCCCAGACAGCGCACGTCCGTATGGAATCCGCGCTCGGCCAGAAGGCGCGCCACATTGGCGCCGAAGCCGCTCCAGACCGCGCTCTCCTCGACGGTCAGGATTCGCTCGTAGCGCCTCCCCACCTCGGTCAGGAGGTCCTCGTCCATCGGCTTCAGATAGCGGCAATTCACGACCTGCGCCTCGAGACCAGACTCGACGAGCTGGTCGGCTGCGGCCAGCGCCGGCTTGACCATCGTGCCCACCGCCAGGATGCAGACATCGGCGCCCTCGCGGACGACCTCCCACCTGCCGATCGGCAGGAAGCGGAAGTCCGTGCGAGCGAGGTCGACGTCGGGACCGATCGTATCGCGCGGGTAGCGCAGTGCGAACGGATGCTCGCGCTGCCGGATCGCCGTATGGAGGAGGTCCTGGAGCTCGTGCTCATCCATCGGCGCCGCCACGATCATGTTGGGGAGCACCGACAGGTACGCTACGTCATAGGCTCCCATGTGAGTCGGCCCGTCGTTGCCGACCAGGCCGGCGCGGTCGAGAACGAACACGACCGGCAGGTCCTGGATGCAGACATCGTGAACGATCTGGTCATAGGCGCGCTGGAGGAACGTCGAGTAGATCGCACACACGGGGACATATCCCTGGAGCGCCAGGCCGCCTGCGAACGTGACCGCATGCTGCTCGGCGATCCCAACATCGAAGCCACGATCGGGGAAGGCCTCCAGGAAAGCCTGAACGCCGGCGCCGTCCGGCATCGCGGCGGTGACCGCGACGACCCTGTCGTTCCGCCGCCCCATCTCGACGAGCGCGCTCGAGAAGACCTTCGTCCACTTGGGCTTGGACGGCGGGCCTTCGACCTTCCCTGACTCCAGGTTGATCGCGCCCACGCCGTGGTACTTCCACTGGTCCGCTTCGGCGAAAGGATATCCCTTCCCCTTGACGGTCCGGATGTGGAGCATCTGAGGCCCGCGCAGATCCTTGATCCGCTGCAAGGTATCGATCAGGTCGTCCAGGTTGTGGCCGTCGATCGGCCCGAAGTAGCGGAAGCCGAGCTCCTCGAACAGCACGCCCGGGGTGACCAGCGCCTTCACGCTCTCTTCGACGCGGTGGGCAAAGGACCGGACCTCGTCAGCGACCCGCGGAATCCTTCCCGTCAGGTCCCAGATCTCGGTCCGGATCCGGTTGTAGAGAGGGTTCGTGAGCAGGCCGGTCAGATAGTTGTGCATCGCCCCCAGGTTGGGCGCGATCGACATCTGGTTGTCGTTGAGGATCACGAGAAGGTCGCGCTCGGCGGCGCCGGCATTGTTCAGCCCCTCGTACGCCAGCCCGGCCGTCATCGCACCGTCTCCGGTTACCGTGACGACCTTGAAATCCTCACCCGCGAGGTCGCGCGCGGTGGCGATCCCCAGCGCCGCCGAGATCGAGGTCGAGGCGTGGCCGGCGCCGAACACGTCGTGGGGACTCTCGCTGATCCGGCAGAAGCCGGACGGGCCATCGGCTTGTCTCAGGTCGTCCATCGCTGCGTTCCGGCCGGTCAGGATCTTGTGCGGGTAGCACTGGTGGCCGACATCCCAGATGATGCGGTCGCGCGGGCTGTCGTAGATGGTATGGAGGGCGACCGTCAGCTCGACGACCCCGAGCGGTGCGCCGAGATGGCCGCCCCGCCTGGCGACGATATCCAGAACGCGCTCCCGCACCTCGCCGACGAGCTGGTGGAGCGCCTCGCGGGAGAGCCCCTTCAGGTCGTCGGGCCCCTCGATCCGGTCGAGCAATCGCCTCATGAGGGTGGCAAACTAACGCGGCGGTGCGTACAGGACCAAAGTAGAAGGTCAAGACCTTTCAGTGCATCCGTTCCAGGACGAAGGCGATGAAGGCGTCCAGAAGGAGGGCCGGCCGGGAGAGCCGCGCGAGATCGGCCCGGGCGGCTTCGCCCGCAGCCTGGGCTTGCCGGCGCGCTCCGTCGAGGCCGTGGACGGCCGGGTATGTCGCCTTGGCGCGCGCACGATCGGCGCCGGCGGATTTTCCGGTCCGGCCGGGATCGCCGGTCACGTCGAGGAGGTCGTCGACGATCTGGAAGGCGAGCCCCAGGTTCGTGCCATACGACGCCAGAACGGCGACGACCGGCCGTGGCGCTCCCGCTGCCAGGGCGCCCAGCGTGCAGGCGGACGAGATCAGCGCGGCGGTCTTCCCGCGGTGGATCGCCTCCAGACCGGCGGCGTCGGGCGCTCGGCCCTCGGCTTCGAGGTCCAGGAACTGACCGCCGACCATCCCCTCGACACCGGCGGCGCGCGCGAGCCGCCGAAGGAGCTCGGGCAGGACCGGCTCCAGGCGACTCTCCGCCGCCGTGGCCTCGCCGAGCGCGAGGAACGCAAGCTGCTGCAGCGCTCCCCCGGCCGCCGTCGCCGCGGGGACACCGTGGACCCGATGAGTCGTCGGCTGCCCGCGGCGAAGGCGGTCGTCGTCCATGCAGGGCAGATCGTCGTGAAGAAGCGAGTAGGTGTGGACGAGTTCGACGGCGGCGGCGATCGGGTAGATCGCGGCGGCGCCCTGGCCGCCCGCTTCGCGGTATGCCGCCAACGTCAGGAGCGGTCGCACACGTTTCCCGCCGGTGTGGACCGCGTACCGCGCAGCTTCGCCCAGCGGCGGGCCGAGGGGCGCGATCGCCCGCTCGAGCGCCGCCTCGATCCGCGGCCGCTCGGCCGCGAAGAAGGTCTCCAGCTCAGCCGTCACGCCAGCGACCGCTATTCGAGGTCGAAGTCCTCGAGCGAAAACAACCCTTCCGAGCGCTCGATGATCTGCTTGATCCGGCCTTCGGAGGCCTCGAGGCGCTTGCGGACACGTACCGCCAGCTCGACGCCTTCCTCGAACAGCGCGATCGAGTCGTCCAGAGAGACGGCTTCGCTCTCCAGTTTCTGCACGATCGCCTCGAGTCTCCGAAGCTGATCCTCGACGGGCGTCTCGTCCGCCGTTGATGCTTCCAACCTCCCTTCCCGCTCCTTCCCGCCGCGGTCCGCGTCGTCGATCGGGATCTGCATCATGTGACCTCCCGAGTTCCTGAGGTTGCCGGGTCCTTTTCGCGATCCGTCCGTATCATGGTCACCTCGGCGGCCACCCTCCCGCGGGCGAGCCGGATCGCGAGCTCGTCGCCCGGTTCGAGGCCGGCCGCGTCGCGCAGGGCCCGCCCATCGGGGCCGGTCACGACCGCGTAGCCGCGCTCGAGGATCGCGAGCGGGCTTACCGCCTGCAGCCGCTCGAGCAGGTGCGCGTGGCGCGTCCGGACCCGCTCGTGGCGCCACGCGACCTGGCGGGGCAGCGCGCGCGCGCGATCGAGCGCGCGGCGCGATTCCGCGAATCGCTCGCCGACCGGCGCCGGCAGGACGGCCCGTACCTGGACCAGCCTGAGCCGGCCCTCGTCCAGCCGTCCCGTCAGCGCGGGCGCCAGCGAAACGGCGCCCTCGGACCAGCGCTGCCGGGCGTCCAGGAGCCGGTCCCGCACCCGCCGGAACCCATACCGGCGGATCGGCGCCAGCGCCTCCTCGACGCGCCGGATCCGCTGCCGCTCGACCGCCCGCGTCAGGCGCCGGAAAGAGCCGACGACGGCGCGCGCGATCTCGCGGGTCTCGGGCACGACGTGCTCGGCCGCCGCCGACGGGGTCGGGGCGCGGAGATCGGCCGCGTAATCGACGAGCGTAGTGTCGGTCTCGTGGCCAACGGCGCTCACCACCGGGATCGGGCTCTCGGCGACCGCCCGTACGACGATCTCCTCGTTGAACGCCCACAGGTCCTCGATCGACCCACCCCCGCGGCCCACGATCAGGATCTCGACCCTCGGCCGGGTGGCGAACCAGCGGATCGCGCGCGCGATCTCGGGCGCCGCTGCCTGCCCCTGGACGGGCACGGCCTTGAGGAGGATCTGTGTCCCCGGCGCGCGCCGGCGGATCACGGTCACGATGTCGCGGAGCGCCGCGCCGTCGGCCGACGTGACGACCCCGATCCTGCGCGGCCAGAAGGGCAGCCGGCGCTTTCGCTCGGCGGCGAAGAGCCCCTCCGCCGCGAGCTCCTTCTTGAGCGCCTCGAACCGGAGAAAGAGGGCTCCCCGTCCCTGGGGCAGCACGTCGGTCACCTGGAGCTGGAACTGGCCGCGGCTCGGGTAGATCGTCGGCCGCGCCACGACGACGACGTGGGCGCCGTCCTCGAGCTCGAAGCCGAGCCGCCGGTTGTCGCTCCGGAACATGACGCACTTGACCTCGCTGGTCGGGTCCTTGAGCGTCCAGTACATGTGGCCCGAATGGTTGTGATGATGGTAGGACGATACCTCCCCCTCCACCGCCACCGACCCCAGCTCCGCGACCAGCGCGTTGGACGCCCGGAGGAGGAGCTGGCTCACGGTGAGAACCGGCCCGGTCACGTCGCGGCCGCACCCGCCTGGCGGCGCGCCGCTGCCAGCGTGTTCGCGAGCAGCATCGCGATCGTCATCGGACCGACCCCGCCCGGCACCGGCGTCAGGTGCCCGGCCACCTCCGCCACCGATCCATGGTCCACGTCTCCCGTCAACCGATAACCTTCCCCCCCGGGGTCCGGCACCCGGTTCATGCCCACGTCGATCACGACCGCCCCGGGCTTCACCATGTCGCCCGTCACGATGCCGGGCCGGCCCACCGCGACGACCAGGATGTCCGCCCGCCGGGTGGCGGCGGCCAGATCCCTCGTCCGACTGTGGCAGATCGTCACGGTCGCGTGCGCGTGGAGGAGGAGGAGGGCCGTCGGCTTGCCGACGATGTCGCTCCTCCCGACCACGACCGCTTCGGCGGCCGCGATCCCGGTTCCGGTTTCGCCGATCAGATGCAGGATGCCGGCGGGCGTCGCCGGCACGAAGCCGGTCGTCAAGTCGCCCGTGGTCAGGCGGCCGACGTTGACGGGGTGGAAGCCGTCGACGTCCTTGGCGGGATCGACCGCCTGCATGATCCGGTCGGCGTCGATGTGGGCCGGCAGCGGCAACTGAACCAGGATCCCGTGGATCGCCGGATCGGCGTTGAGCCCGGCGATGGTCGCCAGGAGCTCGCCTTCGGACGAGGCCACCGGCAGCCGCAGGGTGCGGGAGGTGAACCCCACTTCTTCACATGCCCGCCCCTTCATCCGTACATAGGTCGCCGACGCCGGATCGTCACCCACCAGCACCGCCGCCAGCCCCGGCACCCTGCCCGACCGTTCGGCCACCCGCCGACCCTCTTCGGCGAACTCCGCCCGCAGGCGCGCGGCGATCCCGCGGCCGTCGATCGGGACCGCGCTCACCGATTCGCTTTTCCCGGCTCGAGCGCCAGCTCCGCCTGCCCCAGGCGCGGCTCGAAGCATTGACGGCAGCGGGCTTCGTAGGTTCGAGCTCCGCCGACCACGATCCGCTCTTCGCTCGGCAGCAGTCGCTGGGTGTAGTTGGCCGGGTTGCCGCAAAGGACGCAGATCGCCAGCGTCTTCGTGATCTCCTCCGCTTTGGCCAGGAGCTGCGGCACGGGCTCGAACGGGCGGCCCAGGTAGTCCTGGTCGAGCCCCGCGACGATCACCCGCTTGCCGAGGTTGGCGAGACTGTCCACGACTTCGACCAGCGCCTCGTCGAAGAACTGCGCCTCGTCGATGCCGACAACCTGCGTGCGAGGGTCGACGCGCGCGAGGATCGACCGCGCGTTCGGAACCCGCTCGGCGGCGAACCGCATCTCGGAGTGGCTGACGATCTCGTCTTCGGCGTAGCGGTCGTCCACCACCGGCTTGAAGACCTGGACGCGCTGGCGGGCGATCCCCGCCCGCTTGAGGCGCCGGATCAGCTCCTCCGACTTCCCGCTGAACATCGGACCGCAGATCACCTCGACCCACCCGACGGGCCCGCGGACGAACGGGCTCACCGGCCGCCAAACTCCGCGCGCAGATGCACTGCGAGGGCATCGAAGCCGGCGCGGTGGGAGCCCGGAGAATCAGTCATCGGGTTCGTCGATCCTCTCGATCCCGGCCGCCCGGCCCGTGGACTCGTCGACGCTGAGCCGCAGTCCCTGGAAGCGCACGTTCTCGCCGGCGACCTCGAAACGATGCGGCGTCTGGGTCAGGAAGCGGCGGAGGGCGCCCGCGGTCTTGATTCCGATCACGCCGCCATGTGGGCCGGTCATCCCGGCGTCGGTGACATACGCCGTGCCGCCGGGCAGTATGCAGGCGTCGGCCGACGGCACGTGCGTATGGGTTCCGATCACCGCCGTGACGCGCCCGTCGGCGTACCTTCCCATGGCGACCTTCTCGGCTGTCGCTTCGGCGTGGAAATCAAGCACGATGATCCGGGCGCTCTTCACATCCTCGCGCGCGAGCAGATCGTCCAGCCGGCGGAAAGGACAGTCGATCTCTTTCATGAAGACACGGCCCTGGAGGTTCAGGACCGCCGCCGGCACGTCGCCCATCGTCCCGGTCCACACGCCGCGACCGGGGCTTCCCGGTGGATAATTGTCGGGCCTGAGCACGCGCGGCTCGCTGTCCAGCAGCTCGTAGATCTCCCGCCGGTCCCAGATGTGGTTGCCGCTCGTGATGACGTCGGTCCCGGCATCGAGAAATTCGCGTGCGATCGCGGGCGTCAAACCGAAACCGCCGGCCGCGTTCTCGCCGTTCACGATCACGAATGACAGCTCGGACCGCCGGCGCGCCGCCGCCAGGCCGCGCTCGAGCGCGCGCCTCCCGGGACGACCGAATACGTCGGCGACGAAGAGAATATCCACCGGTGGCGCGGCCCCCGAGCAGGTCTCGACCCGGTAGTCAAAGACCCCGCCGCAGCCTCACCGGAGAGGATTTTTTGACGCCCTCATCGTTACGGTGGGTAACCTCCCCACCCGGTTCTCACTTCCTCGGGAACCGAGGCATGTGATCGACGGGCGAAGCGAGGATCCCTCTGAGCGCGTGTTGGCTCAAAAAATTGATCTCTCTGGATCGGCCGAGCGGGGTCTTTCACCCCGGCGCGGATCCTGGGCTTCAGCGCGCGCTGGTCTCCTTTCGCGATCGGCGGGAGGGCGATCCGCCCGATCCATTGTCGGGTACGCTTTGCTTCAGCGCTCCGTCGATGAGCGCGTCCAACCGTTCGATTCGCCCGGTCAGCTCTGCCGCCAGAGCGGCTCTCTCCGAACGGTCACGCAGAAGGTCGTCAGTGATTTCCATCGCGCCGAGGACGGCGTTCTTGAAGGGCTCCATCGTTGGGGCCGAATCCCTCAGCGCGCGCAGGGTACGATCGACGTGCGCCGCGACCTCACGCGTGTACTCGGGATCCGCCTCGGAAGCGATCCGGAGCGGCTCGTCGAGTACCGTGACCTTGATCGTGTCGGGCTCATTCAAGAGGGTCATGCCTCGACTACATAGCGGATTCGTGACAGAAGCTCGCGGATCCTGCTTTCCAGGAACGCCGTGTGACGCACGAGACGATCGTTTTCCGCCTCCAGCGTGCGCAACCGCTCGTCGAGAGCGACCGGATCGAGATCGCCATCGAGTCGCTGCCGGGCCGCAGTGAGCGTGCGGTAACGTTCCACCAGCTCCGCGTGCCGCGCCAGGAGCAACTTAATTCTTTCCTCGAGCCTGTCCAGCGAGATCCCGAGGCGCGCCTCCGGCCCGCTCGCCCTCGCGCCGTCCCGGGCATCGGTCCCACCGGTGCGCCGTCGCTCGTTCACACCCGCCTCCGGCGCCTCATCGAGAGTAGCGCCTCATCGCAGAGTATAGCCGTGCTGCTCGGCCAGGTGCTTCACGATTCGCTCCACGCTCGCGTCCACCTCCGAGTCGGTCAGCGTCCGCTCCGCCTGAAACGTCAGCCGGAGCCCCAGGCTGTAGGCTCCTTCCGAAACCTGCGGGCCCCGATAGCGGTCGAAGACCGCGATCCGCGCCAGCCGATCGCCGGCGGCGTCCTGGACGGCCGACACCACCTCGGCCGCCGCGTGCGCCTCCGGAACGACGAGCGCCAGGTCGCGCTGCACGGCGGGTGCACGGGAGATCTCCTCGGCCAGGACCGTCGCCGGTTCCGACGACAGAGCCGCCAGGTCGCATTCCGCCACGTACAGCCTCGCGTTCGCCCCCCAGCTCCAGGCGACCCGCGGATCGAGCTCGCCACAGAAGCCGATCGGAGCACCGTCCGGGGTCAGGATCTCCGCCCGCCGGCCGGAGTGGAGGAAGGCCCGCTCCGAGGGGACCAGCCGGGCGCGGAGGGCGGCCCCGTGCCAGAGCACGTCCTCGAGGTCCCCCTTGAGGTCGAAGAAGTCGTAGGGCGGAGAGCTCTCGCGGGACCAGTCGAGCGGCCCGCGGTCGCCGGCCGCCGCCAACGCCAACCGGCGCGACTCGTCGGGAAGCCCGTCGGTGCGCGGACCCGGGGCGAACGCGTGCCCGATCTCGAAGAGCTTCACCCGCTCGGCCCCGCGCTTCAGATTGTAGCAAACCGCCCCTCCGAGAGTCGTGAAGATGAAGGGTCTCAAAAACCGGTTCTCTCTGGAGATAGGATTCCGCAACTCAACCATTTTGTCAACAGGGAAAATGGCTCCCAGCACTCCCTCACCTACGAACGAGGGCGTCCGCGCCTCATCGAACCCGGCCGCCCGGGCCGCCGTCGAGAGCCGACGCACGGCGCGCTCTCCGCTCCCGGCCGCGGACGCCACCGGGGGCGACGGAAGGGGCGTGAGCGGCACCCGGTCGTAGCCGCTCAGCCGTGCCACCTCCTCGATCAGATCGACCTCGCGGGCGACGTCGAAGCGCCAGCCTGGCACGCGGATCGCCAGGCCGGCGCCGGTTTCCTCGACGCCGAAACCCACCGCCTCCAGCACGCCGCGCGCCTCCCCCTTCGGGATCGACCGGCCGGCGACGGCGTCGAGTCGCGCCATCCGTAGCAGGATTCTCTCTGCCGCTGCGGTCTCCACCGCCGGCGGGACGCCGACACGGCCCTCGGCCACCTGTCCCCCGGCCCCCTCGGCGATCAGCGCCGCGGCGCGGTCCAGCCCCCAAACGGTGATCGCCGGATCGACACCGCGCGCGAAACGAACCGACGCCTCGGTGACGATGCCCAGGCGACGGGCGGTCCGCCCGAGCCGTCCCGGATCGAAGTGGGCCGATTCGAGGAACACCGTCGACGTGGCGTCGGTGACCTCCGAATCGCTCCCTCCCATGACCCCACCGATCGCGACGGCCTCGTCCTCATCGGCGATCATCGTCATCTCCGGATCGACCCTTCGCTCACGGCCGTCCAGCGTCGTGATCCGTTCCTCCGGCCGCCCCCGGCGGACGATGATCCGCCCGCCGAGAAGGCGGTCGAAATCGAATCCGTGGAGCGGTTGTCCGCACTCGAGCATCACGAAGTTCGTCGCATCGACGATGTTGTTGACCGGCCGCTGGCCGACGGCGAGGAGTCTGGTCTGCATCCAGGCCGGACTGCGGGCCACTCGAGCACCGTCGATCAGGCGTCCCAGATAGACCGGGCAGCCGTCCGGATCCTCTACGCTTACACTTGTACGCGCGGCGGCTGGTGCGCCGGTCTCGGCGAGCCCTACTTCCGGCAGCGTGCAGCGCTCGCCGGTCATCCACTGAACTTCCCGGGCGATCCCCCAGTGGGACAGCGCGTCGCCCCGATTCGACGTCACGTCGATCGCGAAGACGACATCGTCCAGATCGAGGACCTCGCGCAGATCTCTCCCCAGGTCCCCCTCGACGGCGCCGGGAAGCGGCCATATCCCTTCGGCCGATCCGAGCGCGTCGAGCCCGAGCTCGGGAGCCGAGCAGAGCATGCCCTGGGATTCGACCCCGCGGATCTTCGTTCGTCGGATGCTCCGTTCCCCGGGGAGTTGCGCCCCCTCCATCGCGTAGCCGTAAACGGCGCCCACCTCCACGTTCGGGGCGCCGCACACGACCTGCCGCTCCCCGTCGCCGGCCGATACCGTGCACAGGGTCAGCCGGTCCGCGTTGGGGTGCGGCCGCACCGCCAGGACCTTGCCGAGAACGACTCCCGAGAAGGCCGCGAAGGGCCGCCGCACCTCGTCCACGGGGAACCCCTGCAGGGTCAGGCGCCGGGCCAGCTCCTCGGCGCCGATCGCATCCAGCGCCCCGAGCGGAAAGAAGGTGGTCAGCCAGCGGAAGGAGACGTTCATGCCACGGCGAACTGATGCAGGAACCGCACGTCGTTCTCGAAGAAGAGCCGGATGTCGCCGACCCCGTGCTTCAGCATCGCGATCCGGTCGACGCCCAGCCCCCACGCGAAGCCCGTGTACCGTTCGCTGTCGGTTCCGACCGCCTCGAGGACCGCCGGGTGCACCATGCCGCATCCCAGCAGCTCCATCCAGCCGGTCCCCTTGCATACCCGGCATCCTGCGCCACGGCAGAACAGGCATCCCATGTCGAGCTCGGCGGAAGGCTCGGTGAACGGGAAGTACGAGGGCCGGAAGCGGACATCGATCTGAGGGCCGAAGTAGCGGTGGACGAACTCGGTCAGGGCCCACTTGAGATGCGCGAGCGAGATCCCCTCGTCGACCCACAACCCCTCGATCTGATGGAAGTAGGGCGAGTGGGAGGCGTCGGGAGTATCGCTCCGGAAGACGCGCCCGGGGCACACGATCCTGACCGGCGGATCACGCTCCTCCATGACCCGGATCTGGACGGGGGAAGTGTGGGTCCGTAGGACGACCTCGTCGCTGATATACAGCGTGTCCATCTCCTCGCGGGCAGGGTGTCCGGGGGGGATGTTCAGTGCCTCGAAGTTGTGCCACGTCGTCTCGGCTTCGGGGCCGGTGGCGACCTCGAACCCCATCCGCCGGAAGATCTCGATCAGCTCGTCGGTGACGATCGTGATGGGGTGGCGCGTTCCCTGTCCGCGGCGCCGCCCGGGGAGGGTCACATCGAGCCTTTCGGCTTCGAGGCGCGCGGCGAGCTGGGTCTCGGCCAGCGTTCGCTCGCGCGCCTCGATCGCAGCCTCGATCTCGCCCTTGATCCGGTTCACGAGCTCGCCGGCAGCCGGGCGCTCCTCCGGCGCCAGGGCGCCGATCGCCTTCGCCTCGCCGGTCAGACTGCCCTTGCGGCCCAGGGCGCGAACACGGATCGCCTCGACCTCGGTTGGACCGGCAGCCGCTTCCAGGTCCCGCTCCACCGCGCGGCGGAGGTTCTCCAGCCGATCGCGAAGCTCCACCATCATGACAGGACGGTCGCTGCCGGGAGGCGCCTCAGAGCCGGCCCTTGGCGGCGGCGGCCAATCGCGCGAACCCGTCGGGGTCGTTGACGGCCAGCTCCGCCAGGAGCTTCCTGTCGATCTCGATCTCGGCCGCCTTCAGGCCATGGATGAAACGGGAGTAAGAGAGCCCGTGCTCGCGGGCGGCGGCATTGATACGGGTGATCCACAGCTTCCGGAACTGCCGCTTCTTGGCGCGGCGGTCGCGGTAGGCGTAGCGCAGCCCCCGCTCGACCGTCTCCTTGGCCGGGATGTAGAGCCGATGGCGACCGCCCCGGTACCCCCGCGCCTGCTTGAGGATCTTCTTGCGCCGTCGGGTGCGCTGGACGTTGTTCGATGCGCGCGGCATTCTCGCCTCCTGCTCCTACGAGCTCAGGAGCCGCTTGATGCGGCCCTCGTCGGCCGGGTGGACGTATCCGGCTTTCCGAAGATGCCGCTTTCTCTTGCTCGTCTTCTTGGTCAGGATATGGCGCAGGTAGCCTCGCTTGCGCTTGATCTTCCCGCGCGTCGTCTTCCGGAACCGTTTGGCGGCCCCGCGGTTTGTTTTCATCTTCGGCATTTCGGTACCTCGCCTTAGCCAGTCGGGTTGCGGCGGACGCCCGCCTTCATGCTCGGCGCGAGGATCATGAACATGTTGCGTCCTTCCAGCCGCGCCTGTTGCTCGATCACGGCCAGCTCCCCGAGCTCTTCCACGACGTCGTCGAGCACTTCCCGGCCGTTCTCGGTATGCGCCATCTCGCGCCCGCGGAACATGATCGTCACCTTGACCTTGTTGCGTTCCTCGAGAAAACGGCGGATGTGCCGGGTCTTGAACTCGAAATCGTGCTCCTCGATGTTGGGCCGCATCTTGATCTCTTTCATCTGCGTGACGTGTTGCTTCCGGCGCGCCTCGCGGTCCGCTTTAGCCTGTTCGTACTTGTAGCGGCCGTAATCCATGATTCGGCAGACCGGTGGCCGCGCGTTCGGTGCGACCTCCACCAGATCGAGGTCTTTCTCTCGGGCCGCCGCCTGGGCTTCTTCGATCGGAACGACACCGAGCTGCTCGCCATCCGAGTCGATGAGTCGAACGGGTGAAAAGCGGATCTGATGATTGACCCGCGGCTCGTTCTGACTGATGTAGGACCTCCTGGGTTCGGGTTTCGGTCGCGCCGGATGCGCCAGGGCCCGGATGTACAAAAAGCGGGCCGCCCGCGCATTTCGCAGAAGCCCGCCTCCAAAAAACGCCAGCGCCGGCGTTTCCCTCGGGCATAGTTCCCGTTATGGGAAGAGTCGGCGTCGCGTCCCCGTACCTGCGGACAGCGCCTCGGCGTCCGTCAGGCGAGAAGCCGGCGGCTTCTGCTTGATCTGTGAACGGCTCCGGCCGAAGCCGGAGCCAACGCAGAAAGTGTACTCGATCGCTGCGCCGGCGTCAACGCTCATGAGCGCTCGATCAGCTCGATCTCGATCCCGTCCGGATCCTTGATGAAGGCGATCCGCGAGCCGTTTCCGCCGACCCGGTAGGGGCCTCGGCTGAACTCGACATCGTGCGCCCGGAGCTCCTCGCCCGCCGCCTCGAGATCGCGGACGGCGAACGCCAGGTGACCGAACTGATTTCCCAGATCGTAGTCGCGCCCGTCGTGGTTGTACGTCAGCTCGATCGGATGGTGGCCCCGCTCGTCGACCAGGAAGACCAGCGTAGCATTTGCCTTTTCGAGCACCGTTCGGCGCGCCTCCTTCATCCCGAGGACCTGCGTGTAGAACTTGACCGATCGGTCGAGATCCCTGACCCGGATCATCGTGTGCAGGAGATCCGTCTTCATCCTATCCCTCCTTCTCGCGCCAGGCGCGGGCGACGGCGGCTACGTCGCCGCCCTCGACGTCGATCTCGCGGTTCAGCTTCCGCATCTCCTCCTCCGTCAGCGAACCCGCCAGCGCCCGGAGCGCCTCACCGACGGCCGGCCAGCGGTCGAGCGCGTCCAGCCGCACGACCGGCGCCGCCTCGTAGGGGGGAAAGTACCGCCGGTCGTCCGCCAGCACGACCAGATCGAGCGCCGCGATCTGGCCGTCGGTCGAGTTCGCCACCGCCACGTCGACGGCGCCTTCGGCCAGCGCGCGGTACATGAGCCCCAGGTCCATCTGGCGCACCGCGCCGAAGTCGATGCCGTACTTCTCGCGTAAGCCGGGATAGCCGTCCTCGCGCGCCATGAACTCGGGCCCGAAGGCCGCCGTGAGGCCCGCAGCGACCGCCGTCAGGTCGCTGATCGTCGCCAGGCCGAGCGAGTCGGCGTCACCCTTCCGCACGACGAGGGCGAACGTGTTGTCGAACCCGAGCGGCGGTCCCCAGGCGAGGCTCCAGCGCTCGCGATACGCTGCGGCGACCGTGCGGTTGACCGCCCCGGCGTCCTGCATCGGCGGCTCCTTCAGGATCGCGGTCAGCGCCGTCCCGGAATACTCGACGTAGAGGTCGATCTCGCCCCCGACGATCGCTCGGTGGCAGACGAACGTGCCGCCCAGGTGGAATCGCCGCTCGACCTCGACGCCGCGCGCTTCCAGTTCCTGGGCGACGATCTCGGAGAGGAGGTTCTGCTCGGTGAAGTTCTTCGAGCCCACGACGACGGCGTCCCCGGCGCCGCAGGACACGATCGCCGCCGCGCCCCACAACCCCGCGCCCCACAGCCCCGCGACACTCATCCGCGGACTCACTGCGGGCGTGGATCGCGGGAGCCGGCGCTCGGGCCGCCCGCCGGGCTGAGCCGTCTCTCGGCTGCCCCCAGAAGCGCGTCGGCGGCGAGCGCGAGGATCGCGGCCGGAACCGCTCCCGCGAGGATGACCGTGGTGTTGACCATCGCGAGTCCCTGGAAGATGTAGACGCCGAGACCACCGGCGCCAATCGCCGCCGCGATCGTCGCGATCCCGACCGAGATCACAGTCGCCACACGGACTCCGGCGAGGATCACTCCGGCGGCGAGAGGCAGCTCGACCCGCGCCAGGAGCTGCCCGTCGGTCATTCCCATCCCGCGACCCGCCTCGCGCAGCGCGGGATCGATCCCACGGATCCCGGCGTGGGTATTTCGCACGATCGGGAGCAGCGCGTAGAGCGTGAGCGCGACAATCGCCGTTCGCGCTCCGATGCCCCCCAGGAAAGGGACGGAAATCAGGAAACCGAAGAGAGCGAGGCTCGGGACCGTCTGGAGCACGCTCGCCGTCCCCATGACCGGCCGCTCGATCCGCCGGTGTCGGGTCGCGAGGATCCCGAGCGGAACACCGACCAGGACGGCGAGTCCGACCGCTACCCCGACCAGCACGAGATGGTCTAACGTCCGGCCGAGAACGTCGGCCCGGTGCGTCGCGAAATAGTCGAGAAGATCAATCACCGCGCGACCCGTCGAGCGTCGCGACGAGTGCCCGCACGTCGGATCTTGTCGACGCGAGGAAATCATCCGGCCCCGCCAGCAGCTCGAGCCGGCCGCCCGCCATGAGGCCCACGCGGTCGCCCAGCGCGAGCGCCTCGCGAAGGTCGTGGGTCACGAAGAGCGCGGCTTTCCCGAGGCGACGAACGAGCGACCGGAACGCGAGCTGAAGCTCCCTCCGCGTCAGGGGGTCGAGCGCGCCGAAGGGCTCGTCCAGGAGGAGGAGCGGCGGGTCCGCGGCGAGCGCCCGCGCGACGCCGACCCGCTGTCGCTGCCCGCCGGACAGTTGATGCGGGCGTCGATCGGCGAACTCGTTCGCGGGCAGGTCCACCATCTCCAGGAGCTCGCGCGTCCGCGCCTCGATCCGGCTCCTGTCCCAACCCAGGAGCTCCGGCACGAGCCCCACGTTCCGCGCGACCGTCATGTGCGGGAAGAGGCCGATCTCCTGGATCACCCAGCCGGTCCGGCGACGGAGCTCGACCGGATCCCACTCCGTCGTCGGGCGCCCCGCCACACGGACGATTCCGGCGGTCGGCTCGAGGAGACGGTTCACAAGCTTGAGCGCGGTCGTCTTGCCGGCTCCCGATCGGCCGACGAGCACGACCGTCTCCTGCTCCCCGACCGACATCGAGAGCACATCGACGAGGGCACGTCCATCGGGCAGTGTGAAGGTGGCGCCCGCGAACTCGACCGCCGGAAGAGCCGCGACCGGCGAGGGGGCGACGCAGCAGGGGTTCGCCATTTCCGTCCTCGGGCGCGAATATAGGAAAAGATGCCGGGCGCCACCCGAACCGCCACTGCGGACCTCCTCATCACCGGCCCTCCGTCGTTCAGCGAGCGGTCGGGGGATGGTTGGATCGTCTTCGTCGACGCGACGCCGACCGCCGCCGAGGCCTTCGCGTACAGCGTCGCCCGCGGCCTGTCCGACCACCCGCGCTGGCTCCACTGCCGCTACCTGTACGACGAGGCCGGGAGCGAGCTCTTCACCAGGATCACCGACCAGCCGGAGTACTATCCGACCCGCGCCGAGACCGAGATCCTGGCCGCCGAAGCCGGCACGATCCGTGACGCGGTCGGCCCCCTTCCCCTGGTCGAGCTGGGCGCCGGGACGGCGTCCAAGACGCGCCATCTGCTAGCCGCCTGGACGCAAGCCGGGGATGCGGCCCAGTACGTTCCAATCGACATCGACGCTTCGGTGCTGACCGCCGCTGCCGAACGGCTCGCGGGGGAGTTTCCGAGCCTCTCGATCACCGGTCTCGCGACCTCGTACGAGCGGGGCCTCGACGTGATCGCAGGCCACTCTCCGCTCTGCCTCGTCTTCCTCGGCTCCACGATCGGGAACTTCAACCCCGCCGAGACCGACGCCTTCCTGGGTCGCCTGAATGCGCGCCTCGCACCCGAGGACGCGCTCCTCCTCGGGATCGATCTCGTCAAGGACGTGGCCGTTCTCGAGGCCGCCTACAACGACGCGGCCGGCGCCAGCCAGGAGTTCACCAGGAACCTCTTCCGCCGGATGAACCGAGAGCTGGCTTGCGACATCCCCCTGGGCGCGATCGAGCACGTCGCCTACTGGAACGACCGGCTCGAGCGGATCGAGATCTACGCCCGCTTCCGCGAGGCCGTCCGGGTTGAGCTCCCGGCGATCGAGCGCAATTTCCGTATCGCCGCCGGCGAGATGATCCTGACCGAGATCAGCCGGAAGTACCGGCTCGACGGCATCGAGTCCGATCTGGCGCGGTTCGACTTCCGGCTGGAGCGGGCGTTGACAGATGGTGGCGGCCGCTTCGCGCTCCTCCTCTGCCGGCGGGCCGTGGCCGCCTCGCGCCCGCCTGCGTGGGCGCCCCTCGCGGCCCGGCTCCAGGCCGTGCGCCGGCAGACCCTCTCCCTGATCGACGCGCTCTCCGAGGAGCAGCTCCGCCGCCAGGTCCTCCCGATCCTCTCGCCGATCGGGTGGGACCTGGCGCACATGGCGGAGTTCGAGGAGCTGTGGCTCGTCAGGGCGATCGACGCGCCGGCATCGGGGGAGGGGCCGCGCGGCGTTCTGACCCCCGATTACGACGCCGTCAGGACGCCGCGCTCCAGGAGGGGCGCGCTGGCGCTCCCCGCACGCGAGGAGCTCCTCCGCCGCCTCGGGAAGGTCCGGCAGCAAGCACTCGAACGTCTCCGGAAGCTGCATGGCGCGGACCTGGACGGCGGCGACGCGCTGCTGAAGGGCGGTTTCGTCTACCACATGCTCGCCCAGCACGAGGCACAGCATCAGGAGACGATCCTCCAGGCGGTTGCGCGAATGGAGGACCTCGTCTACGAGCCCGCCCAGCGTGAGGCGACGCCGCGGCCGAGCCTCCCGCCCGACACCGAGATGGTCATCGTCCCGCGAGGTGATTTCCCCGCCGGGAGCGACGACCCGACTGGCACCTACGACAACGAGCGGCCCGTCCATTGGGTCCCTGTGGATGACTTCTGGATCGACACCGCTCCGGTCACCAACGGCGGTTTCCTGGAGTTCATCGAGCGGGGCGGCTACGAATGCCGCGAGTGGTGGACCGAGGAAGGTTGGGCATGGCGATTGGAGGCGGAGGTCCGTCACCCCGGCGCCTGGCGCGCTGCCGGATCAAGCTGGCAGGAGGTCGGCTTCGGAGGCTCCGAGCCGCTCGTTCCCGCGCGACCCGTCCAGCACGTCTCGTGGTACGAGGCGGACGCCTATGCGCGTGCGGCCGGCAAGCGCCTCCCGACCGAGATCGAGTGGGAGAAAGCGGCGGCGTGGGACCCCGAGATCCGGATCACCCGTCGCTATCCGTGGGGCGATGAGTCACCCGAGGCCCGGCGCGCGAACCTGGACGCCCGGACGTTCGCGCCCGCATCCGTCGGGGCCTATCCCGGCGGGCGGTCCTTCTACGGCTGCCATCAGATGATCGGCGATGTGTGGGAGTGGACGGCGAGCGAGCTCCTGCCCTACCCCGGCTTCGAACCGTTTCCCTACCGCGAGTACTCGGAGGTCCACTTCGGAAGGGGGTATCGGGTCCTGCGCGGTGGGTCCTGGGCGACGTCGTCGATCGTCGCCCGCAACACCTTCCGCAACTGGGATCTCCCCGAGCGCCGGCAGATCTTCGCCGGCTTCCGCTGCGCGAAAGACGCGTGACGTTGCCGCCGTGTCGCCCGGCGGCAAGGCTCTACTCCGGATCGAGCGGGGTTGCTTCCCGCCGCACGCGGATGCCGCGCCGCGCGAGCTCGGACAGGACCCGCTCTGCGACCTCGGCCCTGGCGCCGAGCTCCTCCGGAGCGTAGACGCCCGGCTGGTTCCAGCGGCCCTCGGCCAACAACCGCGCGACGATCGCCGCCGGGAAGCCCGATGTTCGCGCCATCGAGGTCGCCCCGGTGGCCGGATCGGTGCGATCGAGCAGATCCCAGCGGATCCGCTCGCGACGGGCGCCCCGGATTCCGATCGCCTCGACCCGCAGCAGCGTGAACTCCTCCTCGCTTTCACCGAGCGCCCATTGCTCGCCGAGGAGGGCGAGCGTCAGGTCGCGCGGCGCGACCTCGGCGCCGCCCAGGTCGATCGGCTCGGTGTCGAAGAACCCCGTGTCCCGAAGCAGCCGCACCCGGTCGGCGTGACCCGGCCAACGGAGCGTCTTCTCGACGAGCGTTCGCGCGGGTGAGGTCGCGAGGAGCGTCCTGAGACCGTCGGTGAGGAACGCCTCGAGCGTGCCGATCCCCGGGAACTCGACGAGCTCGACGTCGGAGAGGGCCGGGGCGACGATCTCCGCTCCATCCACCCTGAAGCGGCTGGGCCGGACATACTCCTCGAGCACGTCGGCGGGCGAGAAAACCGCGCGGTATCCCCACGGAGCCACCGGCGCTAGAGGAAGGCCGCCGACCAGGATCCGGATCGACTCCAGCGGCTCCAGCTCGGCGGCGGCGCGGCCGGCCAGGAGATTGGAGATTCCCGGCGCTACCCCGGAGTCGACGACGACGGGGACTCCGCGCTCGCGCGCAGCCGCGTCCAGGAGGAAGGGATCCTCAGAAAAGAAGGAGATGTCGACGGCGGGCGTGCCGGCATCGATCAGCGTCTCGACCAGCCGGAAGCCGAGCGCGCCGGGGACTGCCCCGACCGCGACGTCGGACATCCCGGCGACCTCGCGGATCGCCTCGCATTCGCCCAGATCGAGGCGATGGACCCGGACGGGGACGTCGGCGGTCAGGCGCTCGAGGGCCGCGGCGCTCCGGTCGGCCACATGGACCTCGAGCCCCGGGTCAGCCGCCAGATCGCGCGCGATCAACGCCCCGACCCGCCCGGCGCCGAAGACCGAGATCCGCTTCACCCCCGCGGTGGACGGGGCGGCTCGGCTTCGTCGAGGAGCCGGTGGACGAAATGATCGAGATCCATCGACCCCAGCTCGCCGGCGCCGTGGGAGCGTACGCTGACCTGGCTCGTCCCGACCTCGCGTTCGCCGACCACGATCATGTACGGCACCTTGTGGACCTCGGCATCGCGGATCTTGTAGCCGACCCCCTCGCGGCGGGCGTCGACGTGCGGCCTCAGCTCCTTCTGCCGCAAGTGGTCGGCGACCGTTTCGGCATACTCTACGTAGGCGTCGCTCACGGGAATGATCCGCACCTGTTCCGGCGCCAGCCACGTCGGGAAGGCGCCAGCGTAGTGCTCGATCAGGATCCCCATGAAACGCTCGATCGACCCCAGGATCGCGCGGTGGATGACGACCGGCCGCGCTTCCTCACCGGACGGCGTCGTGTAGGTGAGATCGAAACGTTCGGGCAGGTTGAAGTCGAGCTGGATCGTGGAGAGCTGCCATTTCCGAGCGAGCGCATCGGTCGCCTGGAAGTCGATCTTGGGTCCGTAGAAGGCCCCCTCCCCGTCCGCGATGCGGTACTCGAGGTGGTTGGTCTCAAGCGCTTGCCGCAGCGCGGTTTCCGCCATGTCCCAAATCGCCTCCGATCCGAATGGGTCGGGCGGCCGGGTCGACAGGTCGATCCCGATCTCGAAGCCGAATACGTCTTCCAGGACGTATTGCACGAGCCCGATGAGGGACGTCACCTCCGCCTGGATCTGCTCGGGGGTGCAGAAGATGTGGGCATCGTCCTGCACGAACGTCCGCACGCGGAAGAGGCCCGTCACGACGCCCGACTTTTCGTAGCGGTGGAGGCGGCCGAAATCCGCGTACCGCAGCGGCAGATCACGGTAGGAACGCTTCTGGCCCCCGTAGACGAAGGTCGCCGCCGGGCAGTTCATCGGCTTGACCGCCATCTCCCGCTCGTCCGCGCCGGTGAAGAACATGTGCTCCCGGTAGTTGTCGTAATGGCCCGACCGGTGCCACAACTCGACGTCGTAGATCTGGGGGGTCACGATCTCGTCGTGCGGCCAGTCGTCGGCATAGAGATCGCGCATGAACCCGAGCAACCGGTTGTAGATCCAGGCTCCCTTGGGATGGAAGTAGGGGCTGGCCGGCGCGTTCGGATGGAACGAGAAGAGGTCGAGCTCGCGGCCGAGCTTCCGGTGGTCCCGCGCCTTGGCCTCCTCCAGCCGCGCGAGGTGCTCGTCCAGGTCCTTCCTGCGGAAGAACGCCGTCCCGTAGATCCGGGTCAGCATCCGGTTCCGCTCGTCCCCCCGCCAGTAGGCGCCCGCGGTCGTCTGGAGCTTGAAGTGGCCGAGGCGCCCGGTCGCGGGGACGTGGGGTCCACGACAGAGGTCCAGCCACTCCCCCTGTCGGTACAGGGTCAGGATTGCGTCCGGCGGGAGATCCTCGACGATCTCGACCTTGTACGGCTCGTCGCGCTCGCGGAAGAGCGCGATCGCCTCGTCCCGCGCCACGACCTCGCGTTGGATCGGCAGGTCCTCCGCGACGATCCGCGTCATCTCGGCCTCGATCGCCTCGAAGTCCTCGGGCGTGAACGGCTCCGCGCGGTCGAAGTCGTAGTAGAAGCCGCCTTCGATGACGGGACCGATCGTGACCCGCGTCTCCGGCCAGAGTCGTTGCACCGCCTGAGCCATGAGGTGGGCGGTCGAGTGGCGGTACACCTCGAGCGACGCGGGATCGCGATCGGTCAGGATGCGGAGGTGGGCGTCGCCCGCCAGCGGACGCGCGAGATCCTGCAGGCTGCCGTCGACATCGGCCACGATCGCGGCCGCGGCCAGCCGGGCGCCAATTCGCGCCGCGACATCGAGCGGAGAGGCTCCGGCCGGCACCTGGACGTCCGAGCCGTCCGGCAGGGTGACGGTGATCGCCCTCTTTTCGGACATGAGGAAGGGTATCCTATTCGACGATCCCGTGGTTGCGGAGCGTCTTCTCCGTCAGAAGGTACACGTGCGCCGGCTCGGTCCCCCGCTTCTCTTCGCGGGGGCCGGCCACGACTTCTACCTCGCCTCGCCGGTAGAGCCCTTCCGAAACGCCCTCGTAGGCGTCCAGTCGGACGTAATCCTCGGCCGCAAGGCGCCGGTAGAGGCGGCCCTCAACAATTTCCCCGGGCGCCTCGAAAAGTGCCGGAAAGGGAAGACCCTCGAGCCGCAGGATCTCGAAATCGGGCAGCCGCGCTTCGACCGTGGTTACCGGGTGATCGAGGAGCCGGCCGGTGAAGGTCGGGTCGAGCAGGGTCCCGTAAACGAAGAGCGGCAGCTCCTCAGCGACGGGATCCGTCAACGGCCAACCGCCGAGTCATGGGCACGCTGGATCCCCCGGCCAGTTGAGGGGCCACTCCTCCGGGTCGGCGACTCCATCCCCATGATTCCCGCCATCTCTGCGATCGAGATACACCCAGCTCAGCTCTTGATCTTCCGCATAGTTCCATACCTGCGCCGGATCGGTCTCCTTGAGGATCGTAAACTCGCTGATTAAAACCGGATAACTGCTTCTCAATTCGCTCAGGTGTTCAAACCCGATGTCGCGGGTCAGATGACCGTACGGATGTGCGCCCACCGATGCGTTCGAATAGTCGATACCGGGCGCCCGGTCGACGGCGCTCTTCGAGGTGTTCGTGATCTTGGCGAATGACCATAAGATGATGTGCGTGTCCGGCGCCCGTTGCCGGATGAAATGATACATCTCTTCCTGAAACTGAATGTCCACGTCCTCGAACCCCTTGTTGCCCGTTACCGGCTCGTTCTGGAGCTCGTACATAACATGCGTGCGGTCCTTATATCGAGGGGCCGCCATTTCCCAGAATCTCCTGACGAGTTCCGGATTGTACTTCAGGCAGCATGACGTGTGATTGTCGATGATGATGTACATGCCGGCCAGCTCGGCCGTATCCACGGCATCGTCCACGTTCGCAAAGAGATTGTTCATATTGACAAGATCTTCAACATCGTTGGAGTCATGCGGCTTCGTTATGCGCGTATCGAGCCGGACAACATTCAGCTTGTAGGTATCTCTGAGATCCTCCCACCACGAGAGGTCCTTGTATACATGATTCGTGGCATTGCCGTGCGCTCCGCGCAGCAATGCACCGTTATCCGCCACTACCGTGTTGTTCTGTACTTCCACTCTTCCCCTCGGTATCGGGCAGACTCCGGCCGCGGGCGGTGGCGATGGCGGAGGCTGGGTCTGTGGAGGGTCAGCAGGCGGAGTGAAGGAACTCGTAAGCGCGCTTCCGTCGCCGTTGCAGCCGGCGAAAGCGATCACGCTCCACGCGGGTACCAACAGCCGGGTGACCAACAGCCGCCGGAATTCTTTGCGATCCATCCTCCTCCACCTCCCGGCCTGGGGGGTCAGCGGCCCGAGTATTCATGGCCAGTAATTGTACATTCCAGCCCGGATGCGGGCAACGGCCCGCCGGCCGCGTAGGGCAGACCTGAAAAAAGCGACCCGACAACGGGGTTCGCTGCCGGGTCGCGCGTCGATTTCCGCCTTTGGTGGAGCTGATCGGGATCGAACCGACGACCTCCTGAGTGCGATTCCCGGTCAAGAAACGCCTGTTTCCACGATCTGTTGTAACCACGCTGGTTTCGTCCACGTGCTGGCGAACCCTCCGCCTCGTTCTCCACGCAGAATTAGGGTCGATGTCGCACACCATGTCGCACAGTTGCCGAGGAGATCGGATCCTCTTTACTTGGGACCGAGGACAACCTCGTGCTAGTAAGACCCGACATCTTGCACGGCTTTTCGCACAGCGTGGGCCTAAGTATTGTTGGAATAATGTCTAGGAGTGCTGATCACATGATTGTCTGTCAGGCGGAGGTCTACGGCCCAGAATCGCCTTCCGGGACATCTGGGTGGGTCGTGGAGGATCTGGAAGAGGTACCCGAGCCGGCGGCTCTTCGAGATCAGTTAAGGGGCCGGACTCGGAGTGGAAGGCTCTTCTCATAACGTCCTTTTCGTCCCCCGTCAACTACGAGAGGAGGTGGCTTGCGCCCGTCTGAAGCCCGCAGTGCTCACCCGTCCATGAAAACGGGTCAACTCCAAAGTCGATGTCGCACACCATGGTGCACATTCACGATGAACTTGATTGCAGACGACGAATGCCGTGGGGCGGTTTAAAATAGACACGTTTTGTCGTTTTCGATGTATGCTGCTCATGTGATGGATCAAAGAAGAACTCTCCAAACCATCCTGTTCACCGACATCGTCGGCTCGACCGAGCGTGCCATCAAGATCGGGGATCGCGAGTGGGGCTCGCTCCTCCAGGAGCACCATGCTCGGGCTCGCCGGGAAATCCACCGCTTCGGCGGGCGCGAGGTCAAGGCGACGGGCGACGGGTTCCTGGCGGCGTTCTCCCACCCGGCGAACGCCCTCCTGTGTGCCTGGGCAATCCGCGAAACTCTGCGAGCGGTCGGGCTCGAGGTGCGAGCCGGGATCCACATGGGAGCCGTCGATCGCCACGGCGGGGATCTCGGCGGCATCGTCATCCACGTCGGAGCGCGCATCGCATCTGCCGCCGACCCCGGACAGATCCTCGTCTCCAACGCCGTTCGCGAGGCGGAGATGGGCTCCGGATTCCGGTTCGAGGACCGCGGCAAGCATGAGCTCAAGGGAACTCCGGGCGAGTGGAGGCTGTTCTCACTCGAGACCCTTCCCCCCGATGGGGTAGTTCCAAAGCGCTCGTGGGTTCCGCCGGCTGTGCGCGAGCGACAAGCGGTGGCGCTGGGGGTTCTTGCGAGCCTGCTGGTCGCATCCACGATGATCTATCTCTTCACGCGGCAGACCACCGGCGACCCCGGGGACTCCGAAGCCACTGTCGCGGCTCCTGGAATCGCCGTCCTGCCCTTTCGCGTGGGCGGCGAGGACCTCGAGACGTGGCAAGAAGGGATGGTCGACCTCCTATCCAGGAACCTGGACGGGATCCCGGGATACCGCGCGATCGACAGCCGCACCGTGCTCGCCCGCTGGCGGGAGAGCGTCGACGACGACGCAATGCCAGACACGCCCACCGCCCTCGACATCGCTGCACGTGCCGGAGCCCGGTACGCGGTTCTGGGAAGCGTGGTGCCGTCGGGGGGCAGCCTCCGCCTCGTCGCAGAGCTGTACGACGTGGATTCCGGTCAGCCGATCTCCAGCAGCCAGGTCGATGGCGCCGTCGACTCGATCTTCGGCCTCGTCGACCAGATGACGATCCAGCTCATGCGAAAGATCGTCGATGCGGACGAGAGACTCGCGGGGATCCACCTCGCGCGGGCGACCACCGCTTCGCTGCCCGCCCTGCGTGCGTACCTCGCGGGCCAGGTTCACTTCCGTCGCAGCGAATACGCGCGGGCGATCGAGGACTATGTTCAAGCGGTCGAGGCCGACTCCACATTCGCGCTCGCCTGGTTACACCTGAATTGGGCGATCGAATGGTGCTCCTGTCCCTCAGAGCTCAGCGAGATCCGCCCCATCGCGCCCTTCGGTCGGGCGCTCCGCTACATCGATCGGCTCCCCGAGCGCGAAGCGTTGCTGTCGCGAGGAGTCGACGACATCTACCGCGGGAGGCCTGAGGGTTTTGAAAGGCTCCGCAAGTTGACCACCAAGTACCCCGACGATGCGCTGGGATGGTTTATCTTCGGTGACAAGATCTACCATTTGGGAGGCATGTGGCTTTATGACGCGAGCGACGCCCTCCAGGCCTTCGAGCGCACAATCGAACTCGATCCGACATTCGCCCCGGCCTACGAGCACGCGATCGCCGCGACCATGCAGAACGCGCCGGACAGCTCCCGGGTGGCCCAACTGGCGAGGACGTACACGCAGTTGACGCCCGACCCATTGGAAATCCCTTTCATCCCGGCGATCGCGTTCGGTGACTCGGCGGCGCGGATCGCGGGAATCGCCGCGCTCGACAGTATCTCCCATACCCAAGGAACGGTACCTTTCGCGATGTTCTTTGGGTTGCTGTACTTCTCTCACCCCCGCTTCCTCGACGTGCAGGCCGAGCTCTTTCGGCTTGCCCGTTCGCAGAGCCCGGCCCGCGTGGCTCCCCAACTGGTCCGAACGCTTCTTTTCCGGGGCCAGCGCTCCGCCGCGCTCGAGGCGGCGGGCTCGCCCGTGGATGTCGACGTGATCCTCTACCTTGCGCACGTGAGCGGATTCGAGATTCCGACCGACCGCCTGGAACGAGCGCTCGCGGCACAGGAGAACGGTCAACCGCCGGATTCAATCGTCATAAGGGGTGGTCGTCCCGACCCGATCACGGGATACGTCTTCCGAGGTGCGTGGGCACTTGAGCAGTCCCGCACTCGGGAGTTCCAGGAATCTCTTGCCGCGATCCGGTCCATTAAGAGCGACTGGCTGGGAGAGGGGGACTCCCTGGGGGCTCTCTATGCCGAGGGGGCCACAGAGGCCCTCGAGGGGTTCCGCGCCTGGCGCGAAGGACGAATGAGCGCAGCGGATACCCTCCTGGAGAACGCGCGCAGGAAGACCGCGACCGCCGGTGAGTCCGTGCCCGTGAACTTCGCCATCCGCTGGTGGGAGGCGAGGCGGGCGCTACAGGTCGGAGAGCGGGAGCGGGCCGCGCGGTTCCTCCACTCCCTCTCGCGCGGAGAGAGCCTCAGGGCCGATCCCCTCGCCACGCTGGCGCTCGCCCGCGTTCAGGAAGAGCTGGGGCACTTCCGCGACGCCCGCGAGAACTACGAGTTGTTCGCCGTCGCCTGGCGCGACGCCGATCCCGAGCTTCGACCGTTGGTCGTCGAGGCCCGGAGAGCAGCCGCTAGCCTCGCGGATCTCGAGCAAGAGTAAACACGCGCGCGAAGGATTCCGCTTCTTGTGCGAACTCTTTGCGCACCCCCGACATGGAGGGCTCAGGTGGGACGAACCGCGAGGCGTGTCGCGGAACTCCGCAGCGCGCGCGGTCGAGCCGACAATGTCGGCGTAGAGGACTTTCGACGCCGGAGGTGGTAGATTCTGAGGTGTGCTCGACTACCAGAACCCCTCAGCTCGAGGAGGCTGATGAAACGTGAAGCTTCAAGACCTGAGGCAGGAGCCCGACTGGGACTCTCTGTCGTGGGCGAAGTCCTTCCGCGGTAACACTCCCCCTCTCAACATGGCCGAGGCACGCCTGACCGGAGTCCGACGACTCGAGTCGGGGGCCCTGATCATCCAGACGCAAATCGGCAGGTACCAGCCGCGAGCCGTTCTCCGCCTAATCCGATCCGGGGGCCGAATCCATGATGGATTCCTGGCTCCGTGAGCGTATTGGGCGGCGACTTGGCGACCTCGACGAGGAGGAGGTGAGCTCCTCGGGCGAGCCGGCGCGCACTTAATGCGCACTCACGGTTGGTTTCGCTGACCGGAAAGAAGAAGGCCCGGATCGCTAAGCGCTTGCCGGGCCTTCGATTAAGGTGGTGGAGCTGATCGGGATCGAACCGACGACCTCCTGAGTGCGATTCAGGCGCTCTCCCAGCTGAGCTACAGCCCCACGAATACGGCCCGACGGTGTCGCCGGATGAACCAGACTGTAAATTTACGACCTCTCTCACCGACGATCAACCGGCTTCGAGCGGACCCCCTTGCCCCCCCGATGGTCCTGGTGGGCGGAATCGCGTGAGCCGAACAGGCTGATGTACACCGCAACCGATGGCAGTCCCGGAACGCCGCCTACCGAGACCGGCAGGGAAATCCGCTGGATACTGTGCATCTTCGGATTGGCTGTCGCCATCCGAGTGCTTGTCGGGGTGGTTACGACGAGCTGGGTGTTCCCCAGCACAGACCACTTCTGGCAATATGGCTACGAGATGGGCCAGATCGCGGCGTCGCTCTCCAGCGGGGACGGTTTCAGCTGGCCCTCGTGGTCGGCCTATCCGCAGGGGCCGACGGCCTGGATGGCGCCCATTCAGCCGTTTCTCATGGGCGCGGCCTTCAAGGCGTTTGGGGCCTACAGCGTGAGGGCTGCGGTAGCGATCGAGCTCTTCCAGGTAGTGGTCTCGGCCCTGAGCTGCGTGCTCCTCTACTTCATCGGAAGACGTGTCTTCAACGCGCCGACGGGCTTGATCGCCGCAACTCTTTTCGCCCTCTACCCGCCCTCCATTCACTTTGCGGTTCAGAAACTCTGGTCGACTTCCCTCCTGGCTGCTTGCCTCCTCCTCCTCACGCTGATGCTGCTCGGGCTCGCCGCAAGACCCGATCTACGGCGTGGTATGCGGGTCGGAGCCGTGTTGGGTTTTACGGCTCTCGTCGAACCTGTCGTCGTGGCCGCGTTGCCCTTCGTACTCGTGTGGCTGTACTGGCACGCCGCCGGCCCTTCACGGATGATTCTCAAGACAGCCACCGGATTGATGGTGGCTTTCTGTCTCGTGATCTCCCCGTGGCTTCTGCGCAATTACTCGGTATTCGGAGAGTTCGTTTTCATCAAGTCGAATTTTGGACATGAGTTGTTCCTGGGAAACAATGAGTACGGCGGAGGAGGCGCGAATCAGCGAGGGAGCAGCATTCGATCGGCCTTTGCCGAATCCGGTCAGGACCCCTGGACGCGGCCGGAGGAACCCGCCTTCAACCGCTTTCTGCTCCATGAAGCCATCGACTTCATGGCGGACAACCCGCTCCAGACGGCTCGTTCGATCCTGACTCGCGTGGCCCGTTACTGGACCGTCATGGGACCCGTGAACACCTGGCAGGAGCAACTCTCGCTCGTAACCTATCTCGCAATACTTGGACTTGCTGGTGCAGGGCTCTTCTTGACGGATCTCCGAAACAGCGGGGTCCAGCTTCTCGTCGTGTTCCTCGTTTCGATTCCCATACCTAACTATCTGACCATCGTACATCACTACCGGTACCGCTTACCGATCGAGCCCTTCCTGGTCCTGCTCGCAGCCTATGCGCTTTACAAGCTTCTCGAGCGCGTCTGGAATCGGCCGCATGACCGCCCGCCCGCGCCGGTCAGGCGCCGGATTCACTTGTGATACGGCTCGCCGGCCATGATCGTCCAGGCGCGGTAGATCTGCTCGACGAGAACGATCTGGGCGAGCTCGTGAGACAGTGTGTGGGGGCCGAGCGCGAGGGTCCTGTCCGCCTCTTCGAGCACCACCAGTGAAAGTCCCCCCACCCCGCCGACCGCAAAGACCACCCGGTTGACCCGGTGCTCCATCCACTCGGCGAAGAGCGCGGCCCAGCCCTCGGAGTCGATGCTCTCGCCCGCCGGTGAGAGGGCGACGAGCTGATCCCTCGGCCCTCTGGCCGCCGCCTTGAGCAGCCGTTTTCCCTCTTCCTCCACTGCGCGTGAATCACCGCCCCTTGCCGCCTTGATCTCGCGTCGATCGATGCCGCTGAAGCGTCTCGTCCGCTCGAGGTATTCCGCCATCGCCATTCGCGCCCAGTCGGAACGCAGGCGATCCACCGCCAGAATCTCGATTCGCACGTACAGCTCTCCGAGTGGCGTGCCTACACCCTAGGCGTAGATCCCCCGCAGGCGATGAACGAAAGCGACTCTGTCGATCGCGAGCATGTAGCACGCCGTGCGCATGTTCACGCTGTGGGTCTCCGTGTACTTCACCACGTCGCGAAACGAGTTCACCATGATCTTCCTGAGCCGCCGCTCGACCCTTTCGCGGCTCCAGTAGTACCCCTCCCGGTTCTGCACCCACTCGAAATAGCTGACGGTGACCCCGCCCGCGTTTGCCAGGATGTCGGGGACGACGAAGATGCCGGCTTCCTCGAGGATCGCGTCGGCGAGCGCGGTGGTCGGCCCGTTGGCGCCTTCGCAGATGACCCGCGCCTTGATGTTCCGCGCGTTCGCCTGGGTGATCTGATTTTCGATCGCGGCGGGCATCAGGACCTCGCACGGAAGCTCGAGCAGCTCCCGGCCGGGGATCGCGTCGCCGCCCCGGAACCCGGCCAGCCATCCGTGCTCTGCCACGTGTCCTATCGCGGCCTCAACGTCGATCCCCTGTTCAGCGGCGAAGGCCGCCGTGTGATCGCTGATTCCGACCACCTTCATCCCTTGCCGGGCGCACAGCCGAGCCGCGATCGAGCCTACGTTCCCGAACCCCTGCACGACTACGCGACTTTCGGTCGCCGGCATCCCCAGGTGCTTGAGCGCCTCGACGGTGACCAGCATACACCCCCGCCCGGTCGCCTCGCGACGGCCCAGTGACCCACCCATCTCGATCGGCTTGCCGGTCACGATCGCCGTGACGGTGTGTCGGGCATGCTGGCTGTACGTGTCCATGACCCACGCCATGACTTGTTCATTGGTGTTCATGTCCGGTGCGGGGACGTCGGTGTCGGGTCCGAGAAGAGGCATGATCTCGGCTGTGTAACGGCGGGTGATGTGCTCGAGCTCGCGCGTGGAAAGCTGGCGGGGATCGCAGACGACACCCCCCTTGGCGCCCCCGAACGGGATATTGACGACCGCGCACTTCCAGGTCATCCAGGCCGCCAGGGCCTTCACCTCTTCGAGCGTCACGTCGGGTGCGAAGCGGATCCCTCCCTTGCCCGGGCCGCGGGCCACGTTGTAATGGACTCGATAGCCCGTGAACACCTGGATCTCGTCGTCGTCCATCCGCACGGGGATCGAAACGATGAGCTGCTTCTCGGGGTGGCGCAGGATCCGGTAGAGGCCGGGATCGAGATCGAGCAACTCGGCGGCGCGGTCGAAACGCGACATCATCGCCTCGAACGGGTTGCTCTCGTCGACCGACCGGATGGGCTGGTAGACGGCCACCTGCTTCTCGATCATTTCGATGTGCTCCTGGCGTACGACGGGGGGTTGCCGGTTGGACGATTCCGCTCGGTCGGGAGCCCGGGGTAAGAGAACGATGAATTTAAGAGCGGGTTTCCATCAGGCAAGCCGGCGCGAGGTGCTCTCCGGCACGAGCATGGTGTCCCGTCGAAAGGCAGGATCCGAGGTCGGGTGGGAGAGCGTGTAGTGAAGTCCGCGGCTCTCCCGACGCGCGATCGCCGAGGCCACGATCAGGTTTCCGACGAGGTGCAGGTTGGCGAGCTCGGCGGCGGCCGGGTCTAGCGGCCAGGCGGGAATCTCCGACGCGAGAGCCCGGAGCCGCTCGCCGGCCCTCGCCAGCCCCTCGTCGTGCCGCACGATCCCCGCCCCTTCCCACAGGATCGCGCGGACTTCCTGGCGCAGGACGTCGAGATCCGGCCGATGCTTCGCCGTACGAGGCCGCGGCGGCAGCGGCTCCCGCCGCGGCTCCCCTTCCTCGAGCAGGTCGCGCGTGCTCGCCGCTGCCTGGTCGGCGAAGACCACCGCCTCGAGCAGCGAGTTGGACGCCAGCCGGTTCGCGCCGTGGACCCCGGTGCACGCCACCTCCCCAGCCGCGAGGAGTCCCGGGATTCCGGTGCGCGCGGCCAGGTCCGTCCTCACGCCGCCGCATGCGTAGTGCGCTGCCGGAACCACCGGTAGGGGCTCGTCCGGTGGATCGAAGCCGCGTGCGCGGCAAGTCTCCAGAATGTTGGGAAACCGCTCCGCGAACCGCGCCGGCGGAATCGACCGGCAGTCCAGCCATACGTGGGGGGCGCCCGAGCGGCGCATCTCGGCATCGATCGCGCGCGCCACCACGTCTCGCGGCGCCAGGTCGCCTCCCCGCTGATCGTCCATGATCGTGCGACCCCCGCCTTCGCGCAGCACGGCGCCCTCGCCGCGCACCGCCTCGCTGATCAGGAACGGCCTCTCGGCGACCGGATACAGGGCGGTCGGGTGGAACTGGATGAACTCCAGATTGGCGACCGGTGCGCCCGCCCGGTACGCCATCGCGACTCCGTCGCCGGTGGCGATTGCGGGGTTCGTCGTGTAGCGGTAGACCTGACCGCATCCTCCGGTGGCCAGGCAGGTCACGCGGGCGCGAACGGCGACCAGCTCGCCGCTCTCGCGATCGACGGCCACCACGCCCGCACAGCGCCGCTTCCGTCCGCGGCCGGTCATCCAGAGATCGAGCGCGAAAAAGTGCTCGTAGATCGCGACCCCCGCCCTCGCCGCGGCCTCCAGGAGACCCTTCTCTATCGCACGGCCGGTCAGATCGTCGGCGCGAACGATCCGTCGCGCCGAATGACCTCCCTCCCGCGCCAGCGACAGGCGGCCTGAATCGTCCCCCTCGTAGCTGAAGCGGACCCCCAGCTCGATCAACTCGCGGACACGCGCCGGGCCGCTCGCGACCAGCAGTTGCACCGCTTCCGGGTCGCAAAGCCCCGCTCCGGCATCCAACGTGTCCTCGATGTGAGCCGCGAACGAATCGGCCGCGTCCATGACAGCGGCGATCCCACCCTGGGCGTAATTGGTATTGGCCTCGGAGTCCTCCTTCTTGGTGAGGAGGAGGACGCTGCCGAAGGAGGACGCCTTGATCCCGTAGGAGAGCCCGGCGATTCCGCTTCCCAGGACGAGCACGTCCGTATCCAGCACCCGGGGCCTGGGCGGCAACGACGCGGCACGGCGCTCCGTCCTCACCGGGGCCACGCGGCCGCTTCGCGGACCAGACCTTTCAGGAGCTCGGGATCGAACGGATCCAGACGCCGGCGGAGGACGCCCACCGGACGATCCTCGAACCATTCCGGATCACACTTGATGGCGTCCTTCTCGGTCGTCACGAAGGACGCATCGGGATGTTCCGCCAGGAGCGCGGCGATGTCGGCGGCGCGGTACGGCTGGTGGTCCCGATAGGCGACGACGCGCTCGACGGGAAGCCCCGTCTTCGCCGCGAATCGGGCCACCGCCCCCGGCCGGGCCACGCCGACGAAGGCGACGACGCGCCGCCCGCCGGGATCGTACGGCTCCTCCCCCCCTCCCCGCCACGCCGCCAGCGTGACTGTGCCCGCGTCCGCCCACCGCGCCGGCGTTCCCGGCAGTTCGGTCCACCAGCGGCTGAACGCCGCCCCGATCGAGCCGGACGGCCACCGGCGGGCACGGGGGTCCCCACCGGCGACGACCCAGCCCCCGTTCGGCGGCAGCCACTCCGGACCCTGGCGCAACGGTCCCGCGGGGAGGCACCGGGCCGGTGAGACTAGGTCGTCCACCGTGAACGTGACGAGATCGAGGGCCCGCGCGACCTGCCGGTGCTGGAGGGCGTCGTCGAGAAGGAACACGTCGGGGTGAAAACGCGATCCAAGGGCGCGCGCTGCGCGGGCCCGATCCGCGGCGACCCCGACCCAGGCGCCGGCCCGCGCGAGTAGCAACGGTTCGTCGCCCACCGCGCGCGCGGGCCCCGGAAGCTCGCCGGGAGCGATCACCCATGCGCCGGGCTCGGATCGTCCGTATCCGCGCGTCAGGACGGCCGCGTGCGCGCCGAAAGGTACGGCGTTCGCAAGGATCCAGAGGACGAGGCTCGTCTTGCCGCCGCCGCCCACCGTGACGTTGCCGACTGCGATGGCGGGAGCCGGCAGACGGTACGTCGCGCGCCCCGCCGTGAGCCTCCGTTCGGCCGTGAGGCGCCAGCCCCACCCCAGCGGCCGCGCGAGCCCGCGCCACGCCGCCCCGGACCATCCGCCCTCGCCGTAGAGCGTCCTTCGGGCCCAGCCGTATCCCGCGGCCCGTTCCACCACCGCCCCCGGTTCGCCCCCGGCCGACGGCGCGCACGGGCCTCGGCTCATCGCGGTGTCAGAGCGGACGGGCGACGGGCTACGCGGCGCGGACGGCCCGCCAGCTCTTCCTCGATCTCGCGGTGCAGGGCGCGCAGCCGCCTCTCGAGGTCACGGCTGATCTTCTCGCACGCGGCGGCGCTGACGCCCGCCGGCACCCGAACCGGCTCGCCGTAGCGGATTCGCACGCGCGCGCCGGGCCATGGAATCTCGAACCTGTCCCAGGATACGACTCGCCTGCAGGGCCGCGCCGCAGCGGCCACCGGCACGAGCACGTGACCGGAACGGCGCGCCAGCGCGACCGCTCCCGGCAGGACCCGATGGATGTCCGAGTGGGCGTCAGGGCTGAGTGCCAGGTCGCCGCCCGACTCGGCGTGCCGCAGCATGGCCCGGAAGCCGGCCACGGGGTTACGCCGTCTCGATCCCCTGATCGGGATATATCCCAGCGGCGCGATGATCCGGGCGGCCATGATCCCGTCGGGATGGCTCGAAACCAGGACGCCGACACCGTGGCGGGCGTGGGCGACCGCCAGTTCGAGCATCCGTCCGTGCCAGAAGCAAAAGACGACGCCGTCGCCTTCGGCCTCGATCGCCTGGAGGTGCCTGTTTCCCGATACGTCGATCCGCCAGGTCCGGGAGAGCGCCTCGACGAGCCTTGCAACGAGCCACCCCCCGCGACTGGCGATCGCCCGGAGGACGGGACGGCTCAAAATCGGTTCAGGAGCCAGATCAGGATCAACACGCTCGCCAGGGCGAAAACCATCCACGCCGTCCGTGCCCGTTTGGGGCGATGAGGAGAGATCGCCTTACGATCCCGCCAATCCCGAATCAAGCCCATTCGCAGAACTCGGTTGAGAAGCCGTCCCGCGCGTTCGCCTCAGACGGTGACGCCACGCTCGCTGTCGGTGATGAACGTCAGGAAGCGTTCGATTTCGGGATAGGGGTGAAGCTCCTCGCTCGCGCGGGCGAGCGCTTGGGAAACGTTCAGCTTGGAGTTGAAGAAAAGCCGATACGCCCGCTTCAGCTCCGTCTGGACGTTCTGCGGGAAACCGCGCCGTTCGAGACCAACCGTGTTGAGTCCGAACAACGCGGTGGGGTTTCCGGCCGCCTTGACGTACGGCGGCACGTCCTTCTGCACGCGCGAGACGCCGCCCACGAACGCGTGCGCACCCACACGCACGAACTGATGGACGCCCGTCATGCCGCCGATGATCGCGTGCTCGTCGACGGTCACGTGACCCGCCAGACCGACGGCGTTCGAGAGAATAACGTCGTCTCCGATCTGGCAGTCATGGGCGACGTGCGCATAGGCCATGAGCAGGCAACGTTCGCCGATCTGCGTGGTGCCGAGAGCGCGGGTTCCACGATTCACGGTGACGTACTCGCGGATCACGGTCTCGCTGCCGATCACGCAGGTGGTTGGCTCTCCCTCATACTTGAGGTCCTGCGGATCGCTTCCAAGAACGGCCCCGTAGTAGATCTGGCAATGTTCGCCGATCGTGGTATCCCGCTCGATAACGGTGTGGGCTGCGATCCGTGTTCCTGCGCCGATCGAGACGCCCGGTCCGACGATCGCGTAGGGGCCGATGACGACATCGTCGCCGATCTCCGAGCTGGAATCGACAATCGCGGTGGAATGGATCTGTCCGGTCAGCGATTTCATTTTGGAACCAACGAGGCCATGAGGTCGGCCTCGGCAACCACCGCACCGTCCACGCGCGCAACCCCGCGCATCTTGCAGAACGTTCCCCGGCGCCGGACCAGTTCGACTTCGCAGATGAGCTGATCGCCGGGCAGCACCGGCTGGCGGAACCGGACTCTGTCCAACCCGGTGAAGTAGACCACCTTTCCGGTTGGATCATCGACCAGGCTCATCAACAGCAACCCGCCGACCTGCCCCATCGCCTCTACGATCAAAACGCCGGGCATGACCGGATGACCGGGGAAATGACCCTGGAAGAACGGCTCGCTGATCGTCACGTTCTTGATCCCCACCACCCGTCGGCCCTCCTCGATCCTCACGACACGATCCACCAGCAGGAACGGATAGCGATGGGGCAGGATTTCCAGGATGCGGCTGACGTCCAGTATCGTGGGGCGCTCGACCTTCCTCTCCCGGCGAGCCCTGGACGCCCCCCGGCGCGTTCTGGACGGCCCCCGGCGCGTCTCCCCGAGCCTGCCCGCACCGTTGCCGCTCTGTCCATCGATCCGCCGCTTCAGCAGCTGGACGAGAGCGAAGTTGGCGCGATGCCCCGACCGATGGGCGACGATGTGAGCCTCGATATCGACATTGAGCACTTTCAGATCTCCGAGCAGGTCGAGGATCTTGTGACGGACGAGTTCCGTCGGAAAGCGGAGCCGCTCTTCGTTGAGAATCTTATCCTCGCCGATCACAATCGCATTCCTCAGGTTCCCTCCGCGGATCAGCCCCGCCGCTTTCAGCTGCTCGATCTCGTGAAGGAAGCCGAAAGTCCGAGCCGGTGCGATCTCCCGTTCGAAGATCTCGGGCGTGATCTCGAAGGATTCGAACTGGTGATCTACCAGCGGATGGTCGAAATCGATCGTGAAGGAAACCTGCAGGCGATCGGATGGCAAAAGGGTGATCTCCACATCTCCGTCCGCGTAGAAGATCGGTTCCTCCACCCGATATCGGCGTCGTGGAGCGTCCAGCTCCTTGAGCCCCGCCTCCTGCAGCGCGCGCCAGAAAGGCAAGCTGGAACCGTCACCGACCGGCGGCTCGCTCGCGTCCAGCTCAATCCGCAAATTGTCGATTCCGCGCGCCGCAACAGCCGCCAGCACGTGCTCGATCGTATGAACCTTGCTTCCGTCGAGACCGATCGAGGTCCCCCGATCGACCCCGATGACATGCTCCGGATCGACGATGATCTCGGGATCTCCATCGAGGTCTACGCGGACGAAGCGCAGGCCGGTGTTGGCCTCGGCGGGAAGGAACGTCAGATGGCTCTGGTCGCCGGTATGGAGGCCAACGCCGCTGTAGGTGACCGGCCGCGCGATCGTCAGCTGGCGATCGTTCTTCATGCGCGAATCCTCTGCTCGATCGCCTTGAGACGCGCGAAGATCTCCGGGAGACGGCTGAAGAGCACGTGGGCCCGCATCTGTTCGCGATGGGAGCGGGCGGGATAGCCCGAATACTCCGCCCCGGCGGGGACATCACCGATGACTCCCGCCTGCCCCCCGATCCGCGCGCGATCCCCGATACTCACGTGGCCCACGATTCCCGCCTGTCCACCCACGACGACGAAGTCGCCGACTTTCGTGCTGCCCGCGACGCCCACCTGGGCAACGATGATCGCGTTTTTACCTATCTTTACATTGTGCCCGATATGGACCAGGTTGTCAATTTTGGCACCATCCCCGATCGTAGTATCCTCCATCGATCCGCGGTCGATCGTGACGCCGGCGCCGATCTCGACGTCATCGCCCAGCACGAGTCCGCCGCGCTGGGGGACCTTGTGATGGCGGCCGGCGCCATCCGTGGCGTATCCGAAGCCGTCGGCGCCTAGCACGCTGCCACTCTGAACCACGCAACGCTTCCCGAGACGGGTTCCGTGCAGGAGCGTGACCCGCGGAAAGAGTCGCGACCCTTCCCCGATCACGATGCTCTCCTCGATCACCGTTCCCGCTCCGACCACGACACCCCGCCCGAGATCGACGTTCGCGCCGATGACCGCGTGGTGCCCGATGGACGCGTCGCCCGGAACCCGGGTCGTCGCATCGACGACTGCGGTGGGCGCAACGCCTGGCTCGACCGGGGGAGGGGGCCAGAGGAGGGCGATCGCCTGAGCGAACGCCAGGTAAGGGTTGTCGCTCCGCAGGACGTTCTGGCCGTTGGCGCGGTAGTCCGATCCGACCACGATCGCCCCCGCATTGGTCAGGCGGGCAGCCTCCTCGTAGCGGGCGTTGGCAAGGAAGGAGAGATCCGTCGGGCCTGCACCCTCGAGCGTCGAGACTCCGCGGATCTCCAAACGGGGATTCCCCTCCAGCCGGGCCCCGATCGCTGCGGCGAGCTCGCCCAGCGGTACACTCGCTCGTGCCAATTCCCCGCCGCCTCCTCGGTCTCCGGGATCAGGGATCCCCTGCGGATGGTTCACTATCGCGAGGGTGCTGCCACCCCCTGGCTCGACTGCAACCTCCGGATCACCTCGTCGGTGATGTTGAGGGCCGGATCCCCGGCGACCAGCGCCCCGTCATTCAGGTCGAAGATCAGGGAGTATCCGAGCTCCTGCCGCGCCTGGTCGATCACGCGATTCACGCGCTCGATGATGGGCTGCATCAGCTCGGCCTGCCGCGTGCTGGCTTCGCCCTGAGGCCCGAACTTGATCTGAAAGTACTGTTGGATCTCTCCCTCCATCCGCAGCATCTCTTCCTGCCGCTCGGCCTTCTTTTCGGGCGAGAGGATGACTTCTTGCGCCTTGTACTCGTCGTACAGCTCCTTGAGCCGGCCGCGCTTCTGCTCGAGGCTGTCCTGCCAGCCGCTGGCCGTCCGGTTGAACTCGGCGTTGGCCTCCGAGTAGCCGGGCGCCTGCTTGACGATCTCCTCGGAATCGATGTAGGCGATCCTCAGCGGCGCGTCCTGCGCCGCGGTCCCTACCGGCGCGACGGCCAGCAGGAGAAGCGCGCCGAAGACTCCGCGTGTAGCGAACATTCTCGCATCCCTCCTCGTATGGTAGCCGAAGACTCCCTGGGTCAACAATTTACCGTCCCACTCCCCGGACCGGCGAGGTCACTCCTCTAACGGGCGAGATTGCCGAACCGGAAGTGCACCTGCCATCCCGGATCGAGGTTTCCGGCGTTGTCGATCCGGTCGAAACCATATCCGAGATCGAGCCCGAGTGGCCCCAGACCGGGCAGATCGATGGAGAACCCGACCCCCGCCCCCCGCTTGAGATCGGCGAACGTCACGTCTCCAAACTCGCGAAAGACGTCTCCCGCATCGTAGAAAACCGAGGCGTATATCGTGTCGCTGATCTTGAAGAAGTGCTCGGCCGTAAGGAGCAGGAACGCGTTGCCGCGATCCTCTCCGCACCCGATTCCGGGACGACCGGCGCCGACGTTGAAGACGCCGACGCACCCCTCGTCGTATCCGCGCAGCCCCTGCGAAGGGAATTGTACCCCGCCCAGGACGAACTGCTCCGTCAGCGGCACGAAGCGAGTGGCACGGATTCCCCCCGTCTTAAGGCTCAGGTTCAGCACCGTCCGGTCATTGAACGTGGCCGCGAACCAGGCGGTGTCGAAGAGGTACTTATGGAAGCCGACGTTCCCCTGGAGCGGACCCCCGGCCAGATCTACGCTGAGATTGTGTCGCGCGCCCTGGATCGGGTGTCGCCGCGGCAACCGCGTGTCGCGGACGAGAGCCAGATTGAGGCTCGACTCGGTCCGCGGATACTCGCCCTCGAAGCGGTCCTCGCCTCCGCCCGTCGACTCCAGATCGATCCGCTGCCATTTATAGCCGTAGAAGAAGCGTGAAGCGTCGTCCCAGGGGAGCGGTGTGCCGAACCGCACGTTGGCGCCGATCGCGTCCTGGCGGAATGACTGATTGATAAAGCGGCGGTCGATATCGAAGAACGAGACCGAGGCCGATGTCGTAGACCCGAGAAAAACGGGCTCTGAGTAGCTCAGCTCGAGATCGTTGTTGCGCGAACCGAACTCCCACCGGATCCGGCCCGAACGGGCTTGCCCGAACAGGTTCGGCTGCTCGTACGAGACGAATCCCGACAAGCCCGTGCCCCCGCCGACGGCGGCGCCGAGCGTCAACGAACCGGTGCGCCGCTCCTCGACCTCGAATATCAGGTCGATGTCGCCCGACTCCTCGTCGACCATCCTCGTGGTCGGCATGATCCCCGGCTCGAAGAAACCCAGGCCTTCCAGCGACAGCAGGCTGTTGCGCACGTCGGTGCGCCGGAAGCGCTCCCCGGGCTCCACGAAGAGCTGCCGGCGGATCACCGACTCGTGGGTCACGGTGTTGCCGCGGATCGCGACGTGGCGGATGTGGGCGGGCTCGCCCTCCCGGATCTGCCAGGTGAGATCGACGACGGCGCTGTCCCCGCGCACCCGGCGAACCGGTTGAATCTGCGCGTAGATGTATCCGTCGTCGGCGTACAGGTTGCCCAGATCGGTCTGCGTCGACTCGACCACCTGTGTGTCGAACACCGCGCCGGGCTCGAGCCGGAGAAACTGGCTCAAGTCGGTGCGTGAGAAGCGCCGGTTCCCCTCGATCGTGATGTCGCCGATGCGGTATTGTCGCCCTTCGTCGACCGTGACGTACAACCGCATGGCGCCGCGATCCGGATCGACGGCGATCGAGTCCGAGACGACCCGCATGTCCAGATACCCCCGCGACCCGTAGAAGGCCGGGAGGCGCTGGCCCAGGTCGGCACGCCACTTGGCCTCGTCGAACTCCCCGTCCTGCCAGAACCAGAACCCCTCTGTGTCCGTCTCCAGCGCCTTCCTGAGCCGCGCGCCGGAGAAAGCGGTGTTGCCGTCGAACTCGATCTCCTTGATGGCTACCTTGCGTCCCTCATCGATCCGCACTGTGACTGCCGTCGAATCGGAGGCGGCCGGACCACCCGCGGAGTGGGGCGTGGCCACAAGCTGGACCTCGGCCAGGTAGTAGCCCCGCTCCTCGTAGAGCGTCTCCAGGTCGATCTCGGCCTGGTGCAGACGGTGCTCGAGCAGTCGATCTCCCGGCCGGATCGCGAGCGCGGCCTCGAGATCCTCGCGGTCGATCTCGTCGGCGCCCTCGAAATCGAGGCGGGTGATGACGGGCGCCTCCGCCACGCGGATGACCACGACCACCTGCTCGTGCGCATCCGTGCCGGACTGCGTGGTCACCGTGATGTCGTTGAAAAGATTCGTCGCCCAGAGCGCGCGGATCGCTTCCTGTACGGCCCGCGCCGTCAGCGTCGATCCCGGGGAAAGACCGGACAGCGCGCGCACGCGCTCCGCGTCCAGCGTGCGGGTGCCTTCGACGACGATGCTCGAGATCCGGGGCGCAGGCTGTTGAGCGACGGCCGGAGTAACGGCGAGGAGCATCGCGGCCACAGCCCACGCGCGGGGTCGCGACTCGGGCCGCTTCACCCTCAGCCCACCTCTTCCTGAACCGATTCCTCCTCCCGTGGCGCGCGCGAGCCCCGGGACGTGAAGACGAGGCGGTCCTCGTCCTCGCTCACCTCGACCACGACCTCGTCACCCGGAACGAACCGGCCTTTCAGCAGATCCTCGGAGAAGGGATCCTGCAGGTAGCGTTGCATCGCACGCTTCAGCGGCCGGGCCCCGAACTTCTCGTCGAAGCCCTTACGGGCCAGGTACCGTTTGGCCCCCTCCGAGAGGACGAGGGTGATGTCACGGTCATCGAGGCGGTCGAGGATCTCCTTGAACAGGATGTCCACGACCTGGACGATGTGATCTTCGGTAAGTGGATGGAAGACGATCGTCTCGTCGAGACGGTTCAGGAACTCGGGGTTGAAGGTCTTGTTGATCTCGTCCTTCACCGCCTCCTCGATCTGGTCGATCCGGGCGGTCTCGCTCGGGCGCTGGAATCCCAGCGAGCGGGAGCCCATGATGCGGCGCGCGCCGATGTTCGAGGTCATGATCACGACCGTGTTCTTGAAGTCGATCTTACGACCATAATTGTCGGTGATGTGCCCCTCGTCGAGGATCTGGAGAAGGATGTTGAATACATCCGGATGGGCCTTTTCGATCTCGTCGAGCAGCACCACCGAGTAGGGCTTGCGCCGAACCTCCTTGGTGAGATAGCCCGAATCCTCATAACCCACGTAGCCCGGCGGGGCGCCCAGCAGCCGGCTCACCGTGAACTTCTCCATGTACTCGGACATATCGATCCGGATGAGCGCGTTGGGATCGGCGAAAAGGAACCGCGCCAGGGCGCGCGCGAGCTCGGTCTTCCCGACTCCGGTGGGACCCGAGAAGATGAACGATCCGATCGGCCGCCGAGGATCCTTGAGGCCGGCGCGGGTGCGGCGGATCGCCTTGGAAATCGCATGGATCGCGGCGTCCTGACCGACGATGTGCTTGTGGATCTCGTCTTCCATGTGCAGCAGCCGTTCCGTTTCCTCCTCGCGCAGCCGCACGACCGGTACACCTGTCCAGCGACTCACGATGAAGGCCACGTCCTCCAGTGAGAGGGTCGGCCGGTCGGCATGGTTGCCGCGCTCCCACTCGACCTTCTTCCGCTTGATCGTGGATTTCAGCTCGCGTTCGGTATCGCGCAGCTTGGCCGCCGTTTCATAGTCCTGGGCCTTGATCGCGTGATCCTTGCGTCCGATGATCTCCTGAACCTCTTCCTCGAGCGCCAGCAGCTCGGGAGGCGGAACCTGGGTCGCCAGATGGACCCGCGCGCAGGCTTCGTCGATCACGTCGATCGCCTTGTCGGGTAGAAAGCGATCGGTGATGTAGCGCTCCGAGAGCCGCGCCGCGATTTCGATGGCGCCGTCCGGGATCTCCACGTTGTGGTGCTCGGCGTACCGGGATCGGAGCCCCTTCAGGATCTCGAATGTCTCCTCGATCGTCGGGGGATCCACGACCACCGGCTGGAACCGCCGCTCGAGCGCACCGTCCTTCTCGATGTACTTGCGGTATTCGTTGAGCGTCGAGGCGCCGACGCACTGCAGCTCGCCGCGGGCCAGCGCCGGCTTCAGCATGTTCGAGGCGTCTATGGCGCCCTCGGCCGCACCGGCCCCGACCAGAGTGTGGAGCTCGTCGATGAAGAGGATCACATTCCGCGATTGCTTGATCTCGTTGATCACGGCCTTGAGGCGCTCCTCGAACTGACCGCGGTACTTGGTCCCCGCGATGACGGCTGCCATATCCAGCGACAGCACCCGGTGATCGCGCAGACTGTGGACGATCTCGCCACTCGTGATACGCTGCGCCAGACCCTCGACGATGGCGGTCTTCCCCACACCCGGCTCGCCGATCAGCACCGGGTTGTTCTTCTTGCGCCGGGATAGCACCTCGATGACGCGCTCGATCTCCTTCCCTCGACCGATCGTCGGATCCAGCTCGCCTTCGCGGGCGAGATCGGTCAGATCCCGGCAGAAATGATCAAGCGCCGGCGTCTTCGATTTCTTGTCGCTCGACTTGGATGTCTGGCCTCCGCTTTCCATAGAGCTCAGCTCCCCCCCGAGCAGTCGAATCGTTTCGTTGCGCGCGACATCGATCGTTACGCCGGTCTCGTCGAGCACCTGTGCGGCGACCCCCTTCTCCTCGCGCAGCAATCCGAGCATTAGATGCTCGGTTCCAACATAGGAATGCTTAAGGCTGCGCGCCTCGGCGACAGAAAACTCCAGCACCTTCTTGGCGCGGGTCGTATAGGGAACCTCGTCGGCGGCCATGTCGCTCCTTCCCTGATCCACCCGCTCCTCGATTCGTTGCCGCAGCTCGTCCAAATCCACGTTCAAGTTGGTGAGGATCGCGGCGGCTACACCCTCGCCTTCGCGGATCAGGCCGAGCAGGATATGCTCGGTTCCGACGTAGTCGTGATGCAGCCGGGTCGCTTCCTCGCGGGCCATCGACAGCACTTTTCGAACTCGATCCGTAAAGTTGCTATTCATAGACCTCTACGTCTCTTCTGCAGGATTCGTAGGTCGCTCAGCGACCTACCCTTCAAGGATCTCCCGCACCAGGGAAGCCCGCTCAATCTCGCGCTCCCGCGCGTCGAGCGAGCGTTGCGCCCGCTTTTCGAGATGCGCCACCTGGGTCCACAGCAATAGACGATTCAACTTCGATACCCCTATGTCGGGGAGCAGTTTCATGCTGACCCCGAGGCGCACTGCCGACAGCAGGTTCATCATCTCGTCGAAAGACATCGAGCGCGCGCTGCGCAGCAGTCCGTACGCGCGCCAGACCTTGTCCTCGATCTCGTCCAGGGCGTCCCTGACCAGGACCTGCCGTGCGTTTTCCTCATACTCGATCACCTGACGGGTGATCCGGTCCAGGTGGCCCACCAGCTCGTCCTCACTCTTCCCAAGCGTGGTCTGATTCGACAGCTGGAAGTAGTTCCCGATCACATCCGAGCCCTCGCCGTAGAGGCCGCGGAAAGTCAGCCCGATCTGGGCGAGGCCCTGGAGGACCTTGTGGATCTCACGAGTCAGCACCAGGCCCGGCAGGTGGATCAGAACCGAGGCCCGCAGGCCGGTACCCGTGTTCGTCGGGCAGCTCGTCAAGAACCCGAACCGGTGATGATAGGCGAACTGGCACCGCTGCCGGAGCGCCTGCTCGGTCCGGCTCGCGATCTGCCAGGATTCCTCGAGCTGCAAGCCCGGTGTCAGCGACTGGATCCGCAGATGGTCCTCTTCGTTGATCAGCAGCGCGACCCGTCCGCCGTCGCCGATCAGCAGCGCGCTTGCTTCCTTGAACTTGATCATTTCACGGCTGACCAGATGTCGCTCCAGGAGCAGAGTGAGATCGATATCGGTCAGAACTCCGAGTTTCAGGAACTGCGTTCCCTGTTCGAGATCGGCCGCCTGAAGGGATTCGAGCAGCTCCTCGGTCACCAGGTCCTGCTGGTCGCCGGTGATCGTCTCCCGGAACGCGAACCGCTCCAGGTTGCGGGCCAGCCGGATGCGCGTGGACAGGATGACGTCGGCGTGCGGGCCGTCGCCGCTGATCCACGCCAGTCCGCCCTCGACCGGCTTCAGCAGGTCGTCTTCGGGCAACGTCATCACGTCTCTCCACGGCTGCTCCGGGGAGCCGCCTGCCCGACAGCACGACGCTCCTCCTCGATTTCGACGATCTGGTCGCGCAGCTCGGCCGCCCGTTCGTACTCCTCGCTATCGACCGCTTGCCGGAGGCGGCGCCGGAGGTCGGCCATCTGCGCCTGACGATCGTCCTGGGGCTCGATGCCTTCGGATTCCAGGATCCCCACGTGCTCGTTCGAACCATGGATCTTCCTGAGAAGCGCGCTCATCTCCTGCTCGAAGGTCGTGTAGCACTCCGCGCAGCCCAGTCGTCCCGTCTTCCGAAACTGGCGGAACGTACAGCCGCACCGCGGGCATGACAGGTTGGCGCTCGTCGCCTTCGTGAAGATCGGGGCGCCCAACTCGTACAGGAAGTCGGAAAGCGGCACCTGTGACGTGCTCGGCGTCGTCTTCAGACCGCGCGCCTGCGCGCAGCTCTGGCACAGGTGGAACGTTTCCGTCTCGTCGTTGACGATCTGGGTGAAATGGACGATAGCTTTATTCTTCTGGCAGTCCGCACACAGCATACGTCAATCCTGGTCAGTTGGGATTTCCTCGCCGCCTCAATGCTAATCGCACACGGGCACCGAGTAAACGTACCCCCGCCGCGGGCCGTTCAATCCACGCCCCGCGGCGCGCGAACCCCGGCCGCGAGATCCTCGATGACGGGCGCCAGGAGCCCGTCTTCGATCTGCAGAAGGCGGTCCGTCCGCTCGGCCAGCCGCTCGTCGTGGGTGGCGACCACGAACGCCACTCGCTTCTCCCTGGCGAGGACGAACATCAGGTCATGGAGGTGCTCGCTGTTCGCGCGATCCAGGTTGCCTGAAGGCTCGTCCGCCAGGATGAGGATCGGCTCGTGGACCAGCGCCCTGGCGAAAGCGACCCGCTGCTGCTCGCCGCCGGAGAGCGCGTTCGGCCGGTGCGTAAGCCGCTCCGCCAGCCCGACCTCCACCAGCATGCGCCGCGCGCGCTCCTCCGCCTCCCCACGCTCCGCTCCCTGAATGCGGAGAGGCAGCGCCACGTTCTCGAGCGCGGAAAACTCCAGCAGCAGATGGTGAAACTGGAACACGAACCCCAGCAGCCGGCTGCGCACGCGCGAGAGCTCGATGTCAGAGAGCCGATTCAGGTGCCAATCCCCTAGCACGACCTGCCCCTGGTTGGGTCGATCGAGGCCGCCCAGCAAGTGAAGCAGCGTGCTCTTGCCCGAGCCGGAGCGCCCGACGATCCCCACCGTCTCGCCGGGGAGGACTTCGAGGTCTACCCCCTTGAGGACCTTGAGCGGCCCGCCTCCCCCGCCGTACTCCTTATGCAAGCGGTGCGCCATGAGCACCGGGCCGGCCGGCCGGTCCCACCCGGCCCTACTCATACCGGATGGCATCCACCGGCGTCATTCGCGCCGCTTGCATCGCGGGATACAGAGTGGCCGCGAGGCAGATGCCGAGGCTCGCGGCGATGATCAACGAGACGTTCAGCGGCTCCACTGCAACGGGCAGGACGTCGATGAAGTACACGTCCCCGGGCAGCGAAATGAAGCGGTAGCGCCCCAGAAGGAACACGGCGATCAGCCCGGCCAGCGTCCCCAACCCCGTGCCGACCACGCCGATCAGGATTCCCTGGTAGACGAAGATCCGACGGATCGCACGGCCCTGCATGCCCATGGAGCGGAGAATTCCGATCTCCTTGGTCTTGTCCATCACGATCATCGTCAGCGTACTGATGATGTTGAAAGCCGCCACCAGTACGATAAGCACCAATATAATGAACATCGCTTTCTTCTCCAAGCTGAGCGCCGCGAAGAGGGGCTGATTGAGCTCGATCCAGGTGGTCGCGTAGAACGCCCCTTCGAGGCTCCGGACGACCTCGTCGCCGATCGCGCGCGCCTCCCAGATGTCGTCCACGCGCGCCGATATGCCGTATGCGATGTCCCCCGCCTGCAGATACTCCTGCATCGCGATCATCGACGCATAAACGAACTTCGAATCGTACTCGAACAGGCCGCTCTTGAAGGTGCCGGCGAGGATGAACTTCTGAAGCCTGGGCACGGTGCCGTGGAGCGGCGAGACGGCCGCCGCTTCAGGGGTCGTCAGCGTCAGAGTGTCGCCGGGAAAAGCTCCGAGCCGATCGGCGAGCAAATAGCCCACTACCACCTTGGGGTAGGCCTCGTCCGGAGCCTGCTCGAGGTCGTAGCTCCCCGATACGACCTGATTCCTCGTATCCGCGACTTCGTCCTCGTGCCGCGGCTCCACCCCGCGGATCACCGCCCCCTCGTTGCGACCGCGACCGTGGCCGATGATCCCCTCGGTGTAGATGAACGGCGCCGCCCCGATCACCCCTTCGGTCGAGCCAATGATGTCACGCACCTCCGCATAGTCCGCCAGCGGCTCCGCGTTGTACTTCTGGATCAGGAGGTGCGGCGTGTTCGTCAGGATCTTCTCCCTCAAGTCGCGCTGCAGGCCGCTCATCACGCTCATCACGATCACCAGCGCCGCCACTCCGACGAAAACGCCACCGATCGCGATCAACCCGATCACCGAGATCACACCCGACCGCCGCTTGGAGGCGAGATAACGCATCCCGATCTGCCACTCGAGGCTCACGCTAACTCCCTTCGGGGCGCAGGATCGGGAAGAGGATGACGTCGCGGATCGCCGGCTGGTCGGTGAGGAACATCACCAGCCGATCGATGCCGACCCCCATCCCGGCTGTGGGAGGCATCCCATACTCCAGCGCGCGCAGGTAGTCCTCGTCGACGGTCACCGGCGCCTCCAGATCGCCCGCCGCGGCGAGGGCGGCCTGCGCCTCGAACCGCGCCCGCTGGTCGCGCGGATCGTTGAGCTCGCTGAACGCGTTCGCCCACTCGCGCCCGAATAGATACGCCTCGAACCGCTCGGCGAGCCGGGCATCGCCGCGGTGCCGCTTGGCGAGCGGGGATAGCTCCGCGGGATGATCCACGACGAAAACCGGGCCCTCGAGATCCGGTTCGACCAGCGCGCCGAACAACGCCTCGAGGAGCCGTCCCGGGCCGTCCTGGGGCGCCACGTCGAGATCTCGACCGCGCGCCTCGGAGGCGAGCGCGCCCCGCGACAGGTCGTCCGTCGCGACCCCGCGATCCGCGAGCGCATCGAGAAACCGGAGCCGCGGCCAGGGCGGCTCGACATCCACGGTCCGTCCCTGATAAGTCAGCGCCATTTCGCCCTTGAGCCGGCGTACCAGCCCCGACAGCATCTCCTCGGCGAGCGCCTGGAAGTCACGGTAGTCGGCGTACGCCTGGTAGAACTCCAGCATCGTGAACTCCGGGTTGTGGAACCGGTCCATCCCCTCGTTGCGGAAGTCCTTGGCGATCTCGTAGACGCGGTCGAGACCGCCCACGATGCACCGTTTCAGGTACAGCTCGTCGGCGATTCGCAGGTAGAGCGGCATGTCGAGCGCATGATGACGGGTCTCGAAGGGCCGCGCCGCGGCGCCGCCGTATACCGGCTGGAGCGCGGGCGTCTCGACCTCCAGAAACCCGCGCTCGTCGAGGAACTCCCGCAGGTAGCGGATGATCCGCGTCCGCTCGGCGAAGAGCGCGCGGGTCTCGGGCCGGACTGCCAGGTCGGCGTACCGCTGGCGGTAGCGGAACTCGGGATCGTTGGAGCGATGATAGGCGCGCCACTCCCCCTCCTCCATGACCTCCTTGCCGAGCGGCAGCGGGCGGAGCGCCTTGGCGAGGAGGCTGACCTCTTCCACCCGCAGGGTGACCTCCCCGGTCCGCGTCCGGAAGACGGTCCCCTCGATACCGAGAATGTCCCCCAGGTCGATCCCGTCGAGGAGCTCGTACGCATCGCCGAGCTCGTCCTGCTTCAGGTAAACCTGGATACGGCCGCTGCGATCGGCCAGATGGAGGAAGGTCGAGCGGCCGTGGGTCCGCACGGAGACGACCCGTCCGGCGATCCGGCCTCGCACCGCCCGGCCGCCGTCGTCGAACGCCTCCTTGAGGGACGCCGCCGTGTCCGCCACCGGGTACGAAGGCGGGTAGGGATCGATGCCCCGCTCTTCCAGGGACTCGAGCTTTCTCCTACGGGAGAGAAGGGGGTCGGTCTCGGGCGAGGCCGCGGGGACGCGCCGGAGGTCGTCGCTGGACAGCTACGCTCCGGCGGGTTGCTTCAGGTACGCTTCCATGAACGGCGTGATCTCACCGGCCAGAACCGCTTCCACGTCCGAGGTCTCGTGGCCCGTCCGGTGATCTTTGACCAGCGTGTACGGATGCAGCACGTAGGAGCGGATCTGACTGCCGAACGCGATCTCCTTCTTCTCCGCCTCGAGTTCCTCGCGGGACTTCTCCCGTTCGGCCTTCAGGTACTGATAGAGGCGGGCGCGGAGGAGGCGCATGGCGGTCTCCCGGTTCCGGTGCTGGCTGCGCTCGGACTGACTCTGGACCACGATCCCGGTCGGAAGATGGGTGATCCGTACCGCCGAGGACGTCTTGTTCACGTGTTGCCCGCCCGCCCCGCTCGCCCGATAGGTATCCACGCGCAGGTCCCGGTCCTGGAGATCGATCGTGATCTCGTCGGCGATGTCGGGATAGACGAATACCGCGGCAAACGAGGTGTGGCGTCGGGCATTGGCGTCGAACGGGCTGATGCGGACCAGTCGGTGGACTCCCTTCTCGGCCTTCATGTATCCGTACGCGTACTCACCCTCCACCTCGATCGTGGCGCGCGTGATCCCGGCCTCCTCACCTTCTTGCAGGTCGACGATGCGATAGGCGTGGCCGGCGGCCTCCATCCAGCGGCTGTACATCCGGAGGAGCATGAGCGCCCAGTCCTGGCTCTCCGTACCGCCGGCGCCGGAGTGCACGGTTACGATCGCGCCCCGGTAGTCGTCCGGATCCTGGAGCATACCGCGGAACTCGAAACGCTCGAGGCGCTCCTCGAGATGGCCCCCCAAGGTCTCGAGCTCGTCCCACAGCGCGGCGTCCTCCTCGCCGGCCAGAAGATCGAGCATCTCCCGCGCCTCCCCGAGGTCGCGCCCGAGCGCGTCGTGGGCCATAACCCAGTTTTCGTGCTGTTTCAGCTCGGCGAGCGCGCTCCGTGCACGCTCCTGGTCGTCCCAGAAACCGGGTGCGGCCGAGGCGCTCTGGAGGGCGGCGATGCGATCGCGCCGGGTGGGCAGGTCAAAGATAGCTCCCGAGGAGCTCGAGCCGCTCCTCTAGGTTCGCCAGCCGCCGCCGGGTCTCGCGTTCATCCGCCATAATCGAGGAAGATACCGCTTCACGGGGTGTCGGGCTCGCCCGACGGCGAATCCTCCGGACGTGCCGCCACCCTCGAGCGCACGTGATCGCGCCGGCGGTCGACGACATACAACGATCCCTTGAACGACTTCGCGTAGGCCTTCATCTCGCTCGCCAGCTCACTCACCTTGGCGGGGTGGGTGAAGCGTCGGCGGACATTGGTGACGCATCCGATCGAGAGCGTCATGAGCGGGATCTCGCGCAGGTTTCCCTGCCGGTCCTCGGCCAGATAGGAGCCCCGCGCCTGATCCTCGGCGGAGTACTGCAACGGCAGCAGCGTGTCGAAAGTCTCGATGATCGCTTCGGAAACGCGATCCAGATCCTCGAACGGAAGCGTGTAGATGAAGTCGTCTCCCCCGATGTGCCCGACGAAGCCGCGCCGCGAGAGGCGGCGCACGGTGTCACGGAGGATGAGCGAAAGAATGCGGATGACGCGATCACCGCGAGGGTAGGAGTATTTGTCGTTGAACTCCTTGAACGAGTCGATGTCGGCGTAGCATACCGCGAACCGCTCGCCGCTCGCGATCCGCTGCTGGATGTCATGTTGTATGATCTTAGTGCCGGGAAGCATCGTCGAGGGATGAACCGAGACGTCGCGCTCGGCGCGCTTCAGAACCATCCGCAGCCGCAGCAGCTGCTCGCGGCCGGAGTGCGTCCCGCTCAGGAACTCATCGGCGCCGCTCTCGAACGCGCGCGCGATCTCCTCGACCCGGTGCTCTCGCGAGTAGAAGACGATGGGAACGACGGAGTTGAACGGATCGCCCTTGAGCCGCGCGCAGAGGCCCGCCGCCCCATCGAAGTCCTGGTCCGCGTCCAGCACCAGCAGCTCGACGATCCCGCGGTCCAGCGCCTGTTCGACATCCGCGGGACTGTCGAACCGGGTCGCTTCGTTTCCCGGCTCGCCTTCGAGGAAGCGCTCGAGCGCCTCCGGGACCCGCGCCGCGCGAGAGAGATACAGGATCTTGAGGGTCACGCGACAGCAGCCGCTATTCGTCTTCGGGGGCTATCGGGCGATACGGCGGCTCCAGCTCCCGCCGGTATCGCTCGATTCCGGTGGTGACGATGACCACGCTGCGGGTCCGGGGCTCGGCCTCGGTCACGAACACCGCTTCCACACCCGTCCACTCCTCGATGAGCTGGGGCCCGTCTCGCGGCCCCAGTATGTACAGGGCGGTGGCGGCCATGTCGCTGGTCATCGCGTCCGGCGCGTAGGCCGAGACGCTGGCCAGGCCCTGCACCGGCCATCCGGTTCGCGGGTCGATCAGGTGTCCGTATCGCTCGCCGCCGATGACGATCGCCCGATCGAGCGCCGCGGATGTCGAGACCGCCCCCGGCGGAAGCTCGAACCGCGCATAGGTGCTGCCGGGATCGTAGGGATCGGGCAACGATATCGTCCAAAGATCCGAGCTCGTTTCCGTGCCGGGTCCGAAGAAAATGATGTCCCCTCCGATGTCCGCGATGCCGCTTGTCACCCCTGCCGCCTGCATCGCCTCGCGACCGCGGTCGAGCGCGAAGCCCTTCGTCGCGGCCCGCAGATCCAGCACCATTCCCGGCTCAGTCAGGAAGACGGTGTGGGCCGCCGGGTCGAGCCGCACCTTCCGCCAGCCAACCCGCCGCCGGACCTCGGCCAGGGAAGCCGGGCTGGGAGCCTCGACGGTCGCGCGACCGAACCCCCACAGCTCCACCATCGGACCGACCGTGGGATCGAACGCGCCCTCCGAACGCTCCGCCCACTCGAGCACGGCGGCGAGGATCGTCTCGGTCCACGGGCTGACGACCACGGGCTCGCGACCGGCCGCCTCGTTCACCGCATTGATCTCGCTGGCAGGGACGTAGAGGCTCGTGAGGGTCTCGACCGAGTCCATGACGGCGAACGCGGCCGTGAGCGCCGCCTCCGCTGTCGCCGAGTCCGGGGCGGCGACCGTCGCGCTCACCTGGCTGCCAAGAGAGAAATGGCGGCGCGTCAGGACGACCCCCGCCAGCTCTTCGCGCGCCTCGTCGACCGCGATCGCGACGGCCGGGTCCTCGGCCGGCGCCCGCTCGGCCGTCGCGCAAGCGACGATCACGGCGCCGACGGCGAGCGCGACCGGGCTCCCGCAGCGGGTACGCCAACCCATGGAGTTAAACTTGACGGTCCGGGAGGGACGCGCAAGCGTCCCGGTTCCGTCAGCGGGCGATGCGGACCCCCGCCAGGAGCGTCCGGGGGAGCCCCGGCCGGGCACCGGCCGGGTGCCGTGCGACCACGTACGCTTCCTCGGTCAGGTTCTGGACACCGGCGAACACGGAGCTCCACGGATTCAGCGCGAGCTGGCCGCTCAGCCCCCAGACGGTGACCGGGTCGGTGCCCTCCCCTTCCGGGACCGGACCCGAGCCGGCGACCGTTCGCATCTCGTCCACGTGGGTGGCCTCCAGGCGGAGGGACCACGGTTCGCGCTTCAGGCCCAGGCTGGCGTGCAGCTGGTGCTCCGGAAGATAGGGCAGCTCGTCGCCGGCCTCGACCGCGCCCCAGACTTCGAAGTCGCTCTCGAAGCTCGTCCTGAACTCGGCGTCGGTGTAGGTGTAGGCCAATCGGACGGGTAGCGACCATCCCCGCGACGCGCCCGCCGTCCCGGAAGCTCCGGTCCAACGCAAGCCGGCCAGGGGATCGAAGTCGATCGAAAGCTCGAGACCGGTCACGTCCACTGCCCCGCCGTTGAACAGCTCCCCGGCCCCGGTCGGAGCGCCGCTCGCCAGGGTCGCCTTCCCCAGGATGTTCTCGTAGTCGTTGTAGAAGCCCACGACCTGAGCGGCGATCGAGCTCCCGTCGTAACGGGCGCCCAGCTCGTAGTTGACGCTCTCCTCGGGCTCGGTCTCCTCCTCGGCGCCCGGTCCCGGCGGTCCGAACCCCTTGTGGACGCCGCCGAACAGGTTCCAACTCGGAGTCACCGCGAACGTGGCTCCGATTCCCGGGATCCAGGCCGTCACGTCGCTCTCCCGGACACGGCTCGGGGCCTTGCGCCCGGGATCATCGGCGCCGTAGTCGGTCCGCGTGAAGTCGATCGTCTCCAGGCGCAGGCCCGGCGTCACCGTCCAGCGACCGAAAGACACCCGGTCCTGCGCGAAGTACGCCCACGCGCGCGCCTCGCTCACCTGGTTGGAACCGCTGCCCGGCGCGCCGGCGGTCGTCCGGACCATCCTGCCGTCGACCATCTGGTACAGATCAGCGTGCTGGAAACGGTCCTCCTCGTCGGCGTGGTAGCGCCCGCCGAGCTCGATCTCGTGGCGGCCGGCGGGGCCGGCGAATTCGAGGCCCGCGATCGACTGCACCCCCTCACCGTAGTACGACCGGATGCCGGCGGTTACCTCGAGCGCGTCGGGGGCGCTCGTCGCGCCGCGGATCACGGCCAGCTCGTTCGCGAATCGCCCGGGCTCGTCGAGGAGTTCCTCGATCCCCTCGCCGCCCACCCGACCGAGCTTGTACCAGTTGCGGTCGAAGTCGTTGCGGTAGAGGACGGTCGTGATGTCGAATCCGTCCACCGGGCGAGCGAAGTGACGCAGCTGGACCTGGGTCTGCTCGGCGTCCATCACGTCCTGCTGCGAAGCGGGATAGCGGCGGTAGGGGTCGCTCGCGAAATCGGCCTCCGTGAGACCCAGGTACGTCTCGTTGGACGTCTGATCATAGCGGCCCAGCTTGAGCTCCAGCTCGTGGTACCGCTCGGCGTCAGGGTCCGCGTTGACCCTGAGCTTCACCAGGTAGTCCCCGATCTCGAACCCCGTGTCCCCACCGCCGTCCAGCCGCTTGAAGCCGTCCGTCCGGATCTGGTACGTTTCCGCCAGCCATCCGAAGTGCTCGTAGCTGTTCCCCACCTCGAGGTGGGCCTTGCCGGTACGGTCCTGCCCCCCTTCGAGCTCGATGATTCCCGTCAGGTCACCGGGGATCGGGCTCGAGATCAGGTTCAGCGCCCCGCCGATCGTGTGAGGGCCGTACTTGATCTGGCTCGACCCCTTTCGGATCTCGATCGCTTCCATCCGCCCGGCGACCGGGAAGTAATACGCCGACGGGGCGGAGTAGGGGGCGGGGGCGATCAGCACGCCGTCCTCCATCACCGTGATCTTCGAGCTCCGCTCCGAACCGGTGCCGCGGATCCCGATGTTCGGGCGCAGGCCGAACGCATCCTCCTCCTGGATCGTGATCCCGGGAACCTGCCGCAGTATGGTGTGGATATCGTCGTAGAGCTGCTTCTGGGCGTTGAGCTCCTCGGGACCCAGGACGTGCGCCGAACCGGGGATCCCGGTTAGCGCCTCCGGCTCGCCGACGACCCGGAACCGGTCGAGCACGACGTCGATTCTCGGCGCGTCGAGCGCCGAGGCTGCCAGCGCGATCTCGAGCGAGCGCGGCTCTCCCGATCGCAGGTGGACCGACCGACGCTCGACCAGCCGTCCCAACGCCGTGATCTCGACCGTTAGGGAGTCTTCTGGCACCCCACTGAACTCGAAGCCCCCATCGGAGCCGGTCGTCGTTTGCCGACCCAGCTCGAGCAGGCGCACCGTGGCCCCGCCGAGCGGATCCCCCGAGTCGAGCGCCCGGACGGTCCCGGTCAGGACCGTCCCCGCTTCGTGAGCGGTTTCCTGGCCGACCGCGGGTCGATCCGGGGCGAGGCAGAGAACGGCGGCGAGCAGCGAAGCGAGCAGCGGCCGGCTTGTCATCGGGCGGAACCCTCATCCAGTAGACTTAAGAGTGATTTGCGATGCTTGAGACCCGGTCTCAAACAGCATACGCAAAAAACCGGACCAGTCAAGTCCGATTTTCAGGAGCGATTCTCGAAGGAGAATGACCGCCAAGGAGAACAGGGGTCGAAGCGCGCCGCGGCAGCCGGGCTACTCGCGGTCGATCAGGCGCAGCGTGCTTTCCTGGGTGATCTCGATCTCCCGGCGGATCGGCCGGTCGGCGCGAAAGGAGATCTTCGTCATCGTCGCTTGAGCGTCAGAATCGACGCGCCGCACCAGTCCCCGCTCGTGCGCGAAGAACATCCGGCCGCGGACCCCGATCCGCTCCTCGACCGACCGCAGCTCTTCGTCCTCGTCCTCGCCGTCGCTCTCGTAGACGACCGGCAGGTAGACATCGCCGTCGAACGCGATGACCGCGATCAGCTCTCCGGCCTCGCTTCGCAGCGCCTCGAGGACGTAGGTGGAGGACGTGATGACCGGCTCGGCCTGGGGCGACAGGACCTTGACCTCCTGGGTCCAACTGTCCCCTACCGTCAGCGGGCGCTCGGGGAAGACCGGCTGGGTCTGCTCGAGGTAGGTGCGGAAGTCGAGATCGCCGAAGAGGGGCCTGGCGGTCTCGACGTTTTCGACGTTGACGATCTTGCCCTGTGGGCTGATCTCCACATGCACGGTGAACTGCATCGGAACCGCCGTGGCCGACCCCAGCGTGTCATGCGTCAGATGGTAGGTCCAGGCGAGCATGTAGTTGCCGCGCGGGGTCGCGTCGGTCGCCACCTCATCGACCCGCAGGCGTCGCTCGTAGGACTCGGTGACCGGGCCCGCCGAGTCGGGCATCGTGACGGTCCCCGTCGCTACGTACTCGTAATGGAGGGTGTCTCCGATTTCGTACCGAAGGCGGAGCCGGACGCCCGACTCCGCGGGCGACTCGGTGCACGCCGCGAGCGCTCCCGCCAGGACCGCGACGAGGAGGGGAACGAACGGGAAAGGGGACTTCAAGGAGCCTGGGCCAGACTCGCCAGAACGACGCCCTTCGACATCGGGTCGACGCTGCCGACCGCGATCGTCACTTGTTCGAAGAAATCGTAATCGTCGGCCCATTCGGCCTGGCCGAGGACCGGCGAGACGATGGAAGGGGACGGTTCGCTGATCCCTTCCGGTCCTACCGATCTTTCTGGCCTTTCCGAACCCGTTCGCCAGAGACCGACGAGAAGCAGGAGTGAGGCGGCGACGGCGAGCGCCGGGGCGAGCGCGATCGCCACCCGCCGGAAGCCCGGGCGCGAGGTCCCGGCCGTGCGGGTCCCGGCCATGCGGAGGGTTCCCGCGGTGCGGACAGCGAGGGGGCTCCGCCGCCAGAACTCCTTCCAGTAACCCTCGGGAGGCCCCGGCGGCTCGGCCGCGTACCACGCCAGGGCGTTGCGCAGCGCACCGCACTCTTCCCTGAGCGCGCGGCACGGTTCGCAGCGCCACAGGTGAGACTCGACCTGCCGCGCCCGAACGGCGTCGAGCCGGTCGTCCAGCAGCGCGTAGATCGTCTCGGCAGCGAGATGCTCGGTGTCGTGCACCATTGAACCTCCTCGATCCTTCCCTTTGACGCGCCGCGCAGCGAACCGTTCAATGCGGAATAGCCCAGCGGCGCCTCAGCGGTGACCCGAAAGCATGCGACGCAGCTTCTCCCGACCATAGAACAGATTGGAGCGAACGGTAGCCGGCGGGCAGTCGCACCGGCGGGCGATCTCTTCCGTGTCCAGGCCCTCGATGTCGTGGAGAGTGACGATCTCGCGCTGGCGCGGGGGCAGCGCCCGCAGCGCCCGCTCCAGCTTGAGGAAGAATTCGCAACGCTCGACACGCCGGTCGGGGGGCTCGAGGCGTGAGTCCTCCTGGGTGACCTCGATCCCCTCCGTGGCAGGGACTTCCACTTCGGAGCTCCGCCGGCGCCTGCGGATCGTGTCGAGAGCGGTGTTCACCATGATCCGCCGCGCCCACGGGAAGAAGGCCTCCCGCCGCGTCAGGCCCGACAGGTTCTGGAAGATCTTGACGAACGCCTCCTGGAGCACATCGTCGGCGTCCTCGTGGGACTGGGTGTAGCGCCGCGCGAGGCCGTAGAAGGCGTTCTGATAGGCGGCCATCAGCTCACTGAACGCGCGCGGGTCGCCGCCCTGTGCCAGGCCGACGAGCGCAGCGACCCGTTCCGCCTCCGGCGACAGACCGACGGCGGTGATCTGCGGGGCCGATCTCTCCGAGACCGACCTCTCGGAGGCCGACATCGTCCCGGGGTTCATACCGCCTTTCCCCGCGCTCCTTTCTCCTCGACGCCCAGGATCCAGGCCGCCACGCGGCCGACCGGAAGATCGCTCTCCGCGGCCCAGTAGGCACGGTCCTGGAAGCGGGCGGATGACGTGTCTCCCGCCGGGAGCGCCTGCATCTCGTCGAGGATCGCCCGCGCCCGGTCGCGCCACCGCCCGAGGTTGGGAGTGCGCAGGTCGACCCACCCCGCATCCGCCCAGCGCTCGACCGCCGCCGGGGCGAGCTCCTCCCGGGCCTCTTCCTTGTAGGGGGGGGTCTTCATCTCCGGCCCGCGCAGAAGTCTTCCGTCCGGAAGACGGATCGGAATTCCGACCGAGAGGATTCGCGCCCGGATCTCGGGGTCCTCCACGACCAGACGCGCACACGCCGCGCTCATCGACCCCGGGTCGCCTTCCGCCACCGCGGACAAGCTCCCCGCAGTCCGCTTCAGCAGGTATGCTTCGAAGAGCAGCTTCGACAGGCGCGGCGGGCCGAGCATCTCGAAGGCTACCGAATCGTGCTCGTGGTCGGCCTCCATGCGGCGCATCGTCTCGATGGCGCGGTGGCGCAGGACGCCCGCCCGGTAGGTCGGACCGAGGGTGCCGCCGTCCAGGGCCGCGATGACCTCGCGTCCCGTCGTGCCGCCCCGGATCTCGATCAGCGCGTCGGCGGCGATCTCCTCGGGGGTCACGAACTCCATCTGACCGAGCGCGGTCACCGTCTCGAACTCCTCGCACGAGAAGACCCCGTTTTCGCCGGTATCGATGTAGACCGACTCGAGCACGCGGGGCTTCCCGTCCGGATCCCGCAGCGGGTGCCATCCGCCGGCGTCGTCGCTCAGCGAATCCGCCACGCCGAGCGCCCGATCGGGGGAACAGTCATAGAGCTCGATCGGACGGCCACGCCGCTCGATCGGCCCGGCGCCGATCTCCTTCCAGGCGATCGCGGCGCTGGGCTTGATCTCCTTCACGACCGGAGCCCCCGGGGTACGCGCCAGCAAATACAGGAGCATGGAGTGGGCTCCCGCGATCGACGACTTGGAGAGGAGGACCCGGCTCGGCCTCTCCTCCGAGTGCGTGTACGGGATGTTGAGACCCATCCCCCCCGAGCCGGTCGTTCCGACCTTCAAGTAGATCCTCGCCCCCGCCGCGCGCAGCGCCTCCCGCACGATCTGGACGTGACGGATAAGCTGCGGCAGGCTGAGCGTCGTCAGGTGATCCTCGATCACATCCCGGAGCGCCGCTGCCCCGGCTTCTCCCGCGTCGACCTGCGCGACGACCTTGCGGACCCGACGGACGCTGTAGAACACGTCCTGATACGCGAACGCGGTGGCCGTGTTGATGCAGTCCACGACCACCTCCGGGCAATGCTCGACGAGGAGCCGGTAGAGGTAGGACTCCCGGACGATGTCGTCGGTCAGGTCCTGCATCGTGTCGTCGACGATCATCCGCCGGGTCTCGCGACGGGCCAGGAGCTCGGAGCGGTCATGGTCCTTGAGCTCGCTCCGCACGAAGATGTTTCCCCACGCGGGCGCAATCCGACCCGCGAGGGCCGGAAACTGCTGCGTGAGCGCCGCGACCGCCTCGTCGGCTTCCTCACGGCGGAGCGAATGGACGATGAGCGCGGCCGGCGACTCGGGGAGGACGGCGCGGGCGATCGCCGAGCCGACCAGGCCCCAGCCGCCCAGGATCAGCACGGTCCGGTCCTTGAGCTCCACGCTCAGCTCTCCATCCCCGGGACGGGAGGCAGGCCCACCAGTCTCCGCAGCCGGTCCATCTCACGGGGAGCGAGTTTCCGGGACTCGCCGGGGGTGAGCCCCGCGAGCGTCAGGAAGGCGAACCGCGTCCGCACGAGCCGTTCGACCTGGACGCCGCAGGCGCCGAGGATCCGGCGGACCTCGCGCTTGCGGCCCTCGGTCAGCACGAGCTCGACGCGCCGCCGGCGTGGCGAATGGGGCCGCGAGGCGAGGACCCGCGCGCGGAACGGACCCGTGCGGCCGTCCTCGAGCACGATCCCGCGGCGGGCGCCGGCGAAGAGGCGCTTCTCGTCCAGGGCCCCCTCGACCTCGGCCTCGTAGGCCCGCTCGATCCGCCAGCGGGGATGGGTGAGACGGTGTGCGAGCCGGCCGTCGGTGGTGAACAGGAGAAGGCCCTCCGTGTCGCGGTCCAGCCGGCCGACGTAGACGAGACGACCCTCCGCCGGCTCCCGCACGAGATCGTAGACGGTGGGCCTTCCGCCGGGGTCCGACCGCGACGTAAGGACGCCGCGCGGCTTGTGGAGGATCGATCCCAGAGCCGCCCCGGGCGAGAGCTCCGCGAACCGGGGACGGACCCGCCGCCCGCGCAGCGTGACCCGATCGCTCTCCGGATCGACCGTCGTCCCGGGGGCCGTCACCACCTTCCCGTTCACCGCCACCAGGCCGGCCGCGATCAGATCCTCGCACCTGCGGCGCGACGCCACGCCGGCCTGGGCCAGGTAGCGCTGCAGACGGACCGCCATTCTACGCCTCCCCTTCCCGCTCGCGGTCGGCGAACAGGATCTCCAGCTCCTCGGGACGCGGGAGCGCGTCCAGACCCGTGAGACCGAAGTACTCCAGGAAATGCGCGGTTGTGCCGTACAGTAACGGCCGGCCCAACCCTTCCCCGCGGCCGGCGATCGTCACCAGCTCTCGCTCGACCAGGGTCCTCAGGACTCCGTCGACCGAGACGCCGCGGATCGCCTCCAGCTCGGCTCGCGAGACCGGCTGCTTGTAGGCGACGATGGCGAGCGTCTCGAGCGCGGCCTGCGAGAGGCGCGGCGTGGGGGGCGAGGCGCGGAGACGCCGCACCCAGGGCGCGAACGCCGAGCGCGTCACGATCTGGTAGCCCCCGGCCACGGGCTCGATGCGGAACGCCCTGCGCTCACGCAGATAGTCGGCGTTGAGAGCGGCGATCACGTCCTCGATCACCGCCGGGGTCGCGTCGCCCACGAGCGCCGCCAGCCCGCGCGCCGTCAAGGGCTCGTCGGTCGCGAACAGCAACGCCTCTACGATCTCGCCCGCGCTCGGCGGCGCGTCGTCCCGCGACTCACTCATCGGCGGTGGCTCACTCATCGGTGGCGACTCACTCATCGGTGGCGACTCACTCATCGGCGATTCGATTTTCCGGGGTAGACGTGAACCTCGCCGAAGGTGTCTCCCTGTCTCAACCGCAGCTCCCCTTCGCGCGCCATCTCGAGGAGAGCGATGAACGTCACGATCCAGTAGGCGCGCGGCTCCGCCGGGAGGAAGAGCTCGCGCAGCGTCGTTCGCCCCGCCCCCAGGAGATGGCGGCGGATGAACCGGACCTTGTCCTCGATCGAGATCGGCAGCGGCTCCAGCCGGTGGGCCCGGTCCCGCTCCGCCTGCCGCATCAGTGCGGCGAAAGCGCGCAGGAGATCGGCGAGGGAGGCGCGGCCGCCGGGTTCGCCCCGCCCTTCCCGCGTCCCGCCCGCGGCATCCTCCGCGGCATCCTCCTCGACCCAGTCCCGATACCCCCGCGGGAAGACCAGCCGCCGCGCGGACTCGTGCTCCCGCAGGTGCTCGGCGATCTCGAGGAACTGCTGGTACTCGATGATCTTGAGCACCAGCTCCCGGCGCGGGTCCTCGATCTTCTCCTCGTCCCCCGCGGTCGGCTGCGGCAACAGCATCTGGGCCTTGATCCGGAGCAGCGTCGCCGCCATGAGCAGGAAGTCGCCCGCCTCCGCGAGGCGCTCCGGCGTCATCGACTCGACGTACTCGAGGAACTGCTCGGCGATGAGCGCGATCGGGATATCGTAGATGTCGACTTCGTTCGTCTGCACGAGGTAGACGAGCAGGTCCAGCGGTCCCTCGAAATCGAGGGCCGCCAGCTTTACGCTCTGGATGTCCGGATCGATGTCGGCCATAGTCCCAGCGCCGCGCGCACCTCGTCCATCGTTTCGCTCGCTACCCGGCGCGCGGCCGCGCGGCCGCGGTCCAGGATCTCACGGATCCGACCCGGATCGCGGCGCAGCTCGGCGGCCCGCTCCCGCATCGGCCTCAGCGACTCGATCATGATGTCGGCGAGCAGCATCTTGTCTTCGTAGCAGCCGATCCGGGCGCTCCTGCACTCGCGATCGACCCGGGCGATTGTATCCGGGTCGCTGAAGTAGTGGTGGAGGGTGAACACGTTGCAGACCTCGGGACGGCCCGGGTCCGATCGACGCTTCCGCTGCGGATCGGTGAACGCCGTCGCCATCTTCTCGCGGATCGTCTCCGGCGGGTCGAGCAGCCCGATGTGGTTCCCCTTCGTCTTCGACATCTTGCTTTGCCCGTCCAGCCCCAGGATGCGCCGGGCCCGGGTCAGGAGCGGCTGCGGCTCGGGGAAAGTCGCGCCGAAGGTGGTGTTGAATCGGCGCGCCAGCGTGCGCGCCAGCTCCAGGTGCTGGACCTGATCCTCGCCCACGGGCACCCGATCCGCCTTGTAGACGAGGATGTCCGCCGCCTGAAGGACCGGGTACATGAGAAGGCCGGCCCGGATCGCGACCTCCTCCCCCTCCCCCGCCTTCTCCTTGAACTGGGTCATCCGCTGAAGCTGCCCGAGCGGCGCCAGCGTCGTGAGGATCCAGGCCAGCTCGGTGTGCTCGGGCACCTCCGACTGCAGGAAGAGATGACAGCGCTCGGGGTCGAGCCCGGCCGCCAGGAGCGACACAGCGGCGTCCTCGAGCAGCTCCGGGAACCCGACCGGATCGTAAGGCGTCGCGATCGCGTGATAGTCGACGATCGCGTAGAAGCACTCGTAGCGGTCCTGCAGCTCGACCCAGTTCCGGATCGCGCCGAAGTAGTTGCCGATGTGAATCTCGCCGGTGGGCTGGATCCCGCTCATGACCCGACCCCGACCGTGGCTCGGGTCGGGGGCGCCGGCCGGCTCCGTGGGCCCCCCGCTCACCAGAATCCGGTCGCGACCTGCAACAGCACTCCGGTCGCCACCCGGGCGGGCAGGAAGATCACGTCTATCAGCCCCGGGATGAAGAGCAGGAGCAAGACGATCACCAGACCGAACCGACCGAGCGACTGATAGGCGTACGCGGTCCGCCTCGGCAGCAAGTTGGCGACGACGTGAGAGCCGTCGAGCGGCGGCACGGGAAGCAGGTTGAAGACGGCAAGGACCAGGTTCAGGAGGATGCCGTATGCGCAGACCTGGAAGAGCGCGTTGGGTACACCGCCGGTGGCCAACCGGGCTCCCAGGAGCACCCCCGCCAGGCCCAGCGCCAGCAACACGTTGGAAGCCGGCCCGGCGAGTGATACCGTGATGTCGCCCCACCTGCGGTCGCGGAAATTCTGCGGCGTCACCGGAACCGGCTTGGCCCATCCGAACAGAACCCCCGAGCCGGACATGAGGAGGAGGCCCGGGACGAGGATCGATCCCAGCGGATCGATGTGCGGCAGCGGGTTCAGCGTCAGGCGGCCCAGCATCCGCGCCGTGGGGTCTCCCCACCACTCGGCCACGTACCCGTGCGCGCACTCGTGCACGATGATCGAGAACAGGAGCATCGGGGCCAGCAACAGGAACGATTCCAGCACGGGGCGGTGTTTTCGTTGTGGTTGCGGACGTTGTTGCGGACGGGGTGAGTGGCAGAAAGTAGTCCTGCCCGAAGGCGCGTGTCAAAGCGGCCGGGCATCGCAAATCTCTTCGGCGCACGTTGCCGCCCCCCCGACCGGCTTCTATCTTCACAGCGATATCGACATCATCAAGAGAGGAACCGTGCCGAAAGCCAAATCCGCCGAGAAGCGCGCCCGCACCAACCTCAAGCAGCGGGAGAGGAACCGCCGCGATCGATCCCGCCTCCGGACAGCGATCAAGAAGGTGCGCCAGGCGGAGTCGCCGGATGGTGCACGATCGGCCCTGCGCGGGGCCGAGAGCCTGCTCGACCGGCTCGCCAGCAAGGGCGTGATCCATGCGAACGCCGCGGCGCGCCAGAAGTCCCGCCTGGGCGCCCACGTGGCCCGGCTCGAAGCCGCCTAGCGCCTATAGTTTCGAGAGCCGGCGCGGATACACCGCGATCCCGCAGACATCGAAGCCGGTGTGGGCGCAGAGCACGGGACCCAGCGGGCTTCGGTACCAGGCGGTCCCGGGATGCAGCGCGGCGGTGAGCGCCTGCTCGAGCCGGGCCGCCGCCTCGTCGCCGCGCCGGCCCGCGTGGACCGAGCCAGCGATCAGCGGCTCGCCGACCCCATACTCCCCCTCCAGCAGCTCCGCGATCCGTTGGACGCGCGTCGTCTCCCCGATGACCCGCTCGACCAGCGACAGCCGGCCGTTCTCAAGCGTCAGGATCGGGCGGTCATCGGCCGCGTGGGAGGCGCCTGCCGCGGCCTGGTCGGGCCGACTCGAACGTGCGAGCCGGCCGCTCAGATACAGGAAATCGAGCGTGAACACCGAGAAGTAGACCCGGCAGGCGGCGATGATCCGATCCAGATCGGCCTTTGTCTCGCCGACGGTCGCTCCCTCCGCGAGCCGGGTCTCGGCCTCGCGGCAAAGGAGGCCCAGCGCGAGCCCCGCCAGGCGCGAGTCGACGATCGTGACGAGGTCGGCCGCGCCCAGACGGCGGGCTGCCTCGCGCGCATGGAGGACCGTGTCGCTCAAGCCGCCCGAGAGGTGGATCGAAAGCACCGCATCGTGGCGAGCGAGGAGGGGGGCGTAGGCGGAGGCGAAGGCGTCGATCGACGGCGGCAGCGTGGCGGGAACCGTGTTCACGCGCTGAAAGAGGCGGTGAAACTCGTCCGCCGAGAGCTCGGGGCCCTCCTTGAGCCGCCGGCCGTCGATCTCGAGCTCGAGCGGGACGACGTGCCACTCGGAGCCGGGATCGAGCGCGTGGATCTCGGCCGTCGAGTCGGTCACCAGCGCGACCGACCCGCTCCTCATCCTTTCGTCCCGTTCAGCGTCTCCCGGACGATCCCGGCGATCCGCCGGCGCAGGTCATCGTCGGCGCCACCCGGGCCGCCAGCGCCACCCGGGCCGGCCTCGGCCGTCCACGCGCAGCCGGGGTTTCGCACCGGCATGCCGTAGGCATCGAGCGCAAGAAGGCTGTCCACGTCCTCCCGGGTGAGCCGGTTGATCCGTCCCAGCAGATGGGCGACCAGCATCGAGCGCGCCGCCTGCTCGATCGACTCCATGGCATTGAGCGCCCGCGCCAGCGTGGGCGCGAACGTGACCGCGCCATGGTTCGCCAGAAGCAGAGCGTCGTGGGCCTGCACGTAGGGGGCGAGCCGCTCGGGCAGATCCTCTGTCGACGGCGTCCCGTACGGGACGATCGGGACCTGGCCCAGGGTGGCGATCACCTCCGGGACGACGCACTCGTCGAGCGGCCGGCCGGCGATCGCGAAGCCGGTCGCGGCCGGAGGGTGGGCGTGGACGACCGCGCGGACGTCATCCCGGAGATGGTAGATCCGGAGATGCATCTTGAGCTCGCTCGAGGGGTTCTCCCGGCCCGCGAGCCGACGCCCTTCCAGGTCCGTCACGACGAGCAGGTCCGGCTCGAGGAACCCCTTGCACGCGCCGCCCGGGGTCGCCATGACCCGCGCCCCATCCAGCCGGACGCTGATGTTCCCCTCCGAGCCCCCGATCAGGCCTCGGGCGTAGAGCCGCCGGCCGGCCGCGACGATCTCGCGGCCCACATTCTCCGGAACGCTTTCCGCGCCCATCTTTCAACTCCGGGTCCAGTGCGGTGAATCAGCCGCGCGTTGCGGCGCGCGTCTTCCTTTTCTTCCTGGGGGCCATCTCCGCCCGGGGGTCCTCGATCCGCGTCTTCCATTCCACGACCAGCGGGGCCCCGATGTAGATCGACGAGTAGGTCCCGATGAGGATCCCGATGATCAGCGCGAACGCGAAATCGTGGATCGTCTCGCCGCCCAGGAAGTAGAGGAACGCGAGCACGACGAGGGTCGTGCCTGCGGTCAGCACGGTGCGCGAAAGGGTCTGGTTGAGCGCCCTGTTCACGATCTCCTCGTAGGGCTCCCGGCGCATCAGCTTCAGGTCCTCCCGGATCCGGTCGAATACGACGATCGTATCATTCAGCGAATAACCGATGATCGTGAGAAACGCCGCGACGACGGCCAGCGAGATCTCCTTGTTCACAAGCGAGAAGATCCCCAGCGAGAGGATGACGTCGTGCGCCGTGGCGACGATCGCCGCGACCCCGAACTTCAGATCGAAGCGGAAGGCGACGTAGATGAGGATCAGCCCGAGCGAGTAGAGGATCGCCAGCAGGGCGTCGCGCTTGAGCTCCTCGCCGATCTTGGGACCTACCGCTTCGGTGCGCACGACGTCGAACGAGCGGCCGGCCAGCTCGGGCGATTGTCTCAGATGGGATTCGATCCGGTCGCCGAAGTCTTCTTCCGCCCCTTCCGGGACCTGAGCCCGGATGACGACGTCCGACGGATCGCCGAAGCGCTGGACCTCGCTTGATTCCAGGCCCGGTATCCGGCCCACCGCCCGGCGCAGCGACTGGGTCTCGACCGGCTCGTCGAACTCGAGCTGGATGAGCGTGCCGCCGGTAAAATCGATCGAGTACCGGAGGCCGCCGTGGAGCGCGATCGAGACCCCCGTGGCCAGCGTCAGCAGCCCCGAGATCCAGTAGCCGTACTTGCGATACTTGAGGAAGGGATAGTTCGCGTCCCGGAAGAGCCAGATCATCTCAGATGCTGAGCCTCCGAGCGCTCGTGCGCCGCGTCCAGGTGTCGAAGATCGTGCGCGTGACGAAGACGGCGGTGAAAATCGAGCTCACGATCCCGATCGTGAGGACGATCGCGAACCCCTTGATGGGTCCGGTCCCGTACTGGAAGAGGACCGCGGCCGCGATCAGGGTCGTGATCTGGGCGTCGAGGATCGTCACGAAGGCACGGTCGTAGCCCGCCTCCACCGCGGCACGCACGGACTTGCCGACCGCCAGCTCCTCTCGCACTCGCTCGAACACGAGCACGTTGGCGTCGACCGCCATGCCCACGGTCAGGATCAGGCCGGCGATCCCCGGCAGGGTGAGCGTCGCCCCAAAGCCGGCCAGCGCCGCCATGATGAGCGCCATGTTGAGCGTCAGGGCGACGACCGCGATCGCGCCCGAAGCGCGATAGTAGAAGATCATGAAGGCGGCGACCACGAGGACCGCGATGAGCCCTGCGCGCCGGGCCTGCTGGATCGAATCCGCTCCGAGGGACGGGCCCACGGTGCGCTCCTCGATGATGTCGAGCGGCGCCGGCAGCGCCCCGGCGCGCAGGACGATCGCGATGTCGCGCGCCTCCTCCACCGAATCGAAGCCCTCGATCTGGGCGTTCCCCCCCACGATCCGCTGTCGGATGTTGGGCGCCATGCGAACGATCTGATCCAGGACGATCGCCATGCGCTCGTTCACGTGCTGGCCGGTCACCTCGGCGAACGTCGTCGAGCCCTCGGGCGTCATCTCGAGCGAGACGATCGGCTGATTCGTCAACTGGGGATCGAATCCGGCGGCCGCGGTGCCGATCGCCTCACCGGTCAGGACCGGTTCCTTCTCGACCAGCCAGAGCGCCCGGTACGATCGGCCGTCAGCGTAGGTGTCGGCCCCGCTCCCCCACAGCCACTCGATCTCGTCACCGATCTCGCGCGCGGCCGCCGAATCGGCCAGCAGCGCGCGCACGCGCGCCACCTCGCCTTCGGGCACGACGAACTGCGCCTGGCCGGTCGGATCGACCTGGAGAAGCGACGAGAACGGGCGGTCTTCGGCCCCCGGGAAGGCGGCCGCAGAGGCGTCGGCCGGCGGGGTCTCCCCCAGGAATTCCCCCAGCGTCTGCGCGCCGGTGTCGGCGGCAACGGTGTCGGTTCCCGCGGCCGCCGTGGTGTCAGCAACCGCCGTGGTGTCAGCGCCCGCTGTAGTGTCCGCCGTCCCCGTGGTATCCGCGGCCAGGGGTCGGCCGGCCAGGGCCGCATCGAGCGCGCGGATCTCGTCCGCGGCCCGATCGCCTTCGACGACGATCTGGAACTCGAGGTAGGCGGTCTGCTGGACGAGCTCCTTGGCGCGCTCCTCGTCCTGGATGCCGGGCAGCTCGATGATGATCCGCTCGTCTCCGACCTTCTGGATCAGCGGCTCGGAGACTCCGAACTGATCAACGCGGTTGCGGATGATCTCGAGCGCCCGATCGACCGCATCCCGCCGCTCCTCATCGGTGAAGGCGCGCTCGGACTCGTCGAGCTCGAGCACGAGGTGCATCCCTCCCTGGAGGTCCAGCCCCAGCTTGATCGCGCGGCCCTTGAGGCTCTCCCAGGCCGACGGATCGGCCTGCTCCATCGCCTCCCGCTCGGCAGGCGACATCGAGTAGAGGCGGATCGACGGCCACAGATACCAGAGCGCGGTCAGGGCGGAGACGGCGAGGATCGCCCAGCGGATCTGCAGCTTTTTTCGCATGAGTTTCGCTTGTGAAAAGAGGAGTGAGCGGGCGGCAAGTTAGGCACCGCGCCGGCCGGATGTCAATTTGGGCGCCGTCTCAATTCGCCCCGCCTCCGCCTCCCTGGCGCCGCCACTGCTCGAACGCGGCCACCCCGACCCCGAAGCGCAGGAACCGCTCCGAGAGACCGTTCGCTTCGACCGATCCGCGCTCACCGTACTCGAGCACGAGGTCGATCCGGCTGCGTCCACCGAACGAGCGGCCGTGCCCCAGGCTCGTGGTCCACTCCCTGACCGGCTCGCCGTCGACCTCGACCGGAAGCCGGCGCCACCGAAAGCCTGCGCGCAGCGGCGCCTGCGGGCCCAGCAGGAGCGCGGTCCTGGACTGGGGCGCGTACTCCACGCCGCCGCCGATCTCGACCGCGTTCGTGAAGTCGCCGGCGGTGCGGGCGTCGCTCTCGAATCCACCCCAACCGGAGGTTCGGACGAGAGCCCCGACCTCGACCTGCGATGAAAGGCGCGCCGCCGCCGCCACCATGAGCTCGTCGGGAAGGTCGAGCTGGCTCTCGCGCCCGATCAGTCCCTCGCCCGAGGCATCGGTGACCTCGCTCGTGATCGTTGGACGGAGCCGGTACGACGCCCCCACGCGTAGACCTTCGCCGAGGCCCCGCTCGATTCCCAGGGTCAGCCCCGCCCCGGCGAAGTCCCGGACGAGGGTGTCGGCGGTCGACAGCGACCTTCCGAGCGCGTCCAGGGTCTCGATGGCACGAATCTCCTCTCGCGACCCGAGATAGATGTCGAAGGACACGCCCGCTGAGGTGCGACCATCCAGGGCGTACGCCAGCGCGGGAGAAAGGACGCTGATCCCGCCCTCCGAATCGAGGGTGGCCGGCAGGGTCTCCGCCTCGAAGACCACGCTCGACTCGAGCGCCGCGTCGAAGTCGACGAACTGATAGTAGCCGACCGCCAGGGTGAGATCCCCCGCGGGAACCACCACCTGAGCCATCGGGAACACGACGTCCTCGAACGTGCCCGAGGCGGAGCGATCCTCGACCTCGGTCTGCTGGCCCAGGAGCGAGAGGTAGAAGCCGGCGCGCTCGAATCGGCCGAGCGGCGCCGGGCTGTCGAGCGAGAAGACCTCGCCCGAGAGTACGGTTCCGGCCCCGCCCAGCGCGCTGGAGCGGACGCTCTCCCCGGGGGCCGGCAGGCCGAACCCCGGCAGGTTGAAGACGCTCTCCTGGGCGAGGGCGGGCGCGGCGGGTTGAACGGTCGCCAGCGCCAGCGCCACAACCCCTCGGCGAAAGAACCGGCTCGCCCCAGCCGCCGGGCTGGCACCCACGAAGGGGCTCACGATGGGAGCGGAGGCGGAAACAAAACGAGGCGTATCCGTGGCCGAAGAAGGATCGCGGCGTCGGGCCCGAAAAGCCGCACCTCGCCGAAGGCCGTATCCTCGTCCTGAACGCTGAGGATCACGCCCTCGTTGCTCTCCGGATCGCGCAGCCATTGACGAACCCGGCTGGTCAGCGCGCCCGATTGGAAGACGAGCGAGTCGGGGGCCTCGCCGGCCGCGAGGCTGACGACTCCCAGCGTCGTGCCGAGGATCGTATTCTCTTCCCGGAACTCCCCCAGCACCTGATTCAGGGACAGAAACAGGGAGTCGCCGGGAATGCGGACCCCGTCCGGGGAGACGATCAGTTGGGCCTCGACGACCGTCGCCCCGGGCGGCACCCCCTCGAGCGAATGGACGAGGAACGTTCGGCGCAAGGGATCGCCCGCGCTGACCGCGAGGCCGCCGGGCGGGAGACTCCCCGGATCGTCGACGATGAACGTATCCTCCTCGGCCTGGATCCGCTGGACGAAGGCCAAGCTGCCGGGGTCCTCGAGCAGGACATCGACATCGAGCCGCGGCCCGAGCGGGTTGAGCCCGGCGGCCGAAGGAAAGGCGACCGCCTCCCCGGGCGTCTCCTGGATCAGGATCAGCCCCGCGTTGAGCGTCGTCTCCGACCGCCACGCCTCGACCAGGGATGCCGGGAGCGAGACCCGGACCGAATCCGCGAAGGCGACCGAATCGGCGCGCGCGGTGTCGGGCGCCGTCGGCTGGATCGTGAACGTGGCCACGGGCGCGGCTTCGAAATCGCCGCCGGGAGTCGTCCACGGCTCCCCGAAGTCGCGCCGCTCCCACGTCGCCGCCTCCTCGCTCCAGAAGTCCGTGATGACGTGGAGATGGAAGGTGATCGGCTGATCTACCGGCACGAAGACGAGCCGGATGCCGGCGCCGACGATCTCGGCCCCTTCGGGCAGCGTGTCCAGGGAGCTCAGTGAGAACCGGACGAGCGCGCGGCTCTCGATCCCCGGCTCCTCCGGCCACGAGCGCGCCGTCACGAGGCGATCGGCCGTCCCGCGGCCGGCGGGAAACACCTCGAAGTCCTCCGCCCGGTCGAGCGTGGTCAGCGTGATCACCTGGAGCCCCCCCTCGAGGATGCCGCCCGGCAGGAGATCGACCCCCACCGGGCTCCGGCTGTCATCGGTGCAGCCGATAAAGCTGACCAAGAGGAGCGGGAGCGCGGCGATGCGGAAGGCTCTCACGTTCGGGTCAGCGCGCCACCGACGTCGTACTCGTCCACGATCGCCATGATGACGGCATCGACCGGGCGGTTGTCGGTCATCGCCGTCTGCCGGGCGGAGGAGCCGGTCGCGTAGAGCACGACCTCGCCGGCCCCCGCACCGACCGCGTCGGCCGCGACCACGTAGCCACCCTCCGGCCCCAGCTCCAGGTCCAGGTTGCGGACGACGAGGAGCTTGAGTCCCGTCAGCTTCTCGTCCTTCCGCGTCGCCACGACGCTACCCACCACGCGACCCATCTTCATGAGGTTGTCCCCGGCTCCATCGTGAAGGGTTCCGGCAGGAGCTCCCGGAGCGTGTACTCGCGCCGGTGGCCATCATCCCCCAGCACGGTGATCGGCAGTCCGGGCTCGAACTCGGCCAGCGCCTGCCGGCACGTGCCGCACGGATAGGGCGCCGGGCCGCCGGCGCACACGACCAGCCGGCGGAAACGCCGCGCCCCGGCCGCCACCGCGGCGAACAGCGCGACCCGCTCGGCGCAGCACGTCACCGAATAGGCCGCGTTCTCGACGTTGCAGCCGTCGAACACCCGGCCGTCTTCGCTCTCCAGCGCCGCTCCCACCCGGTACCCCGAGTAGGGGGCGTACGCCTGCTCCCTGGCGCTCCTGGCTCGCGTCTCGAGGACCGCGGCATTCATTCAGCCGATCCGCAAATATCGGAGCCGGAGATCGGTGAGAATCCCGTCGAGATAGCGCGCTTCCTCGGCGGTCAGGTTCCCGCGCGTCCGATCCTCCAGGATGCCGAGCAGATCGATGAAGTGCTTGGCCTCGCGAGGCATGACGCGTCGCTCTCCCTCCTCGTTCAGGGGCATGTCGCCGAGAAACTGGATCGCCTGGATCGCGAAGTACTGGACGATCTCGAGGAAGGATGCTTCCGGGAGCTCGATCCCTTCCAGCGGGTCGAACTCTCCCCCGTCGCGGTCCTCTTCCCGCGCTCCGAGCGGGCCCGTTTCCGTGGGTCCGGCCCGCGGCGCGGCGGCCGGGGGCGGCCCGGCGGACGAAGGCTCAGCGGGCGAAGGCTCGGCGGCCAGCGCCTCGTCCGTCTCCTCCTGCCCCTCCTCGTCCTCCTCGACGAAGGCCGAGCGGCGCTCGCGAAACTTACTCTCCGTCATCGCGTCTTCCCTCCCGATCGTGAGGCCCCGCCGAGATCGTGTGCTCCGCCGCGGTCTTTTCCTCCTCCCCGGTATCGCCGCCGGACCCGCTCCGAGATCCCGGTCAGGACCGCGTAGCTCATGAGGCCCGCGGCGCGGCCCACCTCGGCCACCGACTGGCTCCGGCCATCCTGCTCCCCGATCAGGGTCGCCACCTCGCCGACCTGCAGGTCGGGGAACGGCGTGGCGTCCACCATCGTCAGGTCCATGCAGACCGCCCCGCGGATCGGGACCGGCCGGCCGCGCAGAAGGACGCGGCCGCGGTTCGACAGCGCGAAGGGCCACCCGTCGCCGTACCCCACCCCGAGAAGGGCGATCCGCTCGGCGCCGCTGGCGTGGTAGCGACGATGATAGCTGACCGGGTCGCCCGGCCGGAGATCCTTGATCGCCACCACCCGGGCGTGCCAGCTCAGGGACGGCGCGAACCCCTCCGCGTCGAACTCCGCGTCGAACTCAGCGCCGCGACCACCACCTCCTTCGAAGGTGCCGTGGTCGGTGTCGCGCGCGATCTCTTCCACCGAGCCGTAGAGGGCGATCCCCGGACGTACGAGGGTGCGGCTCGCGCCGCGGAAGCGGAGCGCCGCCGCGCTGTTGGCGACGTGGAGGCACGGCGGGCGGATGCCGCGCTCTGCCAGCGCTCGCAGCAGGGCGTCGAAGCGGTCCAGCTGGACCTCGGTGTAGCTGCGCTCACTCTCGTCGGCGCTGGCGAAGTGGGTGAACATACCCTCGAGGGTGAGGCCCTGCAATTCGTCGATCCGCTGCAGCAGATGAGCCGCTTCGCGGTCCCAGACCCCCGCCCGTCCCATGCCGGTATCGATCTCGACGTGGACGGGGACCTCCCGGCCGGCCGCGCAGGCAGCGGCGGCTAACGCCTCGGCCTGGGCCCAGTCGGTGATCGCGGGCGTGACCTCGAGACGGACGGCGCGGTCGGCCTCCGAGGGCAGGATCGGCATCAGGCAGACGATCGGTCCCGGAACAGCCGCGGCGCGTAGCGCCTCGGCCTCGTCCAGCGCCGCGATCCCCAACCCCCACGCCCCGCCCGCGCGGGCCGCCCGCGACACGGGCACTAAACCGTGACCGTACGCGTTCGCCTTGACTGGCATCAGGATGCCGGTCGCCTCCGGTAGCATTGCGGCCATCGCCCGCAGGTTGGCCCGGATCCGGTTCAGGTCCACATCGACCCACGTCCGGGCGGTCGCGTCGAGGGCGGCCGGGTCCAACGCCTCATCAGGGACCGGTCTCATGGGGCGCGAACGTTAGGGGCGCGGCCCGAGTCGATCAACCGTTCGACTCGACCCACCGCTCGACTCGATCCACCGCCGCGGGTACGTTGGCCGCCGTGACGGACCCCTCCGATCCCGCCTCCAGTCCAGCCTCCGATCCCTACCCGCCGACCTTCTCCGGCGTGCTCGACCTCCTTCGCCGGCTCCGCGAACCCGACGGCTGTCCGTGGGACCGGGAACAGACCCCCCGCACGCTCCTTCCCCTCCTGCTCGAGGAGGCGCACGAGGTCGCCGTCGCGATCGAGGCGGGCCGGACCGAGGCCGTAATCGACGAGCTCGGCGATCTTCTCCTCCACCTCGCGTTCCAGATCGTGATCGCTGAGGACGCGGGCGACTTCGACCTGGCCGACGTCGCCGGCGGTCTCATCGCCAAGATGGTGCGCCGGCACCCCCACGTCTTCGGCGACGCCGAGTACATGGGCGACGGTCACCAGGCGATGTGGGAGCGGCTCAAGCGCGACGAGAAGCCGGCGGCGCAGGACGGTGTGATCGGATCGCTGCCCAAGGCGCTGCCCGGACTCGTGCGCGCCTATCGCATCCAGCAGAAGGTCTCGACTGTGGGCTTCGATTGGCACGCCCCCGAGGGCGCGCGCGAGAAGGTCGACGAGGAGCTCATAGAGGTGGATCAGATCGCGGGCCGAGCAGCCGACAGCGGCCCGCGGGCGACCCCCGAGCAGATGGAAGAGGAGTACGGCGACTTGCTGTTCGCGATGGTCAACTGGGGACGGCTTCTGGGTCTCCATCCAGAGACCGCGCTTCAGCGCGCAAACCGCAAGTTCGAGACTCGCTTCCGCCGGCTCGAAGCGCTGGCCCGCGAGCGTGGGATTGCACTCGAAGGCCAGCCGCTCGAGGCGCTCGACGCCCTTTGGGACGAGGTGAAGGAGCTCGAGCGGACCTAGCGGCCCTACTTCAGCGTATAGGTGGCCTCCCAGGTGTTGATCCCTCGGCCGTCCGGCCACTGCGGCCCTATGGCCCACGTACCGCCACCCTCCATGCCCTCGAACTTCCCGGTCCCGTTCATCATTCCCCAGGGACCCCCCTGGGCATCGTTGCGCCACCATAGCGTCCACACGTCGCCATCCTCGTCGACCGCCTCACAGTGGCCTGAGCCCACGACGGGCTCGCCGCTGGTGCTCATGACCGTCGCGCCGATACAGGTCGCCGCGTTTTGATTCAGCGGGCTGTTGGGGTCGTCGGTCAGGAGGAAGCCGTTGCTGACGTCGCGTTGAAGCGTACGGCCGCCGGGGAGCGATATGCTCTCGCTCGAGGTGGCGAAGGTGAACTTGCCCTTGTCGGAGTGCTCTCCCTGGCCGAACGCCTCCGGAGCCAGCACCGTCACGAGCAGTGCCGCCTCAGCGAGGACGATGAGGGACTGCGTCCGCAGCTTCATGATTCCCCTTTCGCTGGATGTCGGTTGAAGACAGCCGTTCCTCCGACCCCGGAGAAGAACTCACCAGGATCATAGGGAGCAGGAGACGGGATCGCCAGGAAAAACGGTCGCCGCTGCTCCAGGCTGCTAAGGATTCAACCGATTGATGAGTCGCGGGAAGGGGATCGCTTCGCGCAGGTGAGGAAGGCCGCAGATCCAGGCGACCGTGCGCTCCAGCCCGAGCCCGAACCCCGAGTGGGGCACGCTTCCGTACTTCCGCAGGTCGAGGTACCAATCGTAGGCCTCGAGGGGCAACCCTTCCTCGCGGATCCGCGACACCAGACGATCGTGATCGTCCTCGCGTTGGGAGCCCCCGATGATCTCACCGTACCCCTCGGGCGCGAACAGATCGTTGCACAGGACCACGTCGGGCCGGTCGGGATGCTCCTTCATGTAGAACGCCTTGACCTGCTTGGGGAAAGAGTGGACGAATACCGGCCGGTCGAAGGACTCCGTCAGCAAGGTCTGCTCGTCGCCCCCGAAGTCCCGTCCCCACTCGATCGACGATCCCTTCGCGCGCAACAGGTCGACGGCGTCGTCGTAGGACAGCCGCGGAAAGGGCGGCTCGACTCTCTCGAGCGCCGCCGTGTCGCGCTCGAGCGCCTCCAGATCCTCGCGGTTCTCCGCCAGCGCGCGCTGCACGAGGTGGCTCACCAGCTCCTCCTGGAGCGCCATGTTGTCCTGCCAGTCGTTCCACGCGACCTCCGGCTCGAGCATCCAGAACTCGGTCAGATGGCGGCGCGTCTTGGACTTCTCGGCACGGAACGTCGGTCCGAAGCAGTAGACCTTGCCGAACGCCATGGCCCCGGCCTCGGCGTACAGCTGCCCGGTCTGGGCCAGCGAGGCCGTGCCGAGGTCGAAGTAGTCGGTCTCGAACAGCGCACCCGCCTCCTCGCCGACCGCGCGGGTCAGGATCGGGGTGTCGAGGCAGAGGAAGCCCCTCTCGTGGAAGAACTCGCGGATCGCGAAGATGACGCCGTCCCGCACCCTGAGGGCGTGCCACGGCCGGCTCGAGCGGAGCCAGAGGTGCCGGTGGTCGAGGAGGAAGGCGCTGCCGTGCTCCTTGGGGCCGATCGGGTAGTCGCCGGCGATCCGAACCGGCTGGACGGCCGTCAGCGCGAGCTCGTAGCCACCCGGCGCGCGGGCGTCCTGCCGGACCGCGCCGTGCGCGACGAGCGACGACTCCTGGGTCAGCTCGCCATAGCTCGACCAGCTCGCGGTGTCGACCTGAGGCTGCGCCAGGACGCCCTGCACGACACCCGTCCCGTCGCGGATCAGGAGGAAGGCGATCTTCCCGCTGGATCGCTTGTTGTACAACCATCCGCGCACGGCGACCGTTTCTCCGACGTGGTCGCCGAGGTCGGTGATCGCTACAGTCTTCGGCTCCGCCGTCACGGGAGCCCGAACATAGCCCGGAGGTCCCCCCTGTCAACGGATTCACCCGTCCGCGCGCAACCGCCGCGCCGGCGAACCCGCGCGCGGGCCGTCGCCTGCCTAACCTTCGCGGCGACCCTCTCCGCGCCCGCGCTCCCGGCAGAGCTCCAGGCCCAGGAGATGCTCGATTCGACCGGCGCCCTCTCCTCTCCGCGACCCCGGGCGTGGGAGGAGATGTGGCGGCTCGAGCTCTCGCGCGGCGCCTCGGCCCCGATCGTCTGGGCCGACTCGCTCCTTCTGGTCGCCAGCCTCGACCGGAACGTCCACCTGGTCGCACCCGGCAACTCACCGCGGGTCGTCTGGAAGAAGAACTTCAAGGGCGGGTTCGAGGCGGCCCCGATCGTGAGCGGGGAGCGGATCTACCTGTCCGAGATGCGGCGCGGCGCCCGGCTGGTGGCGCTGGACCGCCGGACCCGCGAGATCGCCTGGACGGCGGAGGCGGGCGACCTCGTCTCCCCGCCCGTCCTCTCGGGCGAGCGGATCTACACCGTGTCGTCGATCGGCCAGGTCCGGTCCTACGACCCCACCGGAACGGAGCGATGGTCGACCGAGCTCGAGACCCGCGTCGTGTCCGCCCCGGTCCTCATGGACGGCGCTCTCGTCGTCGCCGCGTCGGACGGCACGCTCCACGCCCTCGACGCGGGCAGCGGGGAAGTTCGGAAGTCGGTCGACGCCGATGCCGGACCGATCTGGGGCCATCCGATCGTCCGGCGGGGCGCGGAGCCCACCGCGATCTACGCCTCCCTGGACGGTCAGCTCCTCGAGGTCGACGCCGACCTCACCGTGCTCCAGCGGCGCTCCTTCCCTTCCCGCTTCTATGCCGGACCGGTCCGCGGCGATGGCGACCGCCTCTTCCTGATCGGCCACGGCGGCACCCTGTGGGCGTACGATTGGGAAGCGGCCGAAGTCGTCTGGCAAAAGGACCTGCCGGGGACCTTCCGGACGGCGCCCACCGCCGATTCCGGCCTCCTCGCGCTCGGCGATCTGGCCGGCACCTTCTACGTCGTCGACGGCCAGGCCGGCGACCTCTTGTGGCACACCGACCTCGACGGCGCGATCACCTCCCAGGCCCTGGCCCACGGGGGTGTCCTCTACGTGATCACCGAGCGCGGCTCCCTCTACGCCTTCCGCCCGACCGGGGGGATCCGGTAAAAGGGCGCACCCAACAAGCCCGGGTTGGCGCGATACACCGGGCGATCTCACGCGCCGGCGGGGGTGAATTTCCAGAGCGTCGGCCACCGCCCGCACCTGCAGCCCCGGCTGCTGGCTCAGCCGCACCGCCGTCAGCTTGAACTCGAGGCTGTAGTGCTGAACTTTCTCGGGCCCTGCGCGTGCCACAGACACCTCCGCGTGGTTAAGTGGAAGTGTCTACTAAACCGAGGGAGGTTCCACCGTCAGGTGCATTTGGTGGTTAGGTGGCGTGTGTCGGCGTGTCTAAGACTAACGTGAGGAGTTGGCGGTCGTTGCTGACGAAGCCCGCCTTTCGATAGACGCTCCGCGCCACCGAATTCGCCTGGTCGACCTCCAAATGAAGCGCGCGCACCCCCCGGGCCAGGCAGAAGGCCCTCGCCTCTCGCACAGCCGCCGTGCCGAGGCCCGCCCGGCGAAATGCCGGCCGGACGTAGAGATCATCGATGAAGGCATCGACCCCACCATACTCCATGCTGTAACCCAGCGTGACCACCAGGTAACCGACATCGGCCCCCTGGGCCTCCACGAGCCACGCCCTCCCGAGCCGCTCGTCTGCGACAAGGACTTTGAAGGCCTCGGTGGCCCGCTGCGCATTGAGCGGGTAGTCCGATTCGGCGTAGAACTCAGCCATGAGGGCAACGAGCTGGTCGACATCGGCAAAAGATGCTTGTCGCATGTGGAGTTCACGCAGATGGTAAGTAGCTCTCGAACACGCCGGCGTCACTTCGCGGCCGCGCGAGGAGTGGCGCGAAACGAAACGAAGGGCCGCATCCACGTCTTGCCACCGTCGTACGAGCGATCGAGCGTGAAGGAGTAACCATCGGCAGAGATATCGTGGTATCGACCTTGTTCTATCAACTCACCGCCGGGATCCCTGCCTTGACCAGTCGTCCGGACTTCGCCATCGACGACTTCAGCGCGCAACGCGCTGTAGCCTTGAACGTTCGCCATCATCCACACCACATACCACACGTCACTGTCGGGAACATAGGTTCGGAAGCTCGCGCCCCGAAAGTTGACCTGTCCTGCCTCGTCCAGATGGCGAATTTCGTCGAAGAGCGCGGTACCGTCTAGGATCCGGTGTACTTGAGATATTGCGCGCCGGCCGGCCGTGCTTCCCTCAGGCATGACGAGCATCGCGATTTCCCATTTGCCAAGGAGGAAATCAAAGGCGTTGGCGTTCCGACCCATCTTCATCACCTCTGCCTGTCTGACTTCGCCACAAGCCACATGAAGCGCGCTGACGTGAGCCACAGCTCAGCAGCGATGAGAGCCCAAGGTCGAATCGAGCGATTCCTGATACCGCGGCGCGCCTTGCACAGCAGGCCAGCGATGTCTGGTGCGATGCGGTGGGGACAGCGGTGCGGCGCGCGGCTCCGCTCCTTCAGGCCTCGCCGGCCGTCCTCATGGTAGCGGGCCAGCCACTTGTACCCGGTCTTCCGGCTGATGCCGTACCGCGCGCAGAGCTCCGCCCGCGTGTAAAGGCCGAGCCGATCGTCGGCGATGAACCGTTCGCGTTGTTCCACGGGTGATGTCTCCAGCCAGGGCATCGACCAACCTCCCCCACCACGGGTTGGCCGTGCAGTTTAAGGAAGTGTCACCCATCATCCCGGTTTGCTGTGTCACCTATCTACCCGGTTTGTACCGTTCGTCCGGCTAACGCTCGCGTTCAGCGGCGCGACGCTTGCGGCGCGTCCGCTGCAACGGGTTGTTGGGCGTCATAGAGCCCTAGGCACGTGTCCGTGTCACCGCGCCATACTTTTATCGATCGTCTCCGCAAATGCAATGTGATTCCCGTCGGGATCCACAATCATCAGTGTTTTCACCTTCGCGCCTGTGCTTCTTTGGCTGGCGTCGATGCCCAGCTTCTGAACATGTGCCACTAGTTCTTCGATGTCACTCACGGCGAGGGTGCAGGAACCACTTCCCGCTTGCTCCGGGAGCTGGTAGACCTGTAGCCAGCCACCACGGGCGAACTTCCATTCCGCTACCTCCGGCATAGGTGTCGAATCTGGAGCTCTTCCCAAGAGCGCTTCGTACCACGCCACGGCGAACCTCAAGTCCTTTACAGCTACGCTGGCTATCGCATTGTCGATTGACATACCGCTCCTCGGTCCTAAGACGCCCAACTAGAATTGTCTGGTTCCCACGTATCTTGATAGCCGGGCAGCAGCTGGCGGTGTATTTCGTTCGGCCCGATCGGCCTCGAGTTGCCAATCTGGCACCGACCGTTCGCGATGCACCGTTTTGCGGGTCCCTCTCGCTCGGGATCTCCTGCCAACAGCGGTCTGCTCATCCTGATATACTGCGAGGGGTTTCAGCGGTCCAATGGAGAGGTGCGCGGGTGAACGCAGCGCTTCTCGTTCTCCGCGGCTTATGCGAGCAGGAGCTGAAGGCGTGGCCGGTGCGCCTCTCCGGGGCGATCAAAGCGCGGCGCGTGGGAACCGTGCCCTTCACGATGAACTCACAAAAGGATCAATGGAAGGACAGCCGGACTCGACCCGGAGAGGCGCACCGGCCGCACCCCTTGAACTCTAATAGTTGAACCCCACGAAGAACGAGAAGTGGGTGTCGTTCTGTTCTCCCGGGAACAACTCCCTCTTATCCTCGAGATCAAACCGCCGCGCCCAGTCGAACCGCAGGATGAGCGGGCCGAACAGAGGGTAGCGGATCGAGGCGCCGTAGGAGCCCAGTAACCCCGGCCAGTCGCCGAGCGGCTGCAGCTCACCCTGATCGTCCCGGAACGCGGTGTCCTCCGTCCAGGCGTTGCCCAGGTCGACGAACAGCCCGCCCCAGATTCCGCCGGCCAGAAGCGCGGACATTCCGCGCCGGAACGGATTGGGCCTCAGGATCGGGAACCGCCACTCCTGGTTGAGGAGTACCGTCCGGCTGCCGTTCAGGAGGAAGCTCGGATAGCCGCGCAGCGACAACGGTCCGCCGAGGAAGTAGAAGGTCGGCACGTCGCCCGAGGAGTAGCGGCCGCGCGCCCGCACGGCGTAGGTCGTGTGGAGCGAGGTGCGGAAGTACTTCCGCGCGTCGAGCAGCACGTCGGTGCTCTCGAGACCGCCCGCGGTCAAGTTCATGACCGGCGCCACCGTGAGGTTGACCCGATGGCCGTCGATCGGTCCCACCGGCCCCCACAGCGTGTTGTCGAACACGTACCCGAGCGACCCGATCGTCAGCCAGGCGTCGCGGAAGAAGAGGGGCGAGGTCACCTCGGCCGAATCGGCCAGCTCTGCCAGCTCGTTCCGCTCGAACGTCAGCTCGGCCTCGATCCGCTGGAACTTCGAGAACGGATACAGCAGGATGCCGGTGGCGCCGTAGCGCTCCTCGAAGAAGTCGTTCCTGATCCCGATCCCCTCCCGGTCGAACCCCTGCCGGTCGAACTCCGGGCCGAGGAGAGAGGTGAAGAAGGACCGCAGGCGGTAGGCGCTGACGCCCCAGTTGAGCCGCTGCTTCAGGTTGACGTACGTGGCGACGCCGGTGAATCCCGAGAAGAGGTTCGTGCGGCCGCTCTGTGAGTTGACCTGGAGCGCGATCAGATGATCGCCCAGCATGTCGGAGAAGAAGACCTGCGCGCCCTCGCCCCGGCCGCCGTCCTCGCTGAAGGCGAGCGCGGCGGTGGCGAAGTCGAGCCCGAACTCCTGCTCGTACTCCCGCTCGACGAAGCGTCCGGGCTCGGGTACGTAGTCTCCCCAGTGCCACTGCGGCACGCCGGGATCGACCGTCAGCGCGATCGTCGACGGCGCGTCCACCGGCAGCGGGGTCCGGTAGATGTCGTAGGCCATGTTCTGGTACGAGGTGAAGACGACCCCGTCCCGGCCGTCCTGCCGGTACCAGCGCGGGTGCATCGTCCCCGCCGCGAACGAGGTCGCGCGGTGGCCGTTGCCGTCCCGATCGATCACGTACAGATCGAGCGTGCCGGCGCGGTCGGACGCGAAGACCAGATGCTGGCCGTCCGGCGACCAGTCGGGATCGCGATCCACCCAGCGGCCGAACGTCAGCGGCCGGATCTGGCGCGTCCCGCGGTCGATCAGATAGAGGTTGCGGGCCCCCTCGCGCCCGAACGGCGTCCGGTCGCTGGCAAAGGCGATGACGTCGCCGGTCGGCGCCCAGCTTGGCGTCGCCTCCAGGTAGCGGTCGTTGGTCAGCCGGTCGAGGCGTTCCGTCTCGGTGTCCCACACGTAGAGATCGGCGTACCCCTTTCGCGACAGCCCCACGAACGCCACCTCGCGGCCGCCTGGGGACCACGCTGGCGAGGAGAGGACGACGAGATCCTCCCATTCCCCCTTCCGCTCGCGGCGGCCGGACTCCAGGTCCTGGACGTAGAGGACGTCGCGCGCACCGGATTTGGCCACGAACGCGAGCCGCCCGCCCGCGCTGACGTCGAGCAGACTCTGGAGAGGATGAAACGACTCGAGGTCGCCCGACCGCCCGGCGGTCACCCGCGTGTCGATGTCCTCGTTCTCGCCGAACAGATCGGCGGTGTTGATCGTCGTGTAGCCCGAGTGGAGCGAGACGTACACGAGCCCGAGTTCGTCCTCGTCGGTCGCGGGGACGATCGCCGGCGTGAAGTTGAGGCGTCCTTCGGTGACCACCGGGATCGCGACCGTCTCGACCGGCCGCTCGGCGGCCAGCGTCGGGAAGTAGGTCCGGCGGAGGTGCTCGTGCCACCTTTCGGTCAGCTCGTCGATCGTGATCCCGTAGACGCGACGAAAAGCGGTCGTGAAGTTCGGGTACTTCCACTCGGTCTCCAGGAGCTCCACCAGCCGCTCCTCGCCGAAATCCGCGCCGAGATACTCCAGCAGGTTCTGACCCATCTTGTAGGCCGCGAAGGAACCCGCGAACCGGTCCAGCTCGGAGACGGGCGGGACGCGGCCGTTCAGCAGCAGGTCCTGCACGACCAGGTCGCCTTCGGCGTCCCACGGCCCCGACCAGTACTCGGCCAGCCCCTCGGTGAACCAGAAGGGCGAGCGCCACTCGTGGCCACCCGGGTGGAGGCGCTTCAGGTGCGATCCCTTGCGTGCCTGGAAGACGTGCACGAGCTCGTGGCGGATCACCCGCCGGAAGTCGGCGAAGGAGCCGTTGAACGGGAGCGCGACCCGCCCCTTCAGGAACTCGGTGAAGCCGGCCACACCCTCGGGGATGAAGAACGGAACGATGTTGGTCTGCTCGAAGTGCGGATGGCTCGCGTAGAGAACGAGCGGGATCCGGTCCTGGGGACTGTAGGAGAACTTCCCCTCGAGGAAGTCGAACGATTCCTCGGCGTAATCGAGGGCGATCTGGGCGAGCTCGCGCTCCTCGGGATAGAAGTAGAGGTCGACGTGCTCGCCGGTCAGGATCTCCCACTGGAAGTCATCGTACTGGATCTTGTTCTTTCCGAATCGGGAGAGCTGGGCGGCGGCGGGCGCGGCGATCAGGATCGAAAGGAGCAGGGCGAGGAGGGGGAGGGCGGCCCTCCGGCAGGATCGGAAACGGTTTGTCGTTCGATGCAACGCGACTCCTTCATGTGCGACCCGACCCTGTGCGGCACGACCCGCCGATGATACGGCCCCGCCCATGATACGACCCGGTCCCGACAGAGGATGCACCCGGAGCGAGAGACCCGCAAGGCCGTAAACGGCCCTGCCCGCGCCGACGTTTAGCGCCCCGGCTCGCTTTGCAGCCGGGCCCGGAGAGCGCGGGCCAGCGAATCGGGGATCCGCCGCGGGCGGCGCTCGCCGTCGAGTGCGATCAGTGTCGTCTCGCCGGAGGCGATCCGCCGCTCGCCGACCGAAAGCTCGTAGCCGAACACGGCCGCCCGGCTCCGCACCTCCGTGAGGGTCGTCCTGACCTCGACCCGGTCGTCATAGAGGGCTTGTCCCCCGTAGCGGCAGCTCGCCGCCACGACCGAGAAGAAGAGCCCTTCCTCCTCGAGCCGCCGGTAGGGAAAGCCGAGCTCCTCCAGGAGCGCCGTCCGGCCGATCTCCATCCACACGAAGTAATGGCCATGATAGGCGACCCCCTGGCGATCGGTCTCGGCGTACCGCACCCTGATTGTAGTCACAGTCACCGGGGCGCGGCCTGGTCGAGGAGGGGTCCGAGGAGGGATTCGACCATCGCCTTCCGATCCCAATCGGCCGCCACCCTCCCTACAGCGCCCGCCAGGACCTCCATTTCGACGCCCGCATTGAGTGCCCCCTTCATGTGCGCGGCGAGCTGCCGCTCGGCTCCGAGCGCGATCAGCGCCCCGACAGCGGCCAGCTCGCGTCGCGCCGGATCCGGTCCCGGCCGGGCGAGCACCTTGCCGTACCCTTCGACCAGCGTCCAGTCGGCGAGCGCGGGGTGAAGGCGGACGAGCCGCCGCTGGAGCGCGTCGTAGCTTTCGCCGTAGACCAACCGGCAGAGTCGCTCGCCCCGGGCGCGCCACTCGGCCGGCCGGTCGGGCTCGGAGGGCAGCGGCTCGCGGCGGGTCGCCGTCCGGGCCGTCCACCCCTGCCAGGCGAAGAACGCGTTGATCGCGCGCGGAAAGCCGGCGAAGAGGTACGTCTGGAGCAGGTACTCTTCCAGATGGTCGGCGGGGATCACGCCCTCCGCCCGGTCGAACGCCGACAGGAGCCGCTCGCGATCGCCGTTTGCGACCGCCGCCCCCAGGCCGACGATCGCCGCCCCTTCCGCGCGCGCGACCGTCACGCGGGGCTCTCGAGCGGCAAGCGGGCGTCGATCCGTCCCACGACCGCACCGGAACGGTTGGTGACCGGCGGAGCGAGGTGGCCCGCCAGGACTGGGTCGCCGGCCGGCTCGACCACGCCGATCCCGGCGAAAAGCGCCAGCAGGGCCACGTCCTGGGCCCGCCGGGCGCCGTCGGCGACCTTGAGCGCCAACCCGCGCCGCTGGCCGCGGAGGGCTGCGCAGTAGACGCCTTCGGCGCCCGTCTTGACGACGACCCGGCCCCCCGCCCGGGCCATCAGATCGGTGCACAGCCGCCCCGTGCCGGCCACATACTCGGGGTGGGCGGCCATCGCGTCCAACACGAGGCCGACCGCGCGGGCGAGATCGGAGTCGCGCGCCCCGTCGGCGGCCGCCAGGCGCGCGTACAGAACGGCCATCGCCCGAACCGGGAGCGCGAAGGAGGGGACCCCGCACCCGTCGATCGCGCGACCGATCCCGGCTGCCGGCAGGCCCGCCAGGTCCGCGACGATAAGCCAGATCCGCTCCTGGAGCGGATGATCGGGCTCCAGATAGGTCGCCACGGGCCATCCCAGGGCGCGGCAGACCGCCAGCATGCCGGCGTGCTTGCCGCTACAGTTGTTGTGGAGCGGGGTCGGCTCCCGGCCGGCGGCCCTGAGAGCGGCCGCCGAGGGCTCGTGGAGCGGAGCGTGGGGGCCGCAACGGAGGAGCCCCCCGTCGACGCCCGCCTTCTCGAGGATCCGCTCGACCGCCGCTACGTGGAACGGCTCGCCCCCGTGGGAGGCCGCCATCACCGCCAGCTCCTGGCCGCTGAAGCCGAAGCGGTCCACGAGCCCCTCCTCGACCAACGGCAGCACCTGGACGGGCTTGGCGGCCGACCTCAGGTAGGTCCGGCATTCGGGATCGCCGCGACGCGCCACGACCTGGCCGTCGGGATCGGCCACGGCGGCGTGGACTTCGTGGACGGACTCGATCTCGTCCCCGCGCCAGACGCGGACCCCCTCGGGATCGGTCCCGGAAACGTTCACAGGTTGGCCGCCGTCACCGCGTCGCGGACGGGCCGCCGGCGCTGGGCGAGGAAGATTCCGGCCAGGATCAGCCCGCCCCCCAGAAGGGTCGCCGGCCCGGGGGCCTCCCCCAGGAGGAAGAGCGCCAGGAGCGCGGCCCCGACCGGCTCCCCCAGGATCGCGACGTTGACTTCATAGGCGCGAAGATATCGGAGCGCGTAGTTCAGGGCCGAGTGGCCGAGGACGGTCGGCCCCAGGGCGAGCAGGAGGAGCGCGATCCAGGTCGCCGGATCGTAGCCCGTGAGCGGCGCGCCCGCCGTCGCCGCGGCCGCCAGCAGGACCAGCGCCGTGAAGCCGTAGATCACGGTGATGTAGGGAAGCAGGTCTTTGGTCGCCCGCAGCCAGCGCGCCGCCACGTAGTAGATCGAGATCCAGACCGCTCCGAGGACGGCCAGCACGTCCCCCACGAGAGCGCGGCGATCGAAGACGAGATCGCTGCCCGCGATCAGGACCGAGCCGGCCACCGCCAGCCCGATCCCCGCCCAGGCCGATCCGCCGGGCCGCTCGCGCAGGACGGCCCACCCGATCAAGGCGACAAAGACGGGTTGGGTGCTGACCAGCGCGACCGAAGCCGCCACGGTCGTGTACTCGAGCGAGGTGATCCAGAACCCGAAGTGGAGCGCGAGGAGCGTCGCGGCGCCGGCTCCCGTCCACCAGTCGACCCCGCGCCAGGCTCGCCAGAAGGGGACCCGGAGGATCGCCGCCACGACCCCGAGCATGAAGGTCGCGAAAGCCATCCGGTAGAAGGCGACCGCCAGGGGCGGCGCCTCCGCCCAGCGGATCAGGACCGCGGCCCAGGTCATCGCGAAGACACCGGCCACCATGGCCGGCCGCGGACCGATCGTCACGCCAGCCGTTCCCCGCGCACGACCGCCTCCAGCGCCGAGAACCGGCGCGGCGGAAGGGCCGCGTGGAGGATCCGCCAGGTCCGCGGGAAGCGCTCCCGGAGGTTCTCCGCCTGACCGCCCGCGTACCACTCGAAGAGATCCTCCGGTGTGTCGAGGTCGCGCGCCGGCTCGAGGATCGCCGCAGCGAGCCGGGCGGCCTCGATCCGCTCCCGGGTCGCCGCCATGACCTGCGCCGTCCCCCACGGGATGCCTTGGAAGATCTCCGGGTGGGGAGCCTTCAGGGCGACCAGGTAGTAGCCGCCGTCCAGCGCCGGTCCCAGGACGACGTCGGCCCGCGCCAGCCCCGCGGCCGCCCGGCGGAGGACCTCGGCGGTCAGGGCCGGGCAGTCGCTCCCGACCGCGATCACCGGACCCTTCCCGACCGCCAGGAGCTGGCCGGTGACGCCGGCCAGGCGGCTTCCAAGGTCGCCCGGCCCCTGGGCGATCAGCCGCCGGCGCCGGCCCAACAGGCGCTCGAAGCTGCGCCGGCCGGTCGCGGGTGCGAACGCCACGACGACGTCCGCGCCGATCGAATCGACGATGTCCAGCGTGTCTAGGAGGAGGGCCCGCGCCAGATCGGCCGCTTCGCCGGCGCGGAGAACCGGCGTGAGGCGGGTCTTGACCCGGCCGGGCTCGGGCGCTTTTGCGAACACCACGACCAGCGGCCGCCCCGTCGGCCGCCCGGTCGCCCGCCCCGTCGGCCGGCGCGTCGACGGGCGGGCCCTCTTCCTCCAGCCTCGCTTGGGCGGACCCCGTCGCTCGTCACTCATCGCGCCGCCGAGGGCACGACCCCTGCTGGAGGTGATGTTCAGATTGAATAGAAGATGGCGCCGGACAGTGGGCGCGATCAGAACCCCACCAGCCGGAGGATGTCCGCCGTGAACGCCCACGCCATGAGGAGCACCAGGAACGCCAGCCCGACCTGCGACAGCCGCAGCTTCTGGCGCGCCGATAGCGGCCGCCCACGGGTCGCTTCGATCCCGAGGAAAACGATATGGCCACCGTCCAGGACAGGGATCGGCAGCAGGTTGAGGATGGCGAGGTTGATCGAGAAGAGAGCGACCCAGGCCAGCAGGCTGCTCAGACCCTGCCGCGCGAAGTGGCCGGTCAGCTGGCCGATCGCCACCGGTCCCCCGAGCGCCCGTAGGCTCACGTCCCCGGTGACGAGCTGGTAGACGCCGTTGACGATGAGCGTGCCGGCGCGCCATGTGGCGACGCTTCCCGCCACGACCGCGTCGATGGGACCGAGCTCGATCCGGTCGATACGCGCTCCGACTCCCAGCCAGCCTGTGTCGACGAACTTTCCGTCGCTCGGCCGCGGCGTCTGCTGAACCCCCGTGCGGACGGAGATCGTAAGCTGGCGCTCCTCTCCGTCGACGGTCCGCAGGACGACCACCGGCACGATCTGGTTCGGCCGCGCCCGGACTTCTTCCGACATCGAACCGAACGTCGGCGTCTCGACGCCGTCGAACGACACGACCCGATCGCCGATTTCGAGACCGCTTTTCGCCGCCGGGCTCTCCGGCTCGATCAAGTCGACGACCGGTGGGACGAGCGGTGTGAGCGCCATGGCGACCTCGCGCCGCATATCGTCGTCCACGACCGGAACCGAGACCGTCTCGCCGGTATCGAGAAGGAGCTCGATCGACGGCCCCTCGCCATCGATGATCCCGCTGTTGACTTCGTTCCAGTTGGAGACCGCTTGACCCCCGACTTCCCGGATCGTGGTGCCGAACGCGAGGGCGCCCAGCGCCTCGTGACGCTCGAGCGCGGCCTCGTCCACGCTCGCCACCCGCGTCCCCGGCACGGTCGGCAGGCCGCCGCTGTACGCCAGGCCGACATAGATCAGCCACCCCAGGAGGAAGTTCATCGCCACGCCGGCACTGAGGACGAGGAGGCGCTGGAGTACGGTCTTGTTCTCGAATCGCCGCTCGGGCGGGACCCTCGCCTCCTGGATCTCCGGGTCGGCTCCTCCCTCGAGCTGCTCGAAAGCCTCCTCGCCTTCCATGCCGGCCATCTTGACGTACCCGCCGAACGGTATCGCCGAGAGGCAGTAGTCCGTCTCACCGATCTGGACGCCCGTCACGCGGGGACCGAGGCCGATCGAGAATCGCGGCACCGAGATGCCGGCCCACTTGGCGGTCATGAAGTGGCCGAGCTCGTGAACGAAGACGAGCACGCCGAGAACGAGGATCGTCAAGAGGAGCGTCTGCATGGGGCGTCTCCTACCCCGCTGGCTGGACGGGGATTCGTTCGAGCCCGGCGTGCGCGGTCGCGCGCTCGCGGGCCCAGCGATCCGCCGCGAGCAGGACCTCGAGCGAGCGCGCCGGCTCCACCTCGTGCTCTTCCAGCACTCGCTCGCAGATCTTATAAATCTCGAGAAAGCGGATACGTTCCGCAAGGAATGCAGCCACCGCCACCTCATTGGCGGCGTTGAACACGGCCGGCGCCGTGCCCCCCGATTCGCCGGCCGCGCGTGCCAGGCCGAGCGCCGGGAAACGGACGGGATCGGGCCGCTCGAAAGTGAGCGGGCCGAGATCCGACACTGGAGCCGACGGCCGGGACGGAACGCGCTCGGGATACGTCAACGCGTGACGGATCGGCGCCCGCATGTCCGGCTCTCCCAGCGCGGCAAACAGCGACCCGTCCACGCACTCGATGATCCCGTGGACGATCGACTGCGGGTGGATCACGACGTCGATTCGTTCGTACGGGAGATCGAAGAGGTGATGCGCCTCGATGATCTCGAGGCCCTTGTTGGCCAGCGTGGCCGAGTCGACCGTGATCTTGGGGCCCATCGACCAGGTCGGATGGGCGAGTGCATCGGCCGGAGAGACGTGCGCCAGGCGCTCCGGGTCGACCGCGCGAAAGGGTCCGCCGCTGGCCGTCAGGACGACCCGCCGCAGCGCCTCCCGCGGGCGACCCTCGAGGAGCTGCCAGAGCGCGTTGTGCTCGCTGTCTACCGGCAGGAGCCGCTCGCTCCCGGCCGCCCTCATCACGAGCTCCCCGCCCACGACGAGGGACTCCTTGTTGGCGAGGAGGACCCGCCGCCCCGACTCGAGCGCGGACAGCGTCGCCCGCAGCCCGGCCGCGCCCACGATGCCGTTCAGGACCAGGTCGGCTCCCGGCCAGGCGGCGAGCTCTGCCAGTCCTTCGGGCCCACCCAGAACCGAGACCGAGCCGTCGAAACCGTTCGCATCGCGGGCTTCGCGCCAGGCCCGCGGGTCGGCGATCGCCACCGCTTCGGGGCGCACGCGGGCGGCGATCGCGGACAGCTCCCGCCAGCGCGAATGGGATGCCAGGCCCACGACCCGGAAGCGCTCGTCGAGCTCTTCGATCACCTCCAGCGCGCTCCCGCCGATCGAGCCGGTGGCTCCGAGAAGGACGACCCCCATCACAGGACCCCTCACAGGACGCAGAGGACGAGGTAGTAATAGGACAGCGGCACGGCGACGAGCACGCTGTCGAAGCGGTCGAGCACGCCGCCGTGCCCGGGGACAACCTGCGACATGTCCTTGACTCCTGCGTCCCGCTTGAACGCCGATACGATCAGGTCGCCGCAGGGCGCGGCGATCGCGATCAGGATCCCCAGCGCAAGGCCGTCGATCGGGTCGAAGACGGGCACCAGCCGGTCGACCATCCATACTGCCAGGAACGCCGCCGCCAACGTGACGATTCCCGCGCTGACCGCGCCCTCGAGCGACTTGCCGGGGCTGACGCGCGCCAGGAGCCGGCGCCGGCCCCAGCGCCGGCCGATGAAGTAGGCGGCGGTGTCGTTCACCCAGGTCAGGAAGAGGGGGAGCCCGAGGAGAACCGCCCCCACCCAGTCGGTCAGCCCCGGCCGAGCGCGCGCGATTTCCCGCAGCAAAACGAGATGCCCGAAGAGGAGGCCTACGTAGAGAGCTGCGAATACGGTGAAGGCGACGCTCACCATCGCTTCGGTACCGTGCCGGTCGAGCATCTGCGCGGCCGCGACGCCGACGGCCCCCGCGACCAGGAGCCCGGTCACGATTTCCGCATCCGCCGGCGCCCCGTACAGCACGGCCGGCAGGGCCAGCGCCAGGGCCAGCCCGGGGATGTACCGCGCACGATAGGGCTTGTCGTGGGCCAGCCGGAAAAGCTCCACGGTTCCCACCGCCGTCAGGGCCAGGATCCCGGCCAGGAACACGAGCCCGCCGATCCAGATCGTGCCGACGAAGAGCGGAACCAGAACGGCCGAGGTCGCGAGCCTGAGGCCAAGGCCCGGATAGGGACGCGCCTGTTCAAGCGAGGTTTCCCTCAAACCAGGACAGAGCCGAAGCGGCGCTCACGATCCTGGTACGCCGCGATCGCGTCGAAGAACGCGTCGCGATCGAAGTCCGGCCACAGCACGTCGGTCACGTAGAGCTCGGTGTACGCGATCTGCCAGAGAAGGAAGTTCGAGATTCGGAGCTCACCGCTTGTCCGGATCAGCAAGTCGGGATCGGGCAGCCCGGCCGTGTACAGAGAGGATGCGAGCAGCTCCTCGTCGATCGCTTCCGGATCCAGCGACCCTTCACGCACCCGCCGGGCGAGGCGCCGCGCCGCCTCCACGATCTCGGTCCGGCCGCCGTAGGAGAGGGCGAGAGTGGCGGTCAGCCGGTCGTTGGCCGCGGTCGCGGTAATCAACCGCTCCAGCTCCTCGCGCGGGCGCGGCGCGAGCTCTTCCAGGTCGCCGATCGCCAGCACGCGGACGCCCTTCCGGATCAGATCCTCGCGCTCCGACCGCAGGTACCCGTGAAGGAGATCCATCAACGCCTCGACCTCGCTGGACGGGCGCTTCCAATTCTCCTTCGAGAACGCGAACAGAGTGAGATAGGGGATCCGCAGGTCGCCGGCTCCCTCCAGGACCGCGCGCACCGACTTCATGCCGGCCCGGTGGCCGAAGATCCGCGGCTTGTGCCGGCGCTCCGCCCAGCGTCCATTGCCGTCCATGATGATCGCGACGTGGCGGGGCAGGTTGCCGTGCGCGAGGATGCTCTCTACCCGATCTTTCATTTCACTGGAGATTCGGCATTTTCATCCGCCGACTAGACTTCCATGATCTCCTTTTCTTTCCGTCCCAGCAGCTCGTCGATCGACGCGATGTGACGGTCGGTCATGTCCTGCACTTCCTTGAGCTGGCGGTGCATCTCGTCCTCGCTGATCTCCCCGGCCCTCTGGGCGGAGTGGACGCGCTTGTTCGCGTCGTGCCGGATGTTCCGCACCGCGACCCGGCCCTCCTCGGCGATCTTGTGAGTCATTCGCACGAGATCCTTGCGCCGCTCTTCGGTGAGCGCCGGGATCGGCAGCCGTATCACCTTGCCATCATTCGAAGGGGTGAGGCCGAGGTCGCTGGCCAGCAGGGTTTTCTCGATCACCCCCATCTGGCTCGGATCGTACGGCGCGATCACGAGCAGGCGCGGCTCCGGCACGGAGATCGTCGCCATCTGGTTCAGGGGCATATGGGTGCCGTATGCTTCCACCTTCACGAGGTCGAGCAGGCTCGGGGAGGCCTTGCCGGTCCGCACGGTGGCGAACTCGCTGCGGATCGCCTCCACCGACTTGTCCATGTGCGCGCTGACCTCCTTCAACTGGCTAGGATCCATTCACGCCTCCACGGTGGAGCCCACGTCCTCGCCGGCCAGGATGCTGCGCACGGCGCCCTCCCGATGGATGTTGAAGACGACGATCGGCAGGTTGTTCTCCCGACACATCGATATCGCGGTCGCATCCATGACGCGCAGGTCGCGCTTCAACACGTCGAGGTAGGAGATCCGCTGGATGAACTCGGCGTGGGGGTCGACCTGGGGATCGGCCGTGTAGATTCCGTCGACGTTCGTCGCCTTGAGGATCGCTTCGGCGCCGATCTCGATGGCGCGCAGAACGGCAGCTGTGTCCGTGCTGAAGTAAGGGTTGCCGGTCCCGCCGGCGAAGAGAACCACCCGCTTCTTGTCGAGGTGCCGCAGGGCGCGCCGCCGGATGTAGGGCTCGGCGACTTCCTCCATGCGGATCGCCGTCAGCACGCGGGTCTCGAGACCCTTGCGCTCGAGCATGTCCTGGAGCGCGAGCGCGTTGATCACCGTCGCTAGCATGCCCATGTAGTCGGCGGCGACCCGGTCCATCCCGCGGGTCTTGGCAGCCGTGCCGCGGACGATGTTCCCGCCGCCGACCACCAGCCCGAGCTGGACGCCCGTGTCCCGGATGGAGACGATCTGGCCCGCGAGCCGGTCCACGACCGGAAAGTCGATGCCGAACCCGCGATCGCCGGCCAGCGCCTCGCCGGAGAGCTTCAGGACGATCCGGCGGTAGCGGAGACGCTTCGCGCCGCTCTTGCCGGTCACGCCGGTCCCTCCCGCGCCGTCCGACCTACGCGCCGACTTCGAAGCGGGTGAAGCGCCGGACGACGATGTTCTCGCCGAGCCGCTGGACCGCTTCCGTGACGACATCCGACACCTTTCGATCATGGTCCCTGATGAAGGCCTGATCGAGCAGGCAGACCTCCTGATACCACTTCTCGAGCTTGCCGGCCGTGATCTTCTCGACGATCTCCGCCGGTTTGCCCGAATCCACTGCCTGCTGACGGTAAATCGCGGCTTCGCGCTCGACCACCTCGGGATCCAGCCGATCGCGATCGACCGCCAGCGGACTGGCAGCCGCGACCTGCATCGCGAGCGTCCGGGCCAGATCCTGGAAAGCGTCGGTCTTGGCGACAAAGTCGGTCTCGCAGTTCACTTCGATGAGCACGCCGATCCTGGCGCCGAGATGCACGTACGATTCGATGCGACCCTCGTCCGCCGCGCGCCCGGCCTTCTTGGCGGCCTTCGCCTGACCGCGGGTTCGCAGCAGATCGATCGCCTGCTCGAGATCGCCGGCCGTTTCCTCGAGCGCGCGCTTGCACTCCATCAGCCCGACTCCGGTGCGCTGGCGGAGCTCCTGAACCTGCGATGCGGTGATCGTCGTCATTCCTCTTCTCCTGCCTCTTCTCCTGCCTCTTCTCCCGCCGCTTCGTCCTCGACCGGCAGCCGGGCGCGCACCCGACGCCGCGCGCGCTGGGCGCGAGCCGGCTTCTGTTCCTGCTCCGCACCGCTCGCAACGCGCTCCGCCTGCTCCTCCTTCACCAGCTTGAGACGCGCCTCGATGATCGAATCGGCGATCTGGCTGGTGATCAGCCGCACGGACTTGATCGCATCGTCGTTCCCGGCGATCGGCACGGTGATGAGATCGGGGTCGGCGTTCGTGTCGACGATCGCGATCAGCGGCAATCCCAGCTTGTTCGCCTCGTTGACCGCGATCCGTTCCTTCTTGGCGTCGACGACGAAGACCGCACCCGGCAGCTCCTCCATGTCGGCGATGCCGCCCAGGTTGCGCTTCAGCTTGTCGTATTCGCGCTCGATCTCGATCACTTCCTTCTTCGGGAGGAGCTCGAACGTGCCGTCCTGGCGCATGCGCTCGATCTCCTTGAGCCGCTTCAGGTTCTTCTTGATCGTCCGGAAGTTGGTCAGCGTTCCGCCGAGCCAGCGGTTGGTGACGTAGAACTGACCGCACCGCTCCGCCTCCTCCTGCACGACCTGCTTGAGCTGCCGCTTGGTGCAGACGAAGAGGACATTCTTCCCCTGGGCGACGTACTCGGCCACCATCTCCTTGGCGCGCTCGAGCTGTCGCAGAGTCTTATTGAGGTCGATGATGTAGATCCCGTTGCGCTCGGCGAAGATGAACCGCCGCATCTTCGGGTTCCAGCGCCGCGTCTGATGGCCGAAGTGGACGCCGGCCTCGAGCAGGGCGCGCAACTGTCCGGAAACCGCCATGGGTGGGAACTCCTCTCTGGTTGAGCCTCCACCGGGTTCGATTCAGGCCCATCGATCCGCCCCGCTCGCGGCCGGGCGGACACCCGCGGGCCTCTCCCGCCGGTGTGCGAATTTGGAACGCCTACTGGAACAGCTACAAGTTAGGCTGCTCGGCCAACACCGAGATTCGTCGTTTTCAGCGGCCGATTACCGCTTGGAGAACTGGAACCGCTTCCTAGCCTTCGGGCGCCCGTACTTCTTGCGCTCCACCGCCCGCGGGTCGCGGGTCAGCAGCCCCTCGTCCTTTAGCTGGCCCCGCAGCGACTCGTCCGTCTTGACGAGCGCCCGCGCCACGCCGAGCTGGATCGCGCCGGCTTGCCCCGTTGACCCGCCGCCGCTCACGTTCACGAGGACGTCGTAGTGGCTCTCGACCTTGCCGACCTCGAGCGGCCGGCGGCATTTCTGGGCGTGGAGCGACCGCGGGAAGTACTCGGCGAGCGGCCGGCCGTTGATCTCCCAGCGTCCCTTGCCGGGCCGCAGGTAGACCCGCGCGACGGAAGTCTTCCGGCGGCCTACCGCTTGCGCTTGTTTCGCCATGCTCCTGCCTTCGTCAGGGTTCAGGATCCTTCGTCCGCCGAATGGACGACGTTCGTCAGATGGACCTGGGGCGGCCACGCTTCGAGATCGATCGCCACCGGCTGCTGCGCGCCATGCGGGTGATCGGGTCCGGCATAGACCTTGAGCTTGCGGAACATCCGCCGGCCGAGCTTACCCTTGGGGAGCATACCCCGGACCGCGCTCTCGATGACCCGCTCGGGATGGGTTTCGAGGAGCCGCCAGACCGGCGTCTCCTTGAGGCCTCCCGGATAGCCCGAGTGCCGATAGTAGCGCTTCTGGTCGAGCTTCTTACCCGTCAGCACCACCTTCTCGGCGTTGACGACCAGGACAAAGTCGCCGGTGTCGAGGTGCGGCGTATAGATCGGCTTGTGCTTGCCGCGCAGGATCTGCGCGACCCGGCTCGCCAGCCGGCCCAGCGTCTCCTCCTCGGCGTCCACCAGGTACCAGCGGCGCGTGATCTGCTCGGGCGTTATGGATTGGGTCTTCATGGGAAAAGCGATTGTCCTGGATCGCAAAAACGGGATTCGAATCGAACAGACTAAGATACGCCGAGGCGAGCGTCCGTCAAGCACGCGAAGCGCCTGAGCTGCGCAATACGTTCAACGTCTCGCCGTACGGCGGCCCGAGCAACCCCGCGTCGGTGAAGAACCCGGTGATGTATCGCGCCGGGGTCACGTCGAAGGCGGGGCTGAACACCTTGACGCCGGCCGGCGCGGTGGGCGAACCGAAACCGTGGGTGACCTCCGACGGGTCGCGCTCCTCGATCGGGATCCCGGCCCCGCTCGCCATCGAGAAGTCGAAGGTCGTCCGCGGCGCGGCGACGTAGAACGGGATCCCGTGCTCCTTGGCCAGGATCGCCACGCCGTAGGTCCCGATCTTGTTGGCCGTGTCGCCGTTGGCGGCGACCCGGTCGGCGCCCACGATCACCAGGTCGATCGCGCCACGGGCCATCGTCGCCGCGGTCATCCCGTCGGTGATGACGGTGACATCGACCCCACTCTCCATCAGCTCCCAGGCGGTCAGGCGGCTTCCCTGGAGGAGCGGTCGCGTCTCGCCGGCATAGACCCGGATCCGCTTTCCACGCTCGTGGGCCACGTACGCGCAGGCGAGCGCCGTGCCGTAGCCGGAGGTCGCGAGCCCGCCGGCGTTGCAGTGGGTGAGGATCCCGGCCCGCTCGCGGATCACTTCCTGGGCCGCCTCGCCGATCTTCCGACACATGGCGCGATCCTCGTCCAGGATCCGGAGCGCCTCGGTCTCGAGCCGCTCCCAGAGGGCCGCGCTCGCCATGTCCGGGTGCTCCGTGGCGACCGCGCGCATCCGGTCCAGCGCCCACGACAGATTGACCGCCGTCGGCCGGGCCGCGGCCAGCCGCCCGGCGCACTCCTCCAGCCGCTCGCGGAAAGCTTCCGGCTCCTCGTCCCGATGAGCGACGAGGGCGGCCACGAGCCCCATCGCGGCCGCGATCCCGATCGCCGGCGCGCCGCGGATCCGGAGGCTCTGGATCGCCTCCACCATCTCGGCGACGGTCCTGACCTCGATCTCGACTTTCTCGGCGGGAAGCCGGGTCTGGTCGATCATGCGGACATGATCGCCTTCCCAGCGGATCGTCTCGATCGCCATCAGGCGGCTGAAAATGGCCGACCGGGCTCTCCGACCGGACGGAGGCGCCCGGGCGCCCGGTACTCCCAGCCGATCTCGCGCAGGAGAGCGAGCAGCCGGGCGACCGGAAGGCCCATCACGTTGAAGTAGCAACCGCTCACACCCGCCACCAGGGAGGCGCCGTAGGCCTGGATCCCGTACGCGCCCGCCTTGTCGAGCGGCTCGCCGGTCGCCACGTAGGCCTCGATCTCATTCGGCTCGAGGTCCCGGAACCGGACCATTGTTGCCTCGACGCCGGCCGCACGGCGCGGTCCCGGCGCGGCGAGGGCGAGAGCCGTGTACACGGTGTGGTCGCGGCCGGCCAGGCGGGTCAGGATCGCGCGCGCATCCTCCGCGTCCGCGGGCTTGCCGAGAACCGTGCCGTCCAGGACCACGATCGTGTCGGCCGCCAGGACGAGCGCGGCGGGCTGGAGGGTCGCCACCGCCGACGCCTTCGCCTCCGCCAACCGGAGGGCGAAGGGGCCGGGCGGCTCGCCGCCGCTCCACGTCGCTTCCGTCCCGTCGGGCGGCGGCAGGACCTCGAACGCCAGGCCCAACCGGCCGAGCACGTCCCGGCGGCGCGGGCTCGACGAGGCGAGGACGAGTGGCGGCGCGCGGATCGTTTACCGCTCGAGCCAGAGAGTGACCGGGCCGTCGTTCACGAGCTGTACCCGCATCCTCGCGCCGAAGTCCCCGGTCGCGACCCGTCCCGGAATCTCGACCTGGCAGTGCTCGCAGAAGATCTCGTAGAGATGCTCGGCCTGACCGTACGACGCCGCGTTCGCGAAGTCCGGCCGGCGACCCTTCGTCGCGTCGGCGTACAGGGTGAACTGGCTGACGACGAGGAGCTCGCCCTCGAGCTCCCGCAGCGACTGGTCGAACTCGCCGTCGGGCCCGGGAAAGAGGCGCAGGTCGATGATCTTGGCGGCCATCCCCGCCAGCGCCTCGGAAAGGTCGCCGGGCGCGAACGCCACCAGCGCCAGCAGGCCGCGCCCGATGCGGCCCGTCTCGCGCTCCGCGCCCTGGCCGTCGACGGCGATCACCGCCGCCTCGCTCACCCGCTGCACGAGCGCCCGCATCGGCTACCGCGAGGTCACTCCACCGTTACGGACTTGGCCAGATTCCGCGGCTTGTCGACGTCGCAGCCCCGGAGCACCGCGATGTGGTAGGCGAGGAGCTGGAGCGGCACGACGTTCAGGATGGGGGTCAGCATCTCGTCGGTCTCGGGCACTTCGATGACGTGATCCGCCAGCCGCGCGACCGCATCGTCGCCCTCGGTCACGATCGCCAGGATCCGGCCGCGGCGCGCGCGGACTTCCTCGACGTTGGATACCACCTTGGAGTACACGCTGTCGTTCGTCGCAACGACCACGCAGGGCATGTTCTCGTCGATCAGCGCGATCGGGCCGTGCTTCATCTCCGCCGCCGGGTAGCCCTCGGCGTGGATGTAGGAGATCTCCTTGAGCTTCAGAGCGCCCTCGAGCGCCACGGGAAAATTCAGCCCGCGCCCCATGTAGAGAAAATTGGAGGCACCGGCGTACTGTTCGGCCAGCTCCTGGATCGCTGCGCTCCGCTCGAGCACCCGCTCGACCTGCTCGGGCAGGTCCCAGAGCGCTTGCGCGAGCTGGCGCCCCCGCTCGGCGGAGAAGTGCTTCCGCCGGCCGAGATAGAGGGTCAGCAGCGCGAAAACCGTGAGCTGGCAGGCGAACGCCTTGGTCGACGCGACGCCGATCTCGGGTCCGGCGTGGATGTACACGCCGCCGTCCGTCTCGCGCGCGATCGTCGAGCCCACCGTGTTGACGATTCCGAGGACCTGTGCTCCGCGGCGGCGTCCCTCGCGCAGCGCCGCCAGCGTGTCCGCCGTCTCGCCGGACTGGCTCACGACGAACATCAGCGTGCGCTCGTCGATCACCGGGTTACGGTAGCGGAACTCGCTCGCGTACTCGACCTCGACGGGAAGGCGCGTCGTCTCCTCGAGCAGATGCTCCCCCACCAGCGCCGCGTGCCACGATGTCCCGCAGGCGGTCAGCACGATGCGCTCGAACTCGTGCCAGGCGGACTCGTCGATGTGGGAGAGGCCGCCCAGCATCGCCGTGCCCTCGGAGATCAGGAGCCGGCCCCGAATCGCGTTGCGGATCGCCTCCGGCTGCTCGCAGATCTCCTTCAGCATGAAGTGCGGGTAACCGCCCTTCTCGATCTCCTTCAGGTCCCACGAGATCTCGTCGATCGTCTTGTCGACGTGGGTATTCTCGAGGTCGCTCATGCGGTACCCGTCGCGGTCGAGCTCGACCATGTCGCCGTCGTCCAGGTAGATCACCTTGCGGGTGTGACCGACGACCGCCGCCGCGTCGGAAGCGACGAAGAGCTCGCGGTCGTCCAGCCCGACAAGGAGCGGGCTCCCCATCCGGGCGGCGACGATCCGGTCGGGGTGTTCGAGCGACAGGACCGCCAGGCCGTACGTCCCCTCGACGTGCCGGAGCGCGGCCCGAACGGCCTCTCCCAGATCGCCGTTCAGCTCTTCCTCGATCAGGTGCGCTAAGACTTCGGTGTCCGTCTCGCTGCGGAAGTTGTGCCCGCGCTCCTCCAGACGTCGGCGCAGGACGTTCGCGTTCTCCACGATGCCGTTATGGACGACCGCGATTCGGTCGTGGCAGCAGGTATGAGGGTGGGCGTTCTCGCGGTTCGGCGGCCCGTGGGTCGCCCAGCGGGTGTGGGCGATCCCCAACGTCCCGTTCGAAGGATCGGAGCGGACCAGCTCATCGAGCTCCGCGATTCGCCCCGGCAGCTTGGAGATCCGGAGGCCGCGGTGATCGATGATCGCCAGCCCAGAGGAGTCGTAGCCGCGGTACTCCATCCGGCGGAGGCCGTCCAACAGGATCGGCGCCGCTTCGCGCTTCCCTATATATCCGATGATGCCGCACATAGGGTCTAAAATCCTCGCTTCAGGCGCTTTCCGCCAGCGCCTGCGCCCGCTGGACCAGGGCCTCGGCCCGCGCCGGGTCCCGGGCCTCGGCGATCACGCGGACGATCGGCTCGGTCCCGGACGCCCTGAGGTGCAGCCATTCGCCACGCTGCGGCCAGGCGAGGCGGAGCCCGTCCGTCCGGTCCGCCTGGGCGCCGTTGAAGGCATCCGCCGCGCGGGCCAGGAGATCCGCCGCGTCGACCCGGGCCAGCGGAAGCTTGGTCTTCCGAATGGAGTAGACCGGGAAGCGGGCGGCCGCCGCGCGGAGCGTCCGGCCGCTCCGGGCGAGATGGGAGAGCAAGAGCGCGACGCCGGCCGGGGCGTCACGGGTATGATGAACGCCTGGATAGATCACGCCGCCATTCCCCTCCCCGCCGATCGGGCTGCCAACCGCGAGCATCCGAAGCGCGACGTTGACCTCGCCGACTGCCGTCCGCTCTACCGTCGTTCCGTGCTCCTCCGCAACATACTCCACGACCTGGCTCGTCGAGAGGTTGGTGACGACCGGGCCGGACCGCCTGCCGCGTTCGGCCGAAGCGCCGCTCGGGGCGTCGTGTTCGGCCCGCCTCCCCAGCACGTAGTCGATCACCAGGGCGAGCGTCAGGTCCTCGCCCAGGGGCTCGCCGCGCTCGTCGATGAGCGCGAGCCGGTCCCCGTCCGGGTCGATCGCGAGCCCCAGGTCGGTGCCGGCCGTGCGGACCCGCGCCGAGAGCTCGCCGAGATTCTCGGGCGTCGGCTCGGGGTCGCGCGGGAAACGGCCGGTCGGCTCCAGATGGAGGCCTTCGACCGAGACGCCGAGCGCGTCGAGGAGCGGCACCATCGCCACACTCCCTGCTCCGGCGCAGGTATCGAGCGCGACCCGAAATCTGCGCTCGCGGACCGCGTCGACGTCGACCAGCGGGTCGGCCAGGATCCGTTCCAGGTGCCGTGCGGTCGCGTCGTTCCGCGTTTCGCGGCCGCCCAGCGCGTTCCAGGGAGCGCGCGGAATCTCCCCCGCTTCGACGATCGCCCGGACGTGTAGACCTTCGTCGGGCGTCAGGAAGATACCCCGCTCCGACGCCAGCTTGAGCGCGTTCCACTCGGCCGGGTTGTGGCTCGCGGTGATCGCGATCGCGCCCGCCGCTGCCTCGAGCTGGATCGCGAAAAGGATCGTCGGCGTGCACGCGACCCCGACGTCGACCACGTCGCAGCCGACGCTCCGGAGCCCCGCTTCCGCGGCTGTCGCGAACACCGGACCGCTGACCCGCGCGTCCCGTCCGAGGACGATGGCGCGGCGGCCGGTCGCCTCCCGCCGGGCCGCACCATGCGCGGCCGCAAAGGCGGCCACGACCTCGGGCGTCAGGGATTCGCCGACGATCCCACGGATGCCGGACACGCTGATGACGAGGGGAGTCATGCCCACAGGACCGGAACTCGATAGGGCTCGAACCGGCGATCGTGCGTGACGACCGTGAGTCCTTCGACGCCCGCTTGGGCGATCAGCATGCGATCGAAAGGGTCTCGATGGTGGACCGGAAGCTCCGCCAGGGCTGCCGCGTGGGAAAATCCGATCGGAAGCTTGGTGAACCGACTCACATCCTGGCACTGCTCTCGATGATTGGTCGGATTGACCAATATCGTCGGAATGTCCCGCTACGGTCAAGAGGCTGGGATGGCGATGTGTGGGCTGCTATACCGCTACGGAGGGTCGGCTTACCGACCGGGTTAACGGAGGGTCGGTTTTGAACGGGAACCGGCCCAGGTCGGACGCGGACCCCCGATCGGCCTCGGGCCCCCGATCGGCCTCGGCGAGGGGAATGGTCGCGATCCGCCCGTCCGGTCGCTTCCCATGGCGGTCTTCTGGATCGTGCGCATGGTATCGAGAGGGCAAAGCCCGGACCACTCCATTCGGAGATCTGCATGCGGTCGAAGAGGGCTCATCGTGGCCGATTCCGTCTTCCTCCCGACTTCCCCGCAGGACAGATCGTCCACCCACGGGCGCGCAGACGATTTCCAGGGTCATCGACCGCGGGCTCGTCTCAATGGCCGCCTTCGACCCAGCACCCCTGCTGGCGCAGCCGCTCGGCGATCGCCCGCTCCAGCGTCGCCGCCTCCTCGCGCGTCAGGGGATTGTACCGGGCGTAGAGCTCCGGCATGAGATGGACACCGTACTTCCGGACGTGACGGCTGGACCTGACCCCCGCCTTGTGCTGGGCGAACCGTTCCTCCGGAGTCAGTGCCGACTGGCCGACGTAGAACCCGATTCTCCCGTCCGGGCGGTGCAGGAGGACGACATAGACGTGGCAGGTCCGGGGGAGAAACCCGGCGGGCTCGTCAGACTCGCAGGACGCGAGCCGAGATCGACTCACTCCTCCCCCTCAGCTCGAGCCGGCGTTGCTCGAGCTCGCCGAAATCCTCGCCACCGGCCGCGTAGGTGGTCTCGCTGATGAGGGCCTCGCCCGACACCGCCATCGACGCGAGACGCGCGGTGACGTTGACGTTGTCGCCCAGCGCGGTGATGTCGCTGACGGTGTCTTCCGCGCCGCTGACCGTGCCCACGAATGCGATTCCCGTATGGACACCGATCCCGATAGGAAGCCAGGGTCCTTCCTCCTCGGCGTGCCCGGTGATCATCAGCAACTCCTGCGCGGCGAGCACCGCCGGGCGCGCGTGATTGGGCCCGGTGAAGATCGGCAGATAGAGTCCGATCACCGCGTCACCGACCAGCTTGTCGATGACGCCGTCGGTCCTGATCAGAACATCGGTAGCCGCCTTGTAGAAACGATTCATCAACGCACTGAAGTTCGCCGCGGTCATTTGCTCGGCCAGACGGCTCGAGCCGCGCACATCGACGAAGAGCATCGAAAGTTCCAGTTCGGTACCACCCGGGTACCGTCGAGCGAACGCCATTCAGAACGTACAGAAGCGCGGATTCTTCTTGTATCGACCGTGACCGATGAGGGGCATGAGCCAAGCCCCGGCATGATCGAAAGGGGCGTTGCAGTTCTTACACCGCTGGTCCGCGGGAAACATCCTCAACAATCGGCGGCGGTTCTTGATGACTTTCCCGAGGCGTGGACCGGTCAGGAACGCGGTCCATATTTCTTCTGTGGTCGGTTTTACAGGCACGGCTCGCTCCTGGAGGTGGTAGGACCGGGGCCCGCTCGCGATCGTACGCCTTCGAAAGCTGCTCGCCGCCGCTCGTGGACGCCAGACCCGAGATACGTCATGGGATCGCGTTTGACACGAGGAGTGGTCGTTATGAGGTTGTGCCAGGAACCAACAGAACGACAGCCGCGCCGTCTGAACGCCAGGAGGGATTACGATGATGCGCTCGAGGATCGCTGCGGGAGTCGTGGCCGGGCTGATCGCCGGCCTGGTATTCGGTTTCATGATGCAGGTCACGCCGATGCCGATGGTTCAGGAAGGCGGCATGTCGATGCCGATGGGCGATGGAGCCGGGATGTCGATGCCCGCGGAGGGCAGGACGCCAATGATCATGATGTTCGCCGAGACGGTCCGGTCGGAGAGTCTGATCGCCGGCTGGATCTACATCCTGGTCAGCAGCGTCGTGATCGGCGGGATCTTCGGAATCGTGCTCGGCGGCCGCGCCGCGAAAGTCGGAGCCGGGCTCGCCTGGGGCGCGCTCTACGGCGTGCTCGTCTGGTTCCTCGGGGCGCTCATCCTGATGCCGATCCTCGGCGGGATGGAACCTTTCGCGCCGCTCACGATGGCGCCGATGCGGCCCGTGGCTATGACCGGCCTCGCGGGACACCTGCTCTCCGGGTTGATCCTGGGCGGCGTCTTCGCCGGGCTGTACGACCCGGGGCCTCCGGCCTCGCATCCGGCGGCGACCGCTCCGTAGAAACGAGTCCTGTTCATACCCGACCCTGTTCACCCGACAAGGAGGATCCGTGACGATGCAACGCTTCCATTCGGCCGTCGGAGTCGTCCTCACCGCTGCAGCACTCGCGGCGTGCGAGTCGGCCGACCGCCCGCTGGAGGGGCAGCCGGCTTCCGAGACGGCCGCGGAGTCCCCCTCCGACGCCTTTGTGGTCGAAGTGGCCGCCGTGGACTACGCCTTCCAGGCGCCGGCCGAGATCCCCTCGGGGTGGACCACCTTTCGGATGGAGAACCTCGGCGAGGAACACCACTTCCTCCTGCTGAACCGGCTGCCGGAGGGGAAGACGTTCGAGGATTATGGTCGTGAGGTCGGCGCGCTCTTCGACAGCGTGTGGGATTCGCTACAGACGGGCGCCATGGACAAGGCCGAGGCGGGAGCGATGCTGGGCCGCCTCCTCCCCGATTGGTACGCGGCCGTCGAGCAGATGGGCGGACCCGGCCTCGTCGCGCCGGGCCGCGTGGCGCGGACGGCCGTGAACCTGGAGCCCGGCACGTACGTGATGGAGTGCTACGTGAAGACTCCCGAAGGGGAGTTCCACGCCTCGCTCGGCATGGTCCGGCCGATCACCGTGACGACCGAGCTCTCGGGCGCGCCGGCTCCCGCGGCCGGCATCGAGGCGCGGCTCACGAACTCGCAGATCGCGATCGAGGGGGAGATTACGCCGGGCGAGCACACGATCGCGGTCCAGTTCACCGAGCACCCGGAACTGGGCCTCGGAAACGACCTCCACCTAGCGCGGCTGGACGAAGAGACGGCGCTCGAAGAGGTCGTGAACTGGATGGACTGGATGAACGTGGACGGCCTCCGTGCGCCGGCGCCGGCCGAGTTCGTGGGCGGCGCCCAGGAAGTGCCGGTTGGTCACACCACGTATTTCACGGTCGACCTGGAACCCGGCCGCTACGCCTGGATCTCCGAGGCTTCCGCCGAGAGAGGGATGGTGAAGGAGGTCACGGTCGAGTGACCCTGCTGGGGCAGTTCCGGAGGCCGGGAAGCTCGGCGCGGAGCTCCTCGTCGTCGGCTCCCACGGCCACAGCGCCCGTTCACGACCTCCTCCTCGGCAGCATCTCGTCGGGCGTGGTTCGGAAGTGTCCTCCGTGCCCGTCCTGGTGGTTCCTTCGCACAGTGTATAGCGCGGCTCGAACGGCACTTCTCCTCGGACTCGCGGCTTGCGCCAGCGCCGCGGAGGGAAACCGTGAGGAGCTCGGGATCCTTCTGGCGGGTGCAACCGTCGACGAGGCTCGGAGCGCTGCGGTGGAAGTGCTGGAGGAAGCCGGCCTCACCATTCACCAAAGAGGATCCGGCGAGATCGTAGCGACGACGGGGAGCGGCCTGGCCCCGGATCGTTACCGGGAGATCGTCTCGTGTGGACGAGGGGAATCGGACGTAGCCGCTGGTGTGTTGTTGGAGGCGCCGGTCGTGGACCGACCCACAGGACGTTTTGAAATTCGAGTCACTCCTTCCGATGACGGCGCCCGGCTGACGGTCGCGACCGACTTCACAGCCCAGGCTTGCCGGCACAGAGGCGAGGCGGGAATTCGGAGATGCGAGCCGGTCGCGTGTGAATCCACCTCCGTCCTCGAACAACGGATCATCGCCCGCGCCAGCAGGAAAAACGAATAGCCACTGCGGGCTGACCACCGCCACAGATCTCGCCCTTCGAACGTTCCCCGATTAGACGCGATGGTACGGGAAACGGGACATACGAGCGAAGGGAGCCTGCCCATGATGCGAGCCTGTCTCCTCGGCCTGTCGATTCCGCTGGGAATCGTGGCCTTTCAAGGTTGTGAAGAAGGTCCGGCGGGCCTCTCCGCCCAACGGGAACTCGATCTCCAGGCCTCGTCGAAGAAGCTGGACATCTCGATCTGCGCGCCGGAGGAGGGCGGCTTCTCGATCGTCTCCACGAACCCCTACTTCCCGCTGGACGTCGGAAATCAGTGGACCTACGAAGGCGAGGAGGACGGCGAGCCGGTCGAGCTGATCATCACCGTCCTGAACCTGACCCGCGTTATCGACGGGGTGACGACGCGGGTCCTCGAGGAGCGGGAGTTCGAGGACGAGGATCTCGTCGAGGTCTCGTGGAACTACTTCGTCGAGGCTTCGGACGGCACCGTCTGCTACTACGGCGAGGACGTCGATGAGTTCGACAACGGCGACGTCGTTCACGAGGGCGCCTGGTGCGCCGATGAAGCCGGGAACGCTCCCGGGATCATCATGCCGGCCGATCCCAAGCCGGGCATGAAGTACCCGAACGAGGTGGCACCCGGCATCGCGGAGGACGAGGCGAAGATCGTGGGGATCGGCCCCGTGACGGTCCCATTCGGCACGTTCACGGAGACGATCCGCGTCCGCGAGTTCAACCCGACGGACGGCGATAAGGGATACAAGGTCTTCGCGGCCGGCATGGGCCTCATCATCGACGAGGTGCTGGAGCTGGTCGATTTCAACGAGAGTGCAGCGGCCCCGGCGGGACCGATTCCGACCGATCAGGCCTGTGGGAACGTCTGAGATGGCCAGTCATCGAGTCATCGGACAAGCCTGCGGCGCCGGGTTCGTGGCCGCGCTATCGATAGCCGCCGCGGCGATCCGGCCCGCGGCGGCACAGGAGGCCGGCGAAATGATGGACCTCTCCGTCTGCTCCCCTTCCGCGGGC
>DATLFH010000087.1:0-3359 GCA_035524965.1 Gemmatimonadota bacterium | reverse complement strand
AGTCAGGGGAAAGTGTGTCGGTGTCGGGGTTCGACGGCACCCGCAGCCGCGCTCCGCTCGATGGTGGTACCGGATTCGACGGGACGAGCACGCTCGTGAACGCTCTCCTCGACCCCGACAACTTCGGCGCCTCTGGCACTGTCTCCTGCGCGGTCGAGCTCGAGCCGCTCGTAACGACGATCGCTCCAGGGTCGCTGGTGGATGAGTTCGAAAACCTTCAGGTCGACGTCTTCTTCGCCGGTCTGACCGCCACCACGCTGACGTCCGACGAGGCGGCCGAGCTCGTCGCGTTCCTGAACGCCGGCGGGGTCGTGTATCTGAGCGGCAATTCGTTGGACAACGAGGGGCCGGGCTACAACCCGCTCTTCGTCGAGCTGGACGTGTCAGACAGGTATGATACGACGGTGGAGGTGGTGACGGGACCGGAGGGCGTTGCTGAATCTTCCGATCCACCCGACACGACCCCGCTCACGAACGGCCCGTTCGGGACGATCGGTCCGCTATCCCACTCGACTTTCCGGGACCTCTTGCCCGTGACGACGACCGGATTGGCGACGGGCAACAGCAGCGAGTCGTACCTCCTCGCCGAGGGCGCTTTCGGCATCGGAGGGATCGGATACCTGTCGTGGACGGGAGACCCGCTCTACTTCAACCTGTTCACCGACGTCGACCAGGACAACCTGAACTACTTCCTGAACCTCGTCGCCCGGGGATGCGTGTAGGAGGGCGGCATCATCCTCTAGCCGCAGAGCCACAGGATCCCGCACCACCGGCAGAAGGGCGGTCCCGATGGACCGCCCTTCGTCGTTTTGGTCACAAGCCGCGCGGCGCGCGGAACAACCGCTCTGTACGAGGTGCCCGCGACCAAGTGCCTCGTGCCCTGGAGTGTTAGCCGCACGGCGAAAAGAGATTGAACTCCAGACGGCCGGGCGCGTACTCTGGGGAGCGGCAGCTTTCCCGGTTGCTTTCCTTCTCGGACCCAGCTTTTTGGAATCAGGAGGTCACACCATGGTCAAACCAATTCCCGAAGGATACCGCACCCTCACCCCTTACCTGACGATCAAAGACGCCGCGAAGGCGATCGACTGGTACAAGCAGGCGTTCGGTGCCGAGGAGCTCTCGCGTGTTCCGATGTCCGAGGACGACCCGCGTCTCCTCCACGCCGAGATCCGGATCGGCGACTCGATCGTCATGATGAGTGAGGAGTTCCCCGAGTGGGGCAGCAAGGGCCCCGAGGCGCTGGGCGGCTCGCCGGTCTCGATCCTGATCTACGTCGAGGACGTGGAGGCCGCCTGGAAACGCGCGGTCGACGCGGGCGCCACGATCAAGATGGTGCTCGCCGACCAGTTCTGGGGCGACCGCTTCGGCGCGATCGAGGACCCCTTCGGCCACAAGTGGTCGCTCGCGCAGCACATGGAGGACCTGTCGATGGAGGAGATGGGGCGCCGTCGCGAAGCCGCGATGAGCGCGATGGGCTAGAGTTCGGGGCGCCGGATCTCGACCAGCTCCACCTCGACCGCCGATACCGTTCCGGTGTGGCCGAAAGCGTAGGACGCGAGGCCGAAGCCCGGCACGAACCCCCACACGTGATGCTCGTCCCCCGCGCCCAGGGAGAGGGTGTAGAGCGTGCGGCCGCGGGCTGAATCCGCGGTGGCGGGATTGGCGCCACCGAAGACGTTCCGCAGGTCGGCCGGAGTCTCGTCCTCGACCCCCCAGCAGTACGTCCGGGCCGCGCCGTCGCTCCCTTCGGGCGCGCAGAAGCGACGCCCGGGGTCGAGCGGCGGATCGAGAACAAGATCCGCCTCGCCGAGGAGCCCCGCCAGATCGTCCGCTCGATTCCGGAGCCGCCGCTCCGCCCCGGCGGCCCGCTCTCCTTCCAGCAGGTAGTACCGCCCCTCGAGCTCGACCAGCAGATAGCGCCCGGGTTCCCTCCCCCGCACCCAGCGGGCGAGGTCGCGCGGGTGGCCCTTGAGGGTGACGGCCTGCGCCCCGGGATGAGCGATCCTGCCGGTGACTTCCATCGTCCAGGTGACCCGTTCCTCATAGATCGCCCAGCTCCGGTCCGGCGTCCACCAGATCGTCCCCTCATAGATCCAGACGGTTCCGACCTCGAGGGGGAACAGGTCCATGTGCGGGACCGCAGTTACCGGACCTTGCTGGGCCACGAGCGGGATGGCACCAAAAGGTCCCGCGCCGAAAAGGCTCGCGCCAAACGTGAGGGTTAGGCCGAGAGGGATGGCGAGGTGCAACCGCATCGATGAGCTCCTCCGCGAGGACGTGCCGCCCCCACATGGTGCTGCAAGAGTCCGGCCAGAACGGTTGAGGTCCCGCAGGCTTGCAGGCGGTCGCGACGCCGACGAGTATTACGCCCGATGGCGGAGGCGCAGGCGACGATCCCGCTCGAGAAGGTCGGCGGAAGGCTTCCGGAGCGGCGCGGCTTCGGCGAGACCGAGCGCCGGGACGCGTGGTGGGTTCAGCCGCTGGTCGTCTTCGTCGGCCTCGGCGCCTTCATCGTCTACTCGACATGGGCGGCTTTCCAGGGCGAGCACTACCACTGGGGACCGTACCTCTCGCCGTTCTACTCTCCGGAGCTGTTCGGCGAGTCGCCGCACGCGTGGTTCGGCCTGCGGCCGGACTGGTGGGCGTCGTGGCTGCCCTGGTCACCCGCCTTCCTGATCCTGTGGGCGCCGGGAGGCTTCCGCCTCACCTGCTACTACTACCGGGGCGCGTACTACAAGGGGTTCTGGGCCGACCCGCCTGCGTGCACGGTGGGCGAGCCGCGCAAATCCTACCGGGGCGAGCGGTCGTTCCCGCTGATCCTCCAGAACGTCCACCGCTATTTCCTGTACCTCGCGATCCCGTTTCTCTTCTTCCTGTCCTGGGACGTGTGGAAGGCGCTGTGGTGGGAGGACTTCGTGAGCGGAGGGACGACCTTCGGGATCGGGTTGGGGACGCTGATCCTCGCCGTCAACGTCGTCCTGCTCGCCGGCTACACGCTGGGTTGCCACTCGCTGCGGCACCTGATCGGCGGCTACGTCGACCAGCTCTCCCGTCGCCCGGCCCAGCGGAAAGCGTACGAGTGCGTGTCGTGCCTCAATCGGCGGCACATGCTATGGGCCTGGACGAGCCTCGTCTGGGTCGCGTTCAGCGACCTCTACGTCCGGCTCGTGTCGATGGGAGTCTGGGCCGACTGGCGGCTCGTCTAACCGGCGGATCGTCTAGTGATCGGCACCGCTCGCCCGTGTCGATCTCGTGTAGAGATTGTACGTGTCCTGCGGATCACAGCGGGGAAGCCACAGGTCGACATACGGCGGCGAGGCGAGCTTGCCGACGTTCAGCGGCACGCCATCGTGCTCCGC
>DATLFH010000086.1:0-7787 GCA_035524965.1 Gemmatimonadota bacterium | reverse complement strand
AGCGGACCCGGATCGGGTCGTCCCACCCTCCGGACGGCCGATCGAACGTCCACCGCGGGGCGCCCTCCACCAGGTCCCAGCGAGCCCGGCGGGTGCCCTCCACGTGCGGATCCTGGGAGAGGAGTCCGGTCAGGGGGCGGGCGCTCTGGCGGACGAGCTCCAGGGTTTCACCCCCGTAGCCGTGGATCGTCAGCGACACGTCCACCACCCCCGCTGCCGGGTACGGGCGCACCTCGTAGCGCAGCTCGCAGCAGGGCACTTCGCCCGGGAGCGTCGTCGCGAGGACGGCCAGAGCGGCCGCCAGCAGGGGTGTCCAGAGCAGACGCAGCATTTTCCGCTCCATAGTACGCATGGAGCGGGCCATTTGTTCACGGGGAACCGATTGCAGCGGAGCGGGCAGCAGAGACTATCCGGAGGCCTCGGAAATCTGTGGAAACTCGTGGAGGCTCTCAGTCTCCCGCAGTCGGGCGATCTCCATCGATCAGCGACTCGATCTCCCGGTCGGAGAGCGTGTGGTCGGAGCGCTTGGCGAGGTCGAAGATCCGGTCGACGAGCTCGGGATCGGTCGGGTAGCCGCGCGAGGTGAGCCAGTACTCGACGTTCGACTTCCCCGACATGTGGCCGACTTCGATCCGCTGGCGTCGGCCGACCCACCCGGCCGGAACGCCCGAGTAGACTCGATCGGCCAACCAGGCCTCGCCCTTCTTGGCCGCCTTGATGACCGCCGCGGCGTGAACGCCCGTTCCGGTCCGGAAGGCGTCCTCGCCGACGACCGGGTAGTTGACCGGAAGCGGCACGCCCGTCGACTCGGCGATCCGCCGGCAGTACTCGGGTAGCGCGCTCAGGTCGGTGTCGATCCAGCCCAGGAGCTTCAGGTTGACGAGAAGAAGATCCATCTCGGCGTTGCCGACCCGCTCGCCGATCCCGAGCCCGGTCGCGTGGACGCGGTCGGCGCCGGCGACGATCGCCGCGAGCGCGTTGGCGAGTCCCAGGCCGCGATCCCGATGGCCGTGCCAGTCGACCTTGACGTCGGCCCCGGTCCGCGCGACCAGGTCCTTGGCCCAGCGGACCAGGTTCCGCGCGCCGTCCGGGGTCGCGTGGCCGACCGTGTCGGCGAGACAGATCCGCGCCGCGCCGGCCTCGATCGCGGCGGTGTAGAGCCGCTCCAGGGCAGTCGGCCGCGCACGGGTCGTGTCTTCGGTCACGTACATGACCGGCACGCCCTGGCCAACCGCGTACGAGACCGCCTCCTCGCTCGTCTTCACGATCCAGTCCAGCTCCCACCCCTCGGCGTACTGGCGGATCGGTGAGGAGCCGATGAACGTGCAGCACTCGATCGGGATCCCCGCCCGCTGGGAGATCTCGACGACCGGATCGATGTCGGCCTTGAGCGTGCGGGCGGCGCAGTTGGCCCCGATCGAGAGGCCCGCGTCCGCGATCTCCCGGGCCAGCCGGGTCACATCGGCCGCGGCGCGCGGTCCCGCACCCGGCAGTCCGATGTTCGCCGTGTGGATCCCGAGCCGGTCCATCAGGTGGAGGATCTCAATCTTGACGTCGATCGAGGGGTCCTTAACCGATGGCGACTGGAGGCCGTCCCTGAGCGTCTCGTCGTCGAACTCGATCGACTGGGCGGGCCTGACCAGATCGCCACCCTCCGCGTTCCAGTCGTAGATCAGGTCGTCGATCTGAAAATCCGGCATGGTTGTGGGGCCTCCCGGCGGTTCCCGTAAGAGTGCTCGAAAGTTATTCGATTCGGCCGTCCGACGCCGGATCGGACGAGGCTAAACCTGTTTCCCGCGAGCTCGCTTTTTGATGAGAAGGGGGTCGCCCCGAACCGGTCGCATGGTCCGAGCTCACGCACCGCTCGCCTTCACGGCAGTTCTCCTCTGGGCTTGTGCCGAAGGTGGCGAGAGCCCGGTCGAGTCCCGGGCGAGCGGGCCCGCTCCCGAGATCCGGCTGACGCTCGGGTTCGGACACGCACCCGTGGCGGGAACGATTTTCCTCACACCCGCGCAAGACACTCGGAACTGGCGGTATGCGGTCGATCTCGACGCCGATGGCGCGCCCGAGCACGAGGGCTTGCTCACACGGCAAATAGGATTCCACTACAACTACGGCTCCCCCGGCGTCCATCGAATCCTGATTACGCTCAACGGGCCAGAGGGCGAGGTCAGGCACGAGCGCCCCGTCGTCGTCATCGATCCCGGATCTGTGCGCATTCTGGCTCAGCGGGACGTCGGTATGGACGACGAGGGGCCCTTCGAGGGGATTGCGATCGATCATCGTGGGGAGTCCCTCTATGTCTCGAGCTATGGGGGCGGGCCACTCCTCCGGCTCGATCCATCCGATCTCAGCATCGAGGGCAGGCTTCCGCTGAACTATTCGGCCGAGGGTCTCTCGGTAACGCCTTCGGACAGCCTCCTCTTCATCACCTACAAGTACCGCCACCTCGCGGTCGTCGCGATCCCCTCGCTGGAGATGCGCCGCTTTCTCGAGCGCTCCGAGACGGGCGCCTTCTTCATCCAGGCGCTCAACGATCGGGAGGCGCTCGTGAGCGGCCGCAATCCCTTCACCCTGCTCGACGCCGAGACCGGGTTGGCCGTCCGGCGGGTCGATTTCTCGAGCGAGGTCTTCCCTAACTGGCACTTCAGCCTTTCGCCAGACGGCGAGACGGTCGCCGTCCTCGATCGATCGGGACCGCCTTCGGTCTTCCTGCTTCACACCTCAACTCTCGGTCTTCGGAGGGTTATACCACTTCCCGGCGTCGATTACGCGACTCACATCTCATTCCACCCCTCTGGGGACCGGGTCTACGTCCTCGGATTCAAGGATGCCGAAGCGCGTTTTCTCGCTTTGGACGCGACCGATGGCGAGGTCCTCGAAGATATCGGATTAGGCCCGGTGTCCTGCTGGCATTACTGCGTCGCCAACCCCGTCGCGACCGGTTCAGATGGACGGTTCGTCGTCTTCGCGCTCGAGGAAGCGGCGTTCTTCGTCGCCACCGACTCCGATCTCCCCCGGCACCGTCTGGACTGGTCGGGTTCAGGGGTGGTGGCCTCGCCCGCCGAATCGGCCTTCTTCTTCGTACGATCCGACGGCGTGGTGACGAAGGCTACCATCGATTAAGGGGTGGGGATGTCCGTTGGCGGAAGGATCGTCTGCGTGGCGAATCCGGTGGCGACATCACGCGACGGGCGGTGGGTCGTTTTCGCAGTGGAGACCGAGTCGTACTTCGTAGACACCACGTTGGACCTTCCGGTCCACCGGATCGGGTACTTCGGTTCCGGCGTCGCGGCTTCGCCAAACGAAGACTCGTTCTTCTTCATCCGCCCCGACGGCGTCGTGACGAAAATCGCAATGTCCGAAGGAAGTGGTCAGCCCTGACGACGATCCGGCATGAGAGTGGGGCGCGGATCGCCGACACGGCGCTCGACCTTCCGCGCTATCTCATCGACCTGGCCGAATAGGGGGCTATCGGAGGGCCCAGGAGCCCCAGCCCGCCGAAGCGCGGGACCGCTAGGTTCTGCGGCCGTGAGAGAACACGCTCCTGCCAGCCCGGCCGCGGTCGCGATCGCCTACGCGCTGGTCTGCGTCGTCTGGGGCTCGACCTACCTGTTCATCAAGCTCGGCGTGGAGGTCCTGCCGCCCTACCTGCTCGGCGGCGTCCGGTTCTCGATCGCCGGGGTCGTTCTCGTCGCGGCGTGCCTGGCGACCGGGCGTGCGCTCCCCCTCGAGCCCCGTACGATCGGCCGAATCATCCTCGTCGCGGTCCTCCTCCTCGTCGTCGGCAACGGTCTCCTGAACCTTTCCGAGCAGCATCTCTCCTCCGGCCTCGCCGCGCTGCTGGTCGTGACGACGCCCCTCTGGATGACGCTGCTCGCCATGGCAGGAGCGGGGAGCGAGCGGCTCTCCCCGCTGGGATGGCTCGGGCTGCTCGTCGGCCTGGCCGGGGTCGGGATCCTCGTCAAGCCGTTCGACGGCGGCGTCGAATCGTCCTGGATCGGAGTCGTGGCGGTCACGGCGGCGGCCTTCTCGTGGGCGGTCGGGACCGTGTACGCCCGGCGCCGCCTCCGCGGCGTCGATCCGTTCGCGGCCAGCGCGGTCGAGACGGCGATCGCCGGGCCGCTCATGCTGGTGGTCCACCTGCTGATCGAGCGCGGCCAGCCGGTCGTCTGGAACGATCAGGCCTGGCTGGCGGTCGGGTACCTGGCGGGGATGGGATCGCTGGTCGGCTTCACCGCGTTCGTCTTCATCACCCATCACTTGCCGAGCTCGAAGGCCGGGACCTACGCCTACGTGAACCCGGTCGTCGCCGTGCTCCTCGGCTGGTGGCTTCTCGACGAGATGGTCACCTGGCGGCTGACGATCGGCGGCGGGACGATCCTGGCCGGCCTCCTCCTCCTCTACTTCGCGCGCGTCCGGGAAGGCGGGGACGGACCATACCTTCGCGGATCCGCCCCGGCGGCCCCGGAGCAGGCCGTCCTCATGGGGAAGGGGGACTAGAGGAGGAGGAGGCCGGCCAGCACCAGAGCGGCGACCGTCCAGTCGATCGCGACGCAGGCGGGCGGCACGTACTGGGGAACCGGCGAGCCGGCGGGATCGTGGCGGTGGTGCCGGCGGTGGGGGAGATCGACCGCGAGCGGGTGTAGGAGCGCCGCGACGAACGCGATCCAGCCCGCCACCCGGAGGCTCAGGTGCTGGAAACGGTTGATGCCGTCGAGGAAGGCGAACAGAAGCGCCAGGAGGAGGACGACGTTGATCGCGAGGTCGCGCTTGAGCCAACCGGTCACGCGCGCGGCCGGCGCCTCCTGGATCGCGTAGTACCCGGTCGCGATCAGCATCACGATCAGCCCCCACCAGATGATCGCGGTGGCGAGATGGAAGCCGTACACGACGTCGTAGGCGACGACCCACGCGCCGAGCCAGGCGACCGTCAGGAGGAGGAACACGAGAAAGGCGCGGCGGCTCACGGGAGGTCGACGGCGGCGCCTGCGCTCGGCACCACTAGCGGCCCTTGAACTCCGCCTTCCGCTTCTCCAGGAACGCCTTCGTCCCCTCCTTCATATCGTCGGTGCCGCACGCCATCCCGAAGAGGGTCGCCTCCAGGTAGAGCCCGTCGTCGAGCGCCAGGTCGCCGCCCCGCAAGGTCGACTCGAGCGCGTACTGCACGGCGAGCGGTCCTTTCGACAGGATCGGCTCCAGGTGATGCCGCGCGGCCTCGAGCAACTCGCCCGGGGCGGCGATCCCGTTCACGAGACCCCAGCGGAACGCCTCGACGGCCGGAACCTGACGGCCGGTCAGCACCATCTCGAGCGCGCGGCCCACGCCGACGATCCGCGCCAGGCGCTGGGTACCGCCGTGACCGGGGATCAGCCCCAGCGATACCTCCGGCAGGCCGAACTTCGCGCTCTCGCTCGCCACCCTCAGGTGGCAGGCGATCGCGAGCTCGCAGCCGCCCCCAAGCGCGTACCCGTTGACCGCCGCCACGACCGGCTTGGGGCATTGCGCGATCCGCGTGAACGTCGTCTGGCCCTGGAACGCGAACTCCTTCCCCTCGCTCGCCCCCAGACCCGACAGCTCCCCGATGTCGGCGCCGGCTACGAACGCCTTCTCGCCGGCGCCGGTCACGATGATCCCGCCGACCGATTCGTCCCCGGCGAGCCGCCGGAACGCGTCCTGGAGCTCAGCCTCCGTCGCCGAGTTCAGCGCGTTCAGCTTGTCGGGCCGGTTCACGGTCACGGTCGCGATCCGGTCCGTGACCTCGACGATCAGGTTCTCGTAGTAGTATTCCACGGACCCTCCACTCCGAGGACGACATCCGCCGAAGCCAGCATCCGAGCAATCCGGCGGATGCTAGCAGCCGATCCTGACCGGCGGATGCTAGCAGCCGATCCTGACCGGCGGCAGCCCGCGGGCCGCGGCGGGCCCGGGCCCTCACCGCACGGTGAATTCCCGCACTACCCCCCGGGCGCCGTAGCCCTCCGAGACCCACGCGTAATCGCCGGGAGCGAGGTCCACGGTCATGTAGCCCGTCCGACCGGCGGCCATGTGCTCGACGCCCCCCAGCGAGTGCCCGGGCGCGGGGGCGCGGAACTGTCCTATGTCCATCCAGTCCATCCAGGCCACGATCTCGCCGACGCTCGTATCCCCGTCCAGCCGAAAGAGATTGACGTCGTGCATCATGAAGCCCTCCGGGTTCTCTTCCACGTGGACGGCGATGGTGCGCTCGCCGGCCGAGAGCCCGCCCGAGGTCGCGATCTCGTAGTTGGAGAGCGTGAGCTCGGCGTCGGCCGCGGGCGGCGCGGCGCCGGTGGAGTCGTCGGTCACCACGAGACGCCGCTGCATGCCCAGCTCGGTGTGCCATCTCCCGTCCGGCGTCTTCACGTAGCACTCCATGACGTAGGTGCCGGGCTCGAGCTCCACGGTGGCTTGAGAGGTGACGCCGGGCTCGGTGAGGGCCGGGCCCCCCGAGGGGGTGACCTCCGTCAAAAACCAGCCGGGGAGCTCCGAGCCGAAGCGCGCCTCGGCCTCGGACCGGTCGATCTCCCCCGCCGCGTACGCGTTCCACACGTTGCCGAAGGGCACCATGAACTCCTCCAGGAACCGCTCGTACGTCACCTCTTCCGGAAGGCGGTACAGGTAGAGGAAGTGCTCCTGCTGGCCGGCGTTTCTCATGCGGATCGTCGTCCAGCCGGAGGGGATCTCGGCCGGCGCCTCGAAGGCGAAGTCCCGCGCGGTCACCTCGACCACGCCGGCCTCGGCGGGCGAGTCGACCAGCGTGTCCGGGATGGCGGCGTCCGGTGCCGCGCGGTCGCCGGGCCCGCAGGCGGCAAGCCCACACACAGTCACCAGGGCGGCGAGACGGGTGAGATAGGGAGGGACGCTCATCGTTCCTCGCTGGTTCGGGGGAGTCGTCTCCGGGGCGATTCCGCTCTTCTCGATGGGTTAGCGTGTCGCGGCGGGGGCCGCAAGGGGGGGGAGAGGCCCTGCCGGTGATCGGTCTTCAACGCCGCGTCGAGCGTCACAGGTTGAGATCCATCGGCACGGGATCGCTCCCCCCCGTGTAGTCGTAGAACCCCTTGCCGGTCTTCCGGCCGTGATAGCCGGCCAGGTGCATCTTCCGCAGCAGCGGCGGCGCGGCGTACACGGGCTCCTTGTACTCGTCGAACATGATCTCGGCGATCCGGTAGGTCGTGTCGATGCCGACGAAGTCGAGCAAAGTGAGCGGGCCCATCGGATGCCCGCAGCCGAAGACCATCCCCTTGTCGATGTCCTCGATGCCGGCGACGCCGTTCTCCAGCGCCCGAACCGCGCCCAAGAGGTAGGGGACGAGCAGCAGGTTGACGACGAACCCCGAGTTGTCCCTGGCCGCGATCGGGATCTTGCCGAGGGACTCTGCGAAGCTCCACGCCTTCCCGAACGTCTCCTCGCTCGTCGTGATCGCGCGCACGACCTCGACCAGCTTCATGAGCGGGACGGGGTTGAAGAAGTGGAGCCCGACGACCCGGTCGGGACGCCTGGTCGCGGCCGCCATCTCGACGATCGTCAGCGACGAGGTGTTGGAGGCGAAGATCGTGTGCTTGGGGCAGATCCGGTCCAGCTCGCCAAGCATCTCGTTCTTGACGGCGATGTCCTCGACGACGGCCTCGATCACGAGATCGCAATCGGCCAGATCGCCGAGCTCGGTCGTGCCGGTCATCCGGTCGAGCGCGTCCTGCCGGTCGGTCGCGGTCATCTTCTCTTTCTCGACCGCCTTCTGCAGGAAACCGCCGATCTTCTCGAAGCCC
>DATLFH010000085.1:0-3136 GCA_035524965.1 Gemmatimonadota bacterium | reverse complement strand
TCACGACCCGCGGGTGGGGCAAGTCGAGGCCGATCGCGGAGAACACCAAGCCGGATGGTTCCGATGATCCGGAGGGTCGCGCGAAGAACCGGCGGGTCGAAATCGTGGTGCGTACGGGTGCGTGACAGCTCTTGCGGCGGTGAAATCGAGGCTTAGTCCTTCGCCAAACAGCGGACCAAGGTCAGCAGGACAGCCTTTTCGCTCGTTCCCTCCTTCGGGGGGTCGGTAGTGAAAGTCGAACGGTCCCTGGCCACCATTCTCTTCACCGACATCGTCGGCTCGACCGAGCGCGCAGCCGAGCTGGGCGACCGCGCCTGGGGGAAGACGCTGGGGCGGCACCATACCGCGATCGGGCGGGAGCTCCAGCGCTTCGGCGGCCGCGAGATCAAGGCTACGGGAGACGGGTTCCTGGCGCTGTTCGACGAGCCCGGCCGGGCGATCGCCTGCGCGGCCCGAGTGGGTGACACCGTGCGCGAGGCGGGAGTCGAGATCCGCTGCGGCATTCATATGGCAGCGGTCGAGCACAAGGATGGTGACGTCGGCGGGATCGGCGTCCACATCGCGGCCCGCGTGATGGCTTGGGGTTCAGGTGGTCGCAGGTTCAAATCCTGTCGCCCCGACCACACCAAGTGAGGGCCTGGTGGGACTTAGCCGCCGGGCCCTTGTGCTTCGAGCGACCAAGTGTGCGGCATGGCGATCACCTGATGGTGGGTCAGGTGGCCGACGGCTGTAAGTCCAATTGGAACGGCACGAAAAAGATTGGATGGGGGAGACGAGAGCGCTCTCGTGATACGACTCCTGAGTTTACTCAGAAGTCCCCCGGGTTGGTCTTCCTGTACCAAGCCCGTTAGGTTGCCGCCCCAATGCTGACTCTCTCCCTCGGTCCCCGTTTGAGCCGTGCCGCGCTCGCCGGCATCGGTCTTGGCGCCTTTCTGCTTGCGACACATGCACCATTGATCCACGCGGCTGCCCACATCGCGCATGAGCAACGAGACCACGCCGGAGTCGGGCACGAGCAGGTCGAACATCACCACGGCGAGATCCATCATCCATCGCTTCATGATGTATGTGTTAAGCCATTGCGGGGAAACACGAAAGCGACCCTCCCGGACCCGCGCTCAAAGATCGAGATCATCCCGCCCCTCCCCGAGCGCCCCGCCCCCTCCCGACCGGATCCGGTGTCGGTCTCTCGAGCCCCACCGGCGGGCGACCCGGCCCGCGCTCCCCCTTCCGACTGACCCCGGGTTTCGCGCCGCGTGGCGCGTCCTGATCGTCCCGTAATCCCGAAGACCAAGTCCTAAAGGATCGTTCCGTTCGTCCGAGCAGGATCGCAGCTCGCGGACTGGCCGGAGAGGAGACCTCGTGTCCCGTACACGCCGAATCGGATTTTGCCAAATCGCCTTTCACGCGCAACTCGGCTTGGGGCTATTCCTGTGGTGCTTGCTCCTGCCTCGGCCACTGACGGCCCAGGACGTCAGTGAAGTGGTGCCCCCGCTCGAGGGGGTTCGCCGGATCGCACTCGAGGAGGGACTAATTCTATTCGAGCAGCAGAACCTCGATCTTCGAATCGCGCGCGAGGAGGCCGCGGCGGCCCGTGCGCGCGCACTCTCCGCTGGAGCTCTCCAGAACCCGAATCTCGCTGCCACGCGCGAGCACCTCTCGGACGGCGATCGTGACTACGATGAAATGGTCGTCACGCTGAATCAGACCCTCGAGATCGGCGGACAGCGTGGCCTCCGGCGGGATGCCGCGGGTGGCGCGGCGGATGCAGCCGAAGCCCGGCTGGAGGCTGAGCGACTGCGCCTCCGCTTCGAAGTTCGGCGGACATTCATCCTTGCTGCTTTGGCGGAGGGCGACCTTGGTCGGCTGGAGGAAACGACGCTGGTCGTCCGCCAGGTCGAACAGGCCGGCCAGGCACGCTTTGCCGAGGGGGACATCTCCGACTTCGACCGCCAGCGGTTGCAGGTCGAGCGCGCGCGTTATGAGGACCTCCTCGCCCAGGCCCGTCTGCGCCTTACCCAGGCGGGACGTGAATTGACCTTACTCGTATCCCCCGACTCGATCGCCGCGGACGAGATCCTCCTTCCTCTCTATCCCCTGGACAGCCTCGCCGTGCCCATCCCCAGGTCCGTTCGGGACACTGTTCCGCCGGGGGCCGCCGACCGGCCCGATGTGCGCGCGGCAAGGGCGGAAATCGAGGCCGCGCGCGACAGGCTCGCTCTCGCGGACCGCGAGCGCATCCCCGACATCACTATTGCAGGCGGATACAAGGACCAGTCGGATGGTCTCCAAGGCGGCGTAATCGGGTTGTCTGTTCCGATCCCGTTGCTGGATCGCAATGCCGGCAGGATCGCGGAAGCGCAGGCGGACCTGTCCAATGCCGAGGCGCGGGCCGGCCTGGTGCTTCGTCGAGCCGAAGCAGATGTCCGACGGGCCTGGGAGAACTACCGCTCTCTCGTTCGCCGCATCGAGCAGGTCGAGCGGGACCTCCTGGCTGGAACGGTCGGCCTGCTGGAGACGGCCCGGATCGCCTACGCCGAGGGCGAGATGAGCCTGGTGGAGCTCCTTGACGCCGCGGAGGCCTACCATGCCAGCCGCGAGCTCGCGGCAGATCTCCATGCCCGGTACCTGATCGCGATGTACGACCTCGATCGCGCCACCGGCGCGTCGACGATCATCCGAGCCACTTCCCCGACAGAGGATCAGCCATGAATCGTCATCTCCAATTCATGCCTCTCCTTATCGCCTGCATGGCCGCGGTGTCGGCATGTGGGTCGCGGGAAGCAAAAGAGCGCGAGCACCCGAGCGTGGTGATCACGCAGTGGAACGATTCGACGGAGCTCTTCCTGGAGTACCCACATCTACTTGCGGGCGAGGCGACGGGGAACTGGGCGATCCACCTCAGCGACATGGAGACCTTCAAGCCGATCACCGAGGGGACACTGACGGTCGCATTCCGGAGAGCTGGCCGCGAAACGAAGTCGTTCACCTTGGAAGCTCCGGCCCGCGACGGGATATACCTGCTCGATCCGGTGATCGAGGAGTCCGGCACCTACGAGGTCCGGCTCTCACTCGACGGCCCACAGGCACGGAGCGTTCACACGCTGCCAGCTGTCGAAGTCTTTCCGGACGTGAG
>DATLFH010000084.1:0-21263 GCA_035524965.1 Gemmatimonadota bacterium | reverse complement strand
GAAACCCGGCCCAGTGCTTCACCCGCTGGAGGCGCTCCTCCTCGATGGCGGCCACCAGCCGGCCGTCGACGACGAGCGCCGCCGCCGCGTCGGCATGGTACGCGTTCAGGCCCAGCACGTTCATGCGTCCTTCCTCCGCGCCTCCAGGAGCTCGAGCGACAGGATCGTCTCGGCGGCCGCGCGCTGGGCGGTGTAGTAGAGGCCTGCCCGGCCCTGGAAGAGCAGCCCCTTGCCGAAGAGGCACCAGGCGGCCACCGAAGGCGGGCCGAGCACGGTGGTCCGCCGCAGACGGTCCATCCAACCCAGCTCCCGCCACGGGGTAGCGGCCAGCTTTGCCGCCTCCTGCTCGGCGTAGAGCGCCTGGTTCCGCAACCACCGGCCGAGGCCCTTGCGATCGTCGTGGATGATCGGCGTGCGAAGCCTACCGGTCGGCCCGTCGACCCGCACGCGATGGGCATGACCATCCTGCGCGAACGAGCCGGCGTCCCGGCGGAACAGCACGACCCGTGGAGGATAGAGCGAACCCCTCAGCGTGCGTCCCAGGACCCGGTACTCGAACGGCACGCGGAAGCCGCTCTCGGCCGGCGCCTCCGGCAGGGCCTCGATCTCGTCCACCAGTGCGGAGGGGACGAGGTAGTCGGCGTCGAGGGCCATCGCCCACGGGGTGTCGACCCCCGCCAGCGCGTGGTTGCTCTGGCCGGCGAAGGAGTCGAAGGCCCGGGTCCGGACCTCGACGTTGGGATACTCACGCGCGATCTCCACCGTGCGGTCGGTGCTCCTGCTGTCGAGGACGAGGACCCGCCGGGCCCAATCCAGCCGGTCCAGGACCCGGCCGATGTTCGGCTCCTCGTCGAGCGTGAGGACGAAGGGCGTGATGGCGGCGAGATCCACGCGCTCAGCCCCTCCGCAGGCACTCGGGCTCGGGGCCCCGGTCGGCGAGCCAGCGATAGACGGACAGCATGCGGCGGGCGACGGCGGGCCACCCGAACCGCTCCTCGATTAACCGCCGGCCTTGGGAACCCATCGCCTCCCGCTCGCCGTCGCCCAGCGCCGCCGCCTCCCGGAGCGCCGCGGCCAGGGGTTCCACACCGGCCTCGATCCACCAGCCGCAGCCGCGCTCGACGAGGGCGGACCAAGGCGCGGCGCGCGTCGTGATGACCGGCACGCCGCTGGCCAGTGCCTCACCCACGACGACCCCGAAGTTCTCGCTCAGCGTCGGAAGGACGAACACGTCCGCGTCCCCGTACGCGTCCCATTTCTCGCCATCCAAAATCGGGCCGCGGAACCGGACCGGAGGACCCGGAGGGAGGGCGCGGGCCCGGCGCTCGATCTCCGCCCGGTGGCCGCCCTCGTCGGGCCCGGCGATCACCAGCTCCCACCCCTCCAGTCGCGCCGCTCCCCAGGCCTCGACCAGGTTCACGAGGCCCTTCTTGGGATGGATCCGGGAGAGGAACAGGAAGCGCCGCGTCCCCCTCGGCTCGACCCGCCGGCGCGGGCGGGCGGGGGGCAGCTCCACGCCGTTGGGGACGACCGCGACCGGCGCCGCGATTCCGGCGGCGCGGATCTCGTCCGCCTCGAGGTCCGAGGTCGCGTGGACGGCCCCGACGGTCTCGAGGTCGCGCCGCTGGAAAGCACGCCACGCGACCCGCTTCTTCCAACCGCGGTGAGCGAGCGACCACTCCGAGAGCATGCCGCGGGGACTGACGATCCGGGGGGCTCCCACCCTCCCGGCGGCGCGGGCGACCGCGTGGTTGCTGGGAAGCCAGATCCCGTGGTCGTGGACGGCGCGGGGCCCCGGCCCCCCGAGACGCTCCTCGAGGAGTCGCGCGAGGGATCGAGAACGGGGATACGCTCGCCCCCCGCGGACGACCCCTTCCACCCGTCGGACCGGCACGCCCGGATCGACCCGATCCGCAGCGGCCGTGAGGAGCTCCACCGCCACCCCCTCCCGGGCCAGCGCGGCGCAGAGCGCGGTCACCGTCCGCGAGGGGCCGCCATCGGCCTCCGCGATCCGCGCGATCGTGTGCACGACCCTCAGCGCGCCGGACACGGCGCTTCCCGCAGGCCCTGTTCGACCAGGATCTCCTCCAGCCTGCGCCGGAAGCTCTCGGGGCCGAACCGCTCCACCACCCGGCGGCGCAGCTCTTCCGGGTCGTACAACAAGCGGTTCGGGTGACGGCCCGTCAGCACGTCGACCGCGGCGCGGGCGAAGCCCGCGACGTCGTCGGGGTCGACGAGCACGCCGAGCTCTCCGTCCAGGAGCGCGTCGCGGGCACCATCCCGGTTCCCCGCGATGGCGGGGATGCCGCTGGCCATCGCCTCCAGGTAGACGATCCCGAACCCCTCGCGCTTGCTCGGCATCGCGAACACGTCGCCGAGGCCGTAGTAGTCGGGGAGCTCCTCGTCGGATACGAGTCCCGCCAGCGTGACGGCCTCTTTCAGCCCGAGCTCCCGGATCCGCCGCTCGATGCGCGGCCGGTCGTCGCCTTCTCCCACGATCACGTAGTGGAGCCCCGGGACCCCGCGGCGGATCTCCGGCAGCGCCTCCAGCACGACGTCGTACCCCTTGTGCCGGTCCTTCCCCGCCAACCGGGATACGGTGAGCATGACGGGCTGCCGGTCGTCGAGGTGGAGCCGCGCCGCCAGTCGCGTCGGGCGCGGGCGGGGGCTGAACCGGGAGGGATCGAACGTGCACGGCAGGAGGGCGACGCGCGTGGGGTCCAGCCCCTGCTCGTCGATCAGCCGGCGGGCCGTGTACCGGCTCACCGACACCACGCACGTCGCGCGGGCGAGCGCTCGCCTGAGCGCCGGCCGCTCGACGCCCCACGCCTCGATCCCGTGGGTGAGGATCCAGTACGGGATCCTCGCGACACGACTGAGCCAGTCGGAAACGACCCCGAAGTTCAGGTGCCCGACGATGACGAGGCGGGGACGGTCGAGGAGCGCGCGCGACCCGATCCGCGCGGCGTAGCCCGGCGTCCGGAGCCAGCCGGGGAGACCCCCGCTGGCGTGGAGCCGAGGGTCGCTCGCGACGGCCCCGTTCGGATCGTCGTTCTTGAGGAAGACCTCGTACCGCGGCTCCGGCCACGACTCCTGCAGCGCCCGGAGCAGGAACGCCGAGTACGTCTGGATCCCGCCCTTGGTCGCGTAGAGGTCGGGCAGCCAGACGTGGCACGGTCGACTCACGTCCGCACCTCGGCGAGCGCGCCGGTCACGAAGGCGACCCCCTCCAGCGTCCCCTCGACCGCGCGGTCCGCCGAAAACCGTTCCACCCGCCGGCGGGCGCTCTCCCCCATCGCCCGGCGGCGTACCCGGTCACGGGACAGCTCGACGAGGACGCGAGCCAGCGAGCTCACGTCGCCGAAGGGGAACACGCGTCCTGTGACCCCGTCCTCGACGAGGTCGGGGCCGCACCCTACCCGGTCGCTGACCACGACGGGCAGGTCGTGGTGCATCGCCTCGTTTACGACCAGCCCCCACGTCTCACCGTAGTCGGACGGCAGCACCAGGCAGTCCGCGGCGACGTAGGCACGGCTGATCTCGGACTGGTTCAGGAACCCCGCGAACGTCACCGGAAGATCGAGCCGCCGCGCCAGATCGCGGGCCTCCTCTCCCGACTCCCCGGTACCCACGACCAGGACACGGACCGACCGCTCCTCGCGCCGCGCGAGCTCGCAGGCCCGCAGCAGGTCGAGGAGCCGCTTCTTGGGGACGAGCTTTCCGACGAACAGGAAGCAAGCGTCGTCCGGGCCGATCTCCCAGTCCCGGCGCAACGCGGCTCGCCGGGGGCGCAGCCGCTCGGCCTGCTGCTGGAATCGCGAGCCGTCGACGAAGTACGGCACGGTGAAGATCCGCTCCGCCGGCACGCCGTTCGAGCGGTAGAACCGGCGGTTCGCCTCGCCGATGGCGAGGCACGCGTCGAACCGCGCCAGGAGCCGCCGGTGAAGCGCCTGGACCCACGGCGGCCGGGCGCGGAGCCCGCTCGACTCCCCGCGGACCAGGCATGGGATGCCGAGGCGGCCGCACGCCCGGGTCGCCTGCAGGAGCGGCAAGGCGTGCCACCCGCTGACGATCGTGACGTCCGGCCGGTCGCGCGCCAGGACCCCGCCGATCGCCGGAGTGCGACTTCCCAGAAACCGTCCCAGCGACGGGGCGCGAGCGGCGTTCGGCAGCTCCACCCACCGGTATCCGTCGAGGAGCGGCACGTCCCAGGCGAACTCGACGCCGAACCCCACGCCCTGCTGTTCCGGGGTCGGCAGCAGGGCGTAGTACACGGTGAGGTCCACGTGCGGCCGCCCGGCGAGCGCGCGATACCACGGAACCTGGTACTGAACCGGATGGGTGGCGACGATCCCCAGCCTCACCGCGGCAGACCGGCGGGCAAGGGCGCTCCCCGCGGCGCCGTCCGCTCTCGGGGCGGGGGGGGCTCGCCTTCGCGCATGTGGGGGATCGCGAGAGCCATCCCGAACACGAACCCGATGACGTACAGCACGAGCGGATCGCCGAAGATCTGGTGGGCGATCGCGAACATGACCGCGTTGGCGAACAGGAAGCCGATCAATCCGTAGGCGTAGTGGGCTTTTCGGTGACCCCGCCGCGACGCCTCCCGTGCCACCGTCCAGAGGTGATACGCGGCCGTGCCGCCGAGCAGGAGCAGCGCGGCGAGCCCGGGGACGCCGAGCTCGGCCACGACCTTCCCCACCCCACCCTCGGAAGCTCGCCCCACCAGGCTTGAGCCACCGCCGAAGTACTGCGCGCCCTGGCTCCCCGTCCCCGCCCCGGCTCCCAGCCAGCCGTTGCGCCGGATCACGAACCGGAGCGCCCCCACGCTCATGCGCTGGTACCGGTCCGCCTCCGTCATCCCGATGTCGGTGCCACGCGCGTAGTAGCTCGCGATGCCCAACGCGTCGCCGAGCTGGGTGAACGCGACCACCGCGAACGTGGCCAGGCACACCACCGCGAGGAGCAGCGCGGTCTTCAGCGCGCGGCGGCGGAAGTAGGCGATCAGGAGGAGATAGGCGACGACGAACAGGGCGATCTCTACGATCCCCTTCCGGCGGCCGGTGAACATGAGCGCGATGACGAAGTACAGCCCGAGGGCGCCCGTCGACCAGACGTGGGCGAGAAGCCTGCGGCGGGAGAGGAACAGCATGACCACGAAGCAGGTCGCCATCGCCGTGTGCCACGCCGCGACCTCCGGGGTGCGGAAGAACCCGCTCGCGAGCTGGAGGCGCTGCCCGGTGGGGGAGTACGCGACCAGCCCCACGCCGACCGCGTTCAGGGCGTCCCAGTCGTAGCCGGACCTCGACAGGTACACTCCGGCGGTCATCACGGCCGCGAGCCCGATATACCAGTGGACGAGCTTCGTCACGTCGGCCGTGCTCCGGGCATAGGCGTAGCCCAGCAGCATGCCCGGGATCGGAGCCAGGTACGCGATCAGGCCGATGAGGGCGATGACCGCGCTGCCGGTGCGAGCGAAGGCCGCCACACTCTGGATGACGACCAGCAGGAGGAAGAGGATCAGCGGGACGCGCAGGGCCGGATTCCACGCGAAGATCGGGCGCAGGGAGAGCGGGACGTTCCGCACCCGGGTCCCCAGCAGGGTGGCGAACACCAGGACGAAGACGAGGACGCTGAAGTAGAGCGGCTCCCCCTCGACCAGCTTGCGCAACGGGTCCAGCGCGAACCCCAGCGCCAGGATCGCGATCACCCCGGCCCGCCAATGGGCGATGCACAGCAGCACCATCGCACCGGTGATCAGGAACACGTCGAAGGCGATCATCGGATGGCCCCGTCCGAGGCCCCCGCGGGGTCCCGATCGCTCGCGAGCAGCCGCGGCCCGCGCAGCGAGAGACCGACCGCCCACGCCAGCCCCAGCGACTCGGCGATCAGGGTCGCGGGGATCCACCACGGGCGCGAGAGGTGATGCTGCGTGCGCACCGAGCGGGCGATCCGGCCGAGGACCCGCGCGGGCACGGCTGCCGGCGGGCTGGTGCGCAGGATGCGATAGAACGCGCCGACCGAGTGGCCGGGTCGCACCGTGCGCAGATGATGGCCCCACGCCCGGGTCCCGCCCGACGCGGCCCGCAGGTGCCGGATCGTCGCTCGCGGCTCGAACAGGATGCGCGCCCCGGAAGCCAGCGCCCGCTGGCAGAGTTCCGCCTCGAAGCCGTACGCGGCGCGGACGAAGTTCTCGTCCATCCCGCCGATCCGCAGCGCCAGGTCGCGCCGGATCGAGAAGTTCCCGCCCATGACCTCGGTCACCCACTGGCGCCGGTCGGAGCGGAAGCGGAAGGGAGCTCCCGGCTCGCGGTCCGGCTCCTCCCCCGGCTGGAGGACCTGCCCCGCCACGACCGCCGCACCGGACTGGCGGTGGGCGTCCAGATGGACGCCGAGGAGCCGCGGGCCGGGTACCACGTCGTCGTCGAGGAACACAACCACCTCCGAGCGCGCCCGCTGGAGGCCTACGTTCATGGCATGGGGGATCGAGGGCCGGCTCAGGCGGATCCATCGCACGTCGTCCCGCTCCGACCAGCGCCCGAGCTCCCGCTCGACCTCCGGCGGATGGGTCGGGGTCTGGTCGACCACCAGGAGCTCCGCCGGCGCGGGCTCGAGCTCCATCACCCGGGCGATCGTGTTCAGAAGCACCTCGCCCCGGCCATAGGTCGGGATCACGACCGTCGCCTGGATCAGCTCCGCCACGGCCAACCCAGGATCGAGAGACCCTGCCGGGTGCCGGCCTGGGCGAGACGCGCCCATGCGCGAGCCGCCAGCGGGTCGAGCGCGACGGCTCTCCGGAAGTACTCGATGCAACGCGCGTCGGCGTTCCGCCGCAGGGCCTCGCCGATGAAGTAGTACGCCGCCGCGCGCGACCTCCCGTCCGGCCGTCCGTCCGGCCTGAGGCCACCCGCTTCGCGCACGACGTCCGCGTCCGACCGCCCCTCCTGCCGAGCCTCGAACGCCCGCCGCGCCAGGCGGCCCAGCCGGAGCTGGGTGTCGAGGTAGGTCGAGGTCCGGCTGTCGGGCAGCACGCGGGCGGCGTACCACGCCCGCGCCAGGACCTGAAGCCGCCCCACCTCGGCGAGACGGAACCAGAGATCGCGGTCCTGCGCCAGGAAGAAGGCCTCGCGATATCCTCCGACGCGGTCGTAGGCGGACTTGCGGAACATGGCGGACCCGTGATGGGGAGGGGCGTCCAGCAGGACGGCGCGGCTCCCCTCGCGTCCCACCCCGTCCAGTGGCCGCTCGGCGCGGCCGGTCCCCCGCTGGGTGTAGAGGTATTCCCACGCGGGACCGCAGACATCGGTCCAGCACGAGACGAGCACCAGCCCGGGATCCGCCTCCAGAGCCTGCCGCTGGGCCGCCAGCCGCCCCGGGCGCGAGACGTCGGCCGCGTCCTGGCGCGCGACGATCTCCGAAGTGACCAGGCCGCAGCCGTGGATCAGCGCCGGCGTGAGCCCCTGGTGCTCCTGCTCGACCAGCCGGACCCTCGCGTCCTCCTCGGCGTAGCGCCGGAGGATCTCCCGCGAGCCGTCGGTCGAGCCGTCGTCCACCACGACCAGCTCGACCCGGGGTCCCGACTGGGACAGGACGCTGTCCATCGTCTCCGCCAGGTACGGGGCGTCGTCGTGCACGGCCATCACCACGCTCACCTCGGGTCTCATCCGGACAGCGTCCTCTCCGCCCGCTGGCGCCAGGCCGTGACGGGATCCCCGAAGCGGGGTTCGATGGCCCGCAGTCCCGCGAGATGGAGCCTCGCGAGCTCGCGGGCGAGTGGCTCGGGGATCTCCTCGTCCGGGCGTGGGGCGTGGACCCGCCGACGTGCCAGGTCGCCGAGCCGCGCCGCTGCGGGGTCGAGACCGAGGAATCGGAAGAGATCCTGGAGCAGCGCCTCGGGCCTGTCGCGGACGTCCTCCAGGAAGCCGATGAAGAACCGTTCGGTCTCGTAATGCCTCCCCCAGTTTCGAAGCGTTCGCTCGTAGTCGCTGCGCCGGGCCACGCGGTCGCTGCGGGCGAGCGCCGCCAGCTCCTCGAGCGGAACGTCCGTGACCCGCCGGCCCGTGCGCCCCACGTCCATCCGGATCTGCGACCACGACCGGTCTATCGGGTCCCGCATCAGGAAGACCAGCTTGACGTCCGGCAGGACCCGATGGACGTGGGCGACTCCCTCGTCGTCCAGGATCGAGTAGTCGGGGGTAATCTCGCCCGACACCGATCGCGGGTCACGCGGAAAGAGGGAAAGATACCACGCGTCACTGCGGCGGCCGAAGAAGTAGCGCAAGTCCCAGCGCAGGCCGGCGAAGTCGCCGAAGCGGACGTCGGCCTTGATCCGCGCCACCAGCTGGCGCCTCAGCCGGCGCCCCTCCCAGCGGGAGGCCAGCACCGGACGGCCACCCGGCGCGGGGCCGGCCGCGCGATCGTCGAAGTAGTGGAGCTCCTTGAGCGGAGGGAGCCGGACCGAAGGATGGGTCCGGAGGCAGCGGTCCAGCCAGGACGTGGCCGCCTTCTGCGCGCCGATCCCCACGAATCCGGGCGGACCGGGGCTCATCGCAGCCGGTCCAGCCCGGTCACGATGCGCGCGAGCCGGCGCCATCCGACGAGCCCCGCCAGCAGCGTGTAGAGCCGGACATCGAGCGCGCCGCGCCCGCCCGAGGCGACCCGCGACAACCACGCCAGCTCGCGCGACTCCTCCACCAGGCCCGCGACCCCGCACTGCCGCGCGAGCAGGAACAGCTCGCGCGCGAAGTGGCGCATCTCCGGGGCATCGGGGCCGATGCCGGCCCGCTGCGCGTGGCCCAGGATCAGCCCGTGGGCCGTCGCCCGGCTCCTGAGCTTTCGCGCGTCCGTGGAGCCCGCGTGGCTGAGCCTCGAGCCTCCGTGGTCGCGCTGGATCGAGACCGGGCGAGGCGCGTACGCCAGCCGGACGTCGAGCGCGGCCACCCGGCAGTCGTACTCCCAGTCCTCCTCGTTCCAGAGGTCGGTCCACGGTCCGGCCGCGTCCGTCACGCGGCGTCGGTACAGCGGGGTGGAGGTCCCCCACCAGCGGCTCCGGAGAAAGGACGGGAACATGCGCTCGATCCGCTCGCCCGTCCGCCGCCACGGTCGCCGCTCGTCGAGGTCGTCCCCGTCCCGGATGTACGACGTCCAGCCGTAGGCGACCCCCGCCTCCGGCTTGCGGGCCAGCGCCTCCACCTGCCACTCGAACTTCCGGGGGAGCAGCAGGTCGTCGCTGTCCAGGTACTGGATGAACTCGCCGCGCGCGACCGCCCGGCCCGCCTCGCGCGCGCGCCCTGGGCCCCCGTTCGGGACGTGGAGCGCGCGCACTTCGGCGGGATGCTCGGCGGCGAGCCGGTCGGCCACGCGGCCCGTCTCGTCGGTCGAGCCGTCGTCGACGATCACGACCTCCAGTGGCCGGTACGTCTGCGCCAGGGCACTGGCCACCGCCTCCTCGAGAAGGCGCGGGCGATCGCGGACGGGCACGATGACGGATACCAGGCCGCCGACGACCGGCGGCCCCATCCCCTGATCCGTCGCTCCGGTCATCGCTCGCGCTCCCCCCGCGGGAATGGCGGGTCGGGACCCTCGGGCCGGCCGAACGCCCGGCCGGTGAGCTCTCGCACCCGGTCCGCCGGCGGGACACGCGACCGCAGATCGAGCAGCTCGGCGGTCCGGCGGTCGCGCCGGCCCTTCTCCGGCTGGTCCCGATGATGGAGATGGACGAGGGGAACGTATCCCCAGCCCCAGACCGTGCGCACCTGGGACCGCTCCCAGAACTCGTTGTCCTCGCCGCCCCAGCCCACGAACGCCTCGTCGAACCCCCCGATCGCGAAGAAGGCGCCGCGGTCGACGGCCACGCTGCCTCCTCCCTCGAGATTCTGCACGACATGGTCGGGGGCGCCTTCGATCCGCGCGCCCTGGAGGACGTCGCGGGTCTCGGCCTCGCCGAGATAGAAGACGAAGCGCTTGAGATTGACGACCTCGTATCCCTCCGCCCGGCGCGCGAGGAGCTCGGCGGCGTAGCGACGCGGCAGGAGCATGTCGTTGTCGTGGAACGCCAGCACCCGTCCGCGCGCCGCGCGCGCGCCCACGTTGAACGCCCAGGAGCGGGAGTACGGCGTGCCGCGCGGGACGGGGGTGTGGAGGGTGCGCACCCACGCCGGAAGGCGATCGGCGACTTCGGGCTCCGCCGACTGCTCGACGAGTACGCACTCGACCGTGGCGTCGACCTGCGCGGCCACGCTCCGCAGGACGAGCAGGAGGTGAGGCAGCCGCTCGGCGCCCCGGTGCCCGATCACGAACGACACGTCCGGCTCCGATCCTCCCGCGTAACGGCTCGGCTCCGGCGCCGAGCCCACCGGCCACTCCGCCAGCGCGCGCTCCATGAGCCGGCGGCCCAGCGACGGAAACACGTCGCAGCCGTGGAGCCGGCTCGTCCAGCGCCCCTCGCATTCGGCGCCCAGGCCGTCCGGACCGACGCGAATCGTGTCGCGCCGGTTGCCGATCCGGGTCCAGTGGCGCGCGCCGCGGCCCGTCCGCCGGCCACGCAGGTGCCACGCGTAGCGCGGCCAGTCGTGGACGGCGGCGCCCAGAGTCCGGCGGAGCGAGCCCGTCATGGGTTCCCGGAGCGGATCTCGGTCAGGATCCGCCACGTGGCGTCGGTCGATCCGTCGTCGACGATCACGATCTCGAGGTTGGCGTAGCCGGTCGCGAGGATCGACTCCACCGACTGCCGGACGTACCTCTCCGGGTTCAGGACCGGCATGACCACGCTGACCCTCGTTCGCCCGCTCACGGCCCCTCTCGCGTCCGCCACTCGGCCGGGTCCCGGTAGAGGGGGACGTCGAACCGCTCCCACGTCTCACGGACCGACGCCAGGTCCGGGCCCGCGACCTCGTCGCGCCAGCGGTCGGCCACGCCCGCGCTCCGCCGACGCACGCCGTGGGGGTGGTCGTCCCGTGCCTCGTCGGCCTCCGTCAGCCGCTCGTGCGCGCGGGTCACGCCCGCGTGATAGGGAAGGTCGAGCCGCACGTGGAGCTCGCGGAACCGGCCGATCGGGTCGCCACACAGCGCTTCGAACGAGAGACTCGTCATCGCCGCCGGGTTCCTCCGCTCCAGTCCCAGCAGCGCAGTGGCCACGCAGGCGTAGAGGACGGTCCCCGACACCCAGTCGTGGCGCCCGCACGCGGCCTCCATCGAGGCGGCGGCCGGTCCCAGCCAATCGTCCATCAGGCGCCGCGACGACAGGAGCTTCCGCACGAGCCCGCCGGTCGGCCATCCGAGACCGACGAAGCTGGCGACGACCGCCGCCGGATGGCGATGCACGACGAGCGCCCGCATCCCGTGCCGGCGGACGAGGTACTCCGACAGCAGGGCCGCCGAGGGATCCTTGAGGAGCACGCGGCGCGGCGCCTGCGGGAGGAGGCGCAGCGGCGAGAACCAGCGGTCCGCGTGGGGCAGCCGCACGACCTCCCGATGGCCTCCCCGCAAGAGGGCCGCCACCAGCCCGTCGATCTCGGGGCGTGGGTCCTCCCCGGGCGCGTAGGCGAGCTCGTCCGACCACAGGCCCCGATTGGGATTGAACGGCTCGTGGAGCGGCCACAGCCCGGCGGCGGCCAGCATCGCGCCGACCCAGGTGGTCCCCGTGCGGTACATCCCGGTTACGAGGATCGGGGGGCCAGGCCGCGGGAGCGCGAGATCCCGCCGCAGGGCGGGGTAGCGCCGCCACGCCGCCCATGCCTGGCCCGCGGTCAGCTTCAGCGGGGAGAGCACGCGCCGGCCTCCGCGGAGCGGTCGAGCGTCCCCGCCATCCGCAGGAACTCCTCGCGGTCCCCGCCCCGGCTGTAGGCGTGCGGCCACTCCCCGCCAGAGCCCGACTCGGGTCCGGCGCGGCCCAGGGCCCGGCGGACCCGCTCGGCCGCACCGGGGCCGAGCCAGCGATCGAGCCGCCCCGTCGCCGGGGGAACGTCGGGATCGGGCGCGGGAGGCCGCGGCGGATGCTCGAGCACGCTCTCGACCGCCCGCTCCCAGGCCTCGATCGAACGCGACCGGCTGAACCGCTCCCGCAGGAGGCGGAGCCCCCCCGCGACCAGCCGCTCGCGCAGAGCGGGCTCGCGCGCGAGGCGCCCCAGCTGCCGGGACGCCTCGGCCACGTCGCCGACGTCGAACAGCAGCGCGGTCTCCTCGTGGACGAGCGCGGCCTCGAGGCCCGAGCCGACGTAGCGCGCCGCGACGACAGGGACGCCCTCGGCCATCGCCTCCCAGGCGACCAGCGGTCCGGTCTCCCAGCGCGAGGGCACGAGGAGGGCATCGACGGTCCGGTAGAGGCGCTCCGGAAGCTCGGCGGCCGGCACGGCTCCGAGCAGCTCGGTCCGTCCCTCCGGCAGGCCGGCGCGCAGGGCCCCCTCCGCGGGGCCCGACCCCGCCACGCGCCACCCCGCGCGGACTCCGATCTCGTCGAGCGCCGCGGCCACGCGCGGCAGATCGAGGACCCGCTTCTGGGGCTCCTCCAGTCGGCCGACATAGCCGATCACGAACCGGTCTTTCCCGGCCCGCGCCGGGGGAGCGGACGTTGCCGGGTCCCACCCGTACGGCGCGTAGAACACCCGCTCGCCGGCGTGTCCTGAGACCACCTCGAGGAGCCGACACGCCAGACGGTTCGTGGCCGCGGCCCCGTCGAGGATCGCGTGGAAGCGGAAGGCATCGCCGTAGAGCTCGGGCTCGATCGCGTGGACGGTCATGATCGCCCTCACCGGCGAGCCGGCCCGCCGGGCGCGGTTGACCGCGGGGTAGAGGTCGGGCACGTTGACGCCGACCGCCACGGCCGGCGCCACCACCGACAGCGCGCGGACGAGCGCGCGGCAGCGCCCCTCCGGCGTGCCGGTCCGGAACGGGATCCGCACCCAGGGATCGTGCGGGTGCGCCGCGAGCTGGCGTTCCGGGCGATGGTGGCGGGGACCCTCGACGAGGCCGAGCACCGGCTCCCACCCCCGTTCGGCGAGGCCGGGCAGGAGGTAGTCGAGCCAGGTGTTCAGCCCGCCCAGGGGGTGGGCCGATCCGGTCACGAACAGGAGCCGCCGCGGCCCGGCGCGCCCGGACGGGCCCGGTGTCAGCCCGATCTCCACTGGATCATCGGGGCGACGAGACCCGCGCGGCTGGACGTCGCGTAGTCGGGATTGGGCACGGTCAGGATCACGTTCACGGAGGGGCCCGGCAGGTCGCGAAGGATCCACGGCCCGCCGTGGCGGTGCCTCCGCGCACAGGGCCGGATCTGATACACGCCGCCGTTGAGCAGGCCCGCGGGGATGACGGCCTGGAGCCGCTCCAGGTCGCCGGTCGGCTCACCGATCAGGGTCTCGGAAAGGTCGTTGTGGAACGTGCGGAAGACGACCATCCCTCGAGGAGAGACCAGGTCGAAGCCGATCCGCAGGTAATCGGCCCGCTCGAAACGGGTGAAATCGAACTCCACCACGATCGACTCCGCGCTGCGGAAGTCCCCCCGCACCCGGCCGGCGGCGTCCATCGTCCGTACGGCATGGAGCGCAATCGGCAAGCCGTCGTCGTGACCGGCCGGGGTGATGCGCACCTCACCGAACTCGGGCCCTGTCTCCTTCATCCCGGCGATGTACGCCTCGATCGTCGCGTCCGCGTCCCCATCCGCGACGATGCGTCCCTCGTCGAGCAGGATCACCCGCTCGCAGAGGGCAGAGATCGCGGACATGTCGTGACTCACGAACAGAACGGTGCGCCCACCCCTGGCCACGTCGCCCATCTTCCCGATGCATCGCTTCTGGAACGCGACGTCCCCGACGGCCAGCACCTCGTCCACCAGCAGGATCTCGGGCTCGAGATGGGCCGCGACCGCGAACGCCAGCCGGACCCGCATGCCGGACGAGTACCGCTTGACCGGGGTGTCCATGTGTTCCTCCACGCCGGAGAACTCGACGATGACATCGTACTTCCGCTGCGTCTCCTGCCGCGTCATCCCCAGGATCGCGCCGTTCAGGAAGATGTTCTCCCGGCCGGTGAGCTCCGGATGAAAGCCGGTGCCGACTTCCAGCAGGCTCCCGACGCGACCCTTCAGGCGCGCGACGCCCGCGGTCGGGGCGGTGATCCGGGACAGGATCTTTAGCAGGGTGCTCTTGCCCCCACCGTTGCTGCCCACGATCCCCACGATCTCCCCCTCATCGACCTCGAAGCTCACGTCCCGCAGAGCCCAGATGTGGTCGCCCCGCTTGCGGCCTCCTCCCCGATGGGACCACCGGTCGGGCCGCCCGCGCACGCGATCGAGCCAGTCATGGACGTCCGAGCGCAACGACCGACCGCCGAGGACGCCGAGCCGGTAGAACTTCGAGAGATCCTCCACCTGGATGACCTTGGACATTCCTCTCCTCAGACCGTGTCCATGAACGTGCGCTCGATGCGATTGAAGATCAGGACCCCGCAGACCAGCAGCGCGACCGTGAAGATCGCCGTGTACGTGAGGTGAGCCGCCGTCACCGTGCCGACGCCGAGATACGCGAACCGGAACGCCTCCACGATCGGGGTCATGGGATTCGCGAGCACGATCATCCGGTACGCCTCCGGAACGGTGGAGAGCGGATAGACGACGGGCGTCATGTACATGAGCAGGGAGACGCCGAACGCGACCACGTTGGTCAGATCCCGGTAGCGGGTGGTGAGCGACGACAGGATGATCCCGCCTCCCATGCCCAGCCCCGCCATCAGCAGGAGCAGGAGCGGCGTCGCCAGCACCCACAGGTTCGGATCGACCGGAGCGCCCCGGGACATGAACCAGACGAGAAACCCGATGAAGATGGCGAACTGGATGAAGAAGCCGATCAGGCTGGAGCCGAGCGTCGACACCGGCACGGCCAGGCGCGGGAAGTACACTTTGCCGAACACGTTCGCGTTGGCGACGAAGGTGTTGGACGTCTTGGTGAAGCTGTTGCTGAAATACCCCCAGATCACGGTGCCGGACAGGTAGAACAGGAACGGCGGGAGGGTGTCGGTCGGGATCCGCGCGATCCGCCCGAAGACGATCGTGAACGTCACGGTGGTGAGGAGCGGCTGTACGACGTGCCACAGCGGGCCCAGGATCGTCTGCTTGTACTGGGCGACGAAGTCGCGCCGCACCAGGAGCGCCACCAGGTCCCGATAGGTCCATAGCTCGCGGAGGCGCAGGTCGAACCAGTGGCCCTTCGGACGAATGACCGTCGTCCAGCCGTTGTCGGGATCTCGCTGGCTCATGGTTTTCGCGGAGGTCGCTGCGGACGGCTGCGATGCGGATGGAAGCAGAGCCTAGCTCCCGGGCGGGGCCGCGTCAACGCACCAAGCCCCGTCACGGGTGATAGCCGAGCTCGCGCAGGAGCCGATCCGCAGCCCCCGTCGATCGCGTGGAGCCGCGGCCCCGCCGGGCGATCCCGACCGAGCTCGTGCGCGCGTTCCCGATCGCGCGGCGGAAGCGTCGCGAACTCTCGACTCCCAGGAACTCCTCGATGGAACGAGCGGCGACCTCGGGTTCCCGGCACAGCCCCTCGTACCGCAGCTCCAGGTAGCGGCCGGGTGCCACCGCGTCCGCCCGCCGGGCCCGAGTCACGCTTTCGGCCCACATCCACAGATAGCGCTCGAACCTGGAGGCGGCGAGGAACTCGTCTTCGCGACCCTCGGCGACCCACCAAGGCACCACCGACGCCCCCCGTCTCCTCGCCACGCCCACCTCCGAGCCCATCCGCCGCCACAGCCCTCCCTCGGCCCGCAGCACCTCGTCCGAGAGCGCCGCCCCGTACGTCCGGTCCAGGGAGTCGGCGCAGTCGCGGCCGTCGCGCACCAGGTGGACGATGCGGGCGCCGACGAAGTGAGCCGCCAGCCGTTCGGCGGCAAAGGCCATGAACGGCTCCTTGTAGACCAGGACGTGGCGGGTCAGCTCCACCTCGCGCCGGCCCGTCAGAACCGCGAGAGCCGTAGCCGCCGAGCCCGGATCGGCAAGCGCCCCGCGCGCGTGGTAGAGCCGACTGGTCACACCCGAGACGAACGTCTTCCACAGGACCGCGCGGAAGGCGTACAGGAGGTCGTCCACTCGGGGGTCTCCGTCGGCTGCGGCCGCGACGACGTGACACAGGCGGTCGGGAATCAAGGTCCCCGCATGGGCGCGGGTGCGCGGGAGGCGGGACAGGCACCGCAGCAGGAATGTCGTTCCCGATCGCGGGCACCCCAGGACGAGGACCAGCCGGAGCTCGTCCAGGCGGTCGGAGCGGTTCTCGAACGGGACCGCACCGCCATCGTCGGAGAATCGAATCCGGTAGCCGTCGATCATCGTCGCCCCGGGACCCTCAGCGGACCGCCGTCAGCCGATGGGTGCCTTCGATCTCGCCGAAGATCCGGCGTGAGAGGTCGACGAGCTCCTCGTCCTCGAACTGAGCACGAAAAAATGGGTCGTCCGCGAACCCCTTCCACCGCTCCAGGACCGGCATCGTTTGGGCGCGGCCGTCGTAGGCCAACCCATCGAACGACGCGTCGAGCCGACCTATGGCGGGACCCCACCGCGCCACCTCGTCGATGCCCACGTCCCGGTTCCGGAACCCGATCCGGCTTCCGATCTCGTCGCGGTAGGTGCGCGAGCGGAACCAAGCGTTGTAGCTGACGTGGACGGCGTCCTCCAGCCAGCCCGTGACCCCCGCGAACTCCCGCGCGTAGAGCTTCCACAGGACCCGGAACTCCGCGAATCGCTCCATGGTGGGGGTCTCCCCGCGGCCGTGGAACCACTTGAGCCGGCTCGCAAGGAGGTTGTAGGGGTCGCGCAGGACGAGCAGGGTCGTCCTGCGGCGGCTCTCGCCGATCCATGCCTCTTCGCGGTCCGGCGTGACTCTCCCCACGTGCCGGCGGAAGTCCCCGTCCTCGTAGTTGTGGATCAGGATCCCCTTCTTGGCGTGGCGCCCGCTGCGCTCGTGCTCCCAGTTCAGGTAGCGGTGCTCGCCCATCCAGCCGCCGACGATGGAGTTGGTTCGGACGGACGCCTCGAACGGGCTCGCCCCGACCTTGCAGTCGTTGATGAAGCAGTGCCGGCCCCGAGCCTGGTAGCGGATCCAGTTCACGATCGCGTGATGACCGCTGCGCCGGATCGCGAAGACCCGGATCGCCCAGCGGTTCGCGGGGCCGGGAAGGACCCAGCTGGCGTCCATCCAGGGACGGTCCAGCCAGCGGGGCAAGGGGGCCCGGATGCGGCGCGTCATCGCCCGGACGAGGGCGGTCGGGCCTTCCTCGACGGCGATCTCGGCCGCGCGCCGCATCTCCTCGATCGGCGTCCGCCGGCTCATCCCTGCTCCTCGATGGCCGCGATCACCCGCTCCAGAGCGCCGGTTTGGATCCGGAGGTCGAGCGCCTCCCGCCCGCGCCCGTCCGCCGGCGTTCCCCAGAGGAGCCAGTACCCGAGACCGAGCGCGGACGCCAGCGCGTAGAACTGCGGGCTGGGATACCGGGGATGGGCGAGCTCGACGACGTGCGACCCCTCGGGCATGAAGACCATGTTGGCGAGTCCCGCTCCGTGGACCCCGATGAGGATCCCGGTCTCCGAGGCCAGGGCCGCCTGCTCCCGGAACGTCAGACGCTCCGCCTGGACGACCTCGAAGCCGGCCGACGCGAGGAAACTGAGCGCGGTCCCGCCGTCCGCCAGCCGTCGCTTCTCGGCGAGCTCCCGACTCAGATAGACCCGTCGCGTGGCCGCTTCGCCCGACAGCGCGATCCGCGCGCGAAGCGCCTGCAGGAGTCCCGGGTCGAAGCGATCGCTCTCCACCACCCACAGCGGGTCGGCCCGCAGCGCTCCCGTCGGTACCGGCCGGACCTCGGTGGCGTCGATCCCCAGAGCCGCTAGCGAGTCGCCGATCACCGGCGAGAGGCGACCGTCGCGCGGGATCAGCATCCGCTCCGCCTGACCCAGTTCCTGGAGCATCAGGATCTGTGGGAGGTGATAGACGAGCCAATGATAATAGTTCCGGTGCCAGCGCCCTAGGATCCACGCCGCCTCGCCGCAATCGACGGGCGGGCCGCCGTCGACGGGGTCCAGCACCTCGCCTCGCGGCGGGCCGGTTCCCCGCAGCCTCAGCGGGCGTCCGTCGCGCGTCAGGACCGCGTGGAACTCGCCGCCCCAGCGATTGCGGTACGGGACGATCCGGCACTCGGGAAGTCGGGCCACGCAGCGCGGATCGACCACTCTCTCGGGAACATCGCGGAAGGTGAACCCCCAGGGATCGCGCTGCCGGGGCAACTCGCGGCGGCGGCGCACGTTCCGTGGCAGGGGCGCCCGGTGAACGGCCCGGGCCGCCAGCACCCGGTGGAAGTATCGCTCGTCGGACGCCGACTCCGCCCATGCGCGCGGCGAGACCGGTGCATCCTCATCGGCGTGCCCCACGAGATCGAGCGCCCGGCGTCGGAGCCGCCCCAGCGCGGTCGGGCGCCACATGCGGTCGAGATCGGTCATGGCGAAGCGCGGCGCCGAGGCTTCAGCGCGGGATCATGCGACGATCGGCTTCACTCGTGCCTGCTCGTACCACTGCACTGTTTCGGCGAGCCCCTCGTCGAGCCCGGTGCGCGCAGTGAAGCCGAACCGCTCCCGCGCCCGTGAGGTGTCCAGGCATCTGCGGGGCTGTCCGTTGGGCTTCGAGTCGTCCCATTCGATGCGACCCTCGAAACCCGTGACCTCTACGACCTTCTCGACGAGCTCCCGGATCGAGATCTCCGTCCCGCTCCCGATGTTCACCGGCTCCGGGTCGGCGTACCGCTCCAGCGCGAGCACGATGCCTTCCGCCGCGTCCTTCACGTAGAGGAACTCGCGTGTCGGGGTTCCGTCTCCCCAGACGACGATCTGGTCGCGCCCCTCCTCGCGGGCCTCGACGCACTTCTTCACCAGGGCCGGGATCACATGACTCGTCGCCGGATCGAAATCGTCGCGGGGCCCGTACAGGTTGACCAGCAGCAGGTGGACCGCCTCGAAGCCGTATTGCTGGCGATAGGCCTGCCCCTGGACGAGGAGCGCCTTCTTCGCGATCCCGTACGGGGCGTTCGTCTCCTCGGGATAGCCGGCCCACAGGTCCTCTTCGCGGAACGGGACCGGCGTGTGCTTGGGGTACGAACACACGGTGCCCACGGTCATGAAACGACGCACGCCGCTCAGCCGCGCCTGCTCCATGAGCTGCACGCCCATGACCAGGTTCTTGTAGAAGAACTCTCCGGGCCGCGCGCTGTTGGCCCCGATCCCTCCCACCACCGCGGCCAGGTGCACGACCACGTCCGGACGGGTGTCGCGAAACATCCGCGCGACGGACTCCTCCCGCACCAGGTCGTATTCCGCCGATCGCGGAACCACGATCCCGTCCCGCGGCATGCCCTTGCGCTCGAGCTCCTCGACCACGTGGGAGCCGAGGAAGCCCGAACCTCCGGTCACCAGGATGCGGGACGTCTCGAGGTCGAGAAGCTTCTTCTCGATCACCGCGCCCCGCGGACGAACGCGTCCAGGCCCAGGAGGAACAGGCGAGGCTGGGCCCGCAGCAAGGACCATCCCTTCGTCGCCATGCTGTCGCGATCGTTCGTGCTCAGGATGAGGTCTAGCTCGTGGTTGAGGAGACGCAACATGAGATCGTAATGCCGGCCGTGGAACCGGTCCATGACCCACCGCACCGCGTCGTGGAGATACAACTCGCGGTGCAGGGCGCGGAGCTCGCGCCGATACGGGCTGCCGGAGACCAGCGCCCGCGCGGCCGCCCGGGCTCCCCAGATCCCGGAGACGACCCCTCCTACCGTCGTCACCTTGACGTGGGCAGCGGCGTCGCCGACCAGCAGCACCCGTCCGGCGCCCGCTTTCCACTCGATCGGCCGGCGCGGCTGGTGCAGGGGGATCATGGCGCCCTGGTACTCCTCCGACCGATAGCCATGCTCGTTCATGAAGCTCTCGAGCAGCTGCCGCGCGGTCGAGGGGTGCTCGGCGATGAGCCCCAGGACACCGGTCGTCGAAGACTCCGGGATCAGCCAGTAGAAGAAGCGCGTGCGCGCGCGATCGAACCACACGCGGGTGACGTCGGGATCGTAGCGGTCTCCCAGCCGGACCCGGGCTTGCACGATCGGCACCGTGCGCTGCGGCCGGGCTCCGAACGCCTCGGCCACGACGCTCCGCGAGCCGTCGGCTCCCACCAGGTGCCGCGCGGTCAGGGAAGCCGAGGAGCCGTTCCGCACCCGCACGGACAGGTGCCCGGTGCCGACGCGGATGTCGTGCACGCGGCCGCCGAGCCGGACCTCGACTCCCGCGCGCTCGACCTCGCGCGCGAGGATCCGGCGCAACGCGCCCCGCTCCACGACCAGATCCGGTCGCTCGAGCTCGACCCGCCGGCGCGTTCCGTTGGCCAGAAGCTCCATCACGCCCGTCCGGTGAACCACGCTGGGACCCACGTCGCAGCCGACGACGTCTGTCAGCTTCTGGGTCACGATCCAGGTCCGCTCGGGTGTGCCGTAATCGTGGCGGCTGTCGAGGACCAGCGTGCGCAGGCCCTCCTCCCCCAACGATCTCGCGGCCGCCAGCCCAGCGCACGACGCGCCGACGACGATCACGTCATAGTCCGGCTTGACTACCCCAGGTCGGGGAGTCTGGTGTCGACGGGCTTCCACGCTGGACCTCGAGTCAGATCTTGTTTTGCCGGGTTTCCCAACGACCGGACAGGCTGACCCACAAGGACAGGGCGATGAGACGGATGTCCAGCCACAGGCTGCGCCTTCGGATGTAGAGGAGGTCGTAGCGGAATTTCCGCTTTCGCTCCACATCCTTGGGGAGGTACAGGGTGGCGAGACTCGTGAGGCCGGGGCGCACGCTCATGCGGCGCCGGAACTCGGGCAGGTGATCCCAGACCGTCGGGTTGCCGTCGGCGTCGTGCACCACCTCTCCCACGGCGAGCGGGCGAGGTCCCACGAAGCTCATCTCGCCCCTCAGGATGTTGAGCACCTGGGGCAGCTCGTCGATGCCGAAGCTGCGCAGCACGCGCCCTACCCGTGTCACGCGCTCGTCCTCGTCGCACGCCTCGACCACTCCGTGCTTCTCGTCCGAGTCCTGGATCATGGTGCGGAACTTGATCACTTCGAAGAGCTTGCCTCCCTGACCCCACCGCTGCTGCCGGTAGAACACCGGCCCCCCGTCCTCGAGCCGGACGGCGAGTGCCACAAGCGGCCACGCGGGGGCGGTGGCCAGCACCAGGAATCCGCCGAAGAGCAGGTCCAGAACCCGCTTG
>DATLFH010000083.1:0-15126 GCA_035524965.1 Gemmatimonadota bacterium | reverse complement strand
GCGCTCATGGACGCGTGCGAAGCCGCCGCGGCCGAGATGACCGGGGCGCGGGCGGTGTTCGCTGTAACCGACACGAACGGGACGACCGCGCTGAACGCTGCCGCCGCCCAGGTATGGCTGGATCTCGAAGCCACCCGCGAGACGACTTTCACGCCCGAACAGCGGGAACGGATCGCCGCCCTCGAGGCGGCGACCCGCCATGGGCCGCCGGCGCGGTAAGCCTTCCGCGCTGGAGCTCTGCGCACTCCGGACCGCAGGGAGATCCTCGAGCCAGGGTCATGCGCACGGCAGCTGTCAGGGTGTCCCTTCAGGATCGAGGCGCGTGAAAAGATATGAGCGCCGGTATTCCGACCAGTACGTGGCGTCCTCTCTCAGGGGAAGGTCGTCTCCGAATAGCTGATTGAAGAGGATCGGGAAGACGTTGACCGGTGTGATCAGATCATACAGACCGGCGCCTCCATCGGGAAAACGATAGGCCGCGAATATCCCAGTGCGGTCGTCGATCTGCCCTGGATCGAGTTCCTCGAGCGGGATCGTCTTATTGATGAGCGGGTCGAGCTGGAGCCGACCGCTTCCGTGATCGGACTGAAGAGCGATGATCGGTGTTGGATGCCCGGTCGGCTTGAGAAGCTCGTCGATCAGCTGCAGTAGCATGCTGTTCAGGCACTGGATCTGACCCACGTAACCCCTGCGCACCGCGGGCCACGAAGCAGGGTCCCCGCTCGCCGGCCAGGTAGCCCGGCGAGCGGTACAATCCGCTTCGAAGACGTAGGGAGGGTGAGGCAGGAGCACGTGAACGAGCACGAACTTCGGCCTCGGCTCCCCGGGGAGGCGCGCCAAGCGGCGGAATTTCACCTCGAAGTCGTTCGCTGTCTCGGGCGGATAAGGAAACCTTCTGGCCTCACACCCCAGGGCCCAGCAAGCAAGGTAGATGCACGGGGTCAGAGGAGTCTGCGCGAGCCAGACGTAGTGGAGCTTCCCCGTCACCGGAGGCGGTTCGGGAATCTGCCTGTCGGCGAATCGGTTGCGGCTGGTGCCCCGAAAGGGGGTCGGAAAGAAGACGAACTCGAAGCCACGGGACTTCAGATACCGCGCCGCCCGGTTGTTCTCGATCATCGAGTAGGTCTGCGATCGATCCCGGCCGTCTCCGGCCTCCTTGTGAAGGTCGAGCAGATGATCCCAGTTCAGCATTGATGCCATCGAGAGGTGGGTATGGATATAGTTTGCCCGGCTGCGCGTGGGTACGAAGAAGCCGCGTTGCCGCAAGGAGTCCTCGAAGGTCCGATTGTCGTAATCCCAATACGCCCTCAGAGACCGAGTGCTGCCGTAGCCGTCCAGCACGATGAAGTAAATGTCGGGCAACGTCTCCGCAGGGGATACGATGGCGGGGCGTCGGGAAGCCGGATTCCTCTCCTGGACAAGAGATGATGAGTTCTCGATCATAGCGAACATCGGAAAGAGCAGCAGAAAGGCGCTAAAGAGATTCAGAAACGGGGTGGAGCGCGAGAGCCAGACACTTCGCCGAATGGCCAGGCCCGCGATCGCGATGACCCCCAGCCAGAGCGGAAATGCGTAGATGTAGGTGTGCCTGAGAGAGGACCCGGATAACCAGGCCACCGCCTCGACGAAGGTCCCCCACCAGAGCCAGAAGACCACCCAGAGGAGGGTCCACGCACCTCGCCGGCCAGAGTGAGCTCCAGCGCGTCGACTGAAACCCCACCCGATAGCTGCCACGATCAGTGACAGCGAGACGGGGATCAGGAGGTCCGCCGCCCGTAATCCCAAATCGGTGTTTTCCGCACTCAACTGGAGAATCGGATAGACTGCAAGGAGGAAAGGATGGAGGACGATCCCTCGGAGCTTCATTCGTCGATCCGGGTCATACGGTAAATTCAGTGCTCCACCCCGTCGATGCGATGGACCGCGATCGTCTCGTAGTGCTTCGCGAGGCGATCATTTGAAGCGGGATGTTATCTGAGATCGCGAGGCGGTGTTCGTAGAGGCCACTTCGAGCAGCACGTCATAGTGCTCCCGGTACTCGGCGTCGACCTGTCGCAGAAGTCACCCCTCGCTACGGTAGAGGAAAACGCTCGGATCCTAGAAGGAGTTTCGTAGCCGGTCGGTCATCCGCCACGGCGGACAGAATCAGCAGGACGAGAAAGGGCCACAGCAGCTTAGGGCGCCATTGCTCCTGCCACGGCGGGCATGAATCTTGGTCCATCCCGAATACACACTCATCGATCAGGGTTGAGATGGCAAGACAGACCGATTCGTCAATCAGGCCGAGCAAGATTTGGACCATACCGACGCCTATCGGGCCCGTGCCGCGATGGCCGTTTCTCACCGCCGGCGGACTCGCGATCGCGCTGTGCTATGCCGTCGCACTTCGAGCGCCGGCAGTCGGGGTCCATCACGATGACGGCGTCTATGCGGTGACCGCAAAATCATTGGCAGAAGGGTCGGGGTACCGCATCATCAGCCTGCCGAACGAGATACCGCAGACGAAATACCCCCTTCTGTTTCCTCTTGCGCTCTCCATCGTCTGGAGAATTGCTCCCGATTTTCCTGAGAACGCTCTTTTGTTGAAGATGGTGCCGCTGGCGGCGACCCTCATGTGGTGCCTGCTCGTCTTCATCCTCATTCGTCGGGAGGTCGGGAGCGCCACGTCAGCGGCCGGCATCGCCGGGCTTACGGTGGCCTCGCCGCACGTGATCGTGTACTCCACGGCTTTGTTCGCGGAAAGCCTGTTCGCCGCTTTTGCGTGGGCCGGGCTGATTCTGCTGAGGCGCCAGGAGGAACAGGGGGCCTCGAATCTCAATCTGCTTTGGGCCGCCGTACTGTGCGCGGCCGCCTTTCATACGCGAACGATCGGGTTCACGCTGATCATCGCAGGTGCCGCCGCCTTGGCCCTCCGCGCGGGAGCTCGTTCCGCCCTCAAGTTCGGTACAGTCGGCATTCTTCTAATGGTGCCCTGGATCGCCTGGGTGCTGTACCAGGACAACCCTGGGCCCGGTTCGTACGCGTATTACACCAGCGCGTCGTACGGGAGCTGGAACGTGCTCTTCGCTTTCGATTGGGAGCAGAAGCTGACCATCGTCGGCTGGAATCTCCTGTACGCGATGCTCGGGCCCGCCTGGTTGATGGGACTCAATTTGAACTGGCTGTGGCCGCTCATGTTGTGTTTCGGAATCCTGGCGGTCCTCGGTTTCGTGTCCGACGCTCGTCGCGACCTCAACGTCCTCCACGTTTTCATGGTCCTGTACGTGGCGACCGTCATTGTGTGGGCGTGGACGCCGACCCGCTTCCTGGTGCCGGTATATCCCCTCCTCCTGCTCTTTGCCTGGCGGGGGGCCCGCTTCGTCCTGCCGAAGATCGCGCCCGGGCGGGCCGTGGATTGGGTGGGCAGGGGCGCCGTAGTCGCGTTGGCGCTGATCGCGGGATGGGGGCTCGGCCATACCGCATACGCGGCTGCGCAGCTTGGGGCAGTCTGCTCGGGAGGGGTATGCTCCACCAGCTGGGATGATATCCGTTCGATGCACTCCTACTTACGCGGGAACACTCCGCCGGACGCGCTGCTCATGGGAAGCGTGGACCCACAGCTTTATCTCTTCACGGGACGGAAGGCCATTCGCTCTTTTGAGTGGGATCCGTACCTGTTCTACTACACGCCCACTTCGGGATCGGGCATCGAACCGTTCGGTCGTCCCGACGCCCTCGCCGAAAGAATCGCGGCGAGCGGAGCGGATTATCTCATCAGCCTGCCGTCTATGACGCGCCGGGACTCGCTCCTGAACGATCAGGTGAGCGGGTTGCGACGAGAGCATCCGGGTGCGCTGAGGCGAATCTGGACGGGTTCCTCCGAGGGGCCCAGAGTGTACGAGATCGATCCGTCGAGGCTGACGCGATGAACAGCCCATCGGATCTCGTGCTGTCGGTCGTTATCCCCGTCTACAACGAGCGTTACCTCGTGCGCGAGCTGTTGCGTCGCGTGCTGGCGGTCGAAGTACCGGGGGTGCGCGCGCTCGAGGTGATCGTCGTCGACGACGGTTCGACAGACGGAACCCGCGATCTCCTGCGCGAGATCGCGGCCGCCGAGCCCGCGCGAATCCGCTACGTCGAACATACGGAGAACCGCGGCAAGGGCGCCGCCGTGCGCACCGGGATCCGTGAGGCCACCGGCGACCTTATCGTCTTCCAGGACGCCGACCTCGAGTACGATCCGCGTGACTATGAACGGCTCGTCCGGCCCTTCCTGGAGGACGGCGCCGACGTCGTCTACGGCTCACGCTTTCTGCCCAGCGAGCGGCGACGTGTCCTCTACTATCGCCACGCTCTCGGTAACCAGCTCATCACCTCGCTCAGCAACTGGTTTACCGACCTGAATCTCTCCGACGTAGAGACATGCTACAAGATGTTCCGGGCGTCGCTCTTGAAGTCGCTCCCCATACGGTCGAACGACTTCGCGATCGAACCTGAGATCACCGCCAAGATCGCCAAGCGTGGGTGCAGGGTCTTCGAGGTTCCGGTGAGCTACATGGGGCCGGACCTATCGCGAGGGGAAGAAGATCGGCTCGACAGATGCCTTGAAAGCGCTGCACGCCATCGTTCGCTACTGGCTGTTGGATGACCTTTACGCCGAGGACGAGTACGGATCCCGGGTCCTGCACAACCTTGAGCGCGCGCGGCTTTTCAACCAATGGATGGCGGATGCGATCGCGCCCTACGTGGGTGCGCGCGTGTTTGAGGTTGGAGCGGGAATCGGCAACATCACACGCCTGCTCCTTCCACGCGACCTTTATTTGGCGAGCGACATTAACCCTCACCATCTCGCCTACCTGCGCAACTTTGCTTTGGGAAAATCCTATCTCCAGGTGGAGAGTCTGGATCTCGAGGACCCGGTGGATTTTGAGCGCTGGAGGGGACGTTTCGACACTGTGATCTGCCTGAACGTTCTGGAGCATGTTTCCGATCCTGTGCGTTCGCTCCACAACATCCACTCGTGTCTTGCGCGGGACGGGAAGCTTCTCCTCTATGTGCCTCAGGGACCGGGCCTCTGTTCGAGCCTGGACGAAGTGCTCGGGCATCGTTGCCGGTACGATCAGCCGAACCTCTTCGCCGAGCTCGCCGAGGCGGGTTTTGAAGTCGAATCATGCCGTGAATTCAATCGGGCGGGGGTGCCCGGGTGGGTGATAAACGGCAAGATCCGCAGGCGCCGTTCCTTCAGCCCTTTCCAGCTCAAGATCTTCAATAGCCTCGTGCCGCTTCTGCGTAGAATCGACGGGGCGTTACCCTGGCGCGGGCTAGGGCTTCTTGCCGTAGCCCGGCGGAGCTGAGATCGAGGCCACTCGCTTGGCTAACCAGCCGCACAGCCAAGCTCCGGCCGCCTTCCAGCAGATCGCAGCCAACGCGATTCCTGCCAGAAGATCGACGGCGTAGTGCTCGCCAGTGTAGACCAGGACCAGCCCCATCGAAGCCGCGTATCCCCATCCCAGGGCTCCGGCCGCGGGACCGATGCGGCTCGAGGCGAAGGCGATCACGCACGCGATCGCCATGTGCAGCGAAGGCATCGCCGCCACGGCGTTCGTGCCCGCGACCGAGTAGGCGTAGTCGTAGGCTGCGGGAGTGTACCCTTTAAGCAGGTCCTCGACGACGCGGTAGACATGCGGCAAGCGCTCCGTCTGGCCGGCCAACCACGGAGGCGCCGTGGGCAAGATGAAGCAAGCCAGGAGCGCGGCGTAATAGGTGGCTATGGCGGCGGCCGCATAGCGATGGAACAGGCGCCGATCGCGCCGCCAGATGCCGAACGCGAAGAGGTGAGGGAGGAAGAAGTACGTGAAATGGATAAGGACAGAGTAGTAGTCCCACACCGACGGGCTGCCCAGTCGATAGAACTGCGCCTGCATCCATAGAGTGGGGATTTCACCGAAGAACAGAAGGCTATCCAGGGAAATGACGTATTCCCAGCCGATGGGAAACGGCGTGAGGTCGGCTAGCGCGCGCAGGTAGGTGAAAACGACGAAGACGAGGATGTAGGCGCTCCAGAACCGGCGGTCGACCCTGTCGGCGACCAGGAATGCCATACCCGCGATGGGAAGTGCGACGGCGATGATGAACAAGTAAGGAGGGACAACATATCCGGATACCACAAAAACAATCGATAGGCCAGACACAAGAAACCCCATTGTGAGCAGGTTGCGGCCCGCCCGCTTGAGCCCTCTCATCGTGAGGGGGTTTCGGCTCTCCAAAGCTTGAGTTCCTGGTTCGGCGGGGATCGTCGGCATGTCTACCCGGCCGTCATTCGCGTGGCCGCTTTGATGCGCTGGAAGGATTCGAGGACGCGGTAGTCCTGCTGGAAAACGTCCAGATCCTCTCCGATCTGCTCGATCTTCTCGTCCGCCACGTTGCCAAGGAACGCGCCGGCAGTCTCCAGATAGCCGATCTTCCAGGGATCGATTCTCATGAGCCGAGCGCACGTGGCGTCGACCGCAACCGGATCGGAGCCGAAGACGAGGACCCCGCTCTGTCGGGCTTCGCCCTGGATGGGACCGTTGCCCTCCATCCCAACGATGCCGTCAATGATGTTGAAGCGCGGCATCGCGAGCGCGGCGTTGATGTCGAGGATACTCCCCCCGATCCCCGCCCAGTGGAGGAGATTCTTCGGCCAGCCGTAGACGGCGCCCGGGACGACCCCAAACATGTTCTTGAGCGACAGCGTCACCCCCGCCCAGTGGTGGGTCTTCATCTTGGGTATTGACACAAGGAGATCGGCGCCCAGGACTGTCTCAGGAAGGTAGAGTTCTCGGAGGCCGGTGAAGCGGCTCCGCAGAGGAACGCGGCGGACGGCGTCGGTGTTGAGGTCGAAGTAGCGCGTCCCGGTTTCCAGGAGCGCAGCGCCGATCCCCGAAGCGGAGAGGAGGTACTGGTTATCCCGGCGGTGTCCCGGGCCCTCCGCGACAACTACCTCCAGCGCCCCCAGAATCCTGAACGCCTCGATCGCCGCCGTCAGGACCGCCGGGTGGGTGTTGATTACGCCGTCGGGATCGAACTCGACGAAGTTCGGCTTGAGAACGACCCTGCGATTCGATACCTCAAGCGGGAAGAGCCTGAGCCCGGTCAGGACCGTTTCGGTGAGAGCGCCGTCGTACCGGTCCGCGCGGAGAATCGCGACCTTCGAAGAGGGCTGCTTGCGGAAGGCCGCGGCGTCCCACTTATCGGCGTCGTCGCCGCACCGGGGGAGCGAGGCGAGCACGGCGGCCCCGGCCGAGGTCTTGAGGAAGTCCCGGCGATGCATCACGACGGGGCGAACGCAAACGCAGGACCGACCTCGTGCAATGCGAGCACGGACAGGGCGGCTGCTCGGGTATCGCCCAAGGCCGCGAGACCACCGAAGGACTTTATGAGCCGCGCTCGGAGCGGGGCTACGTCACGGCCGTAGCGGTGAAAACAGAGGATCGCCAGCGAGGTGGCGAGGGCGGAGTCGTTGTGCTCAAGCATGCGCCCAAGTGCGGCCAGGCTCGCGCGCGACTCGGCGCCTTCCGGGCGACCCTTGAGCGCAATCAGAGCGAGCGCGGTCGTGTCGGGGTAGGGCCAGAGGTCCTCGTCCAGGACACGCGAGTTGCCATAGTTCCAGCCGCCGCCCGGACACATGCGATCAAGGATCATCCGCTCGCCCTCGTGGATGCTGGTATGGGCGGCGTCCCGCGGAAGCTCGGCCCGGAGTGTCTTGAGGGCCATTAGCGCGTAGGCGGTCGGCTCGACCCAACTGAAGGTGTCCGGCATCCACGGCCAGCCTTTGAGGTCCGGGTCGAGCTCGACGACCTCCCGCTCGGGGAAGAGGCGGAAGAAGAGCCTGGACAGCCAGGGGTAGCCGCGGCCCTTGTGTTCCAGGAGCCAACGCGCGCCCTGGAGGGCTCGCGCGCGGTCGCTCTCGAACCGACCGAGTGCCAGCACGGCCAAGGGGGTTGTCCAGCTCGGCCCGGGGACCTGGGCGGAGAGCGCCCACGCACCGTCAGGACGCTGGCGAGCGCGGAGCCAGGGCAGCGCCCGGCCGACCGCTGCGGCCGCGTCTGGCCCGCCGTCGGACCGGAGCGCCATGAGCGCCAGCGAGGTGGTCTCGGTGTTGCTGGGTCGCCCGCGTGCCGCGCCCCAGCCTCCGTCGCCGTTCTGCAAGTCAAGCAGGAGCGTCCGAAAGGAGCTCATTACGGGCATCTCGAGCAAGATAGGTGCCTCCGGAGAAACCGGACCGCGAATCGTGACGGTGCCGGCAGAGTGACCTCGGACCGGCAGCGGATTTTCCCATCTCCGGCCCCCACTATCGTCGTCACCTGGGATGCGGTTCCGGCCCTGAAGCACGCGGGTTTATGCGCTGGAATCGAAAGGGTCGCTGGGAGTCCGACCAGTAGACCGCATCCTCCTCCAGCGAGATCTCGGTATCGAAGATCCGGTTGAAGACGATGGGCAGCACGTTCACCGGAGTGACGGTGTCATAGAACGCGTTGCTGCCGCCGGGCAGGTAGTAGGCGGCGAAAACGGAAGTCCGATCGTCCAACTGGGAGGGTGAGAGCTGATCGAGCTGCAGGGTTCGATTGGTTGCGGTATCGAGGATCATCTGACCGTGACCGTGATCGGACTGAAGCAGGATGGCGGGCGGAATCGAAGAGTTCTCGATCAGCCCATCCACGAGCCGCAGGAGCATCCGGTTGAGACAGGCGATCTGCGCCGTATAGCCCTCTTCGATGATCTTTCTCGATCTCTCCAGACCGCTTGCCGGCCAGACAGGTTCTCTGTGGCTGCAGTCGGCGTTGAAGACGAAAGGCTCGTGGGGAATGAGGAGGTGAGCGAGGACGAACTTAGGTCCCGGCTCTGCCGCGAGGGTCTCCAGGCGCCGGAACTTCCACTCGATCATCTCGGTCGGCTCGGGTGCATAGGGGAATTCGCGGTTCTCGTGCAGATCGCATGGCAGCATCTTGCAGGTCCACACGATGATGGCGGGAAAAGGAGTCTGGAGGAGCCAGCCGAGGTGCAGGTTCGTGGATGCCCGGAACGGCTCGGGCAACTGACGGTCCGCGTATCGGTTGCTCGGCGTGGCGGTATAGGCCGAGGGGAAGAACACGAACTCGTATCCGCGGGCATTCAGGAAGCGCCACGCCCTGTTGTTCTCGATCATCCCATAGGTTCTCGATCGATTTCGGCTATCGAGACCGATCTCTCGCGCCACCTCGTGCAGGTGGGTCCAGTTCAGCATCGACGCCATCGAAAGGTGCGTATGGACGTAGTTGGCGCGGCTGTCCGACGGGACGAAGAAGCCGCGGCTCTCCAGCGAGTCCACGAAGTCGCCGATCTCCAATCCATAGTTGTCCTTCAGGGATCTGGCACTCGTGTATTCGTCGAGCACGAGCACATAGATGTCCGGTCGGGTGTGAGTGGGCCGGGCGGCCTCGGCCTCGACGGGCAGTCCCGTCGTCCATTCATCGGGCCTTGCCGCATGAAGAGCGAGGATGGACAGCGGGAACAGCAGGAGCACGGCCATGAAACGGTTGAGATAGCGGGACAGAACGGTCAGAGACCGTTGTGTCCGCAGTGCCCAGAAACCCGCGGCCAGAAGAAGCGCCGACCAGACGGGCAGCAGCAGGTAGACACGATCCGTCTGGACGAGCCCCAGAATGCGACCCAGGATCTCCGCGAACCCCCCATACCACAGCAGGAAAAGGACGCCGAGCAGAGCCAGGATCCCACGCCGGGCGGGGACACGGGTGAAGAACCGGCCGAGGATCCATACGATACCGGCGAGAGCAAGGGACAGACCCAGGAGCTGGAAGACGTCCGTGGCATGGACGCTCCCCTCCACATTCTCGGCGGCGAGGGCCAGAGCCGGATAGAGCGCCGCCAGAAAGGGATGCGGTGGAATCTCAATACGACTGATCATGCCGGTTCGATTCTCTTGGCTTCACATCCGCTGGAGAGCAAGTTGCGGGCCCGGGACTACCGAGGGTGGACGATACGGTCAGGGTATAGCGCGAGCGATCGTGCCGCCTCCCAGCACCCGGTCGTCCTGGTAGAAGACCGCCGACTGGCCGGGAGCTACCGCGCGCAGGGGGCGGTCGAACCGGACGGTCGCCGTGCGCCCGGAGCGCGCCGGATCGCGGCCAGGGGTGATCGTGGCGGGGACGGAAGGGGAGCGGTAACGGATCTGGACCTGGGCGCCAAAAGAGTCCTGATCCGCCCGCGGATCGTCCTTCGCAGGATCCAGAAGCCAGTTGACCTCCTCGGCCTCCAGGCCCGAGCGGTAAAGCTCCTCTTCCTCGCCGACGACCAGCGTATTGCCCTCTTCGATCGCGGTCACGTAAAGGGGCCGCCGGGCGGCGACTCCCAGCCCGCGCCGCTGGCCGACGGTGTAGAAGGCGCTGCCTGCATGCTCGCCGAGGATCTCCCCGGCGGTCGTCACGATCGGGCCCGGAGCGAACCGGTCCTCGCCGGCGCCCCTGGAGCCGTCGGCGTCGGGCCCGGCGCGGCCGCCGTGGGCCGCCCGGTTTCGCTCCAGGAACCCGCGCAGATCGCGGTCGGGGATGAAGCAGATGTCCTGGCTCTCGGGCTTCTCGGCCGTCGACAACCCGAGCCCGCGGGCCAGCTCGCGGACCTCCTGCTTCGTGAGATCGCCAAGAGGGAAGAGCGCTTGCTCGAGGAGCGGCCGGGTCAGGCCCCACAGGTAGAAGGTCTGGTCCTTGGTCCGGTCGGCCGGGCGGCGGAGCTCGACCGCTCGGCCTCCGTCGCCGCTTCCGTTTGCGCCGCCCCCGCTCCGGACGGCCCGCGCGTAGTGGCCCGTCGCCACCCGCTCGGCGCCCAGGAGCCGCGCCTTCTTCCAGAGCTGCGGGAAGCGGACGAAGCGGTTACAGCGGACGCACGGGTTGGGGGTCCGCCCGGACGCGTACTCGGCCACGAAGGGATCGATGACCGCCTCGCGGAACGGCGCCTCGAAGTCGAGCACGTGGTGGACGATCCCGAGGCGCCGGGCGACCGCGCGGGCGTCCTCGATCGCCTCCAGCGAGCAGCAGGCGGCGGAGGCGTACTTCTCGGGGACCTCCGAGTAGCAGAAGTTCTTCATCGTGATCCCGACGACGTTGCAGCTGCGCTCCGTGAGGAGCGCCGCCGCGACGCTCGAGTCGACGCCGCCGCTCATCGCCACGACGACCCGGGTCCCGGGCCGGATATCCCTCCACGTGTCGCGCATGGGGCGTGAATCTACAGCGGCGCGCGTGCGGCGGGGGCCGGCCCGACGGCGCGCGGGGAGTCGCGGCCGACCTTGCCGTCCAGCAGGTGGATCTCGCGGTGGGCGTGGGCTGCGATGTCGGCCTCGTGTGTTACAACTATAATTGTATTTCCATCGTCCCGCAGGCGGTCGAAGACGGTCATGATCTCGGCGCTCGTCTTGGAATCCAGGTTCCCGGTCGGCTCGTCGGCGAGGAGGATCGAAGGGGAGTTGACGAGGGCGCGGGCGATTGCGACCCGCTGCCGCTGGCCGCCCGAGAGCTCGCTCGGCCGGTGCCCGGCCCGGTCGTCGAGGTCGACCGCCCGGAGCGCGGCGTGGGCCAGCTCGATCCGGCGGTCGGACGGCGTCCCGCCGTAGACCAGTGGCAGCTCCACGTTGTGGAGGGCGGTGGCGCGCGGCAGCAGGTTGAAGGTCTGGAAGACGAAGCCGATCTCGCGGTTCCGGACGAGCGCCAGCTCGTCGTCGTCGAGACGGCTCACCTGCCGGTCGTTGAGCCAGTAGTCGCCCTCGGTCGGGGTGTCGAGGCAGCCCAGCAGGTTCATGAGGGTCGACTTGCCCGACCCCGAGGGCCCCATGATGGCGACGTACTCGTTCCGCTCGATGTCGAGGTCGACTCCATCGAGCGCGCGGATCTCCTCGCTCCCCATGCGATAGATCTTGGAGAGCCCACGCACCTGGATGAGCGGCCGGCCATCCCGGTGATCGGGCGGTGCGCCGGGCGAGCGCTCCCGACTCACGCCGCGCCCTCCGCGCCCTCCTCGTCGGGCTCCTCGATCTCGACCCGAGCGCCATCGGTGAGGTCGCGCAGCGCCTGATAGCTTCCGCGGACGACCTGGTCGCCCTCGTCGACGCCGCTCAGGACCTCGAAGTGACGCTCTCCGCTGATCCCTACCCTGACGGGCACGAAACGGGCGGTCCCGTCCTCGACGACGAACACGCCCTCCCGCTCCACGACCCCGCCCCCGCTACCGGCGGTGTCGTCGGCCACCTGCCGGACGACGAGCGACTGGATCGGGATCGTGAGCACCGCCTCGCGCTCCGACGTCACGATGTCGGCCGAGCACGACAGGCCGGAGCGGGCGGCCGGCAGATCGTCCTCGAGCGTGATCACGACCTCGAAGTCGGTCGCGTTCTCGGCCGGACCCGCCGCAGTGGGGACGATCTTGGGGCTCGTGCCGACCTCGGTCACCCGGCCGGCGAAGGTCGTGTCGGGAAAGGCGTCGACCGTGACGCTCGCAGTCTGGCCGATCTCGACGTCGACGACGTCGGTTTCATCGACCTCGATGGTCGCCTCCATGACCCCCAGATCGGCGATCACGAGCAGGACCGTCCCCGGCTGGTTCATCGTGCCGATCATTGCCACCTCGCCCTCCTCGACGTTGACCCGCGTGACGATCCCGTCGATGGGACTCGTGATCGTGATCCGGCCGAGGTCGTGCCGGGCGCTGGTGAGCGAGGCCTGGCTCTGGCCGACCCGGCTCCGGGCGGCGCTCACCGCCGCCTCGCGGGCGCGGAGCTCGGCCCGCGCGGCCTGAATCTCGGCGCGTGGGATCAGGTCGGCCCCGGCGAGGGAGCGCTTCCGCTCGTAGTCCTGGCGCGCGAACGCGAGCTGGGCTTCGGCCGCGCGAAGGTCGGCGCGGGCGGTCTCGACCGCGGCCGCCTGACCGCTGGCACCCGCGGCCAGGTTGACGGGATCGAGCTGGAGCAAAAAGTCTCCCTCCTCCACGTGCTGCCCCTCGGCGACTCCGACCCGGACGACCTCGCCCGGCGCGGTGGCGCTGATCGAGACCGACTGCTTGGGCTGGAGGGTGCCGCTCGCGCTGACGACGGCGGTCAGAGCCCGCCGCTCGACCGTCTCGACCTCGACGCCGATCCCGCTCTCGCGGCTGGTAACGAGGCTGACAACGATGAGCGCGACGGCGACGACCGCGCTGCCGAGGATCATCCACTTCTTCGCGGGCCGCTTCATGAACCGATCCTCTCCGGGAAGAGGTCCAGGCCCGTCCCCTGTTCGAGCTGGACGAGCGCCAGATAGAAGTCATAGGTCGAGGCGATCCGGTCGGTCTCGGCCCGGGCCGCGCGGACCTGCGCATCCAGCAGATCGACGAACGATCCGGCCCCGGTCCGGTACCGCGCCTCGCCCAGCCGCAGGTCCTCCTCGGCCAGCTCCACGCTGATCAGGTTGGCCTGGTGCGCCCGGAAGGCGGTCAGGAGACGGGAGTGGGCGGCGCGGACCGCCTCCTCCATCGCCAGCTCGCGCCGCTCGCGCTCGGCGCGCGAGGACTGGAGCGCCGCGTTCGCCCGGCTGATCTGGTTGTGCCGGGTGAACCCGTCGAAGAGCTCCCAGCTCAGCGAGAGCGCGTAGAAGTTGCGATCGTCGAAGTCCGAGAAATTGAACCCGGACGTGTCGACGACCGAACGCGACAGACTGTACTGGAACTGGACCCCCGGCAGGTACGCCGAGCGGGCGATCCACAGGCCGGCGGCGTCGGCCATCTCCTGCGCGTCGATCTGCCGCAGGCCCGGGTGCGATCGGAGAGCCTGGGCCACGAGGTGGTCGGCCTCGAAGGGGGGCTCGAAGACCTCGAACTCCGAGGTCAGGGCGACGGGGCCATCCGGCAGGTCGCCCCCCAGGAGCCGCCGGAGCGCCAGGAGCGCCTCTCCGGCGGCCTGGCGGGCCTCCAGCACTGCGACCTCGCCCTGGTTGAGGGAGAGCTGCGCCTGCAGGACATCCGACTTCGTCACCGCGCCGACCTGGTAGCGGGCCTCGGCCAGGCGCAGGTGCTCGGTAAGGCGCTCGACCTCGCGCTCGGCCTGCCGCGCCAGCGCGTCCTGGCGGCGGGCGGTCAGGTACTGGCGCCCGATCTCGGCGCGGGTCTCCCACCACTCGAGGTCGTACGCGGCGATCGCCTCGTCGGCTTCGGCCCGGGCGCTGCGGATGCGGAAAAGATCGCGCCCCGCGTCGAGCAGCGAGTGGGTGAAGTTCCACTGGTAGACCGTCGAGTACGTCTCGGGGCTCTGGAACTCGCTGCCGAAGAACGCGAACGAGCCCGACTCGGTGCGCTGCGCCTGGCCCTGAAGTGTGACCTGCGGCAGCAGGTTGCCGTAGGCGTCCCACAGCCCGGCTCCGGCGGCCGAGCGCTGATAGCCTGCCTGGCGGATCGCGGGGTTCTGCTGCCGGCCGATCTCGAGCGCCCGGGCCAGCGACACGCGCAAGGAGTCGCCGCCCGCTACCTCCTGACCACGCGCCACGGACCCGATCCCCGCGGTGAGCAGGATTACGAGCGCGAGCGTGCCACTGCCGAGAGTCGTCATCATGGGCCTGGCGCGGATGGGGGCGTGAGTTTCGAGACCGCGGCCGCGCCGAAGGACGCCCTGCCGCCGAAGTTCATTCAATCTAGCGCGTTTCGCGAGCGCCGGGGACACAGGATCCGCTCGGCCTGGAAGAGCTGGGCGAGCGGCACAACGAGAGGATGCTGCCAGTCGAGTCGAACCGATCGTGCGCGGTTTGCGCGAACGGCGGGAAGAACCTCTATCAGGCCTAGCCGGTGCAGGCGCTCCAAGGATTCGGCCGATCCCTGGGCGGTGACACCGCTCCAAAGCGCGAGATCCCACGCGCGCTGGGGGCTCGGGAACTGCCCGCGCTCTTGCCGAAAGAGCTCTCTGGTCGTGCGCAGGGTCGCGACGCCCACGAAGAGCTGATCCAGAGGCCAGCCGCCTGGCGGCTCCCATCGAAGACCTTTTCGTCGAATCTTCGACACTCCTCTCCTCCGGGGCGGGGGCACCTTCCATTCTCGGCGCCATGTTCTCGGCGCCATGTTCAATTGAATCTGAACATCACTCCGGCAGGGAGTGTGCCG
>DATLFH010000082.1:0-92455 GCA_035524965.1 Gemmatimonadota bacterium | reverse complement strand
CACCGAGGCAGGAGCAAAGAAGTGCGCCCAATCTTTCCGAGATACCGTCGAGTTTGCCAAGCTAGACGGGCCGGGCTACACTGCGGACAAAGAGCCGCAGAAACCCGAGTCTGAGAAGGAGCATCCTCCGGTGGCCACAGTCGTGCAGCAGTCTGAAACCGCTCCTGGGAAGGTGGTCCGATTTAGCTGGCCGCTTTCCCGCAACGTGTCGGTGGAGGTTACGTTCACAGGGTCGGATGTGCGTCCGGCTCACATTGAGAACCTTCGGACCTATCTCGAAACCGTCAAGACCGTGATAGGGGACTCGCACAACGGAGTCGCGGAAGGCGAAGCTGGCGGAGCCAATTGAGAATTACCGGCAAGCCGTGGAAGGGCTTCATGGCTGTAGAGCATCCTTCCATGAATCCGTCCACGTAATCGAGGAATTCGAGGGTGAACGGGCCTGGGAAGGCGACGTTCACGTCTTCGCCATAGGGGGCCATCCCACGGCCGAGAAAGCCTACGCCTGGTCCGTCCCCGTCCCCGGTTCGGAACGAAGGCGCTTCTATGCTGTGCTGCATGAGGGGCCGGTAGACTCGCCCGAGAAGGCGGTAAGAGCCTCAATCGTGCAAGCCTATCGAGAGGGCGGGAAATGAACAGGCTCTACTACGGCGACAACCTCGATGTGCTACGCCGCCATATCGGGGATGAATCTGTAGACCTCGTTTATCTCGATCCGCCGTTCAACTCGAACGCCGATTACAATGTCCTATTCGGACACCGCGAAGGCCACCCCGCACCGGCACAAATCCAGGCGTTTGAGGATACGTGGCGTTGGGATCAAGCAGCAGCCGAAGCCTACACGGAGACGGTCGAAACAGGTGCGGACGTGTCGCGGGCGCTTCAGTCATTCCGGACAGTCCTGGGCGACAGCGATATGCTTGCGTACCTGTCCATGATGGCACCCCGGCTGGTGGAGTTGCGCCGCGTCCTCAAGGATACGGGCTCGATCTACTTGCATTGCGACCCTACGGCGAGTCACTACCTCAAGCTCCTTCTGGATTCGATCTTCGGTCCGCAGAACTTCCGGAACGAGATAGTGTGGAAGCGCACGACTGCTCATAGCGATAGCGGGCGGGCCGGACGAATCCACGACATCCTCTTGTTCTATTCAAAAGGGGACTCGTACACATGGAATAAGGTCTTCCAGCCCTACGACCCTGAATACGTAGAGAAGTATTATCGGTATGTTGACGAGTTGACGGGGCGCCGGTACGCGTCTGGCGACGTTGCAGCTGCAGGTGCTGGACCGGCGAAATACTTCAAAGGGGTGCTACGGGAGCCGCCTCCTGGTTCCCACTGGCGCTTTTCTCAGGAGAAGATCGACCAGTTCGTGAGTGAAGGTAGGATCTACTTCACCAAGAACGGCTTTCCTCGTTACAAGCGGTTCTTGGACGAGATGTCTGGGACGCCGCTGCAAGACATTTGGGCTGACAAGGACGTGCAGCCTGTGGTGTCATGGTCGTCGGAGGGCCTCGGCTATCCGACGCAGAAGCCGGAAGCGTTACTTGATCGGATCATCCAGGCCAGCAGCAATGAAAGTGACGTAATCCTCGATCCGTTCTGCGGCTGTGGGACCACGATTGCCGCCGCTCAAAAGCTCGGTCGTCAATGGATCGGGATAGATATAACGCACCTTGCAATCACCCTGATTCGACACCGGCTCCGCCATTCTTTTGGTGAGGGGATTGAGGCCACCTATCAGGTTATCGGTGAGCCCACGTCCCTGCCGGACGCGGAAGCCCTGGCCTCCGAGGATCCCTACCAATTCCAATGGTGGGCGCTCGGTCAGGTAGGAGCGCGGCCGGCAGAACAGAAGAAGGGAGCCGACCAGGGCGTTGATGGTCGGCTGTATTTCCATGACGAGTCGGAAGCCGGAAAGACGAAACAGATCATATTCTCCGTCAAGGCGGGAGCAACTGGGCCGGCCCACATTCGGGACCTAAGCGGCGTTGTCAAGCGAGAGAAGGCGGAGATAGGGGTTCTCCTGACGATGCAGGAGCCTAGCCAACCCATGCGGAAAGAAGCCGCATCGGCGGACTATTACGAGTCCTCCTGGGGCAAGCACCCCAGGCTCCAAATCCTGACGATCCAGGACCTCTTGGACGGCAAGCGAATCGACTATCCGCCTTCTCGACAGGTAGACCGGACCTTCAAGAAGGCTCCCAAGATTCTGAAAGCTGCCGAGAAGCAGCTAGAGTTCGGGTCGGATTCAAATTAGGACACTACCCGGCGCCCCGCCCGGTTGCCCTCCTCCCAAACCCTCCACTAGATTGAAGATTGATGCATCCCATTCTGCCCAGCCGAGTGCGGTTGGAAGCCCGGCCGAAGCGCGCCCTTCCCGTTGCGCCGATCGCGGCGCTGGTGCTCGTCCTGGCCGGGCCGGCGACGCTGGCCGCGCAGGTGCTGCAGCCCGTCACCCCGGCCGCCGAGACGAGCCAGGTGCGGCAGGCGGCGTTCGCGCTCTGGTGGCCCGAGTACGAGCGGCTCATGCGGGAGTTCCTGCGCAACACGCCGTCCGATGCCGGACGGATCGCGCTGCCCCCTCCGACCCCCGACTCGTTCTACCGCGAGATCGAGATCCTGGGCCGCATCCTCAACCCCGCGCTGGGCGAGGTCTCGCTCTACAGCGTCACGACCGAGGGCGACCTCTTCCAGGCGCTCGTCGTGGTCAGCGCGAGCGATTGGGTGTGGCCGTTGATCAACCGCGTCGATCCGGCCGCCTTCCGCCAGGAGATGACGAACGCGTACGTGGACGCGATCAACGCGCTGCTGTCGCGCGAGGGTGTGCGCCCTGTGTCCGCCGAGAGCGCGCTCGAGCTCGCCCGTTTCGTGGTCGAGACCTTCTACAACTTCGACTACCGCTACTCGGCGGCGAGCGTCGATTCGGTGACGTTCGCCGAGCTCAACCTGGTGCGGGTCCTGCGCTCGATCGACGAGATCCCCCAGGGGCTCAGGCGGTTCGATTCCGAGGACGGGAACGCCCTTCTCTACGGCAAGATCCCGGATCGCGTCCGCGGCACCGTGACCCCACCACGCGTCCAGCCGGGCGGGGGTCCGGAGGAGTACGTCATCAGCTTCTACAGCTGGCACCCGCAGACCGGCGAGCTCAAGCGATGGGAGATCCAGTTGGCCGGGGGACAATTCCTTTCGCTGAAAGACGAGACGGTCGAGAAGTGGGCGTCCTTCAGCGTCCAGAACTTCTAGCGGCTCCGTCACAGTAGCTCGTAGCGTGCTCCCCGTGCTTCTCGCGCTCGGCGTGCTGCTGGCCGGCTGCGGTCCTGCCGGCGGTGGCGAAACGGATTCCCGCCCGCCCGCCCCCGTTCCGATCGAGGACCTCCCGCCGGTGAATCCGGACACCCTGGCGCCCCCGGTCGCCAATGGCGAGCCGATGCCGCCCGCGGAGGAAGCCGCCGGCATCCCGCCATATCCGGACGCGACCGTCCACATGCGGGACCCGAGGCCCCGGCCCTTCCGCGCGATCCAGGCTTTTACCCGGACCCCCTGGGACTCGGTGGCGGCGTTCTACGAGGAAGGCCTTCCTGGATGGGAAGTGATCCATGCCGAGGACGTGGTGATCTTCCGGAAGGGGCCGGGCGATCAGGCGACCGTAACGATCTCCCCCTGGCGCGCCGAGGATCTCCCGCCTGGGGCGCCACCGGTGCTCCAGCAGGCTCGGACCGCGATCGGCGCCGCCTGGCGCTAGGGCGGTGGATCACCCGGGCGCCGCCCAAACCCGCCGGCGGATCAGAGGTCCAGCAGCGGCAGGTCGAACTCCCCGTTCAGCCGCCGCACGAGCGGATCTTCGTACGGAACGAGGACCAGCTCACACGTGACGGCGACCTTCCCGCCCGCCAGGTGACCGCCGCGGACGTGACAGTCCCTCCCGGAGGCGGTCACGTGACAATGGATCCGGAGATCATTCTCGTACTGCGAGACGGTTCCCGTCAGGTTGACGATCTCCCATACGCCGTCGAAGGTGCGCTCCCGATAGGCCTTGTTGTAGCGGTCGAACCAGGCGAGGCGAGGCCCTTCGATCGCGCCGATCCCGACCAACGAGCCACTCGTCACCCCCGCCTCGTTCGCCGCGTCGGCGATCCCCTCGAGTACGTCGGTCCCCCGCGGCAGCACGATGACGACATGCCCGCTACGGCGCGTCCACGGGCTCATGGCAGGATCCGGGTCACCATCAGGATCGGGTTCCCGGTCAGAGCGCTCTTTCCGGTCCGGATCCGCCCCTCGACGCGAATCGTCTCGAAAGGGGAAAGCCGCCGAAACGAGTCCAGCAACCCGTCCGGCACGACCAGGTAGACGTAGCGCCCCTCGCCGCCGGGAACGCGCGTCAAAGCGTAGTGCTCCCCGGTCTCGAAGTCGGTGCGCCAGCGATCGGCCCGCTGAAGCGCTACGTGCTCGAGCGTCCAGGTCGCAAGTCGCCCCTCGAAGGCCTCGGGCGACAGCGCGACGGCGGCCGGCCCGGCGGCCGGGTCTCCGCCGGTGCGGACCGATTCCGAAGGCACCCAGCCTTCGACGGCGACTCGCGTCCATGCGCCGCGAGTCTCGATCGGTCGCAGGACCAGCCCCTCTGGCAGCGTGGCCACGACCGCCCCCCCGGGGACGCTGCGTATGGGAACGCTTTCGCTCAGGCTCCCGGCCGGGCTCGCACCCGGGGTGTGCTCGGGGGCCGGCCGCGCTTCGGAGCGATCCGGTGCAGCCTCGTCTACGACCGGCTCACCGGGTTCGGAGACGGTTTCTTCGGATGCGGTTTCTTCGGATGCGGGATCGAGCCCGGGGTCGATCCCCACGGAGACGTCGGGGACCCAGCCGATCACCGCGATCTGGTACCATCGACCCCGTTCGCCGGTGCGGGTCACCTCCACGCCGCGGACGAGCTGCCCGCGGATCGCCCCATTGGGGGCGTGACGGAGGTTTTCCTGTTCCGGCGTGACCTCGTAGCCGTCGCCGCTCGGCTCGAGCGACAGCCTCCACATCCATGCCCGAACCCGGACACGTGTCCAGCCGGCGGTGCCGCCGAGCCGCTCGAGCGGTGTGCCCTCGACGAGGTGACCGAGAAGACGGCCGGTCTTGCTCCACTTGAACTCGGTCCGCTCGACCACGACCGCGAGGTCCTCGGCCGCTGCTTCGGCGGTCCCTTGCGAGACGACCGCCTCGGGCCCGGGCGGCGACGCGAGGGCGATCAGGGTGAGCACTGCGAGCGCGGACGGGGCGATCGGGAAAGCCGCACGGCGCAGCTGCATGTCGGAGTCCTTCCTCCGTGAACGAGTTTTGAGCGGGGGGCGCTTCAAGCTTCCAGAGCCGAGGGCCGATGTCAAGCCCGCCTCGCTTCGTGGCCGGAGGCAGGACTATCCTCTATCCTTGAATGCATCACCGCGAGATTCCACGTCGTGCTGGTCGAGCCCAGGATTCCTCAGAATACGGGGACGATCGGCCGGTTGTGCGTGGCGGCCCACAGCCGTCTGCACCTCGTCGGACCGCTCGGTTTCGCCATTGACGACCGGCGGCGGCGCCGCGCGGGGCTCGACTACTGGCCGGACCTCTCGTGGGCGGCGTATGAGGACCTGCCGCATTTTCTGCGCGCGGTCAACCCACCGGAGGAGCGCTCCTGGTACGCGGTCGCGCGTGACGGGAAGACCTACGCGGAGGCATCCTTCACGCCGGGCGACTTCCTCTTCTTCGGCACGGAGACGGTCGGCCTTCCGGATAGCCTCTACGCCCGGCAACCGGATCGATGTCTTACGATCCCGATGGACCTTCGCGCACGCTCGATCAACCTGGCGATCGCGGTGGGGATCCTGCTGTACGAGGCGCTGCGCCAGAGCGGCTGGCCGGCGGACGGGACGGCCGCCTTCTCGTGACCCCCGGCATACCGGCGACTCCCGGCGCACCCGCGCGGCACCGCGGCGCCGCTTCCGGCGCGATGTTAACTTAATCCAGGACCTCTCCTGCCGATGTCGAATCTCCGTCCGACTCCCCGCGCCGCCTGTCTCGCGGGACTCCTGTTTTCGCTCCTCCCCGCCGGGTGCGGAAAGGGGCCCGCCTTTGGAACGGACAACGCGATCATCGCGGTCCTCGATCCTTCGCTCCGCGAGGGGCTGGAACCGGTGATTCGCGAGGCCCTCGAACGCGAAGTCTTCACGACTCGTCCCGAGCCCGTTTTCGAGGTGACGTTCACCACCCCCGCCGAGATCGGCGAGTTCCGGCGGTGGCGGCGGATCCTTATCGTCGAGCCGACCGCCGAGTCGGTGCTCCTGGACGAGGTCGTGGACGTCCCCGACCAGGGGCCGGTGGTGGCGGAGGTCGAGGATGCCTGGGCACGGAACCAGACGATCTGGGTCGTGGCGGGCGAGACCCCGGCGGCCACGGGCGAACTGGTGCGCGCCCGGATCGATTCGCTCTATGGAGTGATCCTGACCGACTTTCTCGAGCACCACGTCGACCGCATGTGGGCCAGCGGGCGAGATTCCGCCCTCGCCGGGCGGCTCCTCGATTCCCTCGGCTTCTCGCTCCTCCTGCCCCGCGTCTACGAGACCGCGCCCGGCTCGACGCCGCCCGGCAGCCGCGTGTGGTACAATGAAGACCCGCGCCGGGTGATCGCGGTCCACTGGCTCCCGCGGCCGGACTCGCTCGACCCGGACAGCGTGCTCTCCTTGCGGCGCGACTGGGGGCGTCAGATCTACCCCCAGGACACGATCCCGGCGGAGCCCTCGCTCCAGGTGAGCGACACCCGCCTGGACGGCCGGCCCGCCGTCCGGCTCCAGGGCGTGTGGCAGGCCGCCGACGGCAGCGGCGCCGGGCTCTTTCTGACCTACGGCGTGATCTGCGGCGAGCGACTCATCCTGCTGGATGGCAACGTCTATGCGCCCGAGCGGAACAAGGTCCCCTTCCTCTTCCAGCTCGAACGCATCTTCGCGACATTCCGCTGCGCCGGCGGCCAGCCCGCCGGCGGAATGGCTTGAGCCGCCGTTGAGCTTCGTCCATCTCCATACCCATTCCGAATACTCGCTCCTGGACGGCGCCAACCGTTTCGACCGCATGATCGAGGCGGCCCGGTCGCTGGGGATGGACGCGGTGGCCCTGACCGATCACGGCAACCTCTTCGGCGCGGTCGAGTTCTACCGCGTCGCGACCGAGGCGGGCGTCAAGCCGATCCTCGGGATGGAGGCCTATCTCGCGCCCGGGGACCGGCGCGAGAGGGGCGGGCGGGGCGGGCAGTACCACCACCTGATCCTCCTGGCCGAGAACCGGACCGGCTGGCGGAACCTCGTCAAGCTCTCTTCGATCGGTTACCTGGAGGGGTTCTACTACAAGCCGCGCATCGACCACGCGGTGCTCGCCGAGCATTCCGAGGGACTGATCGCCTTGAGCGCGTGCCTGAAGGGCGAGCTCCCTTCATTCCTCGACGGGGACAACTTCGCGGCGGCGAAGCTGGCCACCGAGCGGCTGGCCAGGGTCTTCGGCCCGGACCGCTTCTTTCTCGAGCTGCAGGATCACGGGATCCCCGCCCAGCGGAAGGTGAACGAGGGGCTCGCGACCCTCGCCGCCGAGGTCGGGTTGCCACTGGTCGCCACCAACGATGTCCATTACGAGCGACGCGCCGACGCCTCGGCCCATGACGTCCTCCTCTGCATCCAGACCGGCAAGCTGGTCGACCAGGAGGACCGGATGCGCTTCTACTCCGACGAGTTCTACTTCAAGACCGCCGAAGAGATGGCGGCCCGGTTCCCCGATAGACCCGAGGCGCTCGCCAACACGGGCTGGATCGCCGAGCGCTGCGAAGTCGAGCTCGATTTCGGTCGCGTGCTCCTGCCGGCCTTCCCGCTGCCCGGCGGCCACGACTCCCTGGAGGGGCTTCTCGAGACCCGCGCCCGCGAGGGGCTCTCGGCGCGCTTCGACGAGGTGACCGATGACGTGCGGGAGCGTTTCGAGTTCGAGCTCGAGGTCATCCAGCGCACAGGGTATGCGGGGTATTTCCTGATCGTCGCGGATTTCATCGCATATGCCCGCGAACGGGGAATCGCCGTCGGCCCGGGTCGCGGCTCGGCGGCCGGCAGCCTGATCGCTTATTGCCTGAGGATCACGAACATCGATCCGCTGCGGTATGGCCTCCTCTTCGAGCGCTTCTTGAACCCCGAGCGGATCTCGATGCCCGACATCGACATCGATTTTCGGGACGATCGACGGGGCGAGATCATCGAGTACGTGAAGAAAAAGTACGGCGAGGAGTCGGTGGCGCAGATCATCACCTTCGGCACGATGAAGTCGAAGGCCGCGGTGCGCGACGTGGCGCGGGTGCTGCAGATCCCGCTCGCCGAGGCCGATCGGCTGGCCAAGCTGATCCCCAACGCGCAGGGCTCGCCCCAGCCGGTCAAGATCGAGGAGGCGATCGAGCAGGTGCCCGAGATCGCCGAGGCGTACCGTTCGAACGACCGCACGCGCCGGTTGCTGGACGACGCGAAGGCCCTTCAGGGGCTCGCCCGCCACGCCTCCGTCCACGCCGCCGGCGTCGTGATCGCGCCCGGGCGACTGGTGGAGCACGTGCCGCTCTACCGCTCCGAGAAGGGTGAGCTCACGACCCAGTGGGACATGAACAGCGTGGAGAAGGTCGGGCTCCTCAAGATCGATCTCCTCGGACTCAAGACGCTGACGGTGATCGACGACGCGGTAGGCATGATCGCGGCCGGGCCCGGCGAAGGGAGCGGCGAGCGGATCGACATCGACCGGATCCCGCTCGACGACCCGGAGCCGTACCGGCTTCTCGGTCGCGGGCAGACGGACGGGATCTTCCAGTTTGAGTCTTCGCTCGCCACCGACATCTGCCAGCGGATGCGCCCCGACCGCTTCGAGGATCTGATCGCGATCAACGCGCTGATCCGGCCGGGTCCGCTCGACACCGGCATGACGGAGCGCTACATCCGCCGGAAGCGCGGCGAGGATCCCGTCGACTCCTATCACCCGGACCTCGAGGACCTTCTCGCCGATACCTATGGTGTGATCACCTATCAGGAACAGGTCATGCAAATCGCCAACCGCCTGGCCGGATTCTCGCTCGCCCAGGCGGACGTCCTCAGGAAGGCGATGGGCAAGAAAATCCAGTCGCTCATCGACGAGCAGCTCGGCCGTTTCCGCGACGGCGCGCTCGAGCGGGGGTACGCTCCGGCGGTCGTCGGGCGGCTCGTGACCGACATCGCGACGTTCGGACGCTATGGCTTCAACAAGAGCCACTCGGCGGCCTACGCGCTCCTCTCCTATCAGACGGCGTTCCTGAAGGCCCACTGGCCGCGGCAGTTCATGGCCGCTCTCCTCTCGAACGAGATGGGCAACACGGACAAGGTCGTTCGCTACCTGGAGGCGTGCCGGTCGATGGGCATCGACGTGCTGGGCCCCGATGTCAATGAATCGGGGTACGGGTTCACCGAGGTCCCCGCGGGGCTGCGCTTCGGCCTGGGGGCGATCAAGAACGTCGGCCGAGGGGCGATCGAGTCGATCCTGGCGGTGCGCGCAGCGAAAGGGCCCTTCACGAGCCTCTTCGACCTGGCCGCCCGCATCGACCTCCGGCAGGCGAATCGCCGCGTGCTGGAGAGCCTGGTGCTGGCCGGCGCCTGCGACAACCTCACCGGGGACCGCGCCCAGCAGGCGGCCGTTCTCGACCTGGCGATCGGATACGGCCAGCGGAAGGCGTCCGAGCGAGAGCGGGGACAGTTCACGCTGTTCGGCGGCGCCCCCGAGAACGCCGGCCCCCGCCTGCCACCCCTGCCCGAGGTGGATGCCTGGCCAGCGGGGGAGCGGCTGCGACGCGAGAAGGAGGTGCTGGGCTTCTACATCTCCGGGCATCCGCTGGACCGGGTGCGGGCCCAGCTCGAGGCGTTCGCGCACCACACTGCGGGTGGGCTGGCGGACCAGCCCCACGGCTGCGAGGTTTGCCTGGGCGGGGTCGTGACCGGGATCAAGGGGATGCGCGACAAGCGGGGCAACGAGATGGCCTTCTTCACCCTGGAAGATTTTACCGGCACCGTCGATGTAATCGCCTTCAACACGGTCTACGAGTCGGCGCGGCCACTCATCCACAGCGACACCCCCCTGCTCGTGAGCGGTCGCCTCGACCGGCGGGACGACGAGGAGAACGGCAAGGTGCTCGCGGGCTCGATCGTGGCCCTCGCCGAAGCCGGATCGACCGGCGAACGCCGGCTGGAGGTCCGGGTCCCGCGCGAGAAGTGCGACGCAGGGACGCTGCAAACCGTGCGCTCGCTCCTCGTCCAGCACTCGGGTTCTATGCCGGTCACGATCACCGTTAATACAGGCGAAAGTGAAGCCGTGCTCGAGGTCGGTTTCTGCGTGGCGCTATCCGGCCTGCTCGAGCCGCTCCACGCCCTCCTCGGGACGGAGAACGTGCGCCTCGGACCGCCGCGCGCGCGCGGCAACGGACGCGGGTTCTCGTGACGCACGGCATCTATCTCGATTTCGAGCGGCCGATCGTGGAGATCGAGGAGAAGATCGCCGAGATGGAATCCTTGGCCGGCGAGCGGGGGATCGATGTCTCGGCCGAGCTGGCGACGCTTCACGCCAAACTGGCGCGCCTCAAGGAAGACATCTTCAACCACCTCACCCCCCTCCAGCGCGTCCAGCTCGCGCGTCATCCCCGGCGCCCCTACCCGCTCGACCTGATCGAGCGCTGCTTCACCGACTGGCTCGAGCTCCACGGCGACCGAGGCTACGCCGACGACCATGCGATGATCGGCGGGCTGGCGCGCTTCGACGGCCGGCCGGTGATGATCGTCGGGCAGCAGAAGGGCCGCGACACGAAGGAGAACCTGCGCCGCAACTTCGGCATGCCCAATCCCGAGGGGTACCGGAAGGCGCTGCGTCTCATGCGCCTGGCCGAGAAGTTCGACCACCCCGTCGTCACCTTGATCGACACCCCCGGCGCGTATCCCGGAATCGGCGCCGAGGAACGCGGCCAGGCCGAGGCGATCGCGCGGAACCTGCGCGAGATGGCGGGGCTGGCGGTGCCCACGATCTCGGTCGTCACCGGGGAGGGGGCCTCGGGCGGCGCGCTCGGGATCGGGGTGACCGATCGCATCCTGATTCTGGAGAATGCGTTCTACTCGGTGATCAGCCCCGAAGGGTGCGCCGCGATCCTATGGAAGGACGGCGAGAAGCGGGAGCTCGCCGCCCGCGCCATGAAGATCACCGCCCGGGACCTCTACGAGATGGGGGTCGTCGACGAGATCGTCACCGAGCCTATGGGGGGGGCGCACACCGACTACGCCGCCACCGCGCGAGCGGTCGAGGACGCCCTGCGACGGCACCTGCAGGAGGTGTCCGCTTGGGAACCGGACGAGCGGATCCGCCGCCGGCGCGAGAAGTACCGCGGTATGGGGGCCTGGCGCAGCGACGCGGGGATTCACGCCGCCGAGCGCACGGACGTTCCCGCGCGGACGCCCCGCTGACCGGACCGACCCACATCGATCCCGCCGGCCGGGCGCGGATGGTGGACGTCTCTGCCAAGGCGCCGACCCGGCGGGTGGCCAGCGCTTCCGGCGCGCTCCGCATGTCGGAGTCCGCGCTCGCGGCGCTCACTGAGGGGCGGCTCTCCAAGGGAGACGCGCTCGCAGTGGCCCGGGTAGCCGGCATCCAGGCCGCGAAGCGGACCCCCGGCCTGATCCCGCTCTGCCATCCGCTGCCGCTCGACCACGTCGCAATCGCGATCCAGGCCGATCCGTCGCTCCCCGGGGTCAGGGCGAGCGCGGAGGTCGTGGCCACCGCCCGGACGGGGGCCGAGATGGAAGCCCTGACCGCGGTCGCCGTCGCGCTGCTGACCGTCTACGACATGGCGAAGTCGATGGACCGCTCGATGACGATCGAGTCCATCCGGCTGGATCAGAAGGCCGGGGGATCGGGCGGGGATTATGTCCGGGAGGAGGAGCGGTTTGCGGCGCCGGGCCGCTGAGCCGCGACTCGCGCTCGGCGCGGCCGGGCTCGTTGCGGCCGGGCTCGTTGCGGCCGGGCTGGGCGCGACGCTCCTGACGGCCGCCTGCCGAGGGCGGCCGGCGGACGGCCCGCAACCCGAGCGCGCGGAGGCCCGCCCGTGGGTCGCCGACACCCAGTACGTCATCGACAGCACCGGCGGGCGGCTCCAGATCATCATCGGCCGGTCTGCGGGCGAGGTCCGCGAGCTCATCCCCCGAGCGGGGGCGGGCGACCCCCACGCGCCCGGCGCCTTCCGCATCCTGGAGCCCAGAATCGCGCACTCGCTGATGCAGGCCGCCCGACCGAAGTGGTACGTGATCGACCTGCGAACGGCTCCCGTGTACGTGACCGAGGGGCACATCCGGGGGGCCAAGCTGGTCCCGCTCGATGCCCTGGAGGACAACCTCGTCGACCTCCACGTCCGGGACGATCAGGTCGTCCTCCTGTATGCCGAGGGAACCGCGCGCGCGCGCGACGCGGCCCGCATCCTGGCCGCATACGGATATCCCCACGTTCGAGTGCTGGGGGGAGGGTTTCCCGCCTGGAAGAAGGCCGGCCTCCCCGTCGAGGAGCGGTCCTGATCGCGCGGAAGGATCCCGGAGGCTCACGCGTCCGCCGGCCCGCCCTCGTGCCGATCGCGGCGGCGCTCATGGTCGGAGGATGCCTCGGCGAAGGGGGTCCGCTCGAGAGCTTCCCGAACCGCACGGGCGACCTCGATCTCGAGCGCATCGTGGCGATCGGCGACGGCCTGGTCGCCGGCGCTCGCGACGGCGCGCTCTTCCGGACGGGCCAGGAGACGTCCGTGCCGGCGCTCTTCGCCCGCCAGGCCGGCGGGAGCGCGTTCGTGCAACCTTTGATCCCGGATCCCGGCATCGCCACCGAAGGTGACACGGGCGGCCGTCTGTCGCTCGTGAGCGCCTTCCCGCCGGTCATCGAGCGGCTTCCACGCGGGGGCCCGCCGCTCGACGCCGACCTCGACCGCCCCTACGACAACCTGGGCGTGCCGGGGGCGCGCGTGGCCGAGGCCGCGGTAGCCAGGAGCTCGGCCACCTCGATCGGCGGCAACCCGTTCTACGACATCGTGCTGCGGGATCGCGGCACGTTCGCCGAGCAGGCCGCCGAGCTGGACGCGAGCTTCGTGCTCCTCTCGATCGGAACCGGCGACGTCCTCGAGTACGCGCGTGCCGGCGGCGATCCGGCTCTGGCGCCGGGGCTTCCCACGCCCGTGCGCACGTTCGAGAACCTCTACGATCTGTTTCTCGACCAGTTGCTCGCGGTCACCGATCAGATCGTCCTCTTCAACGTGCCCGACGTGACGGCGCTGCCGTTCCTGACCACCGTCCCTCCGGTCGTCGTGAACCCGCTGACCGGCGACCCGGTGATGGTCACCGTGATCGAGACGGTGGTCGATCCCCAGAGCGGCGACACGCTCACGTTCCAGAGGCAGGTCGCGGTCCCTCTCCGGGGCCCGGACGGCCCGCTCGATCCGGGCGACCAGGTCTCCCTCGACGCGCGGCCGCTCCTCGCCGAGGGGACCGGCATCCCCGAGGAGCAGGGCGGGACCGGTGCGCCGCTTCCCGACCGCGTCGTCCTCGACACCGGCGAGCAGGCGCTGGCGCGCGACGCCGTGGCCGGTTACAACGATGCGATCGCGGCGCTCGCCCGCGAGCACGAGCTGGCGGTCGTCGATGTGGCGGCCGTCGTCCGCCTGGTGGCGAGCGGCGGCCTGGTGTCGGACGGCATCCTGCTGACAGCCGACTTCCTGACCGGCCAGGCGTTCGGGCTGGACGGGCTGCGCTTCTCCGCCAAGGGCTACGGTGTGATCACGAACCGTCTGATCGACGCCGTGAACGACCGATACGGGGCGAGCCTGCCCCACGTGCGGACCGCCGACCTGCCCGGCGTTCCGCTCTTCGATAGTCTTTGAGAGAAAGGAGAGCTCTTATGTTCCGGATGTCTGCGATCGGCGCGCTCTGCGCCGCTCTGACCTTTGTCGCGTGCGACGACGGCGACGGGCCCGCCGGTCCCGGGGCCCTCACGGGACGGGCGGACCTCTCCCGCTACGTCGCGATCGGCAACACCCTGACCGCTGGATTCCAGAGCGCGGCTCTCGGCGAGGCCGGCCAGTCGTGTTCGTACCCTCTCCTCCTGGCCCAGCAGGTCGGCGCGGAGGGGGACTTCGAGCAACCGCTCGTCTCCTCGCCCGGCATCGCGGCCCCCGGATCGGATGTGGGCCGCCTCGAGCTCGTGAGCCTTCAGCCGCTCGTGATCGAACGCGCCGCGCCGGCCGGGCAGCCGCTCAATGCCGACCTCCCGCGGCCCTACGACAACCTCGGCGTGCCCGGGGCGCTGGGGTACGAGGCGCTCACCGCCGAGAGCCGGGCCACCTCGCTGTCGGGGAATGCCTTCTTCGACTTCGTCCTGCGCGGCTTCGGAACGTGGGAGGAGCAAACGGCGCGCCGCAATGCGACCTTCGTCACCGTATTCCTGGGAAGCAACGAGGCGCTGGGCTACGCGACCCGCGGCGGGGACCCTGCGCTCGCGCCCGGGCTGCCGATCCCGACCGCGTCGTTCGGCCTGGTCTATGACGTCTTCATCGGCAGCCTGCGCCGCACGACGGACCAGATCGTCCTGCTGAACGTCCCCGACGTGACCGTGATCCCGTTCATGACGACGATCCCGCCGGTCGTCGTCGATCCGGCCACCCTCCAGCCCGTCCTCGGCCCCGGCGGCCAGCCGATTCCGCTCATCGGCCCCGACGGGCCGCTCGCGCTTGGAGATCTCGTCACGCTGAACGCGCTCGACCTCCTGCTCCAGGGGATCGGCGTGCCGGCGGCGGTCGGCGGGAGCGGCCAGCCGCTCCCCAACTCGGTCGTCCTGAACGCGTCGGAGCAGGCGGTCGCGGCGGGAGCCGTCCAGGGCTACAACACGGTCATCGGCCAGATCGCCGCCAAGCACGGCCTGGCGGTCGTCGACATCAATGCCGTTCTCGCCGACATCGTCGCCAACGGCTTCCTGGCGAACGGACAGCTCCTGACGACCGACTTCATCACCGGCGGCCTTTTCAGCCTGGACGGCATCCACCCGACCTGCAAGGGGTACGGGATCATCGCCAACGAGCTGATCGCGGTCATCAACGCCGAGTTCGGGGCCTCGATCCCGCCCGTCTCGATCGGCGACCTTCCGGGCGTCACCGGCGCGGCCGGCGCGCCGTTGCCGGACGGGCTGCGGACCGCTGAGGGGCGGGGGTACGGGCTCCCGGTCTTCCGGAACTTCCGCGAGATCGAGCTGCCGTTCTGACGCCTCGTTCTGGCCGGTGGCCGGCCTGATCAGCCCGTGATCTCCCGCTGGAGCGCGTCGAACTCCACGGCGAGCACCGTGCGGTAGGCGGCCAGGCGATCGCGGCGCCCGGGCCGGAATAGAAGCCGGAAGAACAGGACCGTGTCCTCGCGTACCCGCTCCCAGCGCTTCGTCCACCAGAGGGTGAAGAGGCCGAGGGGCGGCAGCAGGAGAGCCGCGATGAGGGCCGCCTTCCCGCCGGCCGCCCAGCCGATCACGAGGATCCATCCCACCCAGGCGGCCGGAAAGGCGACCATTGCCGCGGCCAGCTTCCAGGTCGCGATCGCCTGCGACTCCGGCCGGGCGAGCCGCGCGACCACCCGCGGGACCAGGTAAGGTACGTACCAGGCTAGCAGCCCGGCCGCGGCCGGCGGAAAGCCGATCCCGAGGGCGAGTGCCTCGCGGAGCGCATAGCCGATCACGACGCCGCGACGGTACTCGGGCGGCACGTCGGCTTCGCCCGCCCCGACCCGCTCGAGCAGTCGGCCGTAGCGCCGGACCCGGAGCGCCAGCCGCCGGTACCGCCCGGGATCGTGCGCCCGGAGCCACGCCAGGCCGCGCGCGAACGCCTGCAGCCTCGGCAGGCGCCCGCCCAGGCCCTCCCGTTCGCGCCAGCCGGCCCATCCCTTCTCGCGTGCGTACAACCGTTCGGCGATCTCGATCAGGTCGAAGTCCTCGGCTTCGGTGAGGTTCAGGGTCACCGCCTCGAGCCGATCCGCGATCTCCTGCGTCAGCCCGCGGATGGCCGCGACCGGCTCCCGCTCCCATGCCTGCCGATACCCCCCTGCTCCGAACGGCTCGCCGATGAACGCCGCCGCGCGCCCGCGGAAGAGGGTCTTGCGCTCGTAAGTCAGGCCGATCGGCACGATCGCGAGGCGGAGGTTCCACCCCGCCTCCGCCTCGGCGCGGAGCGCGATCCGCGCGGCGCCCGTGCGGAGCGGCGCCAGCGCCGGCTCGGAGTGACTGCGCCCCTCGGGGTAGATCTGGACGACGTCCCCCCCGCGAAGCGCAGCCACCGCGGCGCGGAACGTCTCCTCGTTATCGGGCATGCGAGCGGGATCGTCCTGCGGTCGGTGGACGGGGAGGCCGCCCAGAGCCCGCAGGAACAGCCCGTAGACGGGGTTCTCGAAGTGGGACGCCTTCGCCAACGGCCGCGCCGGCCGGCCAGCGGTCCGAAAGACGACGAAGGCATCCAGGAACACGTTCGGGTGGTTGGCGACGATGAGGACGGGGCCTTCGGGAACCGCGGGACCGATCCGCTCGATGTCGTAGAAGGTGGCCGCCGCCCAACCGAGCGCGCGGGCGACGACCGGGGTCAGGAGCGCGCCGCTCCCGCGAGCGCTCAGTTGAGCCGTGCGATCCGGGCGCGCTTGGCGGCCAGCGAGAGCCGGCGGAAGCGGCGGAGCTCGCGGATCTGCGCCACCGGCGTCAAGGTCTCCAGGTGATCGACGTACGCCGCCGCCATGCGCGCCGCACCCTGATACCGCTCCGCCAGGAGCTCGTCCTCGTACGGAACGTCCCAACGCGTCACCGCGTGGTGGCGAACCCACGCGCGATCGGCCGCCGTGTAGCGCCGCACGAGGCCGCGCACGAAATGCCTGAGGAGCAGATAGGCATCGATCCGCGCCAGGAGCTCGAGCTCGGCGGCGAAGCTCGGCTCGTGGACCCGCCGGGCGCCCCCCTCCCCGAAGGCGTAGGTCGTGTGCACGGCGTGACTCAGCTCCTCGGTGAAGACGAGAAAGGGCAGCACGTTCGACTCGCCGAGCGACCGCCGCGGATCGATCGCCTCCAGCGCGGCGATCATCTCGTCCCGATAGAAGAGCGCCAACCGCAGGTTCGCATGCTCGACGTAGTAGAAGAAGCGCGCCCAATCCGACATCTCCGCGTGCTCGCCCGGGCTTTGGGCTGCCAGCTCGGCAAAACGACGCGCCCCCACGACGCAGGCCTCCAGGTCGACGCCCGCCGGCCGGCCGTACGTGTTCTCGAAGACCCGCTGGAGCTCGCCGAGGAGGGCCATCAGTTCCGGACGCGGTAGAGCGCCTGCCGGCAGAGGGCGTCCACGGTCGCCGGACGGGGGGCGAGATGAAGGTGCTCGTCGACGAGATCGTTCAGCGCCTGGCGGATCGCCGGGAACTCGGCGGCCATGAACTCGAGCACGTCGCCGAGATCGTGGCGGCGGGCGGGCTCCGTTCGCGCGGCCGCGGCGTAGAAGCGCCGGCCCATGTCCTCGTAGTAACCGAGCCCGACCAACCGCCGGCCGCAGGTATGACGGTGATAGATCCAGTCGGGGAAGAGACCTGCGAGATAGAGCGCGAGGTCGCCCACCCCGGCCTGGAGCGCGAACTCCTCCTCCGGCGAGCGCGCCGAATCCATCGCCTGCACGAGGTCGACGAGGTAGACCGTGGGCCCGGCGGGGCTCGACGCGGGTTCGGGCTGCTGCACATGATAGGAAAGGAGCGCACCGACATAATCGGCCGCCACCCGGCGATCGATTCCGTGGTCCACGAAAACGCGGCGCACGACGACGTAGTAGAAGAAATAGGGCGACACGTGGAGGAGGCGCGGGGCCTCGAGAAGCCGGTAAAAAATGTCCGGGCTGTCGAGCAGGCGATCGAGCGAATCGGAGTCCGCGGCCAGCTCGTGCAGAGGGTCGCGATCGGAGCGGCTCCGGGCGAGGGTATCGACGAGGAACTCGAGGTCCTCGGCCGTCAGCCGGGTGCGGCAGTTCGCGGTGATCAGGGCGGCTCACCTCCCTGCGTGGAGTTCCCGAACACGTTCTCGCGCCAGACCTCTCCGTCGGCGAAAACCTCCTTCTTCCACACGGGAAGGATCGCCTTGAGCCGGTCGATCCCGTACGCGCAGGCTTGTAAGGCCTCGCGACGGTGTGGCGCCGAGACCGCCACGATCACGCTCGACTCGCCGATCTCCAGCCGGCCGACTCGGTGCGCGATCGCGATCGCGATCACGTGCGGCCACCGGATCGCAATTTCCGTACCGATGTCGGCCAGCACCTGTTCCGCCATGGGCCTGTACGCCTCGTACTCGAGATAGCGCACCTCCTTGCCCGCAAAGGTGTTGCGGGCGGTACCGGAGAACGTGGCCACGGCCCCTGCGGAAGGGTCCGCGAGGCGCGCCACCAGGGCCTCGATCGAGAGTGGGCTTTCGGTGATTTCGAAGTGGGTGCGCACGGCCGCCTCAGAAATTCGCCGGCAGCAGTCCCGCCGCCGGAGTGCCAGTCAGCGCGAGTCGGCCCAATCAGCCTCCGCCGACCGGCGGCAGGATCGCGACCTCGTCGCCGGGCTCGACGGCTGTCTCCGCCTCGACGTAGGCGCGGTTGACCGCGACGCGCGAGCTCGGGAGGAGCGGCATGAGCGCGGGGCAGGCGCGACCGAGCGCGGCGATCACCTCGCTGGCGCTCGCCGGCGCGTCCAGCTCTACCGCCAGGACCGGAGCCCCTGCGGCCTCGCGCGCAGGGCCGAAGAGGCGGACGTTGAACGTCCCCGGCGGCGTCATGCGCGCTTCGGCTCCTCACCGGCTTGCGGGACGCTCACCGCCGTCCGGCGGACCTCGCCACGCGCCGGGTTCGGCTTCTCGCGCCCCAGATGTCGGCTGAAGAACGCGGCCACCCGGGTGCAATAGGTCTCGCGGTCCAGGAAGTATGCGCCGCAATGGCTGGCCCCGTTCACGAACCAGGTCTCGTGCGGCTCGCGGGCGGCCGCCACCAGCCGTTCCGCGAGCACCAGGGGGACGATGCCGTCCCGCGTGCCGTGGATGAAGAGAATCGGCGTCCCCTCGAGCACCGGCAGCGCCGCCTCGGGTGCGATGTCGTCGAAGGCCGGTTTCCCCATGCGCCGGTGCCACCATTCGACGGCCGGCAGGAAGAGTCGGCCGTCGAGCCGGGTCCCGAACACGCGGCGCGCGTCCCTTGCGGCCACGCTCTCGAGAACCGCGCGCTGGCTGGGGAACGAGCTGTCGACGACGATCGCAGCGACCCGCGGGTCACTGCCACCGAGGATCGCCACCGCCCCTCCCACCGAGTACCCCAGGAGCCCGATCGTGGCGTCCTCGACCCGCGCGCTCGCCTCCTCCAGCGCGGCCACGAGATCCTCCACCTCCCAGCACCCCATCGAGAACGGCGCACGCTGGCTGCCGCCGCGCCCTCGGAAGTCGAACAGGAGCACGTTGAAGCCGGCCCGCCAGAGATAGCTGGAGATCCCCAGGATCTGCGCCTTGTTGCCGCGGTAGCCGTGCATCGCCACGACCACCCGCCGGCTCGACGGTCGGGGCAGGAACCACCCCTCGAGGGCGACCCCGTCGGCGGTCTCGAGCTCCACCGGCTCGAACTCCACACCGAGCTCCCAAGGGGTGAACGTGAAGTTCGCCTCGGGGCGGGAGGGAGGGGGCCGATTCAGTCGCCATGCGCCCAGCCATCCCACCAGACCCCAGCCCAGGAACGCGAATCCACCCACCACGAGCCCGACCGCCAGCGCGATCGCCAGCCCGGCGGTCACTCGCCGTCGGGGCGCGGTTCGGAGGTGATCGAGCGGTCGCGACCCGCGCGCTTGGCGTCGTACAGGGCTTGATCGGCCCAGGCGATCAAGGCGTCCTGCTGGTGGTGCGGCGCCTTGAAACCCTTGACGCTGAACGGCAGGCAGGCGACCCCGCACGAAATCGTCAGCGGCTTCCCTTGCAGGGCCTCGAAGTAGTGGGCCTTGATGTCGCGCCGTATGCGTTCGGCCTGCTGGAAGGCGCCCGGCAGGTTCGTTTCGGGCAGCAGAACGGCAAACTCCTCGCCGCCGTAGCGGGCAAGCAGGTCCGTCTCGCGGATCGTGCGGGTCAGGACCGTGGCCAGCTCCTTCAGCACGGAGTCCCCCCGCTGGTGGCCGTGGGTGTCGTTGACCTGCTTGAAATGATCGAGGTCCAGCAGGATGAGCCCGAGATCGGAGTCGTAGCGCTCGGCGCGCTTGAACTCCTCTTCGAGGCGCTGGTAGAAGTACCGGTGGTTGAAGAGCTTGGTGAGATCGTCCGTATTGGCGAGCGTGGTCAGCCGCTGATTGTCGATGGCGGCCTGTTCGTAAAGCGCGGCGTTGGTGAGCCCGTTGGCGGCCGCGCTCGCCACGACCCGCGCGAACTTGACCTCTGGCTCCGTGTAGGGTCGGTGCGATCGGGAGGATAGGAGCACATACTCGCCGATCCCCTCTTTCTGGATCACCAGCGGGATGATCATGACCGATTTCCGCATCGGGATCCGGCTCGCCACGCCGGCCAGGAGCGGGTCCGTGTGCGTATCGTCGATGACCACGACCCGGCGCTCGGCGGTCGCCTTCTGGATCTCGGGATAGTCGTACAGATCCACCGGCTTGTTGCGCATCTCGGGATCGTCGCGGGTCGCGACCACGTAGCCGAGACTCTGGTCTGCGACCTTGATCAGGGTGGCGCGATCCGAGTGCACGACCGACCCCAGCTCGCTGACGATCGTGTACAGCACCCTCTCGCTGTCCAGTGTGGAGGATACCGCCTGCGAGATGCGAAGCATGGCGGCCAGGTCGTCATGGTACCGCTTGACTTCGAGGTTCGTCCGGATCCGGGCGACCAGCTCGTCGATGAAGAACGGCTTGGTAACGTAGTCGCTGGCGCCGGCCTCGAGCGCCTGGACCACGTCCTGACGTCCGTTGCGGGCCGTCAGCATGAGGATCCGGACGTCCTCGAGGCGCGGGTCCTGACGGAAGACACGGCAGACCCCCAGGCCGTCGACCTCGGGCATCATGATGTCGAGAAGTACCAGGTCGGGGGGGTGCTCGCGCGCTAGCTCGATCGCCTCACGGCCCGTCCGGGCGACGGAAGTGCGGTACCCCTTGAATTGCAACATCGTGGTCAAGGTGTCGCAAATCGAGGGATCGTCGTCCACGACGAGAATGTAGCCGTCTGCCACGCTCTCGCGATGGTAGGTCTTTGCCGATGCCTTCAGCCGGGCTCACTCCTCTTTGGATTCCAGCTGGAGTTGCTCTTCCAACGTCTCCAGCGCCTCGGCCGCCGCCGCCGCGCCCGCGACAGGAGCGCCCTCCTCGTCCTCTTCTAGCACGACGCGTGCCACGTCGCCAACCTTATGTCCTTCTTCGAGGTTGATGAGCCGGACTCCCTGGGTCGCGCGTCCCATGATCCGCACACCGAGGACCGGAAAGCGGATGATGATCCCGCCCGTGGTCACGATCATGAGCTCGTCCTGCTCCACGACCTCCTTGACCGCTACGAGATTGCCGGTCTTGGGCGTCGGCCGGAGAGTCTTGATTCCCTTGCCGCCACGGTGGGTCACCCGGTAGTCGGAGATCCGCGAGCGCTTGCCGTAGCCGTTCTCGGTGACCGCGAAGAGCGCGTTCTTCTCGTTCCGCACCACTACCATACCCAGCACGCCGTCTTTCTTGCCCTGCAGCGTGATTCCCTTGACCCCCTGCGCGACCCGTCCCATGTCGCGCACCTCCTCCTCGTGGAAGCGGATCGCCTGTCCCTTCTTCGTCGCCAGGATGAGGTCGTTGGTGCCGTCGGTGAGCTGAGCATCGATCAGGCGGTCGTTCTCGCCCACGTTGATCGCGATGATCCCTCCCCGGCGCGGGTTCCCGTACGCCGACAGCACCGTCTTCTTCACGGTTCCCTGCTCGGTCGCCATCACGACGTAGTGCGCGTCGTCGAACTCCCGCACGCTGATCACGGCCGCGATCTGGTTCTCCGCGGCGAGCTCCAGCAGGTTGACGATCGGGCGCCCGCGGCTCGCGCGCCCGCCCTGCGGGATGTCGTAGACCCGGAGCCAGTGGCACCGACCGCGGTCGGTCAGGCAGAGCAGGTAGTCGTGGGTCGTGGCGATGAAGAGGTGCTCGATCCAGTCATCCTCCTTGGTCCCCATCCCGGTGATCCCGCGCCCGCCCCGCCGCTGCTGCCGGTAGGTCGTCGCGGCGATCCGCTTGATGTAGCCCGCGTGGCTCAAGGTGACGACCATGTCCTCGTCGGCGATCAGATCCTCCATCGAAAAGCTGATCTCGTGGAAGACGATCTCGGTCCGGCGCGGATCGCCGTACTTTTCCGCGATCTCCTGGAGCTCCTCCTTGATGAGCGCCATCCGGAGTCGCTCCGAGCCCAGAAGCTCTTTGAGCCGCGCGATCGTCTTCAAAAGCTCCTGGTACTCGGCCTCCAGCTTCTCGCGCTCGAGTCCAGTGAGACGCGCGAGCCGCATGTCGAGGATCGCCTGCGCCTGCTTCTCGGAGAGGCCGAAGCGTTCCATCAGCGCGGCCCTGGCTTCGTCGGTGTCTGCGGCGGCGCGGATCAACTGGACGATCTCGTCGATGTTGTCGAGGGCGATCTTCAACCCTTCGAGGATGTGGGCCCGCGCCTCGGCCTCCTCCAGCTCGAACATCGAGCGGCGCACCACGACCTCGTGCCGGTGGTCGAGGAAATGGCGCAGCATCTCCTTCAATCCCATCTCGCGCGGGACGTTGGCGACGAGCGCCAGATTGATGATGCCGAACGTCCACTGGAGCTGGGTCGATTGATATAGCTGGTTCAGGACCTTCTCCCCGATCGCGTCCTTCTTCAGCTCGATCACGACCCGCATGCCGTCGCGGTCCGATTCGTCCCTGAGATCGCTGATTCCCTCGACCCTCTTGGCGCGCACCAGGTCCGCGATCTGCTCGATCACCTTCGTTTTGTTGACCTGGTAGGGGATCTCGGTCACGATGATCGCCTCGCGACCGTTGGCCTTGGTTTCCATCAGCGCTCGGGCGCGCATCATGACCTTGCCGCGGCCGGACGCGTACGCGTCGCGGATCCCGGCCGAGCCGAGGATGAAGCCGCCGGTCGGGAAATCGGGCCCCTTGATGTGCTTCATGAGCCCGGGCAGCTCGATCTCGGGGTCCTCGATCAGGGCCACCAGGCCGTTCACGACCTCTAGCAGGTTGTGGGGCGGGATGTTGGTCGCCATCCCGACCGCGATCCCCGAGGAGCCGTTGACCAGCAGGTTGGGAAGGCGGGAAGGAAGAACCGTGGGCTCCTGGAGGCGGTCGTCGAAGTTGGGCGCGAAGTCGACCGTGCCCTTCTCGATGTCGGCCAGCATCTCGGTCGCAACGGGCGCCAGCCGACACTCCGTGTAGCGGTAGGCGGCCGCCGCGTCGCCGTCGACCGACCCGAAGTTTCCCTGGCCGTCGAGGAGGGGATAACGGAGCGAGAAGGGCTGCACCATGCGGACCATCGAATCGTAGACCGCGGTGTCGCCGTGCGGGTGGTACTTGCCGAGCACGTCGCCGACCACGGTTGCGCTCTTCTTGTAGGGCCGCGTGGGGACGAGCCCCAGCTCCGACATCGAGTAGAGGATGCGCCGATGGACCGGCTTCAAGCCGTCCCGCACGTCGGGCAGCGCGCGCGCCACGATCACGCTCATCGAGTAGTCGATGAACGACTCTCGCATCTCGTCCACGATGAAGCGCGGGACGATCCGCTCTCTGCGCTCTACCGCCATGGCTCTCCGGGCGTCTTCAGGGGAATGGAAGGACTCATACGTCGAGGTTCTTCACGTATTTGGCGTTCTCCTCGATGAACTTCCGGCGGGGCTCGACCTCGTCGCCCATCAGGGTCTGGAAGAGCTCGTGGGCTTCCGTCGCCTCGTCCATCGTGACCTGGAGGATCGTCCGTGTCTCCGGATCCATCGTGGTCTTCCAGAGCTGGTCCGGGTTCATCTCGCCGAGGCCCTTGTAGCGCTGGACGCTGACGCCGTTGCCACCCAGGCGCTCGATCGCCTTGTCGCGCTCTTCGTCGTCCAGTACGTAGTACTCCTTCTTGCCCTTCCAGATCCGGTACAAAGGGGGTTGTGCGATGTAGATCTTGCCCGCCTCGATCAGCTCCTTCATCCACTGGAAAAAGAAGGTCAGGAGCAACGTACGAATGTGGCTTCCGTCGACGTCGCTATCGCACATTAAAATGATTTTGCCGTAGCGCGCGTCCTCGAGCTTGAACTCGTCCTCACCGAAACCCGTCCCGATCGCGGTGATGATCGTCCGGATTTCCTCGTTGGACAGCACCTTGTCGATCCGGGCACGGATCGTGTTCAGGATCTTGCCACGCAGCGGCAGGATCGCCTGGTAGTTCCGGTCGCGCCCCATCTTCGCAGACCCCCCTGCGCTGTCGCCTTCCACCAAAAAAATCTCCGCCAGCGCCGGGTCCTCGATCGAGCAGTCGGCCAGCTTCCCCGGCAGGACCCCCGTGTCGAGCGCCGACTTCTTCCGGGTCAGGTCGCGCGCCTTCCGCGCCGCCTCGCGCGCCCGCGCGGCCTGGACCGCCTTCTCGACCACCGCGCGACCGGCGCCAGGGTTCTCCTGCATCCAGGAGGAGAGCCCCTCGTTCATCACCGACTCGACGATCCCCCGCACCTCGGAGTTGCCGAGCTTGGTCTTCGTCTGCCCCTCGAACTGGGGCTCCATGACTTTGACCGAAAGCACTGCGGTCAGCCCCTCGCGCACGTCATCGCCGGACAGCGTGAAGTCGGCCTTCTTGAACAACCCCTTGTCGTTCGCGTAGGCGTTGATCGTCCGCGTCAGCGCAGCCTTGAACCCCGACAGATGCGTCCCGCCCTCGTGCGTGTTGATGTTGTTGACGAAGGTGAACAGCGTCTCGGTGTACGAATCGTTGTACTGGATCGCGCACTGCACCTCGACACCGTCCTTGGCGGTATCGATCGACATCGGCTTGGGATGCAGCGCCTTCTTGCTCTTGTTCAGGTGCTTGACGAACTCGACCAGCCCGCCGTCGTACTTGAAGACGTCCTGCTTCTCCTTCTCCGCGCGCTCGTCCGTGATCGCGATCTCGACTCCGGAGTTGAGGAACGCGAGCTCGCGAAGACGGTTGGTCAGGGTGTCGTACTGAAAGTCGATCTCGGGAAAGATTTCGGGGTCGGGCCGGAAGCGGACGATCGTGCCGGTTTGCTTGCTCTTGCCGGTCACCTCGAGCTCGGTCGCCTTCTTCCCGCGCTCGTACCGCTGGTGGTAGACCTTGCCGTCCCGCATGACCTCGACCTCGAGCCACTCGCTGAGCGCGTTGACGACCGAGACTCCGACCCCGTGCAGGCCACCCGACACCTTGTAGGAGGAATGGTCGAACTTCCCGCCGGCGTGAAGCATCGTCATCGCCACCTCGACGCCGGGCTTCCTCTCGGTGGGATGGATGTCGACCGGAAAGCCGCGCCCGTTGTCCACGACGACGATCGTATTGTCGGCTCCGATCGTGATCGCGATCTCATCGCAGAAGCCCGCCAGCGCCTCGTCCACCGAGTTGTCGACGACCTCGTAGACGAGATGGTGGAGCCCGCGCGGGCCGGTCGAGCCGATGTACATGCTGGGGCGCTTCCGCACCGCCTCCAGGCCGTGCAGGACCTGGATCTTCTCCGCGCCGTACTCCTGCGCCGCCTGGGCGTTGCGATGCCCGTCCTCCTGCTTGCGGCTCCTGGCGCCGCCTGCGCGACCCTTCGTTCCAGCCTCGGTCCTCGTCCTCGCCGTAGTCCCGGTCTTCGCCATCCAGCCTCCGAAAAGGGTTTAGCCCTTCGCTTCGGGATCGATTCGAAAGATCAGCCGCTTGACCGCGCTGTGCGTGCGGCCGGCGTTCAGCCGCTCCAGGATCTCCCGCTGGCGGAGCGACAGCTCGTTCATCCAGACCGAGCTGACGACGCGCACGATCAGCGTGTCGCCGTCGATCCGGTACGGCCGGGCCGCGCGGGCGATCTCCGGCCCGAGCCGCTCACCCCACGACCGGAACACCTCGTGCAGTTCGACCGGCCGCGCCCAGCCCGCCCTGACGAGCAGCTCGTCCAGGGCGTCGCCGATCGGTCGGATGCCGTGCCGCTCGCGCGCTCTCCTACGCGGCACTAGGCCGCCGCCCGGGCGATCCGGCCCCCCTCCACCGTCCACCGGGCCAGCGACTCGTCGAGCCAGGGCAGCGGTCGGGGGGAGGTGACCAATCGCTGATGCGCGTCCCCGAGCCACTCCAGGAGCCGCCCGGAGCGGCCCGGGTCGAGCTCCGAGAACACATCGTCCAGGAGGAGGATCGGGCGGTGGCCGGTATCGGCCTCGAGCACCTCGAGCTGCAGGAGCCGGAGAACGATCGCCGCCGTGCGCCGCTCTCCCTGGGAGCCGAACCGCGCCAGAGGCCGGCCGGCGAGCCGAACCAGGATCTCGTCGCGATGCGGCCCGACCGTCGTCCAGCCGCGCTCGCGATCGACGGCCCGCCGCTCGAGCAGGGCCTCTCGCCACGCCGTCGCCACGCGCGCCGCGTCCCCGTCGTCCTCCTTTGCGACCGGGACCGACGCACGGTAGGTCAGCGCGAAAGTCGATCGCTCGCCGACGCCGGCTATGCGCCCGCCCATCTCCGCGAACCGGGCTGCCAGACGCCTCGCGAGCGCTGCGCGGGCGGTGACGATCGGCGTGCCTGCGACGACCAGCATATCATCCCACGACTCGATCTCCAGCTCCGCCGCGCGCGATCGAATTCGCAAGAGACCGTTGCGCTGACGCAGCGTGCGCGCGTATTCCTGCAGCGCGTTCCAGTAGCGGCGCGACGTGAGCGCCAGGATCGTGTCGAGATAGCGGCGTCGCTCAGCCGGGGGCCCGGTCACGATTTGCAGATCGTCGGGCGCCAGGAGCACAGCGACCACCGCTCCGACCGCCTCTGCCGGACGCAACGCCTCACCGCCGTCCAGCGCGATCCGCCGGCAGTCGCGATCGGCCGCCACCGTGATCGTCCGCGACCGGCCATCCTCGTACAGCACGTCGGCCTCGACGTGAAACTGCTCGGCGTCGAACGCGATCGCGTCGCCGTGGCGGGTGCCGCGGAAAGAGCGGAAGAGTGCCAGGTAATGGATCGCCTCCAGAAAATTGGTCTTTCCCTGCCCGTTGGCTCCCACCAGGATCGCGCCTGCAGGCGGGACCTCGAGACGTGTAGAGGCGAGATTTCGGAAGTGAGTGAAGCCGATTTCGGTCAGCCGCACCGGAAGCCCCCAGGACGATTCGACCAGAGCACACTTAAAAATAGCTGTTGCAAGGGGTTCCGGCCACTGAAATCGGTCCGGCGGGGCCCTGAAAAACGTGCTCTAACCTACTCGTTCGTACCGTGTCCTCCGGGTTCGTCGGAACGCGCTTCCGCGAGCCTTCCCTCTCTGCTCGCCGGCGCCATCACTCCTGGAGACGAAGCGGCATGACGAGGCACAGGAACCCGTCGTCTTCGTCGTCGGGGCCCGAACCGACAGGTTTGAGGATCGCCGCGCGCTCGGGCGCTTTGAGGGTCATCTCGACCTCGCTCGAATCGACGAATCGAAGGACCTCGAGGAGATAGCTGGCATTGAAGCCGATCTCGATCGGGCTCCCCTCGAAGGCCACCGGCATCTGGTCGCTTCCCTCGCCGACGTCCGGTGTCGAAACATGGAATCGCAGCATGTCGTCCTCCAGTGCCAGCCGAACGCGGTGCGTCTGGTCGCTGGCCATGACCGCCATCCTGCGCAGCGCCCCGGTGAGGCGTTCCTTGTCGGCCCGTGCCCGCTTGTCGTTGTCCCGTGGAATCACCTGCTCGTAGTTGGGATACGGTCCTTCGATGAGTCGGCTGAACACAACACCCCGCTCCCCCCTGAACCCGATCTGCTTCTCGTCGGTCGCGACCTGGAGCGCGTCATCGGGCGCAAAGATCCGTCCGATCTGGGCCAGCGCTTTGGGAGGCACGATGATGGCCTGCACTTTTCGCTTCGATCCATCGGACACCGCCACGGAGTACTTCGCCAGGCGGTGGCCGTTCGTGGCCACCATCTGCATCCGATCCTTCCCCACTTCCCACAGGACTCCGTTCAGGATGGGGCGGGTATCCTCGGTCGAAGCGGCGAAACTGGTGTGGGCAGCGAGCTGCTCGACGACCCCGGCCGGCACCGTCCAGCCCGTCTGGAAGTCGAGCGTCGGGAATGTCGGGAAGTCCTCGGCAGGGAGACCGTGTATCCGAAAGTGGCTGCTCTCGCACTCCACCGTGACGTGCTCCCCCTGGCCCTGCACTCGAACGAGGCTCGCCGGAAGAGAGCGTATCATGTCAGCCAGCTTTTTCGCGGGCAGGGTCACCTGACCAGCCTCTTCCACGCCGGCCGACACCCGGATCGTGACCGAAAGGTCCAGATCGGTCGCCGACAGCGCGAGCTCGTCATCCTTCGCGACCAGGTGCAGGTTGCCGATGATGGGCAGTGGCGTTCGCGCCGGTACGATGTTCGCGACCGCGCTCAGCCCGTCCAGGAACTCGCTTTGACCGATTGTGAAGCGCATCCTACCTCCGGCGAGGATATCCCCAGCGAGAAACCGTTCTGCTACCTGTGAAATAGAAAACTAGTAGTAATAGTAGGAACCGTGAATTTGTGGAAAGCCACCCGGATAAGGGACGCTCGCGCTGTTCCGACGCTGTTCTTCGCGTCACTCGACGCCGCCGGCAGCGTGGGGATGAAACCCCGACCATTGAGGAAAGACGCAGCGGCGGACCCGGAAGCTCCGCTTTTTGCACGCACGTCCCCAGGATTTCCCCACACGGACGACGCGCGAAAACAGCGGCGGTCCTCAAGAGGCGATCCGATCGCGCAGGGCATCGATCCGCATCCGGATGCCGCGATCGTCCTGGATCTCATGCTCGACTTTGTCACAGGCGTGGATGACGGTGGTGTGGTCACGCCCCCCGAACGCCTGTCCGATTTCGACCAGCGGAAGATCGGTGAGCTGGCGACAGAGGTACATCCCCACTTGACGGGGGACCGTCAAGGTCCTGGTCCGCCGCCTCGATTTCAGCCCTTCGATCGTCACATCGTACTCGCTGGCGACCTCGTGCTGGATCCGGTCCACGGTCACGCGTCGGATCTCGGTCGTGAGGATGTTCTTGAGGACTTCCTCCGCGAGCTCGATCGTGATGTCCAGACCGTTGAGGCTCGAGGCAGCGATCAGCCGGACGAGCGAACCCTCGAGCTCCCGCACGTTCGACTTGACGTTGCTGGCGATGAAAAGGAGCACCTCCTGGGGGAGCTCCAGACTGTTGCGGCCGGCCTTGTGCTGGAGGATGGCGATGCGCGTCTCGAGATCGGGCGGCTTGATATCGACGACCAGCCCCCACTCGAAGCGGGAGACGAGACGCTCCTCAAGGGTCGGGATCTCCTTCGCCTGCCGGTCGCTGGTGAGGATGATCTGCTTGTGCGCGTCATAGAGGGCGTTGAAGGTGTGAAAGAACTCCTCCTGGGTCGCGTCCTTCCCCTGCAGGAACTGCACATCATCGATCAGCAGCAGGTCCACCCGGCGGTACTTGTTGCGGAACTCGAGCGTCTTTCCGAACTGCAACGCCTCGATCATCTGGTTCATGAAGGTCTCGGCGGACATATAGCAGACGCGTCCGAGCTTGGCGGAGGACAGGATCTCATGCCCGATCGCCTGCATGAGATGCGTCTTGCCAAGACCTACTCCACCGTAGATGAAGAGGGGGTTGAACGCCTGTCCGGGCCTCTCCGCTACCGCGATCGATGCCGCGTGAGCGTATTGGTTCGAGTTGCCGACCACGAACGTATCGAATACGTAGCGTTCGTTGAGCGGGAGCCCGAGATACGCCGGGCGATTCCCCGCGAGTCGGCCCCTCTCGCCGGGCGCGACCGGGCCCGCGGGGCGCGCGATGTCGTCGGAGGGCACGCCGCGATCCGGCGTTTCCGGAGACTCGTCCGGGGCGGCCGACTGAAAGGCGATCGCGAGTTCATTTCCGAACAGGCTCTCCGCAATACTGGCGAGCGTCTCGCCGTACTGCCCGTCTATGTAGTCCGCCGCGAACTGGTTCTTCGCAACGACGAGGAGCTGATCCTGGGAAAGCGCCAGCGCTTCAGTGGGCTCGAGCCAAGTGCTGAAGGTGTGACTGCTAACGACTTTCTTCGTCTCGGCGAGGATCAGCGACCACACTTCGGGCGCGGTCAATTCGGCAGAGTGCAACCCGGTGAGCTCCGCAGGGCTGGGAATGGCGAGCTGGAATTGTGCGAAGCGGTCGAGAGGGAAATCATAGTAGCGAGCGGTCGGTGGACTGTCAACAGTGGCGACAAAGCTTCCATCCAGACGGTTCCAGCGGACCGCTCGCCGGTTGACGCCTCGCGGGCGCAAATCCTATATTCACCTTCCTTTTCCGGTTGCTTTCCCGGCTTTTCCCGGGCATAGAATCATTATTCCATCGATTCCATCGCGGAGATCGGATGAAGCGCACGTATCAGCCGAGCCGGCGCAGGCGCCGCAACAAACACGGATTCCGCGCTCGCATGAAAACCCGCAACGGGCGCAAGATCCTGGCGCGACGCCGCCGGAAGGGACGCGCGAAGCTCACCGTCTCGGCGGAGTTCGTCCGGAAGCGGCAGTAGTCGAAGGCGCCAGGGCAGGCGAGGAGCCGGTGGGACAGCTCCCCCGGGATCGCCGCATCACGACGCGCCGGGAGATCGCGTACCTGCTGGGTGGCCGCCGTGTGACCGGGCCCGCGCTCGAGCTCTACTGGCGACCCGCGGCTCGTTCCCGGTCGCGTGCGACCTGCATCACCCCGAAGTTCGGCCGCACCGCCGTCCGGCGGAACCGTCTCCGGCGAAGGATCAAGGAGCTGATGCGCGCGACCCTTCTCGCGCGGCCGGAGCCACTCGATTACCTGGTGCGTGCTCGGCCCGCGGCTTACGACCTGAGCCACGCCGGGCTGTCATCGGCACTGGCCGACCTGGCGGAGCGGGTGGAGTCGTGAAGGCGATCCTCACCGTCCTGATACGGGCCTACCAGGTCGCGACCGCGTGGTTTCCGTCCCCCTGCCGGTACACCCCCTCGTGCTCGACCTATGCGCTCGAGGCGATCGAGTTGCACGGGATTGCGCGCGGCGCGGGCCTCGCGGCACGGCGAATCCTGCGGTGCCATCCCTGGCGACCGGGAGGCTATGACCCGGTGCCACCACCGGCGGACGCCCGAGGGGTATGACGGATCAGAAGCGGGTCCTCCTCGCCTTCGTCCTGATGGCGGTCGTTCTGGTGGCGAGCCAGTGGTGGTACAGCCGGATGACCCCACCCCCGGAGCCCGTGGCGCCGGCGGACACGACCGCGCCCGGCCGCCCCGTCGGGCGGGAGGCCCGGGAAACGCCGGCCCTCCAGCCGCCGGGAGCCGGTCTGCCCGCGGAACCGGTGGACGGGATGCCCGAGACGGGGCCGCCGTCCGTCCGTCCGGCAGCGGTCATCGTGGAAACCCCGCTCTACCGCCTTTCGATCGATCCCCGGGGAGGCGGGATCCGGCAGGCCTCCCTGATTCGGTACCCGTCCTTCACCGCTCCCGGTCCGGTGGAGCTGGTTCCCCCCGATGCCGATTTCCTCCGCCGGGCGGCCGACCTGGACGACCGGCGGGTCCCGATCCACTCGCTCGACTTCGTTGCCAGCCCCTCGTCGATCCGACTGGTCGAGGGCGATTCCGCGCGGACGTTGACGCTCACCGCCGACCTGGACGGCGGGCGGATCGTGCAGAGCTACCGGTTCGATCCCGAGGATTACGCGGTCGACTACCAGCTCGATCTCGGCACCCCGGTCGACGGCGTCCTGGTGACCGGGATCGCGCCCCGGCTGCAATCCAACGAGAAGAACCCCCGCGAGGACTATGGCCAGCTTCGGGCGGTGGCCCGGGTGGGGGGCGAGATCGTGACCCGGCAGGCGAAGGACGTCGATGGCGGCGAGGCCCTGGCGCTCGGCGGGCCGATCGATTGGGCGGGGCTGCGGAACAAGTACTTCCTGGCGATGGTCCTCGCCCCGCCTCAGGGTCCGCCGCTCTCCGCGACGACGATCGCCGGCGTCGCCAGCGACACCCTTCCGTCCTTCGAGATCATCGTCGGCTCGCCGATCGAAGCCGGCAAGGGGGCGTACCGGATCTACCTCGGCCCGCAGGAGTATCGCCGGCTGGCGACCCTGAACGAAGGTCTCGACGACGTCAACGAATACGGCTGGTCCTGGATCCGGTGGATGATCACGCCGTTCGCCAAGGGGATCGTGATCGTGATGCTCTGGCTCCACCAGTTCATCCCCAGCTATGGGATCGTGCTCATCGTCTTCGGCCTCCTCGTGCGGCTCGTGATGTGGCCGCTGACCACGAAATCGTATCACTCGATCCGCGCGATGCAGGAGCTCCAGCCGGAAATCCAGCAGCTCCGCGACCAATACAAGAACGATCCGCAACGGATGCAGCAGGAGACGATGCGGCTCTACCGGGAGAAGAAGGTCAACCCGCTGGGAGGCTGCCTCCCGAACCTGATTCCGATGCCGATCCTTTTCGCTCTCTTCTTCGTGTTCCAGGGTACCATCGAGTTCCGCGGTCAGGCGTTCCTCTGGCTGCCGGATCTTTCCCAGCCGGACCCGCTCTACATCCTGCCGATCCTGATGGGGCTTACGATGATGGCTTCGTCCAAGCTGACCGCGACCGATCCACGGATGGCGGCGATGACGTACCTGATGCCGATCGTCCTGACGTTCGTCTTTCTGACCCTGGCCGCGGGTCTTGTGCTTTACTATACCTTCTCGAATCTGCTCACATTTATTCAACAATGGTGGCTTCACCGGTCCGTACAGAGGGAAGCCGCCGAAGCGGCATCTGGGGCGACACCCGGCTGAAGCTTGCGGTTCCGGGAGGGGTCGCGCACATTGCGGGTTTTGGAGAGCGGGCGACGCCGACCTTTTTCCTCGAGGATAGTACGACGACGGACCACTCGCCGAGCGGGGAGACTCGCGTTCGACCTGCCGGGTCGACCCCCCGCCGGGGCTCGATGACGAAGGGTCGCGGGCGGGAACGGGGGAAGGATGGACCGGCGCCCGTGCGGAGGGACGGGGACGAGCTGGATCGGGTTTTCGCCGCCGATCCGCCCGTCACGCGGGCGGATGCCGGGCGGCCCGATTCATCCGCCTCGCCCCCGGACGTTTCACGTGAAACAGCACCGGCGGAAATTCGCGTAGCTTCTCCGAGCGCCCGCGTCATCGCGATCGCCAACCAGAAGGGGGGAGTCGGCAAGACGACGACCGCGGTCAACCTTGCCGCCTGCCTGGCCGCGGCCGAGAAACGAACCCTCCTCATCGATCTGGACCCGCAGGGGAACGCCTCGAGCGGGCTTGGGATCGCCAAGGAGTCGCTGCGGACCAGCGTCTACGACGTCATCGTCAACGACGTCCCCCTCGCCGAGGCGATCCTGCCGACTTCGATCGCGTTCCTCGACCTCGCTCCCGCCAACGTCGATCTCTTCGGAGCCGAGGTCGAGCTGGTCAGCGCGATCGGGCGCGAGCACCGCCTCGAGGCCGCGCTCGATGGCCACCGGAGCGGGTACGACTTCATCTTCGTCGACTGCCCCCCCTCGCTCGGACTGCTGACGGTCAACGCCTTGACGGCGGTCGACTCCGTCCTCATACCGATCCAGTGCGAATACTACGCCCTGGAAGGGCTCTCGCAGCTTCTGGGCACGATCCGCATCGTCCAGAAGAAGCTCAACCCGCGACTCTCCATCGAAGGCGTCCTGCTCACGATGTACGACGCGCGCCTCAACCTGGCCCGGCAGGTGGAGGAGGAGGCGGTTGAGTATTTCGGCGAGAAAGTGTACGATACCGTCATTCCCCGTAATGTGCGGCTCTCCGAGGCGCCGAGCTTCGGAAAGCCCGTCATCCTCTACGATATCCTGTCGGCCGGCGCGGTGGGTTACATGAATCTCGCGGAGGAGCTGATCGCCCAGTGAGCTCGAGAAAGCGACTCGGAAAGGGCTTGGGCGCCCTGCTAGGCGAGTCGGCGGTCGAAGCCGCACGGGGTGCCGAGAGGGGCGTCGAGCAGATCGATGTCTCGCGGATCGTTCCCAACCGGTTCCAGCCCCGTGGGGCGTTCGACGACGAGGGGCTCGCCGAGCTCGCCGCATCGATCGCCCAAGTCGGAGTCCTGCAGCCCGTGATCGTGATGCCGCGCGAGGATGGGGAGTATGAGCTCGTCTCGGGGGAACGGCGGTGGCGCGCCGCGCGCCTGTCGGGGCTGGCGGAAGTGCCGGCGCTCGTGCGTGAGGTGGACGATCGCGAGCTGCTGGAGTTCGCCCTCATCGAGAACCTGCAGCGCGAGGACCTGGATCCGATCGAGGAAGCGGCCGGGTATGCACGGCTGATCCAGGAGTTCGACCTGACCCAGGGCGACGTGGCCGAGCGGGTCGGAAAGAGCCGGCCGGCGATCGCGAATGCGCTCCGGCTCCTCGACCTGTCCGAGGAAGTGCGGGCGATGATCCGTCAACGGGCGCTGAGCGCGGGACACGGGAGGGCCTTGCTCGGCCTCGCCGACCGGCGCCGCCTCGTCGCGCTGGCCCGGAAGGCGTCCCGGGGGGGGTTGTCAGTCCGCCAGACGGAGCGCCTCGTTCGGCGGGAAAACAGCGACCGGGGCGGGAAACGGCCCGCAGCCGCAAGGTCGCAGGATCTCGAGCGCCAGAGGATGGAGGAGGACCTGCAACGGCAGCTCGGAACCCGCGTCACGATTCGTGCAACGGCCAGGGGGAGGGGCCGGATCGAGGTCGCGTTCTACTCCTTCGAGGATCTCGAGCGGATCGTCGAGAGGCTCCAGCGCGTTTCCCGATGAGCGAAAAATACCTGACCTTGCTGATGGTGCCCCACGACGAACGGGGGGTCCGGCGGCTCCGGCTCTCTTACCGGGGGCTGCGGACGGCCGGGATCAGCCTGTTGGCGGTGGGACTCCTCGCGGGGGCGGCGATCCTGGCATATGGGCGGTTGACGGCGCGCGCGATCCGTACCGACCTGCTGGAACTGGAAAACGCACGTCTGGCGGCGGAGAACGAGAAGATCCATGAGCTCCAGGCCAACCTCGAGCGGACCGAGGAGGCGTACCGTCAGATTCGTCTCCTGGCCGGGCTGTCGATGCCTGAGATCCCACGGAAGGGAACGGAGGAGACGGGGATAGCGGTCGGATCGGCGGCCGCCCCGCGGGTCGATCCGACCGCCTCCGCGGCGCGAATCGAGCCGATCGCCTCCGCGCCGGGGCCCCGGCCGGCAAGCGGGACTGACCCCTCGGGCTGGCCGCTCTCGATCCGGGGGACGGTCCACGCGCGGTTTACGGGAATCGACGGCCACCCCGGGATCGACATCGCCGCGCCGGCGGGGACCGCCGTGCAGGCGACCGGGTCCGGCACGGTGAAGCAGACGGGGTACGACCAGGCTCTGGGGCACTTCGTAGTCCTGTCCCACGGCGGCGGGACCGAAACGATGTATGCGCACAATGCGCGCGTGCGGGTCGAACGGGGGGAAGCCGTGGAGCGCGGCGAGACGATCGCCTCCAGCGGCAGCAGCGGTCGATCCGACATCCCGCATCTCCATTACGAGGTGCGTCGAGGCGGGCTGCCGATCGACCCCGCGCCCTACCTTCCATGATCCGGGGATTCAGACCAGAGCCAGAGGAGGACACGATGTCCAGGCGGGAGGGGACGAGCAACGGACTGAGCTCGCTGTTGGGGACGGGGGTCGAGTGCGAGGGGACCGCCCGCGTCGAGGGCACGCTCAGGTTGGACGGCGCCTTCCGGGGGCGTCTCGAGGTCGGGGAAACGCTGATCATCGGGCAGGCGGGCTCGTTCAGCGGGACCGCCTGCGGCCGGTCGGTCGTCATCGGCGGGCGGTTCAAGGGGGAGGTTCTGGGCACCGAGCAGGTCGAGCTCCAGAAGGGGGCCCGGCTGGAAGGCGACGTCCTGACCCGCTCCTTCGTGATCGAGCCGGGCGTGTTCTTCGAGGGGAGCTGTCGGATGGAGTTCACACAGGCCGACGAGGCCCGCTTGCGGGTGGGCTCCGGCGAGCGCGGGCCGGAAGAGCTCGTTCCGGAAACGAGGGACGAAAGTGTCGTCCGGTCCTTGAAGAAGGAATCCGAGAGCGCCCGAAATTTGTGAATTGGCGGGGGGTGACGCGGATTCGGCCATCTGCATGCTAAGTCATTTCATAGTAACACATTGCAAGGTAGTAAACGGGACGGCGCCTCAAATTTTCCACATCTATCCACATTTGTATCCCGGGGCTGAGGCTGGAGCTGGACCGCCGGAATTAGCGGGCCTTCCTGGCCACCCGCTCGCGGATCGCGCCGAGGCGTCGGCGCTGCTCCTCCCCCAGGATCGTCCCATGGAGGAGGGGGTTCTCGGCGGCGGTCATCTCGAGCCGGCGGGCGGTCTCGACGCCGATCTCGCGGGCCGACTCGGCGTAGGGGGTTAGGACCGTGACGACGTCGTCCAGCACGTGCAGAAACCCCTCGCCGATCGCGAACCACTCGTAGCGGTCGCCGTGCCGGAGCCGGAACTCGCCGATCCCAAGGACGACCATCATCGGCGCGTGGCGGGGTAGGATCCCGAACTCGCCGTCGTAGGCGGTCGCCACGACCCCGTCGGCCCCGCCCTCGTAGGCGATCCGCTCGGGGGTGATGATCCGGACGTGGAGCCTGCCGCCCGCCTCGCCCGCCCCGCGGGCGGCCGCCCCCTCGGTTCTCGTCTCCACCATCGTTCGTCCCTCGACGGCGTCTACTCGCCGCCCAGCCGCTCGGCCTTCTCGGCGGCTTCCTCGATCGTCCCGACCATGTAGAAGGCCTGCTCGGGGAGCTGGTCCCACTTGCCCTCGACGACTTCCTTGAAGGAGCGGATCGTCTCTTCCAGCGGCACGTACTTGCCGGCCATCCCCGTGAACTGCTCGGCGACGTGGAAGGGCTGGGACAGGAAGCGCTGGATCCGCCGGGCGCGGGCGACCAGCTCCTTGTCCTCCTCGGACAGCTCGTCCATCCCCAGGATCGCGATGATGTCCTGCAGGTCCTTGTAGCGCTGGAGGATCCGCTGGACCTCGCGGGCCACCGCGTAGTGCTCCTCACCGATGTAGCTGGCGTCGAGGATCCGCGAGGTCGAGTCGAGCGGGTCGACAGCCGGATAGATCCCCAGCTCGGCGATCTGCCGGGACAGCACGGTCGTCGCGTCCAGGTGGGTGAACGCCGCCGCCGGGGCGGGGTCGGTCAGGTCGTCGGCCGGCACGTAGATCGCCTGGACCGACGTGATCGAGCCGCGCTTCGTCGACGTGATCCGCTCCTGTAGCTCGCCCATCTCGGTCCCCAGCGTCGGCTGGTAGCCGACCGCGCTCGGCATCCGGCCCAGCAGCGCCGAGACCTCGGAGCCCGCCTGAGTGAAGCGGAAGATGTTGTCGATGAAGTAGAGGACGTCGGTGCCGGTCTGGTCGCGGAACCACTCGCACATCGTGAGGCCCGAGAGCCCGACCCTCAATCGCGCGCCCGGCGGCTCGTTCATCTGGCCGTAGCAGAGGACCGCCTTCTCGAGGACGCCCGACTCCTTCATCTCGAGCCACAGGTCGTTCCCCTCGCGGGTCCGCTCACCGATCCCCGAGAAGACCGAGTAGCCGCCGTGCTCGGTCGCGATGTTGTGGATCAGCTCCATGATGATGACCGTCTTGCCGACGCCGGCGCCGCCGAAGAGTCCGGTCTTGCCGCCCTTGACGTAGGGAGCGAGGAGGTCGACGACCTTGATGCCGGTCTCGAAGATCTCGGTCTTGGGCTCGAGCTCGGGAAAGGGCGGCGGATCCTGGTGGATCGGGCGCCGCTCCGCGGCCTCGACCGGCCCCAGCTCGTCGATCGGGTCGCCCAGGAGGTTGAACATCCGGCCCAGCGTCTCCATGCCGACGGGCACCGAGATCGGCGCCCCCGTATCGACGACCTCCATCCCCCGCACGACCCCGTCGGTCGACGACATCGCGACCGCCCGGACCTGGTTGCGGCCGATGTGCTGCTGGACCTCGGCCGTCAGGTGGACGGGCTCCCCCTGGTCGCCGTCCGCGGGCTCGTAGTCGAGCCGCAGCGCGGTGTAGATCTCGGGCAGGTTCTCGTCCTGGAACTCGACGTCGAGCACGGGACCGATGACCTGGACGACCGCGCCCGGGCGCCCGTTCTGCTTCTGTTCCTGGTCACTCACGGGTCTCCTCTCTCCTTCGGCGCAACAAGTATGTTTGTATAGTCTCTACCGTGGACCGGTCTCTGCCCTGGGGTGTGTCGGCGAGCCGGGCTTCGGGAACGGGACCGTGCTTCATCCTTTGAGCGCCTCGGCGCCGCCCACCAGCTCGGCGATCTCCTGGGTGATCTGGGCCTGACGCGCCCGGTTGTATGAGCGCGTGAGCGTGCGGATGATCTCCTGCGCGTTGTCGGTCGCGTTCTTCATCGCCGTGCGGCGGGCGCCGTGCTCGCTGGCGGCGCTCTCGATCACCGCCCGGTAGACACCGTAGCGGAGAAAGAGGGGCAGGAGCCGGTGGAGGATCGCCCCTGAGGACGGGAGGAACTCGTAGATCGGCTCGTAGCCGGCCTTCTCCCGCTCGGTCTCGCGGCGAGGCTGGGAAACCGGACGGCCGCCCTTCGATCCCTCTTCTTCGATCTCCTCTTCCGTCGGCAGCGGAAGGATCTGCACGGCGACCGGGCGTTGCTCGACCGGGGTCTTGAAAAGGGAGTACACCACGTGGACCTCGTCCAGCCGCCGGTCGGTGAACGCGTCGATCAAGGGAGTGGCGACCTCGTCGGCCTCCTGGTAGGAGGGCCGGTCGGAAAGGTCGATGATGACGCGGTCGGGCGGGTGGCCCTGGTAGCGGAGCATCGCCGCCCCTTTTTTGCCGATGACGTGGAGCTCGACCGTCTTGCCCTCCGCCTTCAGGCGCTCGATGAGGCGGCGGGTTTCGCGGCCCAGGTTCGCGTTGAAGGCGCCGGCCAGGCCGCGGTTGGAGGTCACCGTCAGGATCCCTGCCCGACCGGTCCCCGGCTCGTCCCTGAGGAGCGGGAACTCGCCCGCTTCCTCGCGCGCCCCTTCCCGGACCTGGGCGATCACCTGGCGCATGAACTCGTCGAACGGACGCGCGGCGACGACCCGGTCCTGCGCCCGCTTGAGCTTGGACGCCGCCACCATCTCCATCGTCTTGGTGATCTGCCGGGTGTTCTCGATGGAGCGGATCCGGCGCTTGATCTCGCGGGCCTTGGCCATCTACCTCCGCTCGGCCTCGGAGGGCACAGCGACCTCTTCGGTCCCAGCTTCCCCGGCCGGGCCGGCATCCTCCGCGCGGGGCTCCTCCCCGGCCCCGCCGCTGCCGCCGCCGGTCAGCGGGCTCTCCTCTTCCTCCCCTGGGACCGTCTCGATCACCTTGGCCTCGCCGGCCGCGTGGAAGTCCTTGCGGAAGCTCTCGATCGAATCGACGAGCGCCTTCTCGACGTCCTCGGACAGCTCCTTCTGCTCGGCGATCTTCTGGAGGACCTCGGCCCGCGAGCTGCGGGCGTAATCGAGATAGTGCTGCTCGAACTCGCGCACGTTCTCGACCGGGACATCGTCCAGGTAGCCCTTCGTCACCGCGTAGATGACCGCCACCTGCTCGGCGACCTCCATCGGCTCGAACTGCGGCTGCTTCAGGATCTCGACCGTGCGGCGGCCGCGCTCGAGCTGCCGCAGGGTCGCTTTGTCCAGCTCGGAGCCGAACTGGGCAAAGGCCTCGAGCTCGCGGAACTGGGCGAGATCGAGCCGCAGCGTCCCGGCCACCTTCTTCATCGCCTTGATCTGCGCGTTCCCGCCGACCCGGCTGACCGAGATCCCGACGTTGATCGCCGGTCGCACGCCGGCGTAGAACAGATCGGGCTCCAGGTAGATCTGGCCGTCGGTGATCGAGATCACGTTGGTCGGGATGTACGCCGACACGTCGCCGCCCTGGGTCTCGATGATCGGCAGCGCGGTCAGGGATCCTCCGCCCTTCTCGTCCGACAGCTTGGCGGCGCGCTCGAGAAGGCGCGAGTGGAGGTAGAAGACGTCGCCGGGATACGCCTCGCGTCCCGGCGGCCGGCGCAGCAGCAGCGAGAGCTGCCGGTAGGCCGCCGCCTGCTTGGACAAATCATCGTAGACACACAGCGTCGCCCGGCCGGGGCTGTCCTTCGTGGCGGGTTTGTTGTTCTTGTCGTTGTACATGAAGTGTTCGGCCATCGCGCACCCCGCGTAGGGCGCGATGTACTGGAGCGGCGCCGGCACGGAGGCGGGCGCGCTGACGACGATCGTGTAGTCCATCGCGCCCTCCTTCTCGAGCCGCTCGACGACGGCCGCCACCGTCGAAGCCTTCTGGCCGACGGCGATGTAGACGCAGACGACGTCGCCCTCCTTCTGGTTGATGATCGCGTCGATCGCGACCGCCGATTTCCCGGTCCCGCGGTCGCCGATGATGAGCTCCCGCTGCCCGCGGCCGATCGGGACCATCGAGTCGACCGCTTTGAGACCCGTCTGGAGGGGTTCCTTGACGGGCTGCCGCTGGACGATCCCCGGCGCCTTCCACTCGATCGGCCGGTAGTGCTCGGTCGTGATCGGCCCCTTGCCGTCCAGCGGCTGGCCGACCGGGTTGACGACGCGGCCCAGGAGCGCCTCGCCGACCGGCACGACCATGAGGCGACCCGTCCGGCGCACCTCGTCGCCCTCCTCGACCGTGACGTAGTCGCCCATGATCACCGCGCCTATCACGTCCTCCTCGAGGTTGAGCGCCAGACCGTAGAGGTCGTTGCCGAAGTCGAGCATCTCGGCCGACATCGCCGCTGACAGGCCATAGATCCGCGCGATCCCGTCGCCGACTTCGAGTACCGTGCCAACCTCCTCGACGTCGAGCTCGGCCTTGTACCGGTCGATCTCGCGCGTCAGGATGCTCGTGATCTCGTCGGGGCGGAGTCGGGTATCGGTGCTCACGGGATTCCTCCGATCATGCGGTTCCTCCGGATGATATCCGTTTCATGCCGGTACTTTGCCGGCGGTGCGGAGCCGGTGGCGAAGCGTGGCGAGCCGGGACCGGAGGCTCGAGTCCATGACGAGGTCCCCGGTCCGGACGACGATCCCGCCCAGGAGGCCGGGATCGACCCGTTCCTCGAGATCGATCGTCTTGCCCGTCGCCTGCTCGAGCGCGTCCCTGAGCCGCTCGATCAGCCCCGGGTCGGCCGGGGCCACGGTCGTGACCGTCGCCGCCTGGCGGTTGGCGCGGCGGTCCAGGAGCTCGTTCCAGGTGTCCGCGATCTCGGCCAGCAGGGGCTCACGGTGCCTCTCGATCACCAGGTCGAGGAACTTCATCACAACCGGGTGGAGCCATCCCTCGAACGCGGCGTGCGCGACCGATCGCTTGACGCCGGCCGGGATCTGGGGGGCGTCGAGGAAGCGGCGGAAGCGGTCATCCTCGGCGACCAGCCGGGCGAGCGCGACGATCCCCTCGGTCGCGGGCTCGACCGCCGCCTCGCGCTCGGCGAAGCGGAGCAGCGTCTCGGCGTAGACGCGGGCTACCGTGCTCGACGGCATCGCGCGCGCCCTAGCCCCGCCACTCGGCGATCTCGGCGATCGCCTCCTCGGCGAGCCGGCGGTGGTCGGCATCGGTCAGCGAACGCTCGAGCACCTTCTCAGCCGCCCTGAGCACCAGATCCGCCGTCTGGCCGCGGATCGTCTGGAGCGCCTGCTCGGTTTCCAGCTCCAGCTGCCGGTGGGCGCGCTCGATCACCTTCTCGGCCTCGGACCGGGCCTTCTCCATGATGTCCGACTTCATGTGCTCCCCCGCCTGGCGCGCCTCGTCGAGGATGCGGTTTCCCTCGGTCCGCGCCTGGGCCAACTGCGCCCGGTGCTCCTCCAGGAGCTTTCCGGCCTCCTCCTGCAGGCGCTCGGCGTCGTCGATCGTCTTCTGGATCGCCTGCTCGCGCGCGTCCAGCGCCCCCAGGATCGGGTTCCAGGCGAACTTCCACAGGATCGCCAGGAGCAGCGCGAACGTGACGATCGTCCAGAAGATGAGCCCCGGATCGGGCGTCAGGAGGTTCATCGCGCTCCGGTCATGCCGGCGCGTTGAGCGCCATCAGGATGCAGATCACGAGCGCGAACAGGGCCACGCCTTCGATGAGCGCGGCGGCAATGATCATCGTGAGCCGGATCTCGCCCGATGCCTCCGGCTGCCGGGCGATACCTTCCATAGCCGGGCCCGCCAGCCGCCCGATCCCGAGGCCCGCGCCGAGCACGGCCAGGCCCGCGCCGAGGCCGGCGCCGAGCCATCCGAATCCGTAGAAGAGCTCCTGCATGAGGGGTCTCCTTGTGGTTAGTGAGGGTGACGGCTGAGCTGGATGAACACGGCGGTCAGGACGGCGAAGATGTACGCCTGGATGAACGCGATCAGGATCTCCAGGAGATAGATGAACAGCGCGAAGCCGACGGAGATCGGCGCCACGAACCAGGTCCTGAGCACGAAGATGAGCCCGATCAGGCTCAGGATGACGACGTGCCCGGCGGTCATGTTGGCGAAGAGACGGATCATGAGCGCGAACGGCTTGGCGAAGTGACCGATGATCTCGATCGGGATCATGATCGGCGCCAGGTAGATCGGTAGACCTTCGGGCACGAGCGATTTGGCGTACCTCACCGGTCCGTTGACGATCACGCCGCTCGCCTCGATGGCGATCATCGAAGCCAGGGCCAGTACGCCGGTCACGGCCAGGCTGCCGGTCGCCGTCGCCCCGTACGGAACGAGTCCCAGCAGGTTCATGAAGAGGATGAAGAAGAAGAGGGTCGCGATGAAGGGCACGTAGGGACGTCCCTCCTCGCGGCCGATGTTCGTATAGACGATCTCGTCGCGCACGTAGACGACGAGCGCCTCGAAGAAGTTGAAGAGTCCCTTGTGGACCGGCCCGCGGCTGCGCGCCATGGGGATGAAGATCGCCAGCATCAGCACGGCCGCGACCCACATGTAGATCGTGTACTTGGTGATCGAGACATCCAGCCCGAAGAGCTCCCACTCGGGGAGATGGATCGCTCCGAACGGCGGGATCTCGATCTCGTGGGCGTCGGCGAGGTGGTGGACGATGTCCACGGTCTCCTCATGGTGCTCGGCCTGGATCATCGCAGCGCATCCGTACGGTGGAGGTATACGATCTCGGCCATCCCGAGCACGAGATGGGTCGCGACAACGGTCAGAAGCGCGACCGCGAGGTTGACCCCCGTGGCGTACGCGAGCGTGAGGGCGAAGACGAGCAGGCCCAGGGCGCGCGCCAGGAATCCCCCCACCAGCACGATCGCGAAGCGGCGGATGGTGCGGGACGCATTCCGGCGGAGCCAGTGGTAGCCGACCCCCAGGCTGACCAGCGAGTAGCCCAGGCCCGCGGCGAGCCCGCCCTGGCCGCCGGGGAAACGCTCGACCCAGTGGAATGCCGGCCAGGCGGCCAGCGCCATCAACGCCGCCATGCCACCCAGGAACCGCCAGTCGATCATCGATCGGCCACGCGCCGGCCCCTTTTGCCTTTCGATGCGCCCTTTTCCGCCGCGGTCAGACCTCGATAAAGGGTCACGAACCCGCCGGCGGCGCCGGCGAAGGCGCCGGCGATCGTCAGCCAGGGCAGGGTTCCGAGCTTGCCGTCCAGCCAGTAGCCGATCAGGAGAAAGAAGAGAACCGAGAGCGCCCACGTGAGCCCGAGCCCCGTGTAGCGCCCGACCTCGCGGATCACACGCTGCCGCTCCGAGGAGCCTTCCGGATCGGGCGTCCTCTGCGGCCGCCCGGGGGGTCTTCCCGCGATCATCATGCCTCTTCGAGGGGACCGGCCCGCTTGTGAAAAAAATAACAAGCGGCCGCGGGACCGTCAACGAACCCTCGGCGCGGCCGCAATCTACCGGTACTTTCGTCGGATCGCACCCGCCGGGGGAGGCCGAGCGGGGGGCTCGACCGGGAAGCTCCTTCAGCGCTCGGTAACCTCGCAGCGGCCTGGGTCGTCCTTAACGAACGGTCCGGCGGGACCGTCTACAACGATATCAGGCCGCAGCGCTCTCAGGTCCCCGATCGGGTGCCCCTGGGACCCCGCCCTTCACGCGAGGAGGACCGCGCATGCGATTCCCGATCCCGAAGCTCTCGACCCGGGTGCTTCTCCTGTCCGTATCAGTGCTGCTCCTGGCGGGCTGCGAAGGCGCCGGCGAGATCGCCACCGCGCCGGAGGACGGGCCGTTGGCGTTCGAGGAAATCTCCGTCGCCGAGATCGCCGGCAGCGCCTTCCTCGACGATCTCTCGGAAGAAGACAAGGCCGCCGTGCGGGCCGCGCTCCAGGCCGCGCGTGAGGAGATCCGTGCCATCATCGCGCGCTTCCGCGCGGGCGAGATCTCACGCGAGGAAGCCCGGGCGGAGATCGCGGGCGTCCACAGCCGGCTGATCGAAACGCTGGGACAGTTCCTGACCGACGAGCAGATCGACCGTCTGCTCCAGGACCGTCCCGGTCGCCCGCGACCGGACCTCGACCTGACCGAAGAGCAGCTCGCCCAGATCCGCGAGCTTCGCGCCGAGTTCCACGCATTCGTCCGCGAGATCAGGGCGGCGGTCGGGGCGGGCGAGCTGACCGCGCGGGAAGGCCGCCGGCAGATCCGCGCGAAGGCTCAGGAGACCCGGCAGGCGCTCTGCGCGATCCTGACCCCGAGCCAGCAGGCGAAGGTGCCCTTCTGCCGCGTGCCGGGCGGGGCCGGGCGCTGAGGCGCTGAGAGCCCGGGCGCTGAGGCGCTGAGAGGGCCTGGCGGCTCGCTCGCGGCTCGTCGCGCTGCGACCACGACTACGTGCCGCGCCCGACCGGGGCTGACTGGGCTCCGGGCGCTATCTTTGCCCGATGAGCAGCGCCGGCATGCACGACTACTACGAGAAGACGCCGGCCGCCGCGGCGCGCTACGACGCCCTCCACGCCGGCCAGGTCGAGGACGTCGGCTTCTACGTGGAGGAGGCGCGCCGCGAAGGCGGGCCGGTCCTCGAGCTGGCGTGCGGCACCGGACGGGTCACGCTCCCGATCGCCGCCGCCGGGGTGGCCGCGGTCGGCCTCGACCGAAGCGAGCCGATGATCCGCCAGGCCCGGCGGAAGCTGCTCGCTGCCGACATCGCCGTGCGCGCGAGGTGCGCCTTCCTCCGTGCCGACATGCGCGGGTTCGCCTTCCGCCGCCCCTTTCCCCAGGCGTTCATACCCTTCCGGGGGTTCCAGGCGCTCCTGACGATCGAGGACCAGCTCGCAGCCCTGGCGGCGATCCGCGCAGCGCTCGCCCCCGGCGGCCGGCTCGTCTTCAACGTCTTCGATCCGCGGCTCGACATCCTCGCCGCCGCGGACGACGCGCCGGGGCGGATCCACGAGTCAGGACGCTCGTACGACGACGACAACGCCGTCGTTCGGGAGCGGTTCACCGCCCGCTACGACCTCGTGCGCCAGGTCCTGGACCTGACCTTCATCTACGAGCGCCTGGACAGCGAGGGACGGGTCATCGAGCGCGAGTTCGAGCCGCTCTCGATCCGCTACTTCCACCGCTACGAGATTGAACACCTTCTGGTCCGCGCGGGTTATGAAGTGGAGGCCTTGTACGGGGAGTGGGACCGGCAGCCGTTCACGGAGAACGGTCAGGAGATGATCTGGGTGGCACGCAAGCGATCGGAAGGCGGATGATGGAAGCGCATCCACGGCTCGAGCCCGAAGCCGCGGGCGCCGATCTGGAGACGGCCGGGCGGCTGCTCCTCGCGCGGCGGACGATCGACCGCACGATGGACCGCGTCATCATCGGCCAGGAGACGGTGCGCGAGCTCCTCATGATCACGCTGCTCGCCCGCGGCCACGCGCTTCTGGTGGGGGTGCCGGGACTCGCCAAGACGCTCCTCGTCCAGTCGCTCGCGCGAGCGCTCGACTGCGACTTCAACCGGATCCAATTCACCCCCGACCTCATGCCGTCCGACATCACCGGAACCGAGGTCATCGAAGAGGATCCCGAGACAGGCCGGCGCCGGCTGAGGTTCCTGCCGGGCCCCCTCTTCACCCACATCCTGCTCGCCGACGAGATCAACCGCACGCCGCCCAAGACCCAGGCCGCCCTGCTCCAGGCGATGCAGGAGGGGGAGGTGACGGCGGGCGGGGCGACCCACCCGCTGGAGGACCCGTTTTTCGTGCTCGCGACCCAGAATCCGATCGAGCAGGAGGGGACCTATCCCCTTCCCGAGGCCCAGCTCGACCGTTTCATGTTCGAGCTGGCGATCGACTACCCGGAGCGTGCGGAGGAGATCGAGATCGTTCGCGCCACGACCGGGGAAGCCGGGCCGCCGGTGGAACCCGTCGTGTCGCGCGCGGAGGTGCTCGCCTTCCAGGATCTCGTCCGCCGGGCGCCGGTCGCCGCCGATGTCGTGGCGTACGCGGTCGACCTCGCCCGCCGGAGCCGTCCCGGCCACCCCCAGGCGCCGGAGGCGATACGCAAGTACGTGGGGTGGGGCGCCGGCCCGCGCGCCGGCCAGTACCTGACGCTAGGCGCCAAGACCCGCGCGCTCCTTCAGGGCCGCATGGCGCCGGACCGGGCCGACATCCGTACGCTGGCTCCCGCCGTCCTGCGCCATCGGATCGTCGCCAACTACGAGGCGGAGGCCGCGCGCGTTACGGTCGACGACATCGTCGCCGAGCTGGTCGACGCGGTCGACCGCGATTACGAAGAGCACTGAAGCCCACCGCCCCGACCCGCCCGCCGCCGGTCTCGTCACCGGCGCTCCTGCCGCCCTCCGAGCTCGCCCGTCTCGGCCGCCTGGAGCTGATCGCGCGGCTGGTCGTCGAGGGGTACCTGGCCGGGCGCCACCGCAGCCCGGGCCGCGGCGGGTCGCTCGAATTTGCCGAGCACCGGCCGTTCGCTGCCGGCGACGACCTGCGACGTGTCGACTGGAAGGTGTACGGCCGGACCGACCGCTGGTATGTGCGGGAGAGCGAGGAGGAGACGAACCTGCGGGCCACGCTGGTGATGGACGCCAGCGGCTCGATGGGGTTCAGCGCGGGCGGCCGGCTGAGCAAGTGGGAGTACGCGCGGATCGTCGCCGCCGCGCTGGGTCACCTCCTGCTGGCGCAGCAGGACGCGGTGGGTCTGGCCACTTTCTCGTCGGGGCTGACGACGTTCCTTCCGCCGAGGGGAGGGCGCTCCCAGCGCGCGAGGCTGATGGAGGCGCTCTCGGCGGCGGGGCCGGTCGGCGGGACCGCCCCGGAGGGGCCCTTCCACGAGCTGGCCGAGCGGCTGCCGCGGCGCGGGGTCCTGATCCTCCTCTCCGACCTCCTGGGCCCGCCCGACCGATTCCTGCCGGGGCTCCGTTACTTCCGGCACCGGAAACATGAGGTCGTCGTGCTCCATGTCCTGGATCCGGCGGAGCGGACGCTCGGCGGGCTCGAGGAGATCGGGGCCTTCGCCGACGCCGAGACCGGCCGGGTCCTGCGGGTGGGGGCGGCCGAGCTGGCGGTGGGGTACGGGGAGGCCCTGGGCCGGCTGGAGGCCGCCTACCGGGCCCAGGCTCACGATCGGGGGTTCGACTTCGTGGCGTTGAGCACGGACGAGCCGGTGGGGATCGCCCTCCGCCGGTATCTGGGGGAACGCCGCCGGCGGGGCCGATGAGACGGCGAATGGCCGGTTCCGCGAAACTCTCCTAAGACGTTGTGGCGCACCCTAGTTTGCCCTTTCCGTCGATGGGCTCTACCCGAATCGCGGGATGACAGGCTTCCTCCAGCCGGCGATGCTCCTGGCCCTGCCGATCGCGCTGATCCCGCTCGTCCTGGCCTGGCGCGGCCGGCGGACCGGCGAGACGCTGCGGTTCTCGTCCCTCTACCTGCTCGAACGGGCGCGGCGGGTCCCGGTCCGCTGGATGCCGACCCGTTCCCGCTGGGTGCTCCTCATCCGGGTTCTGATCCTCGTCCTCCTCGTTCTGGCCGCGGCCCGCCCGGTCGGGCCCGGAGGGGGCGATCCGGCAGCCCATTATCCGACCCGGGCCGTCGTCGCGGTCGACGTCTCGGCCAGCGCGGGCCAGGGGGTGGATGGGGCGACGGCGTGGGAGGCGATCCGCGGGCGGGCCGATACGCTGCTGTCGTGGACGGACGGGGACGACGAGCTCGCGCTGGCCGCCTTTGCCGACGGTCTGGCCGGATGGTGGGAAGGATCGCCGGCCGCTCTCCGGAGCCGGCTGGCGCGACTCCGGCCGTCGGCGCGGGCGAGCGACTGGCCCGCCGCGATGACCGCCGTTGCAGGACGGATCGAAGAAGATACGGAGACGTACTGGTTGACGGATGGTGCCCGCGGGGCGCGCCCGCCCGAAGGTGCGGCCGCCTTCCAGGCCGGACACCACGTGGTCTGGGCATGGCGCGGGCCGGCGGGGCCCAACCGCAGCCTGACCGCGGCGGAGCGGGTCGCGCCGGGGACCGTCGCGCTGGCCGGCTCGGCCTGGGGTTTCGGGGCGCCGGCGGCCGCGGTCGTCGGGCGCCGGATCGGCGGACGGCTGGTCGATCTGCAACCGCTTGCGCTCGACGGCTCCGCCGCTCCGGCCGTCTGGGCGGCGGGCGACACGGCGACCTTCGCTTTCCGCGACGCGGACCGGTTGCCGGCCGATGACCGGCTGTACGTCGCGGCGCCGGGCGGCGGGGAGAGCTACCGGGCCGCGCGATGGGCGCCACCGGACGCGCCGCCCGAGCCGGGAGGTCTCTTCTGGGAGGCGGCACTGGATGCGGCCTCGCCGGGGGCGGTCGTGGAGCGGGTCCGCTCGCTGGACGCGCTGGTCCGGGCGAGGCCCGATCTCGCGCTCCTCCCGATCCGAGCCTACCGGCCGGAGGAGGCGGCTCTCCTGGCCGAGCTTGCGGGCGGCGGAACCCGGCTCCTCTTCGCGCCCGCCTGCGCGGACCCGGCCTGCGTCCCCTCCGGCGACTGGCTGCCGGCCGCGGCGCTCCCGGTCCCGCGGCTCGAGTGGTGGCTGGGGGATGCCGGCCGCCAGACGGTGCTCCTGGGCCGGCCGCGACCGGATCGGGGGGCCGGAAGGGGGGCAGGGAGCGGCGGCGAAAACAGCGCGGCCGGAAACGGGGTGGCGGCGGTGCCCGATCACCTCCTCGCCCGCGCCCCGGTGAGGGGGGCGCTCGAAACGGCAGGCGGACCGGAGCCTGAATGGACCTGGGACCTGGCCACGGGTGAGCCCGCGCTCTGGGTTAGCGGGGCGGTCGCCCTCTGGCTCGTGCCTTTGGGGCCACCGGTCACGCGGCTCGGAACCACCCCCCTCTTCCCGCTGGTGGCGGACGCCGCCCTCGCGGCGTGGGACCCACGCTGGCGGCGCGGCGGGGGCGGGGTCCGTCCGGGCGAGCCGCTGGCGATCCCGGCCACGGGCGCGTCGGTGACCGGTCCGCTCCACGCCGGGGACGCCGCCCGGACGTGGGAGGTCGCCGCCGGGGGGGCGCCGCCCCGCCCGGAGGAGGCCGGGCTCTACCGGATCGAGCCGCGCGGGGCGGCCGGGGAGCCGATTTACGTGGCGGTGAACGGGGACCCCGCCGAGGGGGACCTGACGCCGATCCCGGACGCGGCGTGGCGGATGGCGGGCCTGCGCCCGATCGACGGGCCGGGCTGGCGCGAAGCCGCCTTCCCCCGTCGGCGCGGGCCCGAGCTGTGGCCCTGGGCGCTGGCGCTGGCGCTCCTCTGCCTCGCGACCGAGGCGTACCTCCGCCGCGCAGGCTGATGCGGATCGCGGGGGTCGCCGAGCGCTTCCGGTCCGCGCCCTCCTACCGGGCGGTACGCCGCGCGCTGGCCGGTGGCGCATCGGCGCGAGCGACGAACCTGGCCGGGTCGAGCAAGTCCGTGCTGGCGGCCGCGCTGGCCGGTGACCTCGGCGTTCCACTCCTCGTCGTGGCGGCGAGCGCCGAGCGGGGCGAGGGGTGGCTCCATGACCTGGAGTCGCTTCTCGGCGAGGGGTCGGTCGGCTACTACCCGCAATGGGAGATATTGCCCTACGAGGCGCGGCCCCCTCAGCGGGAGATCGAAGGTCAGCGCCTGGAGTTCCTTGTGGGCCTCCTCGAAGGTTCGGTACCCGTCGGGGTGACGACGGCCCGCGCCCTCGCCCAGAAGGTGCTCCCGCCGAAGGCGCTCGATGCGCGGTTGCTGCGCCTCGCAAAGGGCGAGCGGATCGATCGCGAGCAGCTTCTCGCGCGGCTGGTCGGGATGGGGTTCGAGCGCGAGGCGATGGTCGACCGCGTGGGTGGCTTCAGCGCCCGCGGCGGGATCGTGGACGTCTTCGGTTATCGCCACGATAACCCCGTCCGCATCGAGCTCGTCGGCGACGAGATCGACTCGATTCGCATCTTCGATCCGGCGACCCAGCGATCGGTCGGAGCGCTGGAGCAGGTTACGATCCTGCCCGCCCGCGAGCAGAGCGGCGACCTCGAGCCGATCGCACCCTACCTCCACCCGGACACCGTCCTCGTTTGGGACGAGCCGGCTCGGATGGAGAGCGTCCTCGAGGAGACGTGGAACGAGATCCGGGAGCGGCACCGGAGCGCAGCCCGCGCGCGAGAGGTCCCCCCGCCGGAGGCGCTTTACCTCGATCCCCGCGGCCTCGACGGTGCGCTCGCGTCCTACCGCAGGCTCGACCTCTACGCCCTCCACATCGCCCGCGAACTTTCGCCGCCATCCGGCGGGTTTCCGGCCGTGTCCACGACGCGCTTCACCACGCGCGAGCCCGAGCCCGTCCAGCGATCCGTGCCCCGGCTGATCGAGATCCTGCGCCACGATGTCGCAGCCGGCATCGAGCCCGTCCTCCTGTGCGACAACTGGGGGCAGCTCGAGCGATTGGAAGAGCTCCTCCCCGCCGATCTGACCGGATCCGACAGGCAGGCGGACGGCGGCGCCGCCGGGTCGGGCGGGGCGACCCTCGCCGTGGGCGCGCTCGAGGCGGGCTTCCTGGCCCCCGAGGCCGGTCTGGCGGTCTATACCGACCACGAGATCTTCGACCGCCGCCACCGCGTCCGCCGCCGGCGCCGCTACGCGGCCGGCGGGACGGCCGTCCACCTGACCCAGATCGCACCCGGCGACTACCTCGTCCACCTCGATTACGGGATCGGCCGCTACGAGGGACTGGAGCGGCTCAAGCTCTCGGGGGAAGGCGAGGTCGAAGCGCTCAAGCTGGCCTACGGAGGGGGCGACATCCTGTACGTGCCGGTCGAGCAGATCGACCGGGTCGAGAAGTTCACCAGCGAGGACGGCCGGGCGCCGGCGCTCTACCCGCTGGCGAGCGGACACTGGGAGCGGCAAAAGGCGAAGACGATCCAGGCGATCGCCGAGCTGGCCGACGAGCTCCTCGCCCTCCACGCCGAGCGAGAGCTTACCCGCGGCCACGCCTTCGGCCCGGATACCGAGTGGCAGCGCGAGATGGAGGCCGCGTTCCTGTACGAGGACACGCCGGACCAGCGCGCGGCAGCCGAGGCGGTCAAGCGCGACATGGAGCGTTCCCGTCCCATGGACCGGCTCGTGTGCGGCGACGTCGGCTACGGCAAGACCGAGGTCGCGATCCGGGCGGCCTTCAAGGCGGTCCAGGACGGCAAGCAGGTCGCGGTGCTGGTGCCGACGACGGTGCTCGCCGCCCAGCACATGGAGACCTTCGGCGAGCGTCTCGCCGATTACCCGGTCCGGATCGCGGCGCTCTCCCGCTTCAACACCCCGGCCGAGTCGCGCGCGGTCCTCGCCGGGGTCGCCGCGGGCGCCATCGACATCGTGATCGGGACCCACCGGCTCCTGTCGAAGGATGTCGCCTTCGCCGATCTGGGGCTCCTCGTGATCGACGAGGAGCAGCGCTTCGGCGTCCGTCACAAGGAGCGGCTCAAGTCTCTCCGCAAGAGTGTCGATGTGCTGACACTCTCAGCGACGCCGATCCCGCGCACGCTCCAGATGGGACTGATGGGCCTTCGCGAGATGAGCCTGATCGAGACACCGCCCCGGGACCGCACGCCGATCGTCACCTGGGTCGCCGAGGGTGAGGACGAGGACCTGATCGAGGAGGCGATTCGCCGCGAGGTCGACCGCGGCGGCCAGGTGTTCTTCGTCCACAACCGGGTGCAGACGATCGATGCCGCCCGCCGGCGGGTCGAGCGCCGCGTGCCCGACCTGAGGGTCGGGGTCGCCCACGGCCAGCTCGCCGAGCGCGAGCTCGAGTCGGTCATGCTGGCCTTCTTCCATCAGGAGGTCGATGTCCTGGTGACGAGCGCGATCATCGAATCGGGGCTCGATGTCCCGACCGCGAACACGATCCTGATCCAGCGTGCCGATCGCTTCGGTCTGGCCGATCTCTATCAGCTCCGCGGGCGGGTGGGCCGCTCCCATCATCGCGCCTACTGCTACCTGCTGACGCCGCCGCGCGGGAGCCTGACGGACGAGGCGGAGAGGCGGCTCCGGGTGGTAGAGGAGCATACCGACCTCGGGGCCGGCTACCGGATCGCGCTGCGGGACCTCGAGATGCGGGGGGCGGGAGACCTCCTCGGCGCCGACCAGTCGGGGTTCATTGCGGCGGTGGGGTTCGAGACCTACCTCCGGCTCCTCGAGGAGACGATGGCGCGGATCCGCGGAGAGCCGGAGAAGCTCCAGCCGCCGCCCGAGCTGGCGTACGAGGCCGCCGCCTACCTGCCGGACGCCTATGTGCCGGACGACCAGCAGAAGCTGGCGCTCTACCGGCGGCTCTCGAGGCTCCGCGATCCGGCTGCGATCGACGACTTCGAGCGCGAGCTGGAAGACCGCTACGGGCCGCTCCCCGAGCCGGCGCGGAACCTTTGCGCGGCGGTGAGGCTCAAGGCGCTGGGCGCGCGGGCGGGGGTGGCCCGCATACGCGTCCGACCCGGCGAGCGGCGGGCGGAACTGCGCTGGCATGCGGGGGTAGAGCCAAAACTGAGGAAAATCCAGTCCGTAGCCGCCGATTCTGTAGAAATCACCGTCCGGCGGATCGATCCGCTGCATCTCGAGTTCGCCGCGCCCGATGCCGATACGCTCGCGCGGGCGATCGAGGCAGGCTTGCGGTCGGTCACGTAGTCGCCATTTTTACTTTACCAAGTCGAACCCCGATTCCGAAGGAGATCCCCGTGGTCCTCAGGACCTTGCACCCGCTGAAGTGGGCGCTCGCGGTCTCGTCCGGTGCGCTCGTCGCATGCGGCGGCGGGGCCGAGGAGCGGATCGTGGCCCGGATCGGCGACGAGTCGATCACCGCCCGCGAGGCCGCCCTGTACATGCAGGGCGCCGGATACGAGCCCAACCTGGAGAACGTGGAGCGGGCGGTCGACGAGATGGTCGATATGGAGCTCGTCGCGCGCCGAGCGCGCGAGGCGCACGAGCTGACCCCGGCGGAGAGCCTCCAGATCGAGGAGTGGAAGGAGACCGCGCTCCTCAATCAGTTCCGCGAGGACGTCATCTGGGAGACCGTTCAGGTCGACGAGGTCAAGCTTCGAGAGTGGTACGACGAGAATGTCGGCGAGGAGGCCAGCGCGCGGCACATCCTGATCGGGGTGGCGCCGACCGCGCCGGACTCGGTGAAGCAGGCCGCGCGGGCCCTGGCCGACTCTCTCCTCGAGGAGGCCCGGAGCGGAGCCGACTTCGCGGCTCTGGCCGAGGCGCACTCCGGCGACGAGGGAAGCGCCCAGCGCGGCGGCTCGCTGGGCTACTTTGCGCGCGGCGCGATGGTCGCGCCCTTCGACAGCGCCGCTTTCGGCGGGGCCGAAGGCGAGGTATTCCCGCGGGTCGTCGAAACCCGGTTCGGATATCACGTGATCAAGGTCGAGGAACGGCGGAAGCGCCCGTTCGACGACATGCGCGAAGAGATAGAGGACCAGCTCGCGATCCCCGCCCGGCAGACCGCCGAAGAAGGCTACGTCAGCCGCATGATGGAGACGAGCGGGATCGAATTTCGCGAGCCGAACGTGGACCGCCTCAACGCGCTCATCGATGCCGGCGAGCCGCCTTCCGGCGAGGAGCGGGCGCTCGAGCTGGCGAGCTTCCAGGGCGGCGTGATCCGGCTCGGCGAGATCTGGGACCTGTTCGAGGTCCTGCCCGAGGGGAACCGGCGTTCGATCGCGGCCCTCGACCAGGCCGGGATGATCAGCGCTCTGGCGGGGTTCGTGCAGCGCCGGCTGCTCCTCGCCCGTGCCCGCGCGGGCGAGACGGAGATCGACTCGGTCCGCCAGGGGCAGCTCGATGATCTCGTCCGGCAGCTCTACGCGCAGGCCTACCTGAACGACGTCCTGCGGGGGAGGCTCGAGGTGGCCGATTCGCTCGTGCAGCGATATTACGACGAGCACCTCGAGTTCTACCGCGGGCGATCCTTCGACGAGGTGCGGGAAGAGATCCGCACGATCCTGATCACGCAGCGGCGGGAGGCGATGAACGATGCCGGTGCGCAGCGCGAGCTCTTCCGCGCGGTGGCCGACTCGCAGGCCGCCGAGATCTCGGTGGAACGGTATCCCGACCAGTACGACGAAGTGCTGGCGCTCCTGCGGGAAGGGCTTTCGGGATCCGGCCAGACCGCGGTTGCCGCGCCATGAGGGTGGGCGGCCCCGGGGTCCTGGCGATCCTTTTGGCGATCATCGCATCGGCTTCCCCGGGTGCGGTTCTGGCGCAGGCGGGGGAGCCGTCCCTTCCCGAGCGGGACCTCGCGGTCGCGCCGCTCCTTACCGACCGGATCGTGGCGGTGGTCGGCTCGACTCCGCTCCTCGAGTCGGAGTGGCGCGAGCAGACCTTGCTGCTGGCCGAGCAACTCGGGATCCCGCCCGGGACGCCCCAGTTCGAGCGGATCGCCCGCGAGTCGTTCGAGCAGTTGATCCAGGACCTCATCATCGTGGCCGCCGCGGAACGGGACACCACGATCCGGATCGAGGCCGAGCAGGTCGCGGAGGCGGCCGACCGGGAGCTGGAAGCGATCCGCACGCGATTCCCGTCGGAAGAAGAGTTTCTGCGTCAGCTCGGCCAGAGCCAGTGGGGAAGCCTGGCCGTCTACCGCCGGGACCTCATGGAGCGCAAGCGCCGGGAGCTTCTCGGGCAGGCGTTCCTCGAAACCCGGCGCGACGAGATCCGGCCGCTCCCCGTTTCCGACGCCGACGTGCGCGCCTACTGGGAGGAGAACCGGGCTGCCATCGGCACGAGCCCCCAGACCTTCCGGTTCGAGGAGCTTCCGGTGACGGTGAAACCGACGGCGGCGGCGCGGGACAGCGCGCGCGCGGAGGCCGAGAGGGTGCTCGCGGAGATCCGGGCCGGGGGCGACTTCGCGATGCTCGCCCGGGAGCATTCGGATGATCCGACCGGCCGCGAGGCGGGCGGCGACCTGGGCTGGTTCGGCCGGGGCCGCATGGTGCCGGCGTTCGAGGCCGCCGCGTTCGACGCGCCTCTGGGGGAGGTCGTGGGGCCGGTCGAGACGCCGTTCGGCTTCCACCTCCTCCAAGCGACCGACCGGCGGACCGACGAGGTCCGGGCGCGCCACATCCTGTTCGCCTTCGAGCGCACCCCCGAGGATCTCCAGCGGGCGCGAGAGGAGGCCGACATGCTTCTCGACCTCATCCTCTCGGGGGCCGACGTCGACAGCCTGCAAGCCGCCTACCTGCCCGGCGACTCGGCGGCCGCCGCCATCATCGAGCTGGCCGCGTCGCAGCTCCCGGAAGTTTACGCGAGCGCACTCCAGAGCCTCGCTTCCGGCGCGGCGACGGTCATCGAGACGGGGACCGGTTTCAGCGTGATCATCAGCCACGGAACGGCGGGCAGCGAGGCGATTCAGTTCGAGCAGATCGCGCCCCGGATCCGGCAGCAGCTCGCACTGGAGCGAGCCGAGGCGGCCTTCGTCGAGCGTCTCCGCCGGAGCGTATACGTGGACATCCGGATCACCCTCGACGAGCTCTTTCCCGCTTCGGCAGCCGGATGACGCCGCGCCGGGCGCGCGCCGGATGATTCTGTTCCAGAACGTCTCCAAGGAATTTCCCAAGACCGGTCTCGCCCTCAAGGACGTCTCCTTCCACCTCCGCCGTGGCGAGTTCCTGTTCCTGACCGGCCCTTCGGGCGCCGGCAAGACGACCCTGCTTAAGCTGGTGACGATGGAAGAACGGCCCACCGCGGGGGTCGTCCGCGTGTCGGGTTTCTCGTCCGAGAAGGTCCGGCGCCGGGAGATCCCGTATCTGCGCCGCCGCCTGGGCGTCGTGTTCCAGGACTTCCGGCTGCTGAAGAACCGGACGGCGCTCGAGAACGTCGCGTTCGCACTCGAGGTGATCGGCGCCCCGCCCGAGCGGATCCGCGAGACGGTTCCGCGCACGCTGGCTGCAGTCGGGCTGGGAGAGCGGGCGCACCACTATCCGGCCGAACTGTCGGGCGGTGAGCAGCAGCGGGTGGTGATCGCCCGCGCGCTCGTCAACGACCCGTTCATTCTGCTCGCGGACGAGCCGACCGGAAACCTGGATCCGCGCGTCTCGCTCGACATCCTGCGGGTCTGCAAGAACATCAACCTGCGGGGGATGGCGGTCCTGTTCGTGACCCACGACCGGCAGCTGCTGGACGAACATCCTCGCGCGCGCGTCATCGAGCTCGATCGGGGAGTCGTATCGAGAGACTCGTCGCAGAGTTGAGCACCCTAGCAGAGTTGAGCATCGTCGCGGAGTTGAGCATCGTCGCGCTCGGTGTGACATCTCATTCCTGCTCCGCGTAGTATGAGATACAAGACGCGGGAAGCTTTCTTCGCCTTCCGCCGAGCCCCGCTCCTCACCGCGCTTTCGATCATCACGATCGGGTTCGCGCTCTACACCCTTTCGGTCTTCGGGCTCGTGTGGCTCAACATCGAGCGCGTACTGCAGGAGGTCGAAGAGCGGGTCGAGGTGATCGCCTATCTGAGGGATTCCGTCGAGCCGGCCGAGAGCGCGTCCCTGATGCGCGAGGTGACGGAGTACCCCGAGGTCGACTCGGTCATGTACGTCTCGAAGGACGACGCCCTCGCCCGCGCACGCGCGGACATGGGGGAGTACAACGAGCTCTACGAGGACCTCGAAGTGAACCCGCTGCCGGCGTCCGTCGAGATCGCGCTCAAGCCGGGGCATCGACGAAATCCGCAGGTCCGCGAAGTCGCGACGCGGGTGGCCCGCTTCGCATTCGTCGAGGAGATCAAATACGGCGAGGAGTGGGTCCAGAAGCTCGACTTCCTGCAGGGACTGTCGGTCTTCCTCGGGCTCGTCGTGGGAGCGATCTTCGGGACCATCGCATTCGTGTCGATCGGAGCTACGATCAACCTCGTCCTGGTGGCTCGCGAGGAAGAGATCGCGATCATGAAGATGGTCGGGGCGACGCCGGTGTTCATCGCGCAGCCGTTCGTCATGGAGGGCTTCGCCAAGGGGGTGATCGGGGCGCTGGTTGCCCTGGTACTCCTGACCGTGACCTTCACCGCAATCGAGAGCCGGGTGGTGACGCTCGAGTTCTACACGCCGGTCCAGCTCGTAATCGGAGTCGTAGTGGGCGGCGCGCTGGGGGCGATCGCATCGCTGGCCACGCTTCGGCGGCTTCTCAGGAAGTGGTGACAGGCTGGATGCGGCCGGCCGGTCGTTCCTCCATCCGGGCCCGGGAGGCGGTGGCCATCGCCGCGCTCCTCGCGGCGGGCGTGCTCGCGCCCTCGGCGGGGCGCGCGCAGGAGGATGCGGAGGTAGAGTCCCAGCGGGAGCGGCTCGAGGCGCTCCAGCGGGAAATCCAGGAGCGGCGGGAGGAAGCGGCGCGACTCGGCCGGCGCGAGAGAAGCGTTCTTGGCGACCTGCGTCAGGTCGAACGTGAGCTCGGGGTGACCGAGCATCTGATCGAGACCCTCGACGTCGAGATCGAGTCTCAGGGGAATCGGATCGAGGACGTCATCCGCGATCTCGCGCAGGCACAGGACCTGCTCACGGTCAAGCGCCAGATCCTGGGCCGGCGGCTCCGGTCGATCTACAAGCTCGGTAAGTTCGGAGCCTTCCAGATCCTGCTGCGCTCGGACTCGTTCGCGGAGGCGCTGAGCCGCTACAAATATTTGCGTATCATCGCCGAGCAGGATAATCGGCTCGTCGAGGAGATCGCCCTGCTGGAGGCCCGCATCCGGGCCGACCGCAGCCGGCTCGAGGCGACGCGTGCCGATCTCTCGGAGACCCGGAATGTGCGGGTCGAGCAGGTGCGTTCGCTCTCCGAGGCCGAGCGCGACCGCGAGCGGCTCCTCTCGCGGGTCAAGGACGAACGTTCGGAGCAGCTCCAGGCGGCCGAGGCGCTGGAGGCGGAGACCGAGAAGATCCGAGAGCTGCTGGCGGTTCTCGAGCGCAGGAGGGCCGAGCGCGAGGCCGAGGCCCGGCGGCGGGCTGCGGCGGCCGGCCGCGAGGCGCCCGATCCAGCCGCCTCCACGCTGACCGGCGACTTCGGCGCGCTCGACTGGCCGGTTGAAGGACGCATCATCAGCCGTTTCGGTCGTGCGCGGCACCCGGTCTACAACACCGAGGTCATCAACAACGGCGTCGACATCCAGGCGCCGCGCGGCACGCCGGTGAGAGCGGTCGAATCCGGCGAGGTCGCCTACGCCGACTGGAACGGCGGTTACGGGTTGATGGTCATCGTCGACCACGACGGCGGCCACTACTCGCTCTACGCTCATCTCGACCGTGCCCACCTCGGGGTCGGCGATCCGGTCGCGAAAGGGCAGGCCGTCGGGACGGTGGGCGAGTCGGGGAGCCTGGTCGGCCCGAAGCTCCACTTCGAGATCCGGCAGGGGGGCAGAGCCGTCGACCCGATCGGTTGGCTGAGATCGAGGTGAGCGAGATCGGGATGCCGGCGATCGAAGAGCCGATCCGACTCTACGGGCACCGGGGGCTGAAGCGCGCGCTGAACGCGGCGATCGCGCGCGGGCGGTTGGGGAAGGCGCTCCTCTTCCACGGTCCGGCCGGAGTGGGTAAGCAAACCCTCGCCCGCTGGCTCGCCCAACGGCTCCTCTGCGCGGAGCCGGCCGGGGCCGGCGGGGAAGCCGGACCCTGCGGCGCCTGCCCGGCGTGCCGGCGGATCGCGCACAACGTGCACCCCGACGTCCACTGGTACTTCCCCCGGCCGGCCGCGGCCTACTATGGCGAGGACGCGCGGGGCGAGGACCTGGCCCGGCGGGCCGGTGAGCCCTCCGAGGCGCCGCAATACGATCACCCGGCTTCGTTCCGGATGGAGGATTTCCACGCGGTCTCCCGGGCGGCGGCGCGCCCGCCCTACGAGGCGGACGAGCAGGTGTTCCTTTTGGGGGATGTCGACCGGCACCCGCTGGGCGACGAGCCGACCGGCATGCTGATGAAGCTCCTCGAGGAAGTGCCCGCCCGGTCGCGCTTCATCCTGACTGCCAGCCGTCCGGATGCGCTTCCCGACACGATCCATTCGCGCGTCCAGTCGCTTGCGGTCGGCTCCCTCGACGACGCCGACGTGCGGGCGTTCGTCGACGCGCGGCTCGACGGTTCGCGGGAAGATGCCGGCCCGCTCGTCGCGCTGGCCGGCGGCCGTCCGGGGCGCGCCCTGGCGCTGGCCGATCCCGCGATCCTGGGACTCAAGGCGCTCGCCGAGCGACTCTTCGCGGCCGGGGCGTTGGGCGAAGAGAGCCCCTGCGCGCTTCTGCTGGACGCCGAGCTGCCGCGCGTCCGCGAGCAGCACGACCATGCGTTCGAGTTCCTGCTGGGGATGGTCGAGGATGCGCTGGCGGTTTGCCTGGCGGGGGATGGTCCGGAGGCCGTGCACCTCGTGGCGTCGGAAGCTCCCGAAGCGCCATCCCTCCATCACCCGGATCTCCTTCCCCGCTACCGCGCCGCGGCGCGGCTCGGGCCGGAAGCGCTGGTTGCGGCCGCGCGGAGCCTCCTCCTCGTTCGCGACCATGTGTGGAGCAACGTGACCCCTACGCTGCTGTATTGGGAAGCGCTGCGGGCGTTCGAGCGGTCAGACGGGGGGTGTCAGGCGGGCGACGGTGGTGCGACATGAGGGACTGCGGCAACCGCGCAAAGGCGCGCCGTCATTACCGGCGCCGGCGTCCATGATCGGAGAGAGCCCCACGATCACCGGCGGCTGCCTCTGCGGCCGGGTCCGCTACCAGGTCACCGGACCCTTCCTGCGGGCCGGCCACTGCCACTGCTCGCGCTGCCGCAAGCATTCCGGCGCGGCCGTGTCGACTCAGGGGCGGGTGTTGCGCGAGCACTTCCGGCTCCTGTCGGGGAACGAGAGCTTGCACGTCTACCGGCCGGAGGGGGGCGCGGTCAAGGCGTTCTGCGGGCGCTGCGGATCCAGCCTCTTCGGCGGCGCATGGCCCGACGGGCCCGAAGTATCGATCCGACTGGGGAGCGTCGACGGCGATCCCGGCATCCGACCCCAGTACCACACGTTCGTCGACTCCCGGGCGGTCTGGGACGAGATCACCGACGACCTCCCCCAGCACGCGGCCGGCCTTCCGGCCGACCCGTCAGGCGAACCTCCGATGTAGATTCGTATCATGTCCGACCGGTACTATCTCACCACCCCGATCTACTACGTCAACGACCGGCCCCACATCGGCCACGCCTACACGACGATCCTCGCCGACGTCATCGCCCGCCGCCGTCGGATGACGGGGGTCGAGGTGCGGTTCCTGACCGGGACCGACGAGCACGGTCAGAGCGTCGCCAGGGCGGCCGAGCGCCGCGGGATCGACCCGCGGGCCCACGTGGACGAGCTGGCCCCCTTCTGGAGGGCTACCTGGGACCGCCTGGGGATCGGCTACGATCGCTTCATCCGAACGACGGATCCGGACCACGTGGCCGTCGTTCGCGAAGCGCTCGAACGACTCCGCAGCGGCGTGACGACCGACGGCCGGCCGCTCCTCTACGAGGACGCCTACCGGGGATGGTACTGTGTCTCCGACGAGCGGTATTGGACGGAAAAGGATCTCGCGGATGGCCGTTGTCCCTACTGCGGGCGACCGGTGGAGGAGATCGAGGAGCGGAACTGGTTCTTCCGCATGAGCGCGTTCCAGGAGCGACTCGTCGGGCACATCCGGGAAAACAGCGGCTTCATCGTTCCCCGCACGCGCGCCAACGAGATTCTCGGGTTTCTGCGGGAACCGCTCGGGGATCTCTGCATCTCGCGCCCGCGCGAGCGGCTGGAGTGGGGGATCCCGTTCCCCTGGGACGAGCGGTTCGTGACCTACGTCTGGGTCGATGCGCTCCTGAACTACGTGACCGGGACGGTCGACCCGATGGCCGGCGAACCGCCCGAGGAGAGCGCCCGGCGGGCGATCGGCGCCTGGAACGACCATCCGGCCGACGTCCACTTGATGGGCAAGGACATCCTGACGACCCACTCCGTCTACTGGATCACGATCCTGATGGCCCTCGGCTGGGCCCTGCCGCGCCAGATCCTGGCCCATGGCTGGTGGCTCTGGGAGGGGCGAAAGATGTCGAAGACGACCGGCAACGTCGTCGGGCCGGAAGAGCTCGTCGAGGTCTTCGGCGTGAGCGGCGTCCGGTACTATCTGCTCCGCGAGATGACCCTCGGCCAGGATAGTACGTTTTCGTACGATTCGTTGGTCCAGCGGCTCAATGCCGACCTCGCGAACGACCTGGGCAACCTCCACGCCCGGGTCACGAAAATGATCGGTCGCTACCTCGAAGGCAGGCTGCCGAGCCGGGCCGGGTCCGGCGGCGTGGACGAGACCGCGTTGCGGGAGCTCGCAGAGGGGCTGCTCGGGGGGAAGGTTGCCGAGGAGTGGGACGCCTGGCGGCCCCAGGCCGCCGTTGGGCGGGTGATGGGCCTCGTGTCGGCCACCAACGAATACCTGGAACGGCGCGCGCCCTGGCAGCGGGCCAAGGCGGTCGATGCCCGCACGGAGGTGGCCGCGACCCTGCTCCACGCGGCCGAGGCGGTGCGGTTGGCGGCGGCACTCCTCTGGCCGGTGAGCCCCGAGCTTTGTGGCCGGCTGCTGGCGTCCCTCGGACAGCCCGAGGTCCCGGGCCCGGAGGCGCTCCGTTGGGGAGTGCTCGATGCGGCCGAGGTCACCGTCGGCCCGCCCCTCTACCCGCGGCTCGAGCCGGCCGGGACGGCCTAGTCGCGTGCCGGCCAGGACGAAGGATCGGCGCTGGAGGGACCTCAGGCTGGGGATCGCCGTGTCGGCGGTCGCAGGGTTGGCGGTGGTGACGGTTCTCGTTCTCGGCACGACGCGCGGGCCGTTTATGCCCGATACCTATCGGCTCTATCTCGATCTGGACGAGGCCGGCGGCGTGCGGGTAGGCTCCTTCGTCCAGGTGGGCGGGATGACCGCGGGCGAGGTCGCGAACCTCGAGATCGTTCCGCGGGAAGCGCTGCGACCGCCGATCGTCGGGGATTCGCTGCTGCCGGCCCCACTGGCTTCGCTCGCCCCGCGCGACATCCGCCTCGAGCTCGCGATTCAGGAGCCGTTCCAGCGCTACATCACGCCGAGCTCACGGGCTCAACTGGCGAGCGTGGGGATGGGGGGGGAGCGTTACGTCAAGATCACGGCCGGGGACGTCCGCGAGGCGCCGCTGCCGCCCGGGGCGACGATCGAGGAGATCCCGTCGGTCGACTGGGACCTGATCATCGCCAAGTTCGCCCGCGCGCTCAACGAGGCGCAGGTGCTCGCGGCCGAGGTCGAGGAGATCAGGGTCAAGATGCTGGCCGGCGGTGGAACGGCCGGGAAGCTCCTGGACCTGGAGTCGGCGCTCTACCCGAGCCTCGAGCGGCTGGCCGATGAATCCGAGGCGCTCCTCGACCTGCTCGACGAAGGGGAGGGCCTCATCCCGCACTACCGCTCCGATCCCGCCCTGCGGCAGCAGATCGAGCGGTTGCGGGCGGACCTGGCGGCGCTCGACGGTGCCGCCGGCCCGTGGTCGGACCCGGTCGAGCTGCAGGCAGCCCTCGCCGATCTGCGGGCCGACGCGGGGGCGCTCAGGAGCCGTCTGGCGGGCGGCGGCGGATCGCTCGGACGCTTCCTCGGGGACCAGGAACTGTATCTTCAAATCCGTGTACTTGAGGGCCGGATCGCGGCATTGGTGGAGGCGTTCCGCGCCGATCCGCTGGGCTTTGTGAACGTCGAAATCTTCTAACGCCGCCCCGATTGCGCAGATGTGGAACATCTCTTGCAGCAGGAGCGATCGGAAAGAGGATCGGATGGTCGGGTCGTCGACGCCGCCGGACGGGTTGACACCCCATCCCCGGGTGTGTTAGGCTGCCATGACCCAGTTCATCCTGCATCGTCGTCATGACCATACCTGCGGGCGGCCGAACGCCGCCCGCGCGCGTCTTTTCGGGGGGGCCGACGGGTGTCAGATCGAATCGGTACGCTATTGTACATTCCACATGAGAACAGCAACGTGAGGTCGGTCCGCTTCTGCCGCCGAACCGTACTCGGTCTCTCCACGGTCGGGGCCGGGGCGCTGGCCCTAGCCGTTGGAGCCGCGGCGTTGGCTCTGGACGCGGGTCGGGGTACGGGCGCGGCCGTCGAGGATGCCCGGCTGCAGAGTGAGATCTCCGCGCTAGAAGGCCGGGTCGCCACGCTGGGTCAGGAAATGGAATCGCTGCTCGACCGGGAGGAGGAGCTCAGGCTGGTGGCCGACCTGCCGCCGATGCCCGTGGAGGTCCAGGCGATCGGGGTCGGCGGCCCCGACCACCCTCTCCTCGTGGATGGGGATGTCGACGGGGATATCGACGGGCGGGTGGGTTCGATGGCGACCTCGCTCGACATGCTGCTGAAGCGCAGCGAGCTCCTGGCCAGCAGCATGGACGACGTTCGAAAGTCGATCGTCGACAAGAAGGCCCGTTTCGCGGCCACTCCGTCGATCTGGCCCGCCTCCGGCTTCCTCTCCAGCACCTTCTCGCACCACCGCCGGCACCCCATCTTCCATGACGTTCGGCCGCATTACGGGATCGACATCTCTTCACGGCGGGGCAACCCGATCGTGGCGACGGCGGCGGGAAGGATCCTCAAGGCGGGCTGGGAGAACGGCCACGGGAACTACGTCGTGATCGATCATGGCCACGGCGTCACGACGGCGTACTCGCACGCTTCGCGGGTCGTCGTCAGGTCCGGGGAGGGGGTCCAGCGCGGGGATGTGATCGCCCTGGTCGGATCGACGGGCTTCTCGGTGGCTCCACACGTGCACTACGAGGTGCACGAGAATGGGCGGCCGGTGAATCCGCTGAAGTATATCTTTCCCGACGCCATCGCCGACTAGGCTCGGCCGCTGAAAACGGCGAATCTCTTCGTTCTGCTTACACCCACTACGTGGGTACCCGGCTTCACCGCGGCCTACTTTCAGTAGGCGTCGTTCGCCCTCCTCGCACGCCCGGGGCACCCGCGAAGCGGGTCGCTTCGCCGTTTTGAGCGGCCTTCAACGCGTCCCCTCCTCCGTGCTGCAAATTCGAAGCCCGCAGAATCGAGCCAGCCTATGAGAATTCGGGCGTGAGCGTGCCGCGGATCGAGAGGGTCGGGAGGGCCGGGGAGGCCAGCCCGGCTCCCTTCGCTCGGGCCGAGCTGGAAAGTGGCCTCCGGGTGCTCGTTCGTCCCAACCCGACGCTTCCCATCGTGGCGGTGGATTGCTGGATTGGGATCGGCGCACTGCACGAAACGGACGAGCACGCCGGCATCTCGCATTTCCTGGAGCACATGTTCTTCAAGGGGACCGAGCGCTACCCGCTGGGGGCGATGGATCGGATCGTCAAGGAGATGGGCGGCTACAACAACGCCGCCACTTCGATGGAATTCACCCACTACTACATCGTCGCGCCGGCCGAGCACTTCGCGACCGCCCTGGACCTCCTGGCGGATCATCTCGTGGAGCCGGCGCTGCCCGAGCCCGAGATCGAGCGGGAGCGGCAGGTTGTCAAGGAAGAGATCCGGCGCAAGAACGATTCACCTCACGGGCGCCTCTACTCGGCCCTCACGACCGCGGCCTTCGGGGAGACCGCCTACGCCCGCGAGGTGCTGGGGACGCCGGCGTCGCTGGATCGCATCACGCCCACCGTCCTGCGCGAGTACTGGAGGGCGAACTACCGCGCCGACCGGCTGGTGGTGGCGGTGGCGGGGGACGTGGAGCCCGCGTCTGCGGTCGACGCGGTGCAGGCCCGCCTGGGTGGCCTCGGCCGGGCGAACGGCGCCCCGCCAGTCCCCGAGCCGCCGCCCGTCGGCCCGGCCGCCGTCGAGGAGCGAATGGACGTGGGCCAGGGATATCTGGCCTGGGGCTTCCAGACCGCCGGCCGCGACGAATTGGCCGAGCTCTGCGCGATCGAGGTGGCGGCTACGATCCTGGGCGAGGGCGAGACCTCGCGTCTCCACCGCCGGCTGATCGACGAGCTGCGTCTCGTGACGGCGGTCAACGCCTGGACGTACGGCCTTCAGCGCGCCGGACTGCTGGGGATCAGCGCGGTCTTCGAGCCGGAGCGCCGGGAGACGGTCGAGGCCGAGGTGGCGAGCGTGATGGGAGCGGCCGCTCAACAGGGGTTGACCGGCGATGAGGTGCGGCGCGCGCAGGCGATCCTGGCTGCCGACTTCGCGTACGACAACGAGACGAACGCGGCCATGACCGGAACGCTCGGCGAGTTCGAGCTGCTGTTCGGGTATGCGGGCGCATACCGTCAAATTCTGGCGGGGATCGCGGCCGTCACTCCGGAGGCCGCCACCGAAGCGCTGGCCCGCCGTGCGGACCCGGCTCGGGCTGTCCGCGCGTGGGTGGGGCCGGATGGGGCTTGATCACGGACGCCACGTCCTGTCGGCCGGCGCGACGGTGCTCGCGCGGCCGCTCGAGACCAACGACATCGTCGCGATACGCGCGGTCCTGCCGATGGGGTCGCTCTACGAGCGGGACCCCGAGGCCGGCATCTCCAGCCTCGTGCAGAGCGTGCTCCCCCGCGGCACGCTCACCCGGTCGGCGGACGCCCTTCACGACGCGCTGGCCGACCTCGGTGCCGACCTGGACTCCGGATCGGGAAGCGATCTGGGGTCGATCAGCCTGAGGGCGACGGCGAGCGGGTGGGAGCCGGCTCTCGACCTCTTTCTGGAGACCCTGACCGAGCCGGCCTTTGCGGATGATGAGGTCGCCACCGAGATCGAGCAGGCGCTGGGCGCGCTCGAGGCGCGCGAGGACCAGTTGATGGTGCGGGTGGTCGACCTTTTTCGAGAGCAGTTATACGGCTCGCATCCCTACCACAAGCCCGCTCTCGGATACCGGGAGACGGTGCGCGGATTCGACCGGGATCAGGTGATCGCAGCCGCGCGCCGATTCTACCGCCCCATCCCACCGATCGTCGTGGCGGTGGGCCGCTTCGACCCCGACCGTCTGGTGGCCCGGATGGAGGCCGCCTTCGGGCGCACGCCGCTGGCCCCGCCTGAGCCCCGCCCGTTTGCGCCCACGACCTTCGGGGGTGCCCGACGGCTGGACCTCGATCGCCAGGCCGCGTACCTCGTGCACGGGTATCCCGCGCCCGATTACAACGACCCCGACTACCCGGTTGCCCGGCTCCTCGACGCGATCCTCGGCGGCTCCATGTCTTCGCGTCTGTTCATCGAGCTCCGCGAGAAGCGTTCGCTCGCCTACCAGGTGTCTTCGATCTACAACGACCAGCTCGACGGCTCGTTCATCGCCGCCTACATCATCACCGACCCCGACCGGGCCGGTGAGGCGGCGCACGGTCTGGCGCGGGAGTTCGAGCGCATCGTCGACGAGCCGGTCAGGGAGGAGGAGATCGAGGCCGCCCGCCGATATTTGAAGGGCAGCTACCTGATCGGCGCCGAGACGAACATGGCGCAGGCCGTCCGGCTGGGGCTGTACGAGGCGTACGGCCTGGGACAGGACTTCGGCGACCGCTGGCTGACCGCGATCGAGGCGGTCACGCCGGAGCGGATCCAGGCGCTGGGACAAAGATATTTCAAGGGCGAGCCGGTCCGGGCGTACGTCGTCCCGCGCGGGATCGCGGCGTTGCTTCCGGCGTCGAGCGGCTCATAACTTGGACGTCTAACGTCAGCCCCGAGGAGGTCGAGAGTGGGAATCCGGCAAGCCTTTGGCGCCGCGGCGCTGGTCTTGGTGGCAGTGGCCTGCAGCACCGAAACCGAGTTGACGATCGCTGCTCAGGGCCAGAACGCCGAGGGGGAGACGGTACCGCTTTCCAACGTCGCGCTCGACATCCTCCCCTACGACATCGATCAGCTCTACCAGGAGATGGAGAGCCGGACCCAACCCGGCGAGCCGCCGGTCGCCGATTCGATCCGCGCGCTGTCGCAGACGTATCAGGATGTCTGCACGGCCTACCGCGTGACCGGTGATTCCATCGAGGCGGTCCGCCAGGAGGCGACTTCGATAGCCGGACGGGAGGGAGAGACCTCGGACGCCTACCGCGCGGCGTTCGAACGCTACCAGGTGCTGGTCGCCCGCGAGGAGCAGCGGTTCGCGCGGTGCCAGGAGGTCACCGACACGTACACCGCCGTGCGGAACGAGTATCGCGAAGCGCGCCGGGCGTGGGAGGAGCGCGCATGGCCGGGGGCGGAGTTCGCGAGCGCGGAGAGCCTGCGGATCGGCGACCTCCCGCTCCAGCGGGCGGAAACGAACCCCGACGGCTTCGCCGACGTCACCGTCCCGAACGGGACATGGTGGATCCTGGGAGCCGCGCCGGTGCCGGGCTCGATCAGCCAGCAGTATCGCTGGAACGTCCAGGTCGAGGGCGAGGGCGGCCAGGACACGGTGCGGTTGACCGGCGAGAACGCCACGCTGGAGCCCGTCTTTTAGACGCCTGGCGGCACGACCGGCGCGTCGTCGTGGTAGACGGGGTCCGGACCCCGTTCGCCAAGGCGGGAACCGCGCTGGCCCGCGTCGACGCGGTCGAGCTCGCACGGACCGCGATCCGCGAGCTCCTCGAGCGGACGGAGATCGATCCCGCTGAAATCGACGAGGTCATCCTGGGGAACGCCGCGCCGCCCGCGGACGCTCCCAACATCGCCCGCGTGGCCGCGCTCTACGCCGGGGTGCCGCCTCCCGTAGCGGCCTTCTCGGTCGCCCGCAACTGCGCTTCCGGCTTCCAGTCCCTGACCGACGGTTACAACCAGATCGTCCTCGGGCAGTCCGATATCGTCCTGGCGGGCGGGGTCGAATCGATGTCCCGGGTGCCGCTCCAGTATCCGGGGGAGTTCGCCGGGGTCATGAGCGACCTCAGCCGCGCGCGTTCGGTGCCCGGCAAGGTCGCCGTCGCGACCCGCCTCCGCCCCGCGCACCTGAAGCCGGTCGTCGCGCTCGCCGAGGGCCTGACGGACCCGGTCTGCGGCCTCAACATGGGGGAGACCGCGGAGGTGCTGGCGAAGGAATTCAACCTCTCGCGCCGATCGCAGGACGAGTACGCGCTCGGCTCCCATGAACGGGCGGCGGCGGCGTGGGCCGGGGGGCGCTTCGCCGACGAGGTGACGCCGGTCTTCGTCCCCCCCAACTTCGCCGACGTCGTGGCCGAGGACGTGGGCTACCGTCCCGGCCAGTCGCTGGAGGCCCTGGCGCGGCTCGAGCCAGCCTTCGATCGCCGCCACGGAACCGTGACCGCCGGAAACTCCTCGATGATCACGGACGGGGCGGCGGCGGTCCTGTTGATGGAGGCCGACCGGGCGCGCGCGCTGGGGTACGATCCGCTGGGCACACTCGTATCCTTCGGCTACGCCGGGCTCGACCCGCGGCGGATGGGGCTGGGGCCGGCGGTGGCCGCGCCGCTCGCCCTGGGTCGCGCCGGCATCGGGCTCGAGGAGGTCGACCTGATCGAGCTCAACGAGGCGTTCGCCGCCGTGGTGCTCGCAAATCTCGAGGTCTTTCCATCCCGGGAATGGGCGGCCGAGATGCTCGGCCGTTCGGCGCCGATCGGCGAGATCCGGCCCGAGCGTCTCAACGTGAACGGCGGCGCGATCGCGCTCGGACATCCGATCGCGGCGACCGGCACGCGGCTCGCGCTGACGCTGCTCCTCGAGATGAAGCGCCGCGGGGCCGAGTGGGGTCTCGCCACCCTTTGTGTAGGCGGGGGCTTGGGGGGCGCGATCGTCTTCCGCCGCCAGCGCTGATGCGCGCGTCCTTCGACTACTTCGTAGATAGGGAAGGGCTGGCACACGTCGTTTTTGACATGCCGGACCGGCGCGTGAACCTCTGGTCGCGGGCGGTTCTGGACGAGCTCGAGCAGGTTCTCGCCGAGCTCACGGGGCGCGGCGACCTGGGAGCGGTCGTATTCCGCTCGGGAAAGGACGACAGCTTCGTCGCCGGCGCCGATCTCGACATGCTGGCGGCGATCGATTCCGGCATCGAGGCCACGGCGCTCGCGCGGCGCGGTCAGGCGGTGTTCCAGCGTGTGGCCGATCTTTCGGTCCCCACCGTGGCGGCGATCCACGGGGCGTGCGTCGGGGGCGGGCTCGAGTTCGCGCTGGCGTGCTCCTTCCGCGTTGCGAGCGAGGACGAGGTGACCCGGCTCGGCTTTCCCGAAGTCCAGCTCGGGATCCTCCCCGCCTGGGGAGGCACGCAGCGCGCCCCGCGGATCGTGGGACTGAAGAACGCCCTCACCCTGATCCTGACGGGCAAACGGATTTCCGCCCGCGCCGCCGAGCGGATGGGCCTCGTCGACCGGGCCGTGCCGCGGGCGCAGCTTACGACGGTGGCGGATGAGGTCGCGCGGGCGGCGATCCGGGGCTCGGAGCTCCCCGGCGGCCCCGGCGGAGGCGGGCTGGCGGGACTCCTCCTCGAGAAGAACCCGATCGGGCGCCGACTCGTCCTGTCGCAGGCCCGCAAGAGGGCCCGGGAGGAGACGGGCGGTCACTACCCGGCGCCCTTCGCCGCGATCGACGCGATCGAGGTCGGGCTCTCGCAGGGGATGACCCAGGGCCTCGAGGCCGAGGCGGAAGCGGTCGGCGAGCTGGCGATGACCCCCGCCGCCCGGAACCTGATCTGGCTCTACCGTCACGGCGAGGCGGCCCGGAGGCCGCTCTCCGTCGGGACCGCCCGGCCGATCCGCCGGATCGCGATTCTGGGCGCGGGGGTGATGGGCGGGGCGATCGCCGAGGTCGCGGCGTATCGAGGGATCGACGTGCGCCTCAAGGACACGGATGTGGAGCGCGTGGCCGGCGGGCTCGCCCACGCGGCCCGGATCGCACGCCGTGCGGAGAGCAAGGGACGCCTGGCGCGGCGCGAGATCCGGGACCTGATGCACAGGATCTCGGGAACCACGAAATACACGGGGTTCGGCACGGTGGACCTGGTGGTCGAAGCGGTCTTCGAGGATCCGGAAGTCAAGCGGGCGGTGCTGGCCGAAGCCGAGAAGCAGGTCCCCGAGGAAGCGGTATTGGCCACCAACACGTCCTCGCTCCGGGTGGACGATCTGGCCCGCGCCCTCTCGCGACCCGAGCGGTTCGGAGGCCTCCACTTCTTCAACCCCGTCGAGAAGATGGTCCTGGTCGAGGTCGTGCGCGGGGAGCGGACCTCGGCTGACGCACTCGCGACCCTCCACGGCGCGGCGCGCGCGCTCGGGAAGACGCCGGTCGTCGTCGGCGACGGGCCCGGTTTCTGGGTCAACCGTCTGCTCATGCCTTATCTCAACGAAGCCGCGCACCTGTATGCGGAGGGGGTTTCGATCGAGTCGCTGGACGCGACAATCGAGGAATTCGGCCTGCCGATGGGCCCGTTCGCACTCCTCGACGAGATCGGGCTGGACGTCGCCGCCCGGGTCGGCCGGGTGCTTTCCGCGACGTATCCAGAGCGAATGCGCCCCCACGCCCTGCTCCACCGGCTGGAGACGATGGGACGCCTGGGCCGGAAGTCGGGCCGGGGGTTCTATCGCTACAAGGACGGCCGGCGGCTTGAAGCCGACCCGCGGCTCAAGGACGAGCTGGGGCTCCCCCAGCCCCCCGGGGCGGAGGGGAACGAGGCGCCGGTCTACGAAGCCGACGCCCTCTGGGCGCGCTGCCTGTACCCGATGGTCAATGAGGCCGCTCGCGCGCTGGCGGACGGGATCGTCGCCTCGCCCGCCGACGGCGACCTGGCGCTCGTCCTGGGGATCGGCTGGCCGCCGTTTCGCGGCGGCCTCCTGCGCTGGGCCGACGAGGTCGGGCTGCCGCGCATCATCGACCGGCTGGACGAGTGGACGGCCGCGATCGATCCTCGCTTCGAGCCCTCCGAGGCATTGCGCGAGCGAGCCCGCTGGGAAGGGGGGTTCTACGGCACCCCGCGCGATCGGCCGCGGAGCCTGCGCCCCGCCGGCGGATCGCGCCCGGCCGGCGGCCGGCTCGAGGACGCTCAACCCACCCTGGGCGAGGGCTTCTAAAGATGGCGCGGACGGTTCCGCTCGCTGAGCTTCCGATCTGGGCGATCCTGGGCGCGCTCGCGCTCGCGATCCTCGGCGTCTACGCGCTGGGTCGCGGACGCCGGTCGATCTGGCCCGCGACGACCATCCGGATCCTCGCCGCAGCGGGCATCATCGTCCCGGGCATGACGATCCTGGGGTGGTACCGCCAGCTCCGCCACGCGCGCGAATGGACCCGCGAGCTGCCGTTCCGCCCCGAACCGGTGGTCGAAATGTTCTTGACCCACAGCGTGGCGCTCCTCAGCGCGGGCTTCTTCCTCCTCATCGGCGGGATCTACCTCGCCCGCCGCCTGCCCGACCGCCCGCCGCGACAGCGGGCGCGGAATGAAAGACGATCCCGCGGGTAGCACCGGGCAGAAGGCGATCGAGGGGCCCGAGGGCGAGAGCGCCGCCGCCGAGGCGACGCTCATCACCCAAATCGCTGCAGGTGACCCGCGGCTATACGCCGTTCTCGTGGAACGCTACCAGCGGCGACTCTACTGGAGCTGCCTGGGCCTCCTCGGAGATCCGGACGAAGCGGACGATGTCGTCCAGGAAGCGTTCGTCCGCGCCTACGCACGGCTCGGCGAGTACGATCCGGAGTACCGGTTCTATACCTGGATCTACCGGATCGCCCGGAACCGGTGCCTGAACGTCCTGCGTCGCAGGAAGCTATGGGGCCTGCTTTCGTTCTCGGATCCCGATCGGGCGCCGGAGATCGCCAATGCCGATCGGACCGATCGATCCGTCGAGGACCGGGAGCTGGGGGTGGCGCTGGCGGAGTGTCGCGAGAGACTTCCCGCGGATCAGCGCGAGTGCTTCGATCTGAGGCACGCCGAGGAGTTCGGATACGCCGAGATCGCGCGGGCGGTGGGGATTCCCGAGGGAACGGTGATGTCGCGCCTGGCGCGGGCGCGGGAGAAGATGCGCGCCTGCCTGGAATCGAAGGGGATCCGGTGGGGCCCGGGGCCACCCGAGCGGGAGGATCGATGATCGACGAGCGATCGGAACACCAGCGTGGGGAGCACGCCGCCGGGCACGTAGTGGGGCTCCTCGATCGTTTCCGGACCGGCGAGCTTGCGGCCGGGGAAGAGGCCCGGGTCCGCTCGCACCTGGCCGGCTGCCCGGACTGCGCGGCCGCGCTCGGCGATCTCGAGGTCTTCGCGGCGGCGATGGAGCGGGGGTACGCGGCGGCGGACCTGCGGTCGGGACCCGAGCCGGATTGGTTTCGGCAGCGGGCGGCGATTCTGGCCCGTACGTCGGGCCGGCCGGCGCCCCGGGGTGCGGGTCGCTTTCTCGCCTACGCACCGCAGGCGGCGCTCGCCGTCCTCGCCGTGATCGCGATCGGAGTGCTGATCCGGGAGGGAGTCCGCGGACCCGGTGACGCCGATCGGTTGGTGGATCCCCGGGCGCGGCAGGTGGCCCCCCCGGGGACGGGCCCCGCCGAGGGGACGGACCCCGCCGAGGCGGGGAGTCCGCCGGAGCGGGCGCCGTTCCGTCCGGCCGCGCCAGCCCCCGAGGCCGCGCCAGCTCCCGAAGCCGCCCCTGCCGGGATGGCCGAGAAGGAGCTGCCCGCGGCCGACGAATTGGCGGTCTCCGCGGCGCAGGCCGACCTCCGGGACGCTGTCCTGCCCCGAGACGTCAGCCGGTTCGAGGCCTCGGCGCGCGGCGCGCTCGCCGACCGCGACACCGTCGCCGCCCGGCAGGCGCTGGCTCTCTGGGGCGATACGCTGGAGGCCGGCGCGCGTCTCGAGCCCGAGCGGCGCCGCGCGGCCCAGGCCCTGGCTGACAGCCTCGCGGTTCTCCTCGCCTCCCGTCCCCGGTAGCCGTTCGGCGGCCGCGCCGGGAGGTCGGAATAAACCGCTCCTCCGGTTGTATCTGGTGCTGAAGCGGGCGCGGAAGCATCCGCCGACCACCACCAAACCGGAGGCATCCATGAAACGATTCGCTGTTTCGCTGGCGCTCCTCGCGGGAGCGCTGTCCCTCGTGCCGGCCGGCGCGCTGCTCGAGGCGGACGATCCCGATCCGCGAACGGTCGCGGTCACGGTCTACAACGGCAACCTGGGCCTCGTCCGGGACGAGCGGCGAATCGACCTCGCCCGCGGCGTCTTCACGCTCCCCTTTCGCGACGTGGCTGCCCAGATCGACCCCACCTCGGTCGCCTTCGCCGCGCTGGCGCACCCGGCGGCGGTCGATGTCCTCGAGCAGAACTACGAGTACGACCTGCTGACCCCCGAGGCGCTGCTCGACAAGTATGTCGGCGAGATCGTCACGCTCTACATGCCGGTGAACGACCACGAGGTGGCGGTCCCCGCGAAGCTACTCTCGACCCAGGGGGGAACCGTGTACCAGATCGGCGACTCGATCGCGCTCAACCCGCCGGGGAGGGTCGTGCTGCCGGACCTCAAGGGGGATCTGAAGGCGCTTCCGACCCTCGTGTGGACGCTCCAGAGCGACCGCGCGGGGAGCGAGCCGGTCGAAGTGTCGTACTTGACCGGCGGCCTCGACTGGAAGGCCGATTATGTCGCCACGCTGTCCGAGGACGATCGCACGCTCGACATCGGCGGCTGGGTCACGGTCGAGAACAAGAGCGGAACGACGTACCCGAACGCCAGGCTCAAGCTGGTGGCGGGCGACATCCACCGGGCGCCGCAGTCCTCCGTTCCGAAAGGGCAGGCCCTCAGGGAGGCCGCGGTCGCGGCCGACGCGGCCGGGTTCGAGGAGCGGACGTTCTTCGAGTACCACCTCTACGACCTGCCACGTCCGACCACGATCAAGAACAACCAGACCAAGCAGATCCGGCTGCTGGAGGCGAGCGGGGTGCGGACCGAGAAGGTGTACACGCTGGCCGGCGCCGCGTGGTATTACACACAGCAGTATGGCGGCGAGAAGGGACTCAAGGTGGGCGTGCACCAGGAGTTCGACAACGCGAAGGGGAACGGGCTCGGGTTCGCGCTGCCGGCCGGCGTCGTGCGCCTCTACAAGGCGGATGCCGATGGCACCCTCCAGCTCGTCGGCGAGGACCGGATCGACCACACGCCGCGCGACGAGCGCCTGCGGCTCAAGGTCGGCGAGGCGTTCGACATCGTCGCCGAGCGGCGCCAGACCGATTTCCAGGTGATCTCCAGCGGGGGGCACCCACGCCGCGGGTCGATCTATGAGGAGGCGTTCGAGGTCACGATCCGGAACCACAAGGACGAACCGGTCGTCGTCCAGGTGATCGAGCCGTTGCCAGGCGAGTGGCGGATGCTGTCCCAGAGCCACGATCACGAGAAGCTGGACGCGTTCACCGTCCGCTTCGACGTGCCGATCGAGGCGCACGGCGAGGCGATCCTGCGGTACCGGATCCGGATCGAGTTCTGAGGGCTCGCCGAGGGTTCCGGAGGGTGGGAATGAGCGGCCGGCCGGCGGCGGAGATGAGGGCCGGCCGGAGTACGGATGCCTCGGCCTGCAATGGCGCGTATATTGCGCGTCCCATCAGAATGGTTCGCTCTCCGACACGTTTTCCCCCGGGGTAGTCGATCTTGCTGAAACAGACGCTGCGCTTCGATGAAGAGCATCACGACGACATCATCTATCCGTCCGCGATAGGCTTCGTCTTCGTCCACGTCGCGTCGCTGGGGGCGCTGTGGTCGGGCGTGACCGCCGGCGCGGTGGCGCTCTGCGTGGGACTGTACTGGGCGCGGATGTTCGCGGTCACCGCCGGCTTCCACCGCTACTTCTCGCATCGCAGCTTTCGGACGAGCCGCGTCTTCCAGTTCGTGCTCGCGTTTCTGGCTCAGACCTCGCTGCAGCAGGGAGTCCTCTGGTGGTCGGCCAAGCACCGTCACCATCACAAGCATTCGGATACTCCCGAGGATGTCCACTCGCCGGGGCTGCACGGATTCCTGTTCGCGCACGTGGGGTGGATCTTCGCTCGCGAGCGGGGGCGAGCCGACTACAGCCTCGTCAAGGACCTGAGCCAGTATCCCGAGCTCGTCTGGCTCGATCGGTACAACAAGGTTCCCGGCGTGTTGCTCGCTGTTGTCTGCTTCCTGATCGCCGGCTGGCCGGGCCTCTTCGTCGGCTTCTTCCTGAGCACGACGGTCCTCTTTCACGGGGTCTTTTCGATCAACTCGCTGGCCCACACGTTCGGCCGCCAGCGCTACCTGACCGGCGACGACAGCCGCAACAGCTGGTGGCTCGCGCTCGCCACGATGGGCGAGGGGTGGCACAACAACCACCACTACTACCAGGCATCGACGCGTCAGGGGTGGCGGTGGTGGGAGATCGACCCGACCTACTATCTGCTGAAGCTACTCTCCTGGACGGGTCTGGTGTGGGATCTGAAAGGTCCGCCCCAGGACGTCCTCGAGGGCGAGCGGCGCCTCTCGCGGCGCGCCATCGACAAGGTCGCGCACCAGCTCGCGGGGAGCTTCTCGGCGGAGCGGATCGCCGACCAGATCCGCGCGCGATGGGCCCAGGTGCCGAGCCTGGAGGACCTGCAGCCGCACCTCCCGCACCTTCCGAGCCTGGACGAGCTGAAGCGCCGCGCGGAGTCGATGGCGCTCCGGACTCCTTCATTGGACGAGATCGCCGAGCGGGCGCAGGAGATCCTGATCGAGGCGGTGTCGGTCTGCCTTCTCGAGCAGCCCCTGCCCGCCAGGGCCTAGCCGAGCTCCACTTCGTGGGCCGCCGACCCCGCTCCTCCTAACTTCTTCCCGGGAGGACGGAATGGACTGGTCGTTCACCGACGAGCAGAAAGAGCTGCGCCGGACCGTCAAGCGGTTCGTCGACGAGGAGCTCCGACCGGTCGCCGACAGGATCGACAAGGAGCACGCGATCCCGGATCGGATCATCGAGATGATGGCCGAGCTCGGGTTTCTCGGCGTCGCTTTCCCGTCCGAGTACGACGGCGCGGGGATGGGCGAGACGGGCTACTGCATCATGCAGGAGGAGATCAGCCGGGCGTGCGCCTCGACGGCCACGTTCATCGGCGCCCATCAGTCGATCGGCGGGATGACGATCTGGAGGTACGGCAGCGAAGAGCAGAAGCGCAAGTATCTGGCGCCGATGGCGCGGGGCGAGTGGATCGGCGCCTACGCACTGACCGAGCCCGAGTCGGGCTCGGACGCGATGGGCATGAAGACGACCGCCGTTCTCAACGGCGACCGATACATCGTGAACGGGACCAAGATCTGGATCACGAATGGCGGCCTGGCCGACATCGTGGCGTTGTTCTGCAACGTGGACGGGGATTCGGAGGGTGAGTCCGGGCCGGCGGCGCTCATCGTCGAAAAAGAGTTCAGCGGTTACTCGGTCGGCAAGGTCGAGGAGAAGATGGGGATCCGGGGCTCGAACACGGTCGAGCTCATCTTCGAGGACATGGAGGTGCCGGCCGAGAACCTGATCGGCAAGGTGGGCGACGGCGCGCACATCGCCTTCGGCGTGCTCGACGTCGGGCGACTGGGGCTCGCGGCGGCGACCGTCGGGGCGGCCAAGGACGCGATCGACCGCTGCGTCGGTTACGCCGGGGAGCGCCACGCGTTCGGCCAGCCGATCAAGAACTTCCAGGCGGTTCAGTTCATGCTGGCCGAGATGGCAGCCGATACGTATGCCATGGAGAACATGGTGTATCGGACGGCGTGGATGTGCGACCAGGGGGCGCGTTTCAGCCGCGAAGCGTCGATCTGCAAGTACTTCTGCTCCGAGGCGCTGGACCGGATCGTCGACAAGGCGGTCCAGCTCCACGGCGGCATGGGGTATTCGGCCGAGATGTGGCCCGAGCGCTTCTATCGCGACGCGCGGATCAACCGGATCTTCGAGGGCACCAACGAGATCCAGCGGGTCGTCATCGCGCGTGACCTGCTGAAGAAGGGGGGCTACTGAGCCGCCGGTTCAGTTCCGCCGCGGCGGTGGTCGCCGCATTGCTCTCGCTCCTGGCTTCGGGGTGCAGCGAGGAGGACCGGAGGGCGTGGGTCTCGATCCTCCCCCTGCCGGAGGCGAAGGAGGACGGCAGCAGCGCCACCCTGGATGCGGGACCCGCCGGAGAGCTGAAGCTGGGGGTCGATTCGACCGCCGTGCTCCTGGGGGCGGACACTCTGTTTACGATCCAGCAGATCCCGCCCCTGGATCGGGGTCAGGCAGCCCGGTCGGCGATCCGGTTCCGGAGGATCTCTCTGGCGCCCGATTCCACCCGCGTGGCGTTCACGGCCGAAGGCGGCGGCGGGAGCGTGGGGGTGTGGTGGCGGCCGCTCCAGGTGGCCCGCATCGCCGACGTCTTTCGAGGCGGGCAGGCGGACTCGATCGCATGGTCGGCCGACGGGCGTTACCTCGCCTACGCCGGTCGGTCGGAGAACGGAGTCGCGCGGACCGGCATCCACGACGCCCGGATCGGCCTGACGCTCGATCATCCGGTGGCTGTGTGGCTCGCTCGCAATGACCGCAGCGTCCGGTTGCAGGGCTGGCTCGACGAGCAACGCCTCCGCGTGCTGGTGGCCCCCGGCCCCGTACCCGTAGGTGGCCTCGCCCACATCTGGGATGCCGCCCGTGGGAGCTTGATGGCGGAGTCGCACATCGCACCGCTGGCCGCGCACGCACCGCCGGGCGCCACGCTCGATCAGGGAGCGCTCTTCTCGCTCGACCTTCTGGGGGACGCCGCGCCCGAGACCGTGGCGCTGTACCGCTCCGCCGGCGGGGCACCGAGCGGACTCGTCCTGGAGAGCCGCGGGTCCGAATTTCGCGCCGGCACGACCGAACCCCTCCTGGCGGCCGAGGCGCTCGGGTTCGAGGCGTGGGGAGGGCAGGGCCGGCGCGCGCCCCCCTCCGCCGACGCGGCGCTCCACTTAGTGGCGATGCTCGGCGGCCGGACGACCCTCGTGCTGAGGCTCCCCTCCGCCGATCCGCCCCTCCTCGCTCTGGGATTCTTCCAGGCCGGTCAGGACGGCCGTCTCGAGCCGGTCACGGTGGTCACGCCGCAAGGCGAGCGGCCGGCGGTGTTCTACGACGGCCGCTCGAGCCAGGCCTCGATTCAGCTCGGCCTGGTCGATCTGGACGGCGACGGCGCGCTCGAGGTGATCAGCGCCACGGGGCGCGCGGCGGCCGGCCCCCCCGAGCCGGCGATCGCCTGGCGGGCGGTCGTCTTCCGCTGGTCGGGCGGCCGGCTCGTCCCGGCGCCCGAGCTGGAGAGTCTGGCGCTCGCCCGGATCGCGCGGGCGACCCGCGGCGAGCGCGAGCCATGATCCGGCTCCCGTCCCGGCGAGGAGGTTCGAGACAAAGGAAGGCGCGCGTTCTGGGAGGGTTCATTCTCGTCGCTTCCGCGATGGCGTGCGAAGGACAGGCGCCGGAGCGCCTCGCCCCGACGCCCGAGCCGGCCGCGACCGATTCGCCGGCGCCACCGGCGAGCGGCGCCGAGGCCGAGATCCGGAGCCTGAACGACCGGTACGTGGCGGCGATCGCGACCGGGGACACCGCCGCGATCGTCCATCTCTTCGCGGAAGACGCGGTGATCCTCGTCCACAACGCGCCCCCGGTAGCGGGGCGCGATGGGGTTCGACGGTTCTACGCCGATTTCTTTGTGGCGATCCCCGATGCGGCGATGACGCTCGTGGCGGACACGATCGCCGTAGCCGGATCGGAGGATCTGGCCTACGAGATCGCGCGCTATACGGTCACCGGCACCGCTCCGGGAGGCATCCGGTGGGAAGACCGCGGCCGGTATCTTTTCGCTCTGCGGCCGGGAAGCGGCGGGTGGCGGATCGCGGTCGCCTCGGTCGCCAGCGAGACGACTCTTCCGGGGCGTGACCGGAGCGCCCGTCGATCCGGAGGAGAGAGCGCTGGCGCAGATGCGCCCACGCGCGCTCGAGAATGAAAAGCGGGACGAAGGTCGTGCTGCTCCTGCTCGTCGGGGCGGCCGCGGTGGCGCTCCTGCGCACGCTGTGCGTTCCGGTGGGATCTTTCCGCGCGGGCCTGGACCGCTTGACGTGGGGCGTGCCCGCCGACAGCGTCGTGCAGGTCCTGGGTCTTCCGAACGAGATCTGCACCGATCCCTCCCTCGACCACCTCGACATCCGCGGGTCGGGCGCCGGCGAGCTCGAGGACGTGCTCGCGGCCGCCACCGCGGAACGCTGGGTCTACAGCGAGCGGCCCCCGAGCCGTCCGGTGCGCCGCTCGGACGACCCCGCCTGCCAGGCGCCGATCATGGCGACCGAGCTGGGCTTCGACGCCGGGGGGCGCCTGCGCTGGATCGTGCGTGAAGCCCAGCAGACTCCGGTCGCCTTCGACCCTACTCTACCCTGAGCGGGGGCGACTCCTCCCCGACGATCTCGCCGAACGGGCTCACCTGCTCCCGGATCACCGTTTCGTCGCCGGCGATCACGATCACCATCTCCTCATCCTCGAGAACATCGACCGCCATCCGCCGCACCTCCTCCGGCGTGACCGCGTAGACGTTCTGGACGTAGTCGGTGAGGTAGTCCCGGCCGAGCCCGTGGAGGTTCAGGAACCGGAGCACTCCGATGATGCCGGAGGGGCTCGAGTTCGTGAGCACGAACGTCCCCGCCATGTAGTTCTGGATGCCCTCGAGCTCCGGCTCCGTCGGTGGTTCGGCCTGCAGCCGATCGATCTCGTGGAAGATCTCTTCGAGCGAGGGCCCGGTCACCGCCGTCGTCACATCGGCGACCTGCACCCAGTAGGCGTCGCGGAAGCGGCTCGAGACCTGGCTGAAGGGCGAGTAGGTGTAGCCCTTCGTCTCCCGGATGTTGCTCGTGATGCGCGAGTTGAACGAACCTCCGAGGAGCGTGTTGGTGACCTGGAGCGCCAGGTAATCCGGGTCCGACGGGTCGATGACGGGCAGCCCGATGTAGACGGTCGACTGCACCGCTCCCGGGCGGTCGAGCAGGTGGATCTCCCGTTCCGAGGCCGGGCTCGGGACGTTTTCGATCCCCGGCGGGCCGGCCGGCCAGTCACCGAAGGCCTCTCTGACCGCCGCCTCAACCGCCGCCTCGTCGAAGCGGCCCGCGACGTAGACGTGGGCGCGCTGCGCTCCGTAGTTCGCGTCGTAGAAGGACCGGATTCCCTCGATCGTGTAGCCGGTGAGCATCTCCGGGGTCGGGTAGACGCGGCCGTAGGGGTGATCCGCGTAGAGAATGGCGCGGAACCTCTCAAGAGTCAGATTCTGCGGCTGGCTCCTGGCGATCGTGACCTGACGGATGCGGTCGGCCTTCAACCGATCCAGCTCGTCCGGGGGAAAGGCGGGATTCCGGGCGATATCGGCGATCAACCCGAGCAGGTCGGGCGCATACTCCGACAGGGCGTTGCCGCCGACCGTCGTCTCGTCCGGGCCGACCGTGACGTCGACCTCGCCGCCCATCGCGGCCGCCGCGAGCGCGATCTCCTGGCCGTTCTTCGAGATGGTGCCCTCCATCATCAGGTCGCCCGTGATATCCGCGAGCCACACCTGGTCGCGTGTCTCGTTGATGTTCCCGGTCCCGAGGACGAGCTGGACGGTCGTCTTCGGAAGCCAGCCGTAGGGGGCGAGCGTGACTCCCAACCCGTTCTCGAGCGTGAACGTCCGCGTCTCGGGAAGACGAAAGTCCTCGGGCGTGCCGCCCGGGGGCGGGGTCTGCCGCTGGGCGCGGCCGTCGGGCGCCGTCACGAGCACGAGCATGAAGGCGAGCATGAGCCCCGTCACGGGCCCGGTTCGCGAACCGGTGAAAGCGATCATCGTGCACCTCCCGCCTGTCGGGCGGCTCCGGCCTCGTCGGCGGGCGCGACTCCGCCGGGCGAAGCGCCGGGTACGATCGCCAGCATCGAACGGTTGGTCGGGCGCAGGAACTCCTCGGCGGTGGCCAGCAGAAGCTCCGGGGTCACGGCGGCGAACTCCGCCTCGAGAGCGTTGATTCGCGCGGGATCGTCGTCGAAGAGCGCGTAGGATGCGAGCAGGTCCGCGCGCCCGAAGCCGAAGAAGCCGGCCAGTGTGTCGTAAAGGGACGAGCGGACCTTGATGCGGGACCGCTCCAGCGTGGCCGTGTCCACCGGCCGGCTCCTGACTTCATCGATCACGCTGTCGACGACAGCCAGGATCTCGTCGGGCGTCGTGTCGGCGTCGTGGAACAGATAGCCGGTCCACAGCATCGGCCCGCTGTAGTTGAACATGTTCCCGAGTCCCACGTTGATCCCGCCGCTCACCGTACCGGTGATTCCGGCCTGCCGGGCGAGCGCCTCGTGGAGCCAGGCGTCGTCCCCCTGGAGGAGGATCTGGTCCAGAAGCCCCATCGCGTACCATTCGGGCGTGTTGCGGGCGGGAACGTGGTAGGCGAACGCGAGCGCCGGCCGCGTGGCCAGGGAATCGACCTTCTCGGCGCGGATCTCCGCTTCCTGACGCGGCTCGGTGAGATCGGGGAGCGGGGGCACGTCGGCGCGCGGGATGTCGCCGAAGTACCGCTCCACCCATTGCCACGCCTGGACCGGGTCGAAATCGCCGACAAGGACGAGGGCGGCGTTGTTGGGAGCGTAAAAGGTGTCGAAAAAGCTCTGGACATCCTCCAGCGTGGCAGCCTCGAGGTCCCGCAGCTCGCCGTAGAAGTTGTGGGCGTTGAACCAGTTCCGATTCGCGATCTGGGGCATGTCGAGCCAGGGGAAGCCGCCGTAGGGCCGGTTAAGGACGTTCACCTTGACCTCGTTCGTCACCACGCCCTGCTGGTTCGTCAGCTCCTCTTGCGTGATTGCGAGACCCCGCATTCGGTCCGCCTCGGCCCACAGCATCGTCTCCAGCTTGTGGGCGGGTACGATCTCGAAGTAATTGGTGTAATCGAAGCGGGTCGAGCCGTTGAGCACGCCGCCGTTCGACTGCACGAGCTTGATGAACTCCATCTTCCCGAGGTTCTGCGACCCCTGAAACATCATGTGCTCGAAGAGGTGCGCGAATCCGGTACGGTCGCGCGGCTCGATACGGAACCCGATGTTGTAGTAGACGGCGACGGTAACGATCGGCGCCGTGGTGTCGGGCGACAGGACGACCTTCAGGCCATTGTCGAGGACCCGGTACTGGACCGGGACCTGGAGCTCGCCGGACGCTTGCGTCTGGCCCCCGGCCGGGACGGCGATAGCGAGAGCCAGGCAAGACCCCGCCATGGCGCGAAGCAAAAACCGCATATCACCTCGTGTCATTGAGGCCCCAGTCATAATCGAGGTATTGGATCCGGTAGGTCGCCTGCCCGGCCGCCGCTGCGGCGGCACCGGTCAGATACCGGGCAGCATAATCCCGCACCGAACCCGCCGCGCGCTCGAAGTCCTCCGAGTACCAGTCGAAGATCCGGCTCAGGTACAGAGTGCGCGCGTCGCTGTCCAACCGGTGCCCGTTCGGGCTGTTGAGGAACGTGCGCGCCTGGAAATCGAGCTGCATGTCGAGCCGGCTGCCATGGAATGGCTCCGCGCGCAAGCGGGGACAGCTCAGAGAGGCACAGGAGAGCGCCCAGTGGATCCGCGCGTCCCACAGCGGCGGCTCGAGGAGGATGTCCTGCTCGATCTCATCCAGAGTGCGCACGCGGCCCGCCACCGGATGCTCGCGGCGGACGAAGAAACCCTTCACCCGACCCCCGAGAAACCCTACATCCCGCACCGAGTCGATGGGGTAGCGTTTGAGCACGCCGGCGATCACGCGCGCGTTATAGGCATTGATCCAGAACGCCCGCCGGTCGGGCAGCGGCATGGACGCGGGGTCGGCGGATTCCAGCCAAGCCAGGAATCGGCGCCACGCTGGCGGATCGTCGGCCTTCCACCGGGCGTAATCGACCGCCCCATCGTCCACGTACTGCGAGAGGAGGCTCGCGTAGTCGGCGAACGCTTCAGCGCCGCCCGCGCCGGGTGGCGCCTGGCCGGCGAGCGGAGCGGCCGTACCGCTCACAAGAATTGCGCCGAGCGTCGCGATCAGCCGGGGGCGCATCGGACCGAAGCTAAAGGGAATCCCGCCGGCGAGCACGCCCCCGAGCTGCTTCCCGGTGGCCTGGCACTTGCTGTTGACATGCCGGGTGAGGCGTCTATCCTTGAGGCTGAATCTCCCCCACGGATCCCCTCGGCGACCGTAGGGAACCGCCCATCGAACGCTGGGGAGCGCCCGCTCGCGGAACGTAAGCTTGGATGCCCGAAAAGTCTCCGTCGTAGTACCCCTCTTCAACGAAGAACAGAGCGTTCGTCCCCTCGTCGAGGGCATCCGCCGGGCCCTGGATCGCGAGAGCTGGGAGATCCTGCTGGTGGATGACGGCAGCACGGATGGAACGGTGGCGGCGGCCGAACAGCTTTCAAGATCCGACGACCGTATTCGAGTGCTGCGGCTGGCGCGAAATTATGGTCAAACGGCGGCCATGAAGGCCGGCTTCGACCACGCTCGCGGTTCCATCGTGGTCAGCATGGACGGAGACCTGCAGAACGACCCGCGCGACATTCCGCTCCTGATCGAGAAGCTGGGCGAAGGCTTCGACCTGGTGGCCGGCTATCGGGAAAACCGCCAGGACAAGACGGTCACGCGGAAAGTGCCCTCCTGGATCGCCAACGCGTTGATCCGCTGGATCAGCGGGGTGAACATTCGGGACACCGGCTGCTCGCTGAAGGCATACCGCGCCCCGATCCTCCGGAGGATGGTACTATATTCGGACATGCATCGGTTCATCCCGGCCATGGCGGCGGCGACGGGAGGAGCGCGGATCGCGGAGATCAGAGTCCGCCATCACCCTCGGCGTCACGGAAGCAGCAAGTACGGGCTGTCGAGAACCTGGAGGGTGCTACTGGATCTGATCACGCTTGCAATGATTCGCTCATTTCGAGATCGTCCGCTCCGGATGTTCGGATTGGCGGCGGTGATGGTCATGGAGGTCTGTCTGGCCTTTACCCTGGCCACGGTCGTCTCCGTATCCACTTTCCAGGCTCCCAAGCTGGTCTTCCCGGCGTCCGCCATCGTCATGTTCGGATTGTCGACGTACCTGCTCATGCTCGGTCTGGTCGGCGAAGTTCTGGTACGACAGTACCAGTCCCCCGGGGTGAGGCCCACCCACATCGCTCGCGAGATCGTGGGTTGACGATGAAGCGCACCGGCGATCTCGACCGCTCGTACCTCGGGAGCCGCGCCGGCGTGGCGCCGTCCACGGTCGAGGAGCCCACGTCGGACATCGAGATCTCGATCATCGTGATTCTGGAGGGGAACGCGGAGAGGGCCCGGGAGATCTATCGCGAGTACGCTCCGTCACTTCGCGATCTCGGCCGCGGGTTCGAGTTCCTGTTCATGACCGGGCCGTCTTCGGCGGACTTCGCGGCGATGGTAGAGAGCCTGGACGCTCGCAGAGGAAGCTTCCGCGTTCTCGAGCTGGGGCATTCTTTGGGCCATGCCGATCTCCTCAAGCTGGCCTTGGAGCACTGCCGGGGGGAGATCATCGTCACGCTTCCCGCGTCTCTGCGGGTCGCGCCGGATGCGATCCCGCAGCTCGTCGAATGCCTCGATCAGGGGAGCGAAATGGCTGCTGCGAGGCGTTGGCCGCGTCACGACGGGTGGGTCAACCGCGCACAGTCCCGCTTCTGCAACCGGGTCCTCAACCTGCTGACCGGCTCGGATTTCCATGACATCACATGTCGAGTCAACGCGGTTCGGCGAAGGGTCCTGTCGGAGATCCCTCTTTACGGAAGCTACTTCCGGTTTCTGCCGATCGTCGCCGAGCGCCAGGGATTCGGGGTCCGCGAGGTCACGGTGGGGCAGCACCGGCAGTACGGCGGCGCCCGCGTCTACAGCCCCGGGGTGTACCTCGGCTGGCTCATCGACATCCTGGGGATCTTCTTCCTCCTGCGCTTCACCTATCGGCCGCTTCGCTTCTTCGGCCTGGTGGGGGCGGCCTTCGGCGCGGTAGGAGGCGCGATCCTGACCGTCCTCCTGATCCAGCGACTCGGGGGCCAGGGCATCGCCGATCGTCCGCTGCTCCTGCTGGGGGTTCTCCTGGTGACGCTGGGGGTGCAGTCCGTAGCGCTAGGCTTGATCGGCGAGATCGTCGTCCATTTCCAGGCTTCCCGGAATTCCACCTACCGACTGGCTCCGACCGATCGGTCCGCTCCGTCGCCGGGTTCGTGATCGCCGCGCTGAAGACGCAGGGGGAGGGGGAAGCCCGCGTCCTGGACCCTCCTCCGGTGGTTCTCGACGAGCCGGCGGAAAAAGCCTCGCGCTTCCCTCGGTGGCTCCCGCTCGTGCTCGTCCTCGCGCTCGCGACGGTACTTCGGTTCTACCGTCTGGGTGCGGAGAACTTCTGGATCGACGAGATCTTCTCGCTTGCGCAGGCAGAGAATCCGTTGAGCGCGATCGCCGGTTTCTGGAGCCTCGACGAGCGGATGACTTCTCGGCCGCTGGGTCTCACGTTGCTCTATTGGGCGCTCCAGCTCGGGGAATCGGAGTTCATCGCGCGGCTCCCCTACGCGATCCTCAGCGTCCTCGAGGTCGGGGCGTTGTACCTCCTGTCGCGGGATCTGGTCGGCCGCAAGGTTGCTTTGCGGGCGGCGCTCTTTCTGGCCGTGCTGCCGCTCCATGTGTGGTATGCGCAGGAGGCGCGCTGGTACGCCCAGTGGAGCCTGCTCGCAACCCTGTCTTTATGGGCGCTTCTACGACTCTGGAAGACCTGGCGTCCGGGATGGGCGATCGCCTACGGGGTCGCGACGCTCCTCGACCTCTACACGTTCGTGATGTCCATTTTCGTGCTGATCACCCAGATGCTTACCACCTTGCTCCTGCCCGCCCGCGGCCCGCGATGGACCTTTTGGAAACGCGCGGCGATCGCCATGCTGGGCGCCGTTCTGCTGTCGCTGCCCGTCTTCCTGGTCGCCGCGGGCTTTCGTGTGGAAGACTCCGCCGAGGCTGGGGTCGGCACCCGGCGCGCCACTTCCATCGTCGTTCTTCCGTACACCTTTTTCGTCTACGTGGCCGGCTATACGGTCGGGCCCACGGTGGCCCAGCTCCACGCGCTCCCCAGCCCGGTCTGGATCGTGCGCGAGTACCCGGAGGTCGTACTCTACTTCGTTTATTTCCTGCCGCTGGCGGCGCTCGGCCTGTGGGCGCTACGTAACCGGCCGGCGAGCGCCGCGATTCTATTGCCGTGGGCCCTGGGGTTGCCGCTCCTCGTGTTCGCGAGCGCGGTTCTGGGCCAACAGACCTACAACGTCCGCTATTCGTTGGCCGCCCTTCCGGGGTTCGCGCTCCTCCTGGCGGTCGGGGTGGAGTCGCTGGGGCGCTGGCGATCGGCCGGAACGCTGGGCGCGGTAGGTCTCTTCGGGCTCTCCGTATTCAACTACCATGGGAACCCCCGGTTCGACAAAGAGGACGTCCGGAGCGCCATCGCCCACATCCAGGCGGGCCCCGAGGCGGACGAGCCGGTGGCGATGATCGGCCAGGGGATCGTCGCCGCGATCCACTACGGGGAGAACCTGACCGTCGAGCAGTTGCGCGGCTGTGGTCGGGAATTGAGCAGGGTGCCCCGGAAGGACCGACAGTTGCCGGAGATTCCGATCGAGGAGATCCGTTCGGAGCCGGTTTTCTGGCTCCTGGCGAGCCGCGACTGGCACGGCCGGACCGAGAGCTGCCTGGAGGCGCTGGACGCCAGCCACGAGGTCGTGCAGGAGCGCAGCTTCACCGGCGTCGACCTCTTCCTGCTGCGCCGTCACCGCGTCGACGCCGAACAGACCCAGTAGATCACCGGGGGCACCGGCCCGTCCGGGCCGGTTGACATGGGTCGCCGTCCGCCTATCCTAAGGGCGATGGCCGAGCCCGACTTCAGCGAGATCCTGCGCGATCTGGACGCCCTCGATTCGGAGATCGAAGCGATCCGGGTGGCGGTCGACGAGGGGGAGGAGATGTTCACGTCCTCGCCCACCGCGCGGCAGGCCGCGCTGCGCCACCTGGAGGCTGCGGTGCGTCACACCGTCGAGTCGGCCCGCGGCCTGATCGAAGAGGCCGACTGGGAAGAGCCCGAGAACAGCCTCGACGCGATCGAGATCCTGGTCGAGGAGGATGTGCTGCCGGGCCGGGTGGGGGTGACCCTGATCGGTCTCGCTGAGTACACCGCCGAGCTCGGAGAGGAGTCGGTTTGGGAGGCGGATGCGGACGCGACCGGCGCGTTCGAACGGCTCTCCGAGGGGGTCGATGCGCTCGCGGAGTACCAGGAGTACATGAGCCACTTCCTCAAGGAGTGGGGCGACTGACGGCGCGCGAGCGGCGCGCCGCGCTCGAAACCCGGCCGGCAGCTTCGGCGGCGACCGCGCCGCGGGCCGATCTGGAGCGGATCTGGCCGTACATCCCCGGCCGGCACCGTTCGGAGATCGCGCGCGAGTTCGGCGTGCGGGACGTCCTCAAGCTCGCCTCCAACGAGAACCCGCTGGGGCCTTCCCCGAAGGCGCTGGCGGCGCTGACCGCGCACGCGGCGATGGCCCACGAGTACCCCGACAGCCAGTCGCTGGAGCTGCGGGCCGCGCTGACCGGGCGGCACGACCTCGCGCCCGAGCACTTCGTGGTCGGAAACGGCTCCGTCGAGTGCATCGACCTTGTCGCGCGCGCCTTCTTACGCCCCGGCGACGAGGCGGTGGTCGGGTTCCCGTCCTTCCCGCGCTTCCAGATCGCCTGCCAGCTGGTGGGGGTCAAGGCCACCGTCGTTCCTCACCGCGATTGGCGGTTCGACCTGGCGGGCCTCCGGCGGGCGGTGACGGAGAGGACCCGCGTCGTCTTTCTCGACGATCCCTGCAACCCGACCGGAACATCGATCCCCGCGGAGGATCTGGCCGCGCTTCTCGACGACCTGCCACCACGGACCCTCGTACTGCTCGACCGTGCCTATTACGAGTTCATTCCTCCGGCCGAGAGGTTCGCGGAGGATCTCGACCGGATTCGCGACGGCGCCAACCTGGTCGTCCTGCGGACGTTCTCGAAGGCGTACGGCCTGGCCGGCCTGCGGGTGGGCTACGCGATCACCCGTCCCGAACATGCCCGGGCGATGAATCGCGTGCGCGAGGCCTTCAACTGCGGCTCGCTCGCCCAGGCGGCCGCCGTGGCGGCCCTCGACGACCACGCCCACGTCGCCGAAACGGTGGCGATCATAACCGCCGAACGGGCCTGGCTCGGCCGGGAGCTCGCACGCCTCGGGTTCCGCACCGTGCCGTCGATCACGAACTTCCTCTTCACGGATCTGGGACCGCGGGCCGGATCGATCAACCGCGCACTGCTTGAGCGGGGGATCGTCGTGCGGCCGATGTCCGCGCCGGGGATCCAGTCCTGGGCCCGGATCTCGATCTCCAATCGGGACGGGAACCTGCGCTTGATCGGGGCTCTGGAGGCGCTCGTCGGATGAGGCGGGTGGCCGTGTGACGCGGGTGGCGGTGATCGGCGGTGACGGCGTGGGGCCCGCCGTCGTTCGCGTGGCGCGGCGGGCGCTCGAGACCGCCGGCGACGCGGCCGGCGTCGAGTACGATTTCGAAGAGCTGCCCTTCGGCGCCGACCACTACCTGGCGACCGGCGAGACCCTCCCCGAGGACGCCTTCGATCGGTTGCGGACCGAGTTCGACGCGATCCTGCTGGGGGCGCTGGGGGACCCCCGAGTGCCGGGAAACGAGCACGCGCGCGACATCCTGCTTGGGCTGAGGTTCCGGCTCGACCTGTACATCAATCTGCGGCCGGCCCGGCTCCTCCATCCGGATCTCTGCCCGCTGAAGCCGCTCCCCGGCGGGTCGGGGCGGAGGATCGATCTGGTCGTGTTCCGCGAGAACACGGAGGGCGCCTACGTCGGCGTGGGTGGCACCTTCAAACAGGGGACGCGGGAAGAGATCGCGATCAACGAGGATCTCAACACGTACCTCGGGGTCAAGCGGATCGTGCAGGCGGCCTTCGAGCACGCGATCGAGCGCGGCCGGAACCGGGTGACGATGTGCGACAAGGCGAACGCGCTGCCGCACGCGCACGGCCTGTGGCGGCGGGTGTTCGCCGAGGTGGCCGCCGAATACCCGTTCGTGAAGAGCGAGGCCGAGTATGTGGATGCGCTGGCGATGAAGCTCGTGCGGCAGCCGGAGCATTATGGCGTGATCGTGACGAGCAATCTCTTCGGCGACATCCTGTCCGACCTGGCGGCGGCGCTGGTCGGGGGGCTGGGGTTGGCCGCCTCGGCCAACCTGCACCCCGGCCGGCCGGGACTCTTCGAGCCGGTCCATGGCTCGGCACCGGACTTGGCCGGCACGAACCAGGCGAACCCGATGGCGGCGGTGCTCGCGGCGGCTCTGCTGGCCGAGCATACCGGCGCGCCCGTGGTCGCGCGCGCCCTCGAGGGGGCGGTCGCCGATGCGATCCGGGCCGGCGTGAGGACCCCGGACCTGGGAGGCGCAGGCTCGACCGCCGCGGTCGGCGACTGGATCTGCGGCCGACTCCAGGAAGGGGCGGTCGGCGTTGGCTGAGGGGGCACCCCTTGCCGGCCATCCGCTTGCGAGCCGGCCCGCGCCCCGCCCGACGCCGGCCGAGTGGGCCGGCTGGGCGCTCCTCGCGCTCCTGACCCTGGGGATCGCCTACCTCGCGATCTTCCGGCCGACCGATCCCGACGCGATCCTCAACGAGATCCGGCTCGCGGCCGGGTTCGACCGCTATCAGGCGGCGATGAACGAGGGCGACCGACTCTACGCCCGGGCCACCGCCGACTTCCGCCTCTCCGAGGCGGGCGAGGGGGCGGACCTCAGTGTGGAGTACCGGATGCTGGCCGAGGCGGCGGAGAACTACGCCCTCGCGCGCCGCGAAGCGGAAGGCTTCGGCGAGGATCAACGCGCCCAGATCCGTCTCTTCGAGGTCTACTACGCCTGGTCAAAGGCGCTGTTCGAGCGGGGGACGGGCAAGTGGTACGAACGGAACGACGAGGCGACGCTCGGGCGCGCCCGCGATCTCGCCGACCGCGGGCTCGCGCTCCCCCAGATCACCGGCGAGCAGCGGGAGCGGATGGAGGATCTGGCGACGAAGATCGACCGGGCACTGAGATGGCCGATCCTCTAGCGCCCGACGATTCCCCGGCAGCCGAGGATTCGTCGCCGCTCCCCCCCACCGACCGCCGCCGGCCGATCTCCGCAACCGATCGCCGCCGGGGGCTGGCGACCAGCCTGTGGCTGGCGGGCGCCATCCTCCTGGGCGGTCTCGACCTGCCGGCCCGGGGCTACGAGGCGTTCCAGTTCGCCCCCTTCGGGATCGTGGCCGGGCTGCTCGGGATGCTGTTCGTATTCGTGCTCTCGAACCGGGGGGTGATCTGGCTGGGCGAGGGTTGGATTCGCGCCCTGCTCCTCGTCTACTGGGTCGCGGCCACCGCGATGGTGTTCCGCGTCCTCCTGCCGCCGCCGGGTCTCGTCCAGGTGTTCCTGGCGTTCAGCGCCGCGGTCGCCGCGGCGATCGTCGTCAGCCAGGAAGGTCGCGAGCGGGCGGTCCTGTGGGTGGGAATCATGGCCGTCACGCTGGCCGTTCTCCGGTTCGCGCTCGTCCCCGCGTTCGGGGCCCGCTCGGAGCTTCCCAACTGGGGGCCGTTCCAGTTCGGGGAGGCCGCCGACTCCTTCCGCGAATTCTTCGTCGCCTACGCCCCGCAGCGGCCCGCCGCGCAGGCCCTCCACTTCGGGGCGCTCGTCGGCTACGCGCTGGCGCTGTGGGTCCAGTGGGATCGGCCGCGGGACTAATGTTTCTTCCTGGCCAACGCAGTACTACCACTTCCTCCCGAAGCTGCTCGCCGGTCGCCGTTGCGAGCCGGGTTCGGAAGAGATCGATGCATTCCAACTCGTACCCCAAAGACCTGGCGATATCAGCCAGGAGTTGGCCGGTCCGGATCATGACTCGCAGGTAGGACGCTTGATCCCCGACGACGTAGGCCAACCTGGCGCCTGGGCGCAAGACAGTTTTCAAAGTCTCGAAATGCCTCGCCATGCCTCCAAAGTAGAGTTTTGTCACTCGCGGATAGAGTCGCTCGAATCCGGAGGTCTTCCCAAGCTCGACACGGCGCGCCTCGATCCGCTCGGCGATCCGCTCGATTTCTGGATGGCGGTCGATCCACGCATCGTCATCGTCTCCCTTGTATACTCCCCGGGTATTGGACCGCACGAGACCCTTCTTGAGTGCGCGGAGATCCTCCGCCTCATGAATGAAGCCAAGCAAAACCGACTCGAGACGAGTTGTACGAGTATAGTCCTTCTCGTTGGGGTAAGGAGGCGAAGTGATCACGGCGTCGACAGAATTCGGCTCGAGAACACCCGAGATCATCCTGGCATCCGCAAGACGAGCATGAGCGGGAGTCGGAATGAATTCTCTCAGCTCGCGCAGATCATCGGCGATGCGTCTTACTTCCGACATCCAAGGCGCAACAACAGGACAGTCTTTCTTCTGTCGACCGATCCCGACCTCGGGACCGAAATGAAGATTACTGACATGGTGGACCACGGTCTTCGCGAACGCCAGGCGCAGGTGATTGAAGGTCTGCCTGTTCGCCAGGCTTTCGAGGTGCTCCATTAAAACGAGGCTCTTATGCAGTGGCAGCGGGCTGATCGAGTTCTTCAGAATCAGCTTTACCTTGCTGGCTTCGAGTTCTCTCAAGGTGACGGTCGACGGTGACTCTTGACGAAAAAAAGGGGCATCCTGGATTCCCGCAGCCTCCAGTTCCTTCAGCGTTTTTGCCGCGATCTTCCGGGAGTCGGCGAGAAGACGGTCCGGATCGGGCGACCAATCCGTCTTGGTGGCGCTCGCAAAGTGGGCGATAGGATTCGCTTCCACCCCGTAGCTCGGAACGCCTTGCCTTTTACACTCCACGATTGTTGTACCGGTCCCGCAGAAGGGATCCAGGACGGTATGGTGCGAAGTCAGATCGAATCGTTTCAGATACGTCCGGAC
>DATLFH010000081.1:0-7065 GCA_035524965.1 Gemmatimonadota bacterium | reverse complement strand
ACGTACCAGGTCGGCGGCGAGGATGCGAGGACGGGCTCGAACTGCTCGACCCAGAGGTCGCTCACGTCCAGCGCGACCGCGTAGGGCAAGATCTCGCTGAAGTGCGCGGGGGTCTTCTCGGGCGCCTCGCGGAACTCGAGCTCCGCCTTCTCCGCGCGCCGGATGTACTCCTCGAGCCCGGCCAGCTCGCGGCGCAGCCGCGCGCCCTTCAAGGTCATCCTGGGCATTCCGAACGAGAACAGGAGGACGACGGCGCCGGAGAGGACGAGGCAGACTCCCAAGAGCAGGTGATCGAGGGCCATTCCCAGCAGGAATCCGAGGCCGGCGATCGCCGCGCCGACTACCCAGTAGATGCGTCGGGTCGTGCGGGGGTTCCGGCGAAAGAGCCCGGCGCGGACGACCGCGTCGTAGAGCGAATCGATGATCTCCGGCAGCTCCTTGTAGAATTCGTTGTGAAGATCGGACATGCGGCGCGTCGATCGGCCATCGAAGACGCCGTTCAGGATCTGGATCTCGGGCCGCTCGAGTCCGGCCGGATCCTGCGGCAGCCGCTCGAGCTGCCAGTCGTTCCGGTAGAGGCCGAGCGTCTTGAGCGCGTGGCCCGCGAACGAGGCCGGATCGAACGCTCCCATGAGACCGTCCGGCGGGACCTCGCGGATCCGGAGGTGGCCGCGGACGGCGAGGTCGAGGATCGTCGCCACGACGTCGTCCATGTCCGCGTCCTGATCGAAGAGCGTGCCGGCGGCTCCCGGCTTCAGACCCTCGGGCGCGCGCCAGCGGGGGACGACGCTCCCGGCGTCGGGCTCGCGCCCGTACCGGATCCAGAGCGCGAGCAGGAGCGCCGCAGCCAAAAAGGGTAAGCCGAGCGGACCGTACAGGAAGAGCGCGTTGAGCGCCCGTTCGGCGGCGGTCGGCGGGGCGATGACCCCCTTCGGGAAGGCGCCGACCAGGGTCAGCCCTTCCCCTGGCTCCAGGCGGCCGGCCGAGAAGCGGTAGCGACCGGCCCCGATGACCTCGGCGGTGCACCGCTCGCCGGACGTGCTCTCGGCCCAGCCCGCGTAGCACTCGGCGCCCCAGGGGATGCTGTCGGCGAATGCGGTGGCGGCGCCAAACGGGAGCGAGACGGTCGCCCGGGCGTTTCCGATCGGGACGGGCCACTCCGTGCCCGTCACCTGCCAGTAGATCTCGTCGTGATCGTCGAAGAATCCGAGCCCACCGTCCAGCGTGTAGTGGACCACGTAGCTCTGCCATCCGGATACGGTCCGGTGCGGATCGCCGATCCGGATCCGGACCTCATCGCCGCGCGTGACCTCGGTCTGACGCTCGTTCCCTTCGCCGTCGGTCACGCGCTCGACATCGAGGCCGACGGAGACGCGTCCGGCCGGGATGGTGCCCGAGGCGACCCGCCGGTAGCGGACGGGGATGTCGCGGTAGATCCCGTGGCGCCGGAGGCCGCCGAAGTCGACGGTGATCCGCTCGACGACCTCGATCGACCGGTCGGGATGGATCGTATACTCGACGTCGAAAGAGGAGATCGTCCACCCGGTGTCCTCCTGAGCGCGCGCGCTGGCGGGCGCGAGCAGAAGGGTTGCGAGGACTGCGCCGACCGTGCGCCCGCGGCAGCGCCCGGGGACCGGCCGTCCGTTCACTTCGAGCCCTCGGCCGCGCCGACGTCAGGCGCCGCCCGCTCGGCGACGTCGGCCAGCTCGAAGTACTCGCCGGGCGCGAAGCCGAGCGGACCGGCGATCACCAGGTTGGGGAACGTCTCACGGCGGGTGTTGTAGTCGCGGACAACCGCGTTGTAGTAGCGCCGGGCGCTCGCCAGGTCGTCCTCGGTCTCGGTCAGGTCAGCCTGGAGCTGGAGGAAGTTGGCGCTCGCCCTGAGGTCGGGATAGTCCTCGGCGAGCGCCAGGAGCTGGTGGACGCGGCGGGTCAGGACGTTCTCCGCCTCCGCGCGGACTCGCGCGTCCTCCGGGCCGCCGCCGGCCAGGAGCGCGCTCGTCCGGGCCGCCGTCACGCTCTCGAACGTCCGCTGCTCGTGGCCCGCGTAGCCGCGCACGGCGGCGACCAGGTTGGGGATCAGGTCCGCCCGGCGCTTGAGGAGCGCGTCGATGTCGCCCCACGAGGCCCTGAGCCGGTTCCGGAGCCCGATCAGGCCGTTGTAGGTCCCCGCGCCCCAGCTCACCAGGCCGGCCAGGAGAACGGCGACGAGGACGACGAGAACGGTCATGGCATCCAGATAGGGTTTTGGGAACGCGCGCGCAAGAGGGAGTCAGCGATAGGCATCGCGGCGATGACGAATCCGGATGATGACGATGACGAGTCGACCCTCCTGAATTCGGTAGACGACCCGGTAATCTCCGATCCGGGTGCGGTACAGATCCTCCTCTCCGACGAGCTTCTTCGCTCCTGCAGGTTGCGGAGTGTGAGTGAGCGACCGCAGACGGGGCGCGATCCTCTCCTGGACCGACCTGGGCAGCCCGCTGAGGTCTCTTCTCGCCTGCCCGGTCATCTCGACAACATAGGTCAATTACAGGCCCATCTCTGCGAGGACCTGTTCCAGAGGCACGTTGGGACCGGATTCGGCGAGCACCTTGCGGGCCTCCTCGACGTCGATCCGGTCCTCGATCTCCTCCAGGAGCGCGAGGTCCTCCACGGTCACGAGCGCGACGACATCCTTGCCGTCCCGATTCACGATGATCCTTTCGCGACCGTATGCCACGCGGTTCAGCAGGTCGGCGAAACGATTGCGGGCTTCTGTGGCGGTCAGGCGTACCATCCTGTGATCCCTCCTCTCGTTTGCATGTTGTACAATATAGCAAGATTGGCGAAAGAGTAGGGGGTCGAACGCCCTGACTTTCGGTATATTTTCGGTATCGTGGTTCGAACGCGAGAGCGGTCCTTTGCGCCCGTCTCCTTCCGCCGGATGCCGAACCCCTTCGCCCACCTCCACGTCCACAGCCATTACTCACTCCTGGCGGGCGCGTGGGCGCCGGCCGAGATCGCGCACCGGACGGCCCGGCTCGGGATGGACGCGGTCGCACTCACCGACACCGACGGACTCTACGGCGCGGTGCCGTTCGCGAAGGCGTGCGAGACGGCGGGCGTCCGGCCGATCCTGGGCGCGGAGCTGACCGATCCCGAGAGGCCGTACCGGGCGGTCTTCCTGGCGAGGGACCCGGCCGGCTACGAGGAGCTGTGCGCGCTCGTGACCGCGCGCCACCTGGAAGAGGGCTTTGGCCTGAAACGCGCGGTCGGCAACCGCTCGCAGCACCTCGCGGTCCTGACCCGCGACCACCGGCTCCTGGAGGCGGCCGTGGCTGGCGGCCGGCGCGAGGGGACGTACGCCGAGGTCCGGCCGGCGCCGGGGGGCGCGGGTCTCCAGGCCGCCGCCGAGCGCGCGCTCAAGCGTGAGACCCTGGCGTGGGCGTCCCGGCTCGCCGTCCCGCCGGTCGCGACCGCGGGCGTCTACTACGCGGAGCCCGCTCGGCGCGACGCCCACAAGGTCCTCTGCGCGATCGCCGCCCGGACGACCCTGGCCGCGCTCGACGCGCTCCAGGAGGGCGGGGTCGCGCCGGAGACCGCGTGGTTCCAGCCGCCGGAAACGCTGGCCGCCGCGTTCGCCGATTGCCCCCAGGCGCTCGCGAACGGTGCCGACCTCGCCGCCCGGTGCCGCTTCGCGTTCGAGTGGGGTCGCCACCGGTTCCCGCTCTACCCGTCCGCGACCGGGGAGAGCGCTTTCGCGATGCTGTGGCGGCTCGCGTTCGAGGGGCTGACCCGGCGCTACCGCCCGCTGCCCGCCGAGGCGATCCTGCGCCTCCAGGAAGAGCTGGCCGTCATCGAGGAGAAGGGGTTCGCCGACTACTTCCTCGTGATCCGCGACATCACGCGCTGGGCGGCCGGGCACCGGATCCCGTCGGTCGGTCGCGGCTCGGCCGCCAACAGCCTCGTCTCCTACTGTCTCGGGATCACCCACGTGGATCCGCTCGCGCACAACCTCTTCTTCGAGCGGTTCCTGAACCGGGAGCGCGCCGACCCGCCCGACTTCGACCTCGATTTCTGCTGGCGCCGCCGGGACCGGGTGATCGACTACGTCTACGAGCGCTACGGCCCCGAGCGGGTGGCGATGATCGCGACCTTCTGCCGTCTGGGCGCCCGCGGGGCGCTGAGGGAGGTGGCGCGGGCGCTCGGGATCCCCGACCGCGAGATCTCGCGCGTGACCGGGCGCGTGCCCCACTTCTCGAGCGTCGAGATGCTGGAGTCGCTCCGCGAGACGCTCCCCGAGTGCCGGGGACTTCCGCTCGACCGGCCGCCGTGGGACGAGGTCGTGCGGCTGGCTTTACAAATAGACATGTATCCGCGCCACCTCTCCGTCCACCCCGGCGGGATCGTGATCGGGCCCGAGCCGCTCGAGACGTACCTGCCTCGCCAGCGGGCGGCCAAAGGCGTCGTCGTGACCCAGTTCGACATGCATCCGGTCGAGGAACTGGGGCTCGTCAAGATCGACCTCCTCGGGAACCGCGGTCTCTCGGCGATCGCCGACGTCTGCGATCAGCTCCTCGAAGAGGAAGGGATCGAGATCCGCTGGCAGGGCGATGAGGGCGACGGCTGCCTGCGCGCGGGCCCGACGATCCGCGAGGTGGACCCCTTCTCCGACGAGGCGACCCGGCGCCTCATGCGCGAGGGGCGCACGATGGGGTGCTTCTACATCGAGTCGCCGGGGATGCGGGCGCTCCTCCGGAAGCTCCGCTGTGACTCCTTCGAGATGCTGACCGCCGCCTCGTCGATCATCCGGCCCGGGATCGCCGACAGCGGGATGATGAAGGCGTTCATCGACCGCTTCCACGGTGACGAGCCGGTCGTCCATCTCCACCCGGTCATGGAGGAGCTCCTCGCCGACACTTTCGGGGTCATGATCTACCAGGAGGACGTGATCAAGGTTGTCCACCGGCTGGCGGGGATGTCGCTCGGCGAAGCGGACGGCATGCGGCGCGCGATGTCGAAGAAGGGCGACTACGAGGACATGGAGGCCTACCGGGCGCGGTTCCTGGATGGCGCGCGCGCCAACAGCGTCGAGCCCGGAGCCGCGCGCGAAATCTGGCGCCAGATCGAGTCGTTCGCCGGGTACTCCTTCTGCAAGGCGCACTCGGCTTCCTACGCCCAGGTGTCGTTCCGGTCGGCGTGGCTCAAGACCCACGAGCCGGCCCGCTTCATGGCGTCGGTGCTGGCCAACGGGGGCGGGTTCTACGCCGCGTTCGCGTACGTCGAGGAGGCGCGGCGGATGGGGCTCGAGATCCGGCTGCCGGACGTGAACAAGAGCGGCGCGACCTGGCGCGCGGAAGGGTCGGGCGCGATCCGGGCCGGGCTGGAGCAGGTCGCGGAGGTCCACGCAGCGACGGTCGAGGGCATCCTCGCCGAGAGGGCGGGTGGCGGGGCCTTCGTCTCGCTCGGCGACTTCTGCGCGCGGGTCACCACCCGCCTTGCGGGCGCCCGCGTTCCCGAGATCCACCGTCTGATCGACGCCGGCTGCTTCGACGCCTTCGATCTCACGCGGCCGCAGGCGAAGTGGAAGGCGGAGGTGACGCTCCGCGGATGGGCAGGGCGCGTGGCGAACGACGAGAGAGGCCACCCCGGCGAGAGGGGAACGGACGGCGCCGGCGCGGAGACGTTGTTCCCGAAGGGGACGTGGCGCGGACTACGGGCCGATCTGCCCCCCGTTCCCGCGCTGGCCGACTACCCGGCGGCCGAACAGCGCCGGCGCGAGTGGGAGCTCCTGGGCGTCTCACCGCACCATCACCCGATCGAGTTCCATCGCGAGGCGGTCGAAGCGGTGCGGATGAGCCGCGGCGACCAAGGCCGTCACTCCGGCGGGAGGACCGGAAGCGGCGCCCCGGCGATCGTGGCCGGCGATCTCGCGCGCTATCGGGGGGAGCGGGTCACGCTGGTCGGGTTCCTGACGACGACGAAGCGCGTCCGGACGAAGCGGGCCGAGCCGATGATGTTCCTGACGCTCGAGGACGAGACCGACATCTACGACGTCGTGCTCTTCCCGCGCGTCTATCAGCGGTACGGGAGCCGGCTGACCGACCGCGGCCCGTACGTCGTCACGGGTCGGATCGAGGACGATCCGCACCCCTCGTCGGTGACGGCGGAGCGGCTCGAGCGGCTCGCGGAGGGGGCGAAGTTCTAGTGCCGGCGCGTCGAGAGGACGCCGTTCTCCTCGGGACTGTGCAGTCGTACCGTCCAATGGCGGTCGCAGCGCGGGCACTCGTAGATCACGTTCTCGCTCTCCCTCCCCGCGATGACATGCGGATGCTCCTTCCGCCCGCAGTGGGGGCAGATGGGAGACGTGAGCGGACCGCTGGGCCATGACTCGCTGTGGAAGTCGCTTCGATGTCTTATCATTGAACGCCTCTCCGCTCCAGGATCGGCACTTCCGGAACCGTTTCGGTGTACCTGCCGGAAGGCAGATCCGCTGGACCTCCTGGACGTATCGGCTGGACGTATCATAGGATGATCTTTGATCGTATCCATTGTCGGTTCTGTCGATCTGTCGTATATCGTACACATCGGCTACCATAAATTCAGTCAGCCGGCCGGCTCCGAACCCGAACGGTTCCCGAAGAGAGGTTCCATGGCACGATTGCCGGCTGTCGATCCGGAGACCGTAAAAGACGACCGTGTGCTCGCCGGGTTCGACGACATGGCCGCCCGCATGGGGGAGGTCACCGACAACCTGCGGATCCTCGCCCACAAGCCGATCTATGTCGAGCTGATCCGATCCGTCTCCGACGCGATCGACTCTCCCACCGAGATCGATCCCGCGCTCAAGCAACTGGTTGAGCTCAAGACCGCGCGCCTGAAAGGCTGCGAATACTCGGTCGACCTGCTGGAAGGGTGCCTGCTCAAACGCGGCGTCAGCGAGGCCAAGCTCCACGAGCTCGACTTCTACGAGGAGTCGACGCTCTACGACGACAAGGAGCGCCTGGCGCTGAAGTTCGCCGAGCAGATGATCCTCGACGCGGTGGACGACACCCTGTTCAACGAGGTGCGACGGTCGTTCTC
>DATLFH010000080.1:0-67354 GCA_035524965.1 Gemmatimonadota bacterium | reverse complement strand
CCGGGCGAGACCGTGGCCGGCGTCGAGGCCGAGATCGAAGCGCTCCTGGAGGCTCTACGGGCCGAGGACCCGGCCCTCGAGATCCGTTCGACGATCCAGTTCGCACGCGACCCGTTCGAAGCGGACCCCGGGTCGATGCTCGTTCGGGCCGTGGAAGCCGCCGCGCACTCCGTGCTCGGGCGCGCCCCGGAGCGGATCGGCGCCTCCTACTGGATGGACGCCGCGCTCTGCGGCGCCGCCGGCATCGACACCGTCGTGATCGGTCCGGCCGGTGCGGGCGCCCACGCGGCGATCGAGTGGGTCGACCTCGAATCGTGCGCGCGGCTCGCGGCGATTCTCACCCGCGCGGCGGTCGCCTACTGCGGCTCTTCGGGGTCGAGCCCGGGGAGGCCGGAGGCCCCGCCGCGCTAACGGGCCCGCCGGACTAACGGCCCGCCGCGCTAGCGGGCCGCCGGACCCTCTCCGAGGACGTTCCCCTCGGCGTCGATGACCTGTACCGGGCCCCAGCCGAGCTCGCGGATCCCGGGCTCGATCTCCGCGCGGTCGCCGACGACGACCCACACCAGATCGTCGGGGTGGACCGTGCTCTCCGCGATCGCAGCGACCTCCTCGAGCGACAGCGCCCGCACGTTCTCCGCGTAGGTCTCGTAGTAGTCCCATCCGAGGCCGAAGCGCACGATTTCGGCGATCGCGCTCGCGACCGCGGCCGACGTCTCCCAGAGGCCGGGCAGCCGAAGCGTCTGCCGCGCCTGGGTCTTGGAGAGCTCCTCGCCGGTGATCGGGATCGCGCCCCGGATCCCGCTCAGCTCCTTGGCGACCTCGATCATCGACTCCACCGTCTTGTCGGTCTGGACCGGCGCGTACGCGGTGAACGGCCGCGGGCCGGCGGCGTCGAAGACGATCGTTCGCGCGCCGTAGGACCAGTGCTTGTCCTCGCGCAGGTTCATGTTGACGCGCGAGGTAAAGCTGCCACCCAGGATCTCGTTCATCGCATCGAAGGCGATTTCATCGGGGTTCGCCTTGGGCGCGACCACGTGGGCGGCGAAGATCACGCTCTGCTCGGCGCCGGGGCGGTCGAGGATATAGATCCCTTCCACGGGTTCGCGATCGACGGGGCCGATTTCCTTTGCCGGGACCGCGGCCTGCTCCCACCCGCCGAAGGCGCGTTCCAGCGCCGGCTGCAGCTCCGCCATCGAGGCATCCCCGACGACGATCAGGGTCGCGTTGTTGGGCTTGAACCACGTGTCGTGCCAGCGCGCGAGGTCCTCCCGGGGCATCGCCTCGACCGATGCGATCGTCCCCGTGCCGGTGAGCGGCTGGGCGTAGGCATGGCCCTCGTCGTAGAGGAGCGCGGGGAGGATGCGAAGGCCCATGTTGACGGGATCGACCATCTCCCGCTGGATCGCGGCGATCGTCTGCGCCTTGATCCGCGCGAAGTCCTCGGCGGGAAAGGCGGGGTTCAGGACGACATCCGCATAGAGGTCGAGGGAGCGATCGAGGTTCTCGGTGAGGGCGCTCAACGTCACCGTCGACGTGTCGAGATCCGACCCCGTGAAGAGCTCGGCCCCCAGCTCGTCGAGCTCCTCGCTGATCTCGAGCGCGTTGCGGGACTCGGTCCCCTCGTCCAGCATCTCCATGACAAGGTTGGCGGTGCCGGGCGCCGTTCCCTGATCGGCGGCGGTTCCGGCGTCGAGCTGGAGCCGGAACCGGACCAGCGGCAGGGCGCGGCGCTCGACGAGGATGACGTCGAGCCCGTTGTCCAGGGTCGCGCGAGCCAGCTCGGGAAACTCGGCCGCGGGGATCGAGTCGGGGTAAGGCAGGGCGGCGCGGTCGACATCCGACCCGGCCGTGGCATACTGGGGGAAGGGGTGCACCTCGAGGATGTAGACGCCGTCGGAGAGCCACGCGCGAGCCGCCTCGTGCACTTCCCCGGGAGTCGCGTCCGCGACCCGCTGCAACCACGTCCTGTAGGCGTCCGGGCTCCCGCCGTACACCTCGCTGAAGGCGAGCACGTCGGATTTGCCGCCGAAGCCGCCGATCCGCTCGATCCCGCGCAGGAAGCTCGCGCGCGACTCGGTCTGGACCCGCGCGAGCTCTTCGTCGGTCGGGCCCTCATCGAGAAAGCGCGCGAGCTCCTCATCGATCGCCCGCTCGACCGCCGCCAGATCCTGCCCCGGCCGGGCGGTCGCCTGGATCCTGAACTGGCTCCCGATCTCGCGTCCGATCACGAACGCGTTCACGTCGGTCGCGATCTGATCGTCGTAGACGAGCCGCTTGTAGAGGCGCGATGTCTTGCCCGACGACAGCACGTCGGCGGCCAGGCCCAGGTAGTCGTGCGCCGCGGATCCCAGCTCGGGGACGTTCCACGTCAGGTAGATCCGGGCCTGCGGCACCCGGTCCTCGACCGTCTGGCGGTGGACGCCCACCATCTTGGCGATCCACACGTCCTGCTTGGGCGTCGGCGGTCCCGAGGGGATCCAGCCGAAGTACCGCTCGACCTTCTGCCGCACCTCCTCGGTCTCGACGGCGCCCGCGACCGCGATCACCGCGTTGGCCGCCCCGTAGTACTCCTGGAACCACTCGTGGACGTCCTCGAGCGCGGCGGCGTCCAGGTCCTCCATCGAGCCGATCGTCGTCCACGAGTAGGGGTGACCCTCGGGGTAGGTGTTCTCGGTCAGGAGCTGGCGGGTGACGCCATACGGCTGGTTCTCTCCCTGCCGCTTTTCGTTCTGGACGACGCCGCGCTGCTCATCGAGCCTGTCCTGGACGACGGCGGGGAGCATGTTCCCCATGCGGTCCGACTCCATCCAGAGCGCCAGGTCGAGCGCCGGCGTGGGGACATTCTGGAAGTAGTTCGTCCGGTCGGGGTTCGTCGTGCCGTTCATGTCGGTTGCGCCGACCCTCTCGAACGGCTGGAAGTAGTCGTCGTCGAAGTTCTCGCTGCCGTTGAACATGAGGTGCTCGAAGAGGTGGGCGAAGCCGGTCTTGCCCGGCTTCTCGTTCTTCGATCCGACGTGGTACCACACGTTGACCGCGACGATCGGCGCCTTGTGGTCCTCGTGGACGATCAGAGTCAGGCCGTTGTCGAGCACGAACTTCCCGTACGGGATGTCGGTGGCGGCGTCCGCGGGTCCAGCATCATCGGATTGCGCCACCGCCGATCCGGTGACAACCAGAAAGATGGTGAGCGTCGGAAGGAAAGAGAGAAAACCACGGAGTGTCATGATCGACTCCCGTCGCTGAGTTCGTGCGGGTTTGTGAGGGCGCCATGCAGCCAACGGAGATGTTCGCAATATGAGGCCACCGATCGACCCTGGCCACCGATCAGCGGTCAGTTGCGCTCCGCCAGTACTCCGCCATCCCGATCCGATCGAGCACCGGCGGATGGCTGTAGAACCAGCGGACGATCCATCCAGGAGGCGTGACGGGGGAGAGATTGGTGCGGGCCAAACGCTCGGTTACGGCGACGAAAGTATCCGGATCGCCGGTCACCTCGAGCGAGATCCAGTCGGCCTCGGCCTCCATTTCGCGGGAAAGGACAGAGGACAGCGGGCTCGACAGCAAGAGGAGGACCGAGGTCGCGAGCCACAATAGCGGCAGGCCGGCAGGGTCACCGGGGCCGTCCAGTCGTTGGTCCCGCGCGGCGCGGCGGCGGGCGAGCGCGGCCAGCGCCCACGCGCCGATCAGTATCCCGGGGATCGACCACAGAAGCCCCCGCCGCACGTGCCCTTCCGCGGCGTGCCCGACCTCGTGGGCGACGACGAGTCGGACCTCGCCGGGTGGGGCTTTCGCGAGCAGGTTGTCGTACAGGACGACCTGGCGGGTGGCGCCGAGACCCGTCACGTAGGCGTTCAGGCGCCGTGTCCGGCGGCTCGCGTCCATGACCCGGACGCGCCCGATGTCGAGCCCAGCGCGCTCGCCGAGCGCGACGATCTCGCGCTCAAGTCCCGGGTCGGCGAGCGGTGTGAAATCATGGAACAGAGGATCGATCACCCGCGGGGCGGCGAACGTCCCCAGGATCGCAACCAGCGCGCCGCCCGCACCGGCCGCCAGCCAGCCGTACCGCGGCCACCGCCGAAGGCAGGCCAGGAAGCCGGTCGCGAGCGCGGCGTAGACGACCGCCCAGAAGCCATTCCGCTTGAGCCAGTCGAGCGCCCAGCCGCCTGCCGACTGGGTCGAGAGGCCGAAGGTCTGCTCGGCCCGATAGCCGCTGGCGAAGGAGAGCGGCAGGGCGATGACATCGAGGAGGAGGAAGAGGAGGAGGGCGGCGCCGAAGGCGGCGAGGTGCCGCCGGTCGCGGGCGAGCCGCCGCGCGCGGGACGCCAGCGCGAACCCTCCACCCAGGAGGATCAGGGCCGCGAGCGTTCCCCAGCGCAGGACGGTGGCCGCGGCCCAATACGAGTACTTGAGACCCGCGTAGGAGGCTGCCCGATCGCGGAAGCCGTCCTCGAAGTGGGCGTAGGGGTCGACCGGGACGATGCGCGGGTCTGCTCCGCCGAGGATGAGCCCCAGGATCGCCGCGGCCAGCCCGACGGCGGCGACCGGCAGCATCGCGAGGCCCAGGCCTCCGGGCCGGGGCCTCATGTCCGCGAACAGTCCGCGCTGCGGCTCACCGCTCGAGCGGTCCGCCTCCCGTCATCGGCACGAAGCGGACCGCGATCAGCTCCTCGTAGCGGACCCCTTCCGGCGCGTAGCGCCAGCGGACGATCCGCTGCTCTTCGCCCTGCCCGACGGGGGCCACCAGGCGACCGCCTTCGGCCAGTTGCTCGAACATCGCAATCGGGATCGCCGGCGGCGCGGCGGTCAGCACGATCCCCTGGAACGGCGCCGCCCGGGGCCAGCCGTCGTGGCCGTCGCCGGCGATCACACGGGCGTTTCTGTATCCCAGCTCCCTCAGCGTCCGGCCGGCCCGGCGGGCGAGCTCGGGAACGATCTCGACCGAGAACACGAGCCGCACGATCTCGGAGAGGACGGCGGTCTGGTATCCCGAGCCTGTCCCTACCTCGAGCACCCGGTCGTCGGGGCCGACCTCGAGCGCGGCGGTCATGTAGCCGACGATGTAGGGCTGGCTGATCGTCTGTCCGTAGCCGATCGGCAGCGGCCGATCGTCATACGCGAGGTCGATGTACTCGGGGGGGACGAACTCGTGCCGGGGGACGCTCCCCATCGCGGCCGTCACAGCCGGGTCCGTGACTCCGCGGCCGAGGACCTGGCGGTGCACCATCCGTTGGCGGGCGGCGCTCCAGTCGATCGGGTCCGCTCCCCTCGCTGTGGCGGGTCAGCGGGCCCCGAGCGAAGCGGCGAGCCGGGCTGCCCGCTCGCGCCACTCGGGGTAGGGACCGAGGAGCGCCTCGGCCTTCTGGGCGACGCCGGCCGCCCCCACGCGGTCGCCGGACTCGGCGCGCGCCCGCCCAAGATAATAGTACGCGAAGCCGTTGGTCGGATCGATGCGGGTGGCGCGCTCGAAGCGCCGTGCGGCCTCCTGCGGCTGGCCCGCGATCAGGTACCCCTTGCCCTCCTCGACGACCCGTCGGCTCGCCTCGCGGGCGGGCGTCCCGGCGCCGGGATCGGTGGCCATAGCGCGGTCGGTCGAGATCTCGCGCGCGGGCCCGCCGGCGGCCGACCCGGAGCGGGCAGTGCCTCCCTCAACGGCATCGACCGTGGTGCGGCCCGAACCGTCGCCGAGCGTCTCCCTCTCCTCCCCGTGCGCGCACGCCGCGAGCCCGACTCCCAGGGCGACCAGGGCACAGAGCAGCCGGACCTTCGGCCCGGTCGAACTGCCCATCAGAAGATCCACCACCCGTCGTCCGCGACCGGGCCATGGAGGCGGCACTCGACCATGGGCTCGGTGCCGGCGACGAAGACCTCGTAGCGTGTGACCGGACAGCCGGGCGCCGCCAGCTCGCCCGTCTCGGGATCGACCTCGACGAGCACGATGTTTCGCGGGGCGGGGAACTCGGGGCTCCGGTCGCCGTAGCCCGAGCGCTTCATGAACTCGACCCAGATCGGGAGCGCACCGCGGTCGCCATGGAGCCCGATCGGCTCGTTGTCGTCGTAGCCGACCCAGACCAGCGCCACGATCTCCGTCGTGTAGCCCACGAACCATGCGTCGCGGGTCGAGTTGGTGGTGCCCGTCTTGCCGGCCGCGCGACCGCCGTAGCCGAGAGGGCGCGCCCGGCGGGCGGTGCCCCGGTCGAAGACATCCTGCAGCATGTGGTTGACGAGGTAGACCGCGTCGGCCGGCAGCACGCGCTCCATCTCGACCTCCTGGCGCTGGACGACGTGCCCCTCGTCATCGACCGCCGACAGGATCGACAGCGGCTCGGTCCGGATCCCGCCGTTGGCGAGCGTGGCATAGGCCGACGCGAGATCGAGCGGGGTCACCTCGAAGGCCCCGAGCGCGAGCGAAGGCAGCGGCCTCAGCCGGCCTTCGATCCCCGCCTCGTGCGCCGTCCGCGTGACCCGGTTCAGGCCCACCTCCAGCGCCAGCCGGCTGGTGGCGACATTCATCGAGTTGGCGAGCGCGTTGCGCAGCGTGACGCTGCCGTGATAGGTGTCGTCGTAGTTGTCCGGCGCCCACACTTCGCCCCCGGAAACGACCTCGAACGGGACGTCCTCGATCGTCGTCGCGGGGTTCCAGCGGCCGGGTGTCAGGAAGGCGGTCAGGTAGACGAACGGCTTGAACGTCGAGCCGGGCTGCCGCTCGGCCTGCTCGGCGCGGTTGAACTGCGACGTCTGGTAGTCGCGCCCGCCGATCATCGCCCGCACGAACCCGGTCTGCGGATCGATGACCACTACGGCGCCCTCCAGCTCGCCGGCCCGCTTCTCGAGCCGCGGATAGCCTTCCTCGAGGTGCTCGAGCCCCTCGACCAGCGCCTGCTGGGCCGCGACCTGAAGCTCCATATCGAGGGTCGTGAAGATCCGAAGCCCCTGGCTTTCCAGAAGGCTTCGCGGATAGCGCTCGGCCAGCTCGCGGAGCACGTAATCGACGAAGTACGGTGCGTCGTTGAAATGCGGCTCCGCGCCGCGCACGAGGAGGCGCTCGTTCCTGGCGCGTGCGTGCTGGTCGTCAGTCAGCCGGTCCTGGTCGTGCATCAGGCGGAGAACGAGGTCTCGCCTCTCCAGCGCCCGCTCGGGCTGGCGGTGCGGATTGTAACCGCCGGGATCGCGAATCAAGCCGGCCAGTAGCGCTGCCTGGGATAGATCGATCTCGCGCACCGACTTGCCGAAATAGAACCGCGCGGCCTCCTCGATCCCCATGATCGACGATGAGCCGCGCTGACCGAAATAGATCTCGTTGAGGTACGCTTCGAGGATCGCCTCCTTCGGATACTTGATCTCGAGGATCGCGGCCATCAACCCCTCGGTGAACTTGCGGCGGTAGGTCCGGTCGGCGGTCAGGTAATAGTTCTTGACGAGCTGCTGGGTGATCGTCGAGCCTCCCTGGACCGTTCCGCCGGCCCGTAGATTGGCGATCGCGGCGCCGACCATGCGTACCGGATCGATCCCGAGGTGGTAGTAGAACCGGGCGTCCTCGACCGCCAGGATCGCCTCGACGACGTACCTGGGGATCTCCTCGAGGTCGACGGGCGTCCGGTCCTCCATGTGCTGATCGAAGATGACCCCGATCACCTCGGGCTCGAGCGCGGCGCTCGCCAGCTCCTCGCCGGTCCGCGCATGGGACAGCTCCTGCACGACGCCCCCCGCGGTCTCGACCCGGATCGGAAACGCAGGGTTGTGGCCATCGGGGTAGGTGAACGCATGGAGGTAGACGAGCCAGGTGCCCTCGTCGCCGGCGTACTCGCCGACCTCATCGACGCCCCCCACCTGCTCCAGGTAGCCCAGCCTCTCGAGTCGCGCCTCGAACGCCCTCGCGCTCAAGCGCTTGCCGGAGAAGAGCAGGAACGCGTCGGAGTACACCTTGGAGGGGACGTTCCACTTCCGGCCCTCCCACTTGGCGGTGACCCGCCGCTCGAGCACGACGACGTAAGCGGCCAGGCCGACGAGGAGAAGAACGAGGAGCAGCGGGAGCATGAGGAGCGCCCCGCCGATGAGGCGCCGGGTATTGGGCTGGGCCATATTCACCGTTTCTGGACGGGGCGCGGTTCTGGCCAATCTACACCGGAGGACCGGAAAGGATGCAGGCCCGCGAGCGAGCGCCGGGACCGATCGCCGTGAGCGAACGAGCCGCGGCGCTGGAGCCGGAGATCGTGGCCATTCGCCGCGACCTCCACCGGCATCCGGAGCTCGGCTTCGAGGAGATCCGTACGGCGGAGATCGTGGCCGGCCACCTGCGGGACCTCGGAATCGAGGTCCGCACAAGGATCGCCGGCACGGGGGTCGCCGGCATTCTTCGAAACGAGTCCCGGTTGGACGGCGGACCGACCCGCACGGTGCTCCTACGGGCCGACATGGACGCGCTCCCGATCGACGAGGAGAACGAGCACGATTACCGGTCTACGGTGAAGGGGCGCATGCACGCCTGCGGGCACGACGGCCACACCGCCATCCTGCTCGGGGTCGCTCGGCTCTTGGCGGAGGATCCACCGCCGGGAAACGTCGTCCTAGCCTTCCAGCCGGCGGAGGAGAAGCCGGGTGGGGCCCAGCCGATGATCGCCGCCGGGGTGCTCGCCGATCCGCCCGTCGACGCCGCCCTTGGGCTCCATCTATGGACCAACCTCCCGGTCGGGACGGTGGGGCTCAACCCCGGACCGCTGATGGCCGGGGCCTCCGAGTTCCGCCTGACGATCGCAGGCAGCGGGGGCCACGCCGCACTTCCCCATCAGGCGGTCGACTCGGTGGTGGTCGCGAGCCACATCGTCGTCGCGCTCCAGACTCTCATCAGCCGCGAGACGAACCCGCTCGAGCCAGCCGTCGTATCGGTGGGCTCGATCCACGGCGGGACGACGTTCAACGTGATCGCCGCCCGGGCGGTCCTGGAGGGTACGGTGCGAGCCTTCGACGATCGGCTCCTCGACCGGTTGCGCGGGCGGATCGAGTCGCTCGCAGACGGAATTGCCAGGGGAATGGGCGCCGGGGCGGCGCTCGAGTGGACGCCCCATTACCCGCCCACGGTCAACGATCCGGCGATGGCCGCTCTCGTGGCTCACGAGGCGGCGGCGGTCGTCGGCAAGGAGAACGTCTTCCAGGATGTCCGCACGATGGGCGCCGAGGACATGTCGTACTTCCTCCAGGCCGTGCCCGGGTGCTTCTTCTTCGTTGGCGCGGCCAACCCCGCGAAGGGGATCACCGCCCCCCACCACAGTCCGCGCTTCGACATCGACGAAGCCGCGCTTCCGATCGGCGCCGAGATCCTCTCGCGTGCGGCGCGGGCTTACCTGGCTGCTTCATCGACGACCGTCTCGAGGAGCCGCAGCCAGTTGCCGCCGAGAACTTTCCCGAGGTCACCCCCAGCATAGCCGCGGCGCTCGAGTTCGGCGGCGATCCTGGGTAGATCTTCGACGCCGCGGAGTCCCTCGGGCAGCGTCGGGAATCCGTCGAAATCGGACCCCAGCGCGGCGTGGTCGATGCCCGCGACCTCGATCACCCGCTCGATGTGATCGACGATCACGGCCCAGTTTGGGATGGTGTCGCTTCCGGGTGCCAGGTAGCGGGCGAAGAAGTTGATCCCGATCAGGCCGCCGTTCGCGGCGATCCCGCGGAGCTGGTCGTCGGAGAGGTTCCGGAAATGGCCGCCGCGCACCTCGGTGGCGGAGTGGCTGACGACGACGGGATCGGCGGTCGCCTCCAGCACCATCCAGAAGGTGCTCGGCGCGGCGTGGGAGAGGTCGATCAGCATCCCGAGCCGGTTCATCTCGGCGACGAGCTCGCGCCCTGCGTCCGAGAGGCCGCCGTGGAGCGCTTCGCCGCCGGCCGCGTCCGCGAACGCGTTCGAGTTCATCCAGGTGAGGGTCAGGTAACGGGCGCCGAGGGCGTGGAGCCGCGCCGCGTTCCCGACCTGACCCTCGAGCGCGTCGCCGTTCTCGACCCCGGCCAGGAAGGCGATTCGGGAGTCGGCCGCGAGCCGCCGAACGTCGGTCGCGGAGGTCGCGAAGCCGGCCCGGTCGGAATGGGCCTCGGCCGCTCCGCGGATCGCGGCGACGAGCGCCTCCGCTCGAGCCATCGCCCGGTCGGGCGCATAGGCGGGGTCGACCCACGCCGCCAGGAAGACCGCGTCGAGACCCCCTTCCCGCATCCGCGGCAGGTCGGCGTGGCCATCGGGATGCCGCACCCCGAGATCCAGCCCCTCGTCGATGATCCGGAGCGGCGTGTCCATGTGCCCGTCGAAGACGAGATGATCCCGGTACACGCGGTGAAATATCGCCGCCTGGAACTTCGCGGCCCGCGTGTTTCCCCCTTACCTCCTTGACGGCGTACTATCCGATATCATATTATTAGTATACCATGAATTTGATCTCTAACGAAAATTCGATCTCTAACGAAACGGGCGACCCCTGCGGGCGGTGGGCCAACTCCCAGCTGGAAGGCAAGCTCGGCCCCGCCATCCTCTGCCTGGGGCAGCTTTTGCGACGCAGACTCGAGGCGGCTCTTGCGCGGGCCGGTCTGGGCCTCACGCCATCCCAGGCCAAGTCGATCGTCATGCTCCATCTGCACGGTCCCCTGACCCAGCAGGGACTCGCGTCGCACACGGACGTCGAGCCGTCCACGCTGGTGAGCACCCTCGACGTCATGGAGCGAGAGGATCTCGCGCATCGCGAGCCGAGCCCATCGGATCGGCGCGCCCACCTCGTCCGCCTCACTCCGAAGGGGGAAGAGCTCGTTCCGCGCCTCTTCGCCCTCTGGGAGACCGTCGAGGGAGATCTCGTCGAGGGGCTGACGAAGGCCGAGCGAGCCGAGCTACAGGAGCGCCTGGGCCGGCTGATCGGACGGCTCTCGTCGGACGCCGGGTCGTGCTGACCGGCGGGGCCGAAAGGCGGGGGCCAAAAGAAGGCGGCCCGCCGCATGGACGGGCCGCCGGATGCGGTCCCTGCCGGGTCAAACAGAGACCGCCGATGATCCCCGGAAGGGGGGCTCCCGGGAATCGGCCAGGCTGTGGACGCCCTGGCATTCGATAAAAGAGACGACGCGGCCACCGCGTTTATTCAACCCCGGCGCCGACGAAACCCGACGGGCCGCCATGCGTACGGTGGCATGAGGATCATGAGGATGGGAAAGAGGGATGCGATGAGAGTGCTGACGATCGGGCTGGCGATCCTGGCCTGGACCATTCTGCAGCCGGCGGCGGCCATGTCGCAGCAGACGGCGGCTGGCGAACAGCGGGCGGAGATCAGCCTGTCGGTCGCGGACGCGGTCGAGCGGGCGCTGGAATCGAACGAGGAGGCGCGTATCGCGCGCGCGCAGGTCGACCGCACGCGGGGCCAGGTGAAGGAGGTGTTCGCCGACGCGCTGCCGTCGGTCGACGGCTCCTACCGTCTCGTCCGGAACCTCCAACGGCCGGTCATCTTCTTCAACCAGGGCGGGGTGACCCAGCAGATCTCGATCGGCGAGCAGAACGAGCACGCGTTCGTGCTTTCGGTCGAGCAACCGATCTTTGATCGCAGACTGGGCGCGGCGGTCTCGGCCGCCCGGCACGGCGAGGCGGCGAGCGAGGCGATCTATGCGCGGGCGCTCTCCGACGTGGCGCTCCGGACCCGCGAGGCGTACTACGAGGTGCTGCGGTCGCGGGCGGTCGTAGAGGCCCGCCGGGGCGCGGTCCAGCTCGCCGGGGAGCGCCTCCAACAGGTCGAGCTCTTCCTCGACGTCGGTACGGCATCGGAGTTCGATCAACTGACCGCGCGGGTGGACCTGGAGAACGAACGCCCGGCCCTGATCCGCGCCGAGAACGCGCTCAACCTTTCGATCAACGCGCTCAAGAGGGTGACCGGCATTCCGCTCGAGGCGGAAGTCGCGCTGACCGACAGCCTCGCCTTCGACCCGGTGACGCTGGAGCTCGAGCAGGCCGTCGCGCGCGCGCTCGACCGTCGCGACGATCTCGAGGCCCAGGCCCGGACGGTCGAGCTCAGCGAGGAGCTCGTAAACGTCGCGCGCGCCGAGGCGTACCCCTCGCTCTCGCTCCAGCTCGACCTGGCGCGGCGCTCGTCTTCCGAGGATTTCGTCCCCGAGGACCGCGACTTCAGCCAGTCGACTTCGGCCGCCCTGTCGCTGGATATCCCGATCTTCGACGGCCGGCGTACCCAGGGACAGGCGCTGCGAGCGCGGGCCGACCACGTCGCCGCGATCGAGCGGTATCGGGCGCTCGAGCGGGACGTCCAGCTCGGCGTGCTGGACGCCTGGCAGTCGGTCCAGGCGGCGGATCGAGCGGTCGAAGCCACGCGCGCGACCGAGGAGCAGGCGCGGCGCGCCTACGAGATCGCGCGGGTCCGATTCCGGAACGGCCTCTCGACCCAGCTCGAGCTCGACGAAGCCGAGCAGAGCGTGGTCGAGGCGCAGCTCAACGCGGCACAGGCGCTCTTCGATCACATGGTGGCGCGCGCGCGGCTGTTGAACGCCACGGGGGAGCGGTGAGGGTGCGCGCCGCCTTCACGCCGGTGCGGGCGGTCGTGGTCGTGAGCCTGGCCCTCCTCCTCGCAGTCGACTCGATTCGTGGTCAGGCCGCGCCGGCCGATGGATCGGCCCAGGGGGCCGCGGTACCGCCAGCGGGGGGGATTGTCTCCACCGACCACCCCTACGCTATCGGGCTCGGCCTGGGGTCCTATCGATGGGACGAAGAGGCGCCCTACGACGATCTCGTGCTCGCTAGCCTCACGATCGAGCGCCAGCTCTGGCGCGGCGTGCGGGGACGAGCCGGGTTGGGCGCCGGGGTGACCCATCTGGCGGCCGACGGACCCGTCGACACGGACCTCTACGTGATCGATTTGCAGGTCCTCGCCGGGCCCGACTTCGGCGCTTTCCGGGCGATCGGCGTCCTGCCGTACGCGCTCGCCGGAGTAGGTTCGCTGGTTTCGAATCCGAGCAGCGAGGGGGAGCGCGACCTGCCGACCCGGTCCCAATCGCAGTTCACGTACGGAGGCGGCGTGCTGGCGCGGGTGCTGGAGAGGTGGGAGGCGCGCGCCGAAGTCTCGGCGGCCAACCTTCGCCTGGCGAACCCGTTCGACGGCGAGGATCGAGATACCGATACGGTTCAGAACCTGCGATGGGAAGGACGACTGAGTTGGCTCTTCTGAGGATACGGTTCGGGTTGGCCGCGGCGGCTCCCGTTTTCATCGCGATGCTCGCGGCGGCATGCGGCGGCAATGCCGAGGGCGGCATGCCGCAGGCCACGATGGTGGATACCGTGAACGTGCGCGCCATGGACGTCCCCGATGTGGTGACGGCGGCCGGGACGGTCGAGGCCGACAACCAGGCCGCGGTCGCCGCCGAAGTGGAGGGCCAGGTGTCGCGCATCATCCGGGACGAGGGGAGCCGGGTGGCGGCGGGCGCACCGGTCATCCAGCTCGCACCCTCGCCCTACGCGTTCGCGGCCCAGTCGGCGGTGGCCGACCTCGCCCGCGCTCGCGCCACGCTCGAGAACGACGAGAAGCTGCTCGAGCGATACAGCAAGCTCCTGGCGGCAGGCGCGGTCGACCAGGCGACGGTCGATGATATCGCGGCCCGGGTCGAGAGCGGCCGCGCGGCGGTACAGCAAGCCCGGGCCGGCGTCAGCACCGCGCAGTGGGATCTCTCCAAGGCGACCGTGCGGGCCCCCTTCGCGGGCACGGTCGGCAAGCGGCACGTCCAGCTCGGCGAGTACGTGGATTCGCAGCAGCCCCTTTTTGACCTGGTTGACGACCAGCCGGTCAAGATCCGGTTCGCCATTCCGGAGATCTACGCCGGCCGGATCGAGGCCGGCGACCGGGTCACGTTCCGGGTGCGCGCCGACACCGTCGCCAGGCGGATCGCGGAGGTCGATTACGTGAGCCCCGAAATCGATCGGGCTACGCGCACGTTCGAGGTCACGGCGGCCTACACCAACCCCGACCGAGGGGCCGTGCCGGGCGCGTTCGCCGACGTCCAGCTCACGATGTCGGTTCACGAGAACGCTCCTGTCGTCCCCGAGGCCGCCCTATACACCGAAGGGGAGCAGAACTACATCTTCGTCGTGGAGGACTCCACGGCGCACCGGCGCGAGGTCGAGATCGGCAGCCGCATGGACGGCGTGATCGAGATCGTGAAGGGCATCCGTCCGGGCGAGGCGGTGATCACGGCCGGCCAGCACCAGGTCCAGGACGGCGGCCTCGTGCGAATAGCGGCGCGCGGCGACCGGCTGCGGCGCGAGGGCCCCGGCAGCCCACCGGCGCGGGAGGAGCGATAGATCATGTTCGCCTCCGATACCGCCATCCGCCGGCCGATCTTCACGATCATGGCGATGTCGGCCCTGGTCCTCTTCGGATTCCTGGCCTATCGCGCGCTCGGCATCAACCAGTTCCCGAACGTCGATTTTCCGACCGTCTCGGTCGTGACGGTGCTGCCGGGCGCGAGCCCGGAGGTCGTCGAGTCCGCCGTCACCGACGTCATCGAGAACGAGCTGTCGTCGATCGAAGGCATCAAGCACATCACGTCGACGTCGTCCCTCGGCATATCGCAGATCTCGGTCGAGTTCGAGCTCGACCGCGACATCGATCTGGCCGCACAGGACGTGCGCGACAAGGTCGCGATCGCCGAGGCGGAGCTGCCGCTCGACGCCGAGCCGCCGGCGGTATCCAAGCTCGACATCAGCGCCCAGCCCAACATGTGGATCGCGCTCATGGGACCCGACGCCCGTGCCATCGGCGAATACGCGCGCTGGACCCTGCGGCCGCGCCTCCAGACGGTCGACGGTGTCGGCAACATCTTCCTGGGCGGCTACCAGGAGCGGGAGATCCGGATCTGGGTCGACCGCGAGCGGCTGGAGGCGTACGACCTGACCGCCGGCGAGCTCGTTGTTGCCTTGCAGGACCAGAACGTCGAGGTGCCGGGCGGCGCCCTCGAATCGGGCGCGCGCGAGACGGTCGTCAAGATCCAGGGCGAGGTGCCGACCGTCGAAGCGTTCGGCCGGATCATCCTCGCGGTGCGCGAGGGCGCGCCGATCCGGCTGTCCGACGTGGCGCGGGTCGAGGACGGGATCGAGCCCGCGCGAGGGTTCGCGCGCTACAACGGGCAGGTGGCGCTGGGGCTCGGGATCGCGCCCCGCTCGGGTGCCAACGCCGTCGAGGTCGCCGAGGGCGTGAAGGAGCGGCTGGCCGAGCTCGAGCCCTCGTTCCCGGCGGGCATGTCCTCCCGCATGGCGTACGACGGTTCCGAGTACATCGAGCGCTCGATCGCCGACGCCCAGATGGACCTTCTCTATGGCGCCTTCTTCGCGGTCGTCATCGTGCTCATCTTCCTGCGCTCGTGGCGCTCGACCCTCATCATCGGGTTGGCGCTCCCGACCTCGCTCCTCGGCACGTTCGCGTTCATGAGCTTCTTCGGGTTCACCCTCAATACGATGACCGTGCTCGCCCTGGCGCTGGCGGTCGGCGTCGTGATCGATGACGCGATCGTCGTCCTCGAGAACATCTATCGCAACCTGGAGCTCGGGAAGCCGCCGCGCGAGGCGGCCGCGTTCGGCACCGACGAGATCGCGCTGGCGGTCGTCGCGACGACGTTCTCGCTGGCCGCCGTCTTTCTCCCGGTCGCGTTCATGGAGGGGATCGTAGGACGCTTCCTGTATCAGTTCGGCATGACGGTGGCGATCGCGATCCTCCTCTCGCTCTTCGTGGCGCTGACCCTGACCCCCATGCTCTGCTCGCGCTTCCTCAGACACGAGGAGCGTCGAAAGAACAGGCTATTCGCGAAGATCGGCGAGTTGCTCGACTGGACCGACCGCCGTTACCGCCAGGGGCTCGACTGGGCGCTCGCGAACCGCTGGAAGACGATCGGTTTGGCCGTCGCCGTCTCGCTGGTCGGGATCGTGCTCTTCGTCCTGGTGCCCAAGGAGCTGACCCCCGAGGTGGACGAGTCGGCGTTCGTCGTGGCGTCCGAGACGCCGACGTCGTCGTCGGTCCACTACACGGATACCAAGCAGAAGGAGCTCGAGGCGGTGCTTCTGAACGTCCCGGAGATCGACGGCCTCTTCTCGGCGGTCGGCCTGTTCGGCCCCGTCAACCAGGGATTCATGTTCGTGCGCCTGAAGCCGGCCGGCGAGCGCGACCGCTCGCAGGCCGAGATCATGAACGAGTTGCGTGGTCGCTTGAACGCCTTTCCCGGCATCCAGGCGTACGTCTCGACCCTGGGGAGCGCGTTCTCGGGCGGCGGCAGCTCGGAGCCCTTCCAGTTCGTGATCACCGGACCCGAGCTCGAGGGGCTCCGGGACTACAGCGAGACGCTGATGGCGCGCCTCAGGGAAGACATCCCCGGAATCACCGACCTGAGGACCGACATGCGGCTCCAGAAGCCCGAGGTGCGGGTGGAGGTCGACCGCGACAAGGCGGCCGCGCTGGGGCTCGACGTGGCGCAGGTCGCGGGCGTCATCAACGTCTTGATCGGGTCGCAGGAGGCGACGATCTACAAGGAGGGTGGCAACCGGTACGATGTGCGGGTGCGGGTCGAGGAGGACCAGCGCCTTCAGCCGGCCGACATCCTGCAGCTTTCGACGCGGACGGCGGAGGGCGGGCTCGTGCGGCTCGACAACGTCGTCGCGCTCGAGGAGGGGACGGGGATCAACGTCATCAACCGGCGCGACCGCCAGCGCGCGATCACGATCCTCGCCAACCTCCAGGGGGCCTCGCTGGGCGAGGCGGTGGCGACGGCCGATCGCGTGGCGGAGGAGGTCCTGCCGGATGGCTACGCCACCGCGGTGGCGGGCGCCTCGGAGACCTTCCAGCAGACGTTCGCGGCGCTGCTCTTCGCCCTGGGGCTCGCGGCCATCATCACGTACATGCTTCTGGCAAGCCAGTTCGAATCGCTCGTCCACCCGTTCACGATCATGGGCGCGGTGCCGCTGGCCTCGATCGGCGCCCTGGGCTTGCTCCTCGTGACGGGCCAGTCGCTGAACCTCTACTCGTTCATCGGGCTGATCCTGTTGATCGGCCTGGTCGTCAAGAACTCGATCCTGCTGGTCGACTACACGAGCACATTGCGCGGGCGGGGCCTGGCGCGCGAGGCGGCTTTGAAGGAGGCGGGCCCTGTGCGGCTGCGGCCCATCCTCATGACCTCCCTGACGATCATCTTCGGGGTCATGCCGATCGCGCTCGGGCTCTCCGAGGGGGCGGAGCTGAGGCAGCCGATGGCGATCGCGGTGATCGGCGGGCTCACGACCTCGACCTTCCTGACCTTGCTGGTGATCCCCGTCATCTACTCGCTCATGGACGACGGGATCGTGTGGGCCAGGGCGCGGGTCGCCGCGGTCCAGCGGCACGGCTGGCGCGGGGCGACGACCCGTTGGGCCGGTGCTCCAGCCGGTACCCCGCCGGCGCACCCGGAAAAGTAGGGGATCATCTACGCGCTCTCGCGCGGCGGAGAGGGAGCCCTGTCCTCGCGGAGGGGATCATTGAGCGGGCAGTGCATTCAGGTACTCCCGGATCCGTTTGGCGTTCGTCCCCACATCGCTCCGACCCACGCGTGAGACGGAGCGGACGTCGATCCGGCTGCCGCCGTCGGCCGGGGTCACGCGGACGACGACATCGTCCTTGAAGCCGTACCAGAACGTCGTATCGGTCGCCTCGATCCGGCCCTCCGCGGGCTCGGCGGCGACGATCTCCCACCTCATTCCGCGCGCGGCCTCCAAAGCGCGGTCGAACGCCTGATCAGGCGGCGCCTCGAGAACGAGAGGTCCGAGGTCGGGATACCCCTCCCGCTGCTGCACGGCGATCGAGTCACCGCCGTATTCGGACGGATTGGGCGCGTCCGCGCGGAGCGGTAGGATCGCCTGGAAGACGGGCGGGTTCTCGAGGTCGGTCGTGATGTCGTGGATCGGCGGAACGGTCTCGGCCGTCCGCCGCCACTGCCAGGGCACGTAGGCGGTGACGAGCGCGATCCCGAGCCCGAGTGCCGCGAGCACGAGACCGCCTCTGCCGCTTCCCGGCCGGGTCAGGATCGCGCCGAGCAGGCACACGGCCGCGGCGAGCAGCGAGCCGTAGACAGCCCACTGGAGGACGCCGAAACCGGCGCGGAAATCCCACCAGCCCCAACGCGTGCCCAAGCCGGACAGGGCGGCGGCGAGGACCGCCAGGATCGCCAGGGAAAAGCCCAGGATCGCTACCCCGTGTGTCATGCCCGACTCCTTTCCGGTGGCTGATTTCTTTCCGGCGAGAAGATGATACGCAGTTGATCGTTCGGCACGCGCTTTCGCGCGCCACGGCGGCTAGCCGCGGTCCTGATCACCGGGAGGTTCACCGCCCCGCCGCTGTGCCGATGGCGTCGATCTCGTCGAGTTCCTCCTCGGTCAGCTCCCACTCTGCGGCTCTGGCGTTCGCCTCGACCTGCCGGGGTGAGGTCGCGCCCGAGATGACCGAGGCCACGACCGGACGCGCGAGCAGCCAGGAGATGGCCAGCTCCAGGATCGTGCGGCCGCGCGCCTCGGCAAACCGGATGAGATCCTCCACGGTCGCGAGATTCCGATCGCTGAGCTCGTTCGCGAAGCGCTTCTCCGCGAGGCGAGTCCCGTCGGGGGCGGGCCGGCCCCGGCGATACTTCCCCGTTAGGAGGCCGCTCGCCAGCGGAAAGTAGGGAAGGAAGGCGAGCCCCAGCCGCTCGCACTCGGCGAGGACGCCTGCTTCCGGCTCACGGTGCATGAGGCTGTACTCGTTCTGGACGCTCGCGAACCGCGCGGCGCCTTCGCGCGCGGCGGCATCGGCCGCACGGATCTGATCCACCGTGAAGTTCGAGCAGCCGATCTCGCGCACCGTCCCGGCCTCAACGAGCTCGGCGAGCGCCCCGAGAGTTTCCTCGATCGGCACCGTGGAATCGGGCTCGTGAAGCTGGTAGAGGTCGATGCGATCGGTGCCGAGCCGACGCAGACTCGTCTCGATCGCTTTCCGGATATAGGCGGGCCTCGCGCCCTTCCCCTCCCCTTTCATGCGGCTGCCGAACTTGGTGGCGATCACCACCCGTTCACGGCGACTCGCGAGCGCGCGGCCGATGAACTCCTCGCTCCGTCCGTCACCGTAGATATTGGCGGTGTCGAGAAGGTTGATCCCCGCCTCGAGCGCCGCGTCGACCACGGCCGCGCTCTCCTTCTCGTCCAGGCGCTTGCCGAAGTTGTTGCAGCCGAGGCCGACGACCGAGACGTGGAGCGATCCGATTTGGCGCTGCTTCATTGTTTCATCCTTCCCTCCGACGAAAATCCGAACATACTGTAACACCAACTCCTTACCGACGATGTATCTTGAATGTAGATACCAGGTGCGGACAGGGGGACAATGAACCTGCGCGTGACCATTGATGAAGGCGCCGTCGTCGCCGTAGGATGACCGACCCCCGACCCGCCAGCGCCCGGATCGACCTTCCGCTCGTCACGCTGAACCTGCCCGATGTCGAACGCGAGACTATGGATGTCGATGTCCTCATCGTCGGCGGCGGGCCGGCCGGCCTCGCGTGCGCGATCCGCCTGGCCCAGCTCCTCGCCGGCAGCGCCGACGAGGTGTCGGTCCTCCTCCTCGAGAAGGCGGCCGCGTTCGGCGGCCATCAGGTCTCGGGGGGAGTGATGGACCCGCGGGCGCTCGGGGAGCTCCTTCCCGACGCCGATCTCGACGGGATTCCCGCCTCGACCCCGGTCACCGACGATGGCTTCTGGTACCTGACCCGGGGTCGCGCCCTGAAGAGCCCGATCGTCCCGCCGATGTTCGTCAACAAAGGCAAGCGGATCGTCTCGCTTTCGCAGGTCTGCCGTTGGATGGCCGAGCGGCTCGAGGAGCTGGGCGGCGTCGACATCTTCGCCGGATTCGCCGCCGATCATCTCCTGTACGACGGGGAGCGGGTGGCCGGCGTCCAGACGCGCGATCAGGGAATCGGCCGTAATGGCGAACCCCGCACCAACTACGAGCCGGGGTACGATATCCGGGCCCGCGTGACGATCCTCGCGGACGGCGTGCGCGGGAATCTTACAAAGGAAGTTGTGAAGCGCCTGGGCCTCGAGGGCCCGAACCCCCAGACCTACGCCACCGGTATCAAGGAGATCTGGCGGGTGCCGGCCAACCGCCACCGGCTGGGGACCGTCATCCATACGGTCGGGTGGCCGCTGAGCGCGTCCGAGTTCGGCGGCGGTTGGATCTACCATCTACCGGATCGTCTCGTCTCGGTCGGGCACGTGGGAGGGCTGGACGCGGCCGATCCGTTCTTCGACCCGCACCGGAAGTTCCAGGAGTTCAAGTCCCACCCTGAGGTTCGGGCGCTCCTGGAAGGTGGCGAGATGGTCGAGTACGGCGCCAAGGCGATCCCCGAGGGCGGCTGGTACGCGATCCCGAGGCTGGTGGTCGACGGCGCGCTCCTCACCGGCGACGCGGCCGGACTCCTGAACGGCCAGAAGCTCAAGGGGATTCATCTGGCGATGAAGAGCGGCATGCTGGCCGCCGAGACCGCCGCTGTGGCGATCCGCGCGGGCGACACGTCGGCGGCCGGGCTCGAGCCCTACGACCGAGCCGTTCGCGAATCGTACATCGGCGAGGACCTCAAGAAGGTGCGGAACGTCCACCAGGTCATGGCCGGAGGGCGCTGGATCGGGATGGCTCGGGTCGGGATCCAGTGGCTCCTGGGCGGCCGTGACTGGGCGGACGCGCTCGACGCCGAGCCGGATCACGAGGGGTACGAGACCGTGCGCGAGCATTACGGCCAGCACCACGGACCGGAGAGCGACGGGCGTCCCGGGGCACCCTCCTACGACGGCACGCTCACGTTCGACAAGCTGACCGACGTCTATCATTCCGGGACCGCGCACGACGAGGACCAGCCGAGCCACCTGGTCGTCCTCGACACCGACATCTGCCGCGAGCGGTGCACGATCGAGTACGGCAACCCCTGCGTCCAGTTCTGCCCGGCCCACGTCTACGAGTGGGAGCTGGACGACCTGAAGCTGAACCCGTCCAACTGCGTCCACTGCAAGACGTGCGACATCCGGGACCCCTACGAGATCATCTTCTGGGTGCCTCCCGAGGGCGGTGGCGGGCCGCGGCAGAGGCTCACATAGACGCAGCCGATCGAAGAGCGGGTCATGGCACCTGACGCGGGCAGCACGCGGCGGGACCTCAGGGTCATCCGCACTCTCCTCCCGTACCTCTGGCCGAAAGGCGAGACGGGGCTCAGGGCCCGGGTCGTCGGGGCGCTCGGCTTCCTCCTGGCCGCCAAGATCGGCACCGTCTACGTCCCGATCCTCTACAAGCGGGCGGTCGACGCGCTCGCACCCGAGGTCGCGGGGGCGGTTGTGGTCGTACCGGCGGCCCTGATCCTCGGCTACGGGGTCGTGCGGGTCGTGTCGGCGGCCTTCTCCGAGCTCCGGGACGCGCTCTTCGCCAAGGTTGGCCAGCGCGCGATCCGCCGGGTAGCGCTCGAGACGTTCGGCCACCTCCACCGTCTGTCGCTTCGCTTCCATCTCGACCGGCGGACCGGGGGCGTCACCCGTGTGATCGAGCGAGGCACCAGCGGGATCGAATTCCTGCTGTCGTTCATGCTGTTCAACATCCTGCCGACGCTCCTCGAGATCGCGCTCGTATGCGCCGTCCTGTGGGGCCTCTACTCGGCGAGCTTCGCCGCCGTGACGTTCGTTACGATTGCCGCCTACATCACGTTCACGATCGTCGTCACCGAGTGGCGCACGAAGTTCGTGCGCGTGATGAACGAGACCGATACCGAGGCCGGCGCCATGGTCGTCGACGCGCTGCTCAACTACGAGACCGTCAAGTACTTCAACAACGAGGCCTACGAGGCGACTCGCTTCGACCGAGCGCTGAAGGACTACGAGCAGGCGGCGGTGAAGTCCAAGACGACGCTGTCGCTGCTCAACATCGGCCAGGGGGTGATCATCGCGATCGGACTCACCTTCGTCATGCTGATGGCGGCCCGCGGGGTGGCAGCCGGTAACCTGACCGTCGGCGACTTCGTCCTCGTCAACACCTATCTGATCCAGCTCTACCAGCCGCTCAACTTCCTGGGCTTCGTCTATCGCCAGATCAAGCAGTCGCTCGTCGACATGGAGAGCATGTTCGCGCTCCTCGAGGAAGACATCGAAGTGGAGGACCTCCCGGACGCCCGCCCGCTCGAAATCCCGCGCGGCCAGGTGACGTTCGATGACGTCGTCTTCGGTTACCAGCCCGAGCGGACGATTCTCGAAGGGGTCTCGTTCACGGTTCCGCCCGGCGAGCGGGTCGCGATCGTCGGACCGAGCGGCGCCGGCAAGTCTACGATCTCGCGGCTGCTCTTCCGGTACTACGACATCGGCGCGGGGAGGATCGAGATCGACGGGCAGGACATACGGCAGGTCACCCAGGCGAGCCTGCGGGCGGCGATCGGGATCGTCCCCCAGGACACCGTTCTTTTCAACGACACGATCTACCACAACATCGCCTACGGCCGTCCCGATGCGACCCCCGCCGAGGTGGAGCGGGCGGCGCGCCTGGCGCGGATCCACGACTTCGTCGTCGGACTGCCCGAGCGCTACGAGACAAAGGTCGGGGAGCGCGGGCTCAAGCTCTCCGGCGGCGAGAAGCAGCGGGTCGCGATCGCCCGCACGATCCTCAAGGATCCGCCGATTCTGATGCTCGACGAGGCGACCTCGGCCCTCGACACGCAGACCGAGAAGGAGATCCAGGCGAGCCTCGACGAGGTCGCGCGCGGCCGGACGACGCTCGTCATCGCCCACCGGCTCTCGACGGTCGTGGACGCCGACGAGATCATCGTGCTGGACGCGGGCCGGATCGTCGAGCGCGGGCGCCACGTCGATCTCCTGGCCCGCGAGGGCGTCTATGCGGCCATGTGGCGCAGGCAGCAGGAGGCGGCGCGAAAGGACGCGGCGCGGGAAGAGGCGGAGCGCGCGGCGCGCGACGTGGAGGTCGGCTCCCACTGATTCGGCTGATCGATCCGCTCGTGGAAAGCGGCTGGCTCGCGCGACGCGCGGCCGGCTGGATCGAACGCCAGCGGCGTACTCATCGACCGCACGCCGAGCCGATGCCCGCCGACGCCTGCGATCGCCTCGCCCACTTCTTCGATCCGGCGACTCTGGAACCGGTGCGGGTAAGACGCGTGACGCGGGTCGAGCCCCCCGCCGGCCTCGGCTATCTGGGGCGCCTGTCGCCTCTGGCCCTGGACTTCGATCGCGTGTACGGGATCACCTTCATCGACACGATCCTGGTGGCCCAGGACCTGGCGCCGGAGGCGGCGCGGGTCGACTGCCTGTTCCACGAGTGCGTCCACGTGGCGCAGTACCGGCTTCTGGGTCTGGGCGGGTTCGTCCGTAGCTATCTGGCGGGCTGGGTAGGCGCCGGCTACCGCTACGATGCGATCCCGCTCGAGCGCGAAGCGTACAGCCTCCAGCGTCGCTTCGTCTCCGCGCCGGAAGCGGTTTTCTCGGTGGAAGCCGAGATCGCCGGCGGAAGCCGACCTCAATACGGGTAGAAGATGTAGAAGAGAGCCGACAGCCCGCCTAACGCCCACATCCCGCCGGGCACCTCCCGTGCGCGGCCGGTCGCGATCCGGAGCAGGACCCATGACAGGAATCCCGCCGTCAGGCCGATCCCCAGATCGTACGTGAAGCTCATGAGCGCGATCGTCAGAAAGGCGGGCACCACCTCGCCGAGGTCGTCGAACCGGAAGTGGGCCATCGGCTCCAGCATCAGCATCCCGACTACGACGAGCGCCGGACCGTAGGCGGCCGCGGGCACGGCGGAGAGTATGGGCGCGAAGAAGAGCGCCGCCAGGAACCAGAGCGCGGTGACGACCGCCGTCAGGCCGGTTCGCCCGCCGGCCTCGATCCCGGCCGCCGACTCGATATAGGTCCCGCTCGTCGTCGTCCCAACGAGCGCGCCGGCCACGGTGGCCAGGGCGTCGCACTGGAGCGCCTTCTCCATCCCCGGCATGCGCCCCCGCTCGTCCAGCATCCCGGCCTTGTAGGCGAGGCCGACGAGCGTCCCGATCGTGTCGACGAGATCGAGGATGAAGATGGTCAAGATCACGGAGGCGAATCCCCACGTGAGCGCCGCGGCGATGTCGAGCTCCAGAAACACGGGCCCCAGGCTCGGCGGAAGGCTCACGATCGCGGCCGGCTTAGGAGCGAGTCCGAGAGCGAACGCCGCCGCCGCCGTCGTCAGGATGCCGATCAGGATCGCCCCGGGGACGGCCCGCAGCATCAGCAGGACGATCAACCCGAAGCCGGCCGCGGCGAGGATCACTCCGGCGGCATGAAAGTCGCCGACCCGTACCGGCACCCCGCCGGTTCCCGGCAGGACGATCCCGACCGTGGTCAATCCGATGAAGGCGAGGAAGAGCCCGATCCCGACCGCGAACGCGATCTTCAGGCTCTCGGGAATCGCCTCGGCCAGCCAGCGCCGGCCCCCGAACGTGGAGAGGAGCACGAAGAGCATCCCGCCGATGAAGATCGCGCCCAGCGCGGTCTGCCACGGGTAGCCGAGACCGCCGACGACGGTGTAGGCGATGAACGCGTTTTGCCCCATGTAGGGCGCGATCGCGAACGGACGGCGTGCGTAGAGCCCCATCAGCAGGGTGCCGAACGCGGCGCTCAGAATCGTGGCCACGACCGAGGGGCCGAACGGGATTCCGGCCGCCTCGAGGATCTTGGGGTTGACGACGATGATGTAGGCCATCGTCGCAAACGTCGTCGTGCCGGCCAGCGCCTCCCGGCGCCAGGTCGATCGGGGGGCGTCCATGGCCGCGCATCATAGACAACGAGAGTGGTTCGAGCCATGGCTTCCCCACGGCCGTCCGGCACTCTTTATATTGGGGGCATTCCCTTTCACCTCGATCCAAGGAGGCCGCGCGTGAACGAGCACTCGACGTCCGGCGAGACGACCGGCATGGACCCCAGGCTTGCGGGCCTGCTGGCGTACCTGGTCCCGCCCATCACCGGCATCATCTTCTACTTGATCGAGAAGCGGCAGGCGGTGGTCCGCTGGCACGCCGCGCAATCGATCGTGTTCGGCGTCGCATGGATCGTCCTGTGGATCGTGTTCAGCGTGCTCTCGATGGTCCTGTCGACGATTCCGATCCTCGGATGGATCATCACCCTGTTGATCTGGGTGGTGCTGTTCATCGGTGGTCTGGTCCTGTGGGTGATCTGCCTGATCAAGGGGTACTCGGGCGAGATATGGCGCATGCCTTTCCTGGCGCAGTACGCCGACCGGATCTACGGGTCGGGAAGCGCCGGGCCCGGGAACGCCCGGTCGCCGGGAGGCGCCGGCGTCTGACGAGGCCGATCGCACACCCCTGGCACGGCGTCGATCCCGCCTTCGACGGCGAGACGGTCACGGCGCTGGTGGAGATCCCGCGCGGGGGGAACCAGAAGTACGAGGTCGATAAGCCGACCGGGCTGTTGAGGCTCTCGCGGGCCCTCTTCTCGGCGTTCGTGTACCCGTTCAACTACGGCTTCATCCCGCGGACGCTGGCGCTGGACGCGGATCCCCTGGATATCCTCGTCATCGGGGAGCCCGCGCCGCCGCTGGCGCTCCTTGCGGCGCGACCGATCGGCATGCTCCGGATGCTGGACCAGGGCGAGACGGACGATAAGGTGCTGGCGGCGCCGGTCCATGATCCGCGCTGGAACGAGGTCCGGGACCTGGAGGACCTGGCCGAGCATCGCCTCCGGGAGCTCCACCACTTCTTCACCCATTACAAGGAGCTGGAGGAGAAGGAGACGCTCGTCACCGAATGGCGGGGGAGAAGCGCCGCGTGCGCCGAGATCCGGGAGAGCCTGGAGCGGTACGCGGCGCGCCATGCTTAGGGTCTCGCCCAGGCGGTTCGAGGCGCTGGTCGCCCGCGCGCTCGACCTCCTGCCTCCCCAGTTCCAGGAGCACCTCGAGAACGTCAGCGTGGTGATCGCCGAGGAGCCGGACGCGGAGCTCCTCGCCTCGATGGGGTACGACCCCGACGATCCCGAGGACACGCTCTTCGGGCTCTACGAAGGCGTTCCGCTCACGGAGCGCGTTCACGACGACGTGCTCCTGCCCGACTCGATCACGATCTACCGGCGGCCGCTCCTCGAGTGGGCGGAGTCCGAGGAGGATGTCGTCGAGGAGGTGCGGATCACGGTCCTCCACGAGGTCGGCCATTTCTTCGGATTGGACGAGGACCGGCTCGATGAGCTGGGGTACGCGTGAGGCGCATCGATCCGGCGCTCTTGCTGATCGGCTCGTTCGCGGGGCTGATCGCGGTCGGTACGGCGCTTCTTTCGCTGCCGGTCTCGTGGGCCGGCGGCCGGTCGATCGGGGTCATCGACGCGCTGTTCACGGCCACGTCGGCGGTCTGCGTCACGGGCCTGATCACGCTGGATACCGCCCGCGCCTGGTCGCCCTTCGGGCAGGCCGTGATCCTCGGCCTGATCCAGGTCGGAGGGTTGGGGCTGCTGACCTTCGCGACCTTCTTCATGCTCCTCTTCGGCCGGCCGCTCTCGCTGAGCCAGCGAGGGGTGCTGGCGCGCAGCCACGGGAAGCTGACCCGCGTGGAGGTACGCGGGCTCCTGATCCGGATCGTGACGTACGCGCTGACGATCGAGGCCGTCGGAGCCGTCATCCTGGCGGGATTCTTTGCGCGCGATGCGGGCCTGGCGAGCGGGATCTGGCAGGGAGCGTTCCACGCCGTCTCCGGCTTCTGCAACGCGGGCTTCTCGCTCTTCTCGACCAACCTCGAAGCGTATGCCGGTTCCTGGGTCGTCAACCTCACGATCATGGCGCTCGTCGTACTCGGCGGGATCAGCTTCATCGTGATCACCGATGTCGAGGCGTGGCTCCGGCGCCGACGGCGGCTGGCGCTCCATTCGAAGGTCGTCCTTGCCACGACCGCCGTCCTGATCGCGGGGGCGGCCGCGATCTTCTACGCCTTCGAGTACCGTAACGTTCTCGATGGGCGGCCGCGGAGCGAAGCGCTCCTGATCACGCTCTTCCAGTCGGTGACCCCGCGCACGGCGGGGTTCAACACCGTTCCCTATGGTGAGCTCACGAACGCGACCCTGATGCTGACCCTGATCCTCATGTTCGTGGGGGGATCGCCCGGGTCGACGGCGGGCGGGGTCAAGACCTCGACGGTCGCCATCCTGTTCGGCGTCCTGCGCTCGCGCGCGCGGGGAATGCGGCACGCCACGCTATTCCGCCGCAGCGTGCCCGAGCCGGTCGTCGGGGAGGCGATCGCGATCGTTCTGCTGTCGGTGCTGCTGGTGATGGGGATGACGTTCGCCCTGCAGTGGACCGAGCTTCGCCATCTGGCGCACCCGGGGGTGCGGGGGGAGTTCCTGTCGCTGAACTTCGAGGCGGTCTCGGCGTTCGGGACCGTCGGCCTGTCGATGGGGGAGACGCCGGGCCTCAAGTCGGCGAGCAAGATCGTGATCGTCCTGCTCATGTTCATCGGCCGTCTCGGTCCGCTGACGCTGGCCCTCGCCCTGGGCCGCCGCCGGCGCGTCGATTATTACTACGCCGAAGAGGCCGTCCTGGTCGGCTGAAGGCGCTGATAAGGAGCGATCATGCTGCGCATCGCGGTGATGGGTCTGGGCAACTTCGGCTACTTCTTCGCGCGCCACTTGAGCCGGCAGCGGGTCGAGATCCTCGCGCTCGATATCGACAAGGCGGCCGTGGACCGAGCCGGTGCGTTCGTGACCGAGGCGATCGTCGGCGACGTCACCGATCGAAGTCTGCTGGAGGAGCTCGAGATCGGCTCGGTGGACTACGCGGTGATCTCGCTGGGGGATGAGCACATGGACCCCTCCGTCCTGGCCACACTCCACGCGCGCGCTCTCGGAGTTCCCAACATCTACGTCAAGGCGGTCTCCGACGACCACGCGCAGATCCTCGATCTGATCGGTGCGACCAAAGTCATCCACCCCGAGCGCGAGGTCGCCGAATCGCTGGCCGAGACGCTCGGCAAGCCGAACGTGCTCGACTTCATCCCGCTCGGCGAGGACTACTCGATCATCGAGTTCGAACCTTCCTCGGTGCTGGTGGGCCGGACTCTGGCCGATGTGGACTTCCGGAACCGTTACGGGATCACGGTCATCGGGATCAAGGAGTACTTGACTTCGACGCGCAGGATGAACCCGCCCGCCGAGACCGTGATCGGCGACGACGTCTCGCTCCTGATCCTGGGGCGGATGGACCAGATCGAGAAGCTGCAGAAGGACGCCGGCCGCTAGCGCGGTGGCGCCCGGAGGGCGGGGACCGGCCGGGGGACGCGGTCGCGCTCGGAGGGCGATGGCCGGTTGGTGACGAGGAGCTCCCGGCGCGTGGCGGCCAGCACGGTCAGGGGGGCCCCGAGCCGGGCCTCGATGCGGGCGTGTTCGCCGCGCGGGATCACGAACAGCGCCCTCCGGTCGCCGCGCGCCATCCGGTAGAATGCGGTGTCGGCGGTGAAGACGTACCGCCGCCAGCGGGGGTCGTCCTCGAAGGCGGTCTCACGCCCCGCTCCGGTCACGGTGATGAGCCGGCGGTCGAGGTAGAAGGGCAGTGCGCGCGGCCAGGCGTGGTAGGCGACGATCGGCTCCTCGCCGGTATGGTGCGCGGCGGCTGCGCGGGCCAGCGGGCGCGAGATCTTGAAATGGGACTCGACCCGCGGGTCGGCGAGCGCGGTGTAGCCGGCCAGGTAGAGCCCGAGCAGTGGGATGAGGCAGCCGGCGAAGGCGAGATCGAAGCGCCGCCGTCCGGCCGCGAGCCACGCCGCCGCGCCGCCGAGGACGAAGACGGGACCGATCGACCAGCCGAGCGCGACGAGCTTCTCGGGCAGCGACGCGCGCACCCCGTCCACGAGCGAACCGGCGACGAAGAGCCCGGCTCCCAGAAGCGCGGTCGCGGCGGCGACCACCCGAGATACGCCCACCGCTCCCGTCCCCTCGCCGGCCCGGGCCCACCATGCGCCGGCCGCGATCGCCACCGCAGGCAGGACCGGCAGCAGGTAGTTCGCCCGCTTGGTCGGGAAGAGCGAGAAGGCCGCCAGCGGGACCAGGACCCAGAACAGGAGGTACGGCGCGCGTTCCCCACGACGCCCACGCCGGCGCGCCTCCCCGCCTACCCGACGGCGCGCCCCGCGGGCGATCTCGATCGCCGCGGGGAACACCCACGCCCCCGCCGCCCAGGCCATGACCAGCAGGTAGGTCCAGAGCGGCTCGCGCTCGCCCTCGTAGGGGGCGAGGACCCGGCCCACGGTCTGTCGCCCCAGCCAGAAGTCGAGCAGCGCGGGGTGGCGAGCGAGCGAGCCCAGGTACCAGGGCAGCGCGATCGCCAGCGTGAAAAGGAACCCCCAGGGGTCGGCCAGCCGGCCCAGGCGCCGCCACGAGCCCGTCCATCCCGCCCACACGGCGGCCGGCAGCGCCGTCCACAGGAGGACGACCGGCCCCTTGGTCATGAAACCCGCCCCGAGCGCCGCCCAGGCGAGGAGACGCCAGCCGCGAGCCGCGCCGGGGCGGCTGCCGCGGCGCCCCGCATCGATTGCCAGCACGACCCAGAGCGTGAGGTAGAGGTCGGTCGTCACGCTCCGGGCGAGCGCGAAGAAGAGCGGGGCGCTCAACAGGCACAGGAACGCATACGCAGCCGCCCGCTCCCCTCGGACCTCGGCCGTCCAGCGATGGACGACGACGAGGATCGCCAGCGCCGCCGCGACCAGGCCGATCCGCGCGCCCAGCTCGGTCAGCCCCAGCGCGAGCATGCCGGCGCCGGTCACCCAGTACGTGAGCGGCGGCTTGTCGAAATGGGCGATGTAGTTGAGGCGCGGCGTCATCCAGTCGCCGCTGCGGACCATTCGCGCGGCGATCTCCGCGTACCGCGCCTCGGTCGACTCCCACAGCCCATAAGCGCCAAGCTGCCAGAGGAGGCAGGTGGCCGCGAGGAGCAGGAGCGGGACGAGCGGTCGCCCGCCCCACCTCACGCGCGGGCGCTCTCCCGCCTGAGCAGGACCAGATTCCGGAGGTAGACGAAGAGACCCACCGACTGGCCGAGGATGAAGACCGGATCCCGGCGCCAGATCGCGTAGGCGAGCAGGATCGTGCCCCCCGCGATCGAGAAGTACCAGAATCCGCGCGGCACGACGCTCCTGCCGATCCGTTCGCTGGCGATCCACTGAACGAGGAAGCGGCTGAAGAAGCACGCCTGCCCGAGGAGGCCGATCAGGATCCAGATCCCTTCAGCGGTCATCGGCGCTCTCCTTTCCGTGAATGGGGTCCGTCGCCGGGTTCGGCTCGGACGGCAGCACCGCATACTCGATCCTCCTTCGCAGCAGGCGGCGGACCACGAGCAGATCGGCCAGCCCGCGCCACAGGCGATTGCCGATTCCGTACTTCGATCGTCCGCCGCGCCGCGGCCGGTGATGGACCGCCCGCTCGACGACGGTGCAGCCGGTCATCCGGAGGAGGGTCGGCAGGAACCGGTGCATCCCTTCGAACCGGGGCGCCGCCAGGAGGCTCGCGCGCGGGAATATCCGGAGCGAGCAGCCGACGTCGGTGACCGGATCACCGGTCAGTCGATCCCGGACTCTGTTCGCGACCCCTGAAGAGAACCGGCGGATGCGCGAGTCCGCGCGAGCCACTCGGACGCCGGTCACCGCATCCGCGCGGCCGCCTGCGATCTCGCGCCACAGACCGACGAGATCGGCAGGGTCGTTTTGGCCGTCGGCGTCGAGGGTCGCCATCCATCGGCCGCGTGCGGATTCCGCGCCGGCGATCAAGGCCGTGGACTGGCCGTAGTTCCGCGCCAGCCGGACGAGCCGGACGCGCGGCTCCAGACGGACGATCTCGGCCAGGATGTGGGGGCCGTGATCGCGCGAGCCGTCATCCACGTAGAGGATTTCCCAGCGCGTCCCGAGGGACTCGAGGACGGGAACCAGCTCGGCGTGCAGCGAGGCCAGGTTCGGAGCCTCGTCCACGAGCGGGATGACGACGCTCAGGTCAGGCGCTTCCATCGAGGCTAATTGACCACCAACAGACCTATAGATAGTATTGTGCATGCCTGGGCATGCTGCCACATGCATGGGCCACGTTGCTTCCCTGTCGCAGTGGTTCTCTTCACCTTGAAAGGAGTACCGATGCCCGCCGTCAAGGAAAGCAAGGAGCCTGTCTTCCTCCGCATCGGCGACGCCGCTCGCATGCTGGGCGTATCCATCAGCACCTTGCGCCGGCTGGAAAAGAACGGGCGCCTGGGGGAGTACGGCGTGAGAGTGTACTACACGCCGACCCGCCGCCGCCGTTATAAGAAAGTCGAGATCATCGAAGCTCTCGAACGCTCCGCGACACCCTAGGTACTGGAATGCCGTGCGATCGCTCGCGCCCCGGGCGGGCGGCTCCGACGTTCATGCTCCTCTGGCTCGCGGTCGTCTGCGCCGATGAGCCGGCGGACCCGATCCCGTTCCCGGCGCCGGAGATCGATTCGCTTGCCCGCACGACTCCCGAGGAGGTCCAGGCCGAGCTCGAGATGCTGGGATTCGAGATCACCGACCTCGCGATCTACCTGGAAGCCAATCCGCGGCGCGCCTTCGCCGACTCCATCGATCCGCGACTGGTCCTGACCTCCGCCGAGGGGGCACTCGCGGCCACGCGGGTCGCGCTGCAGGCTCACGACACGACCGCTGCCGTCGACTCCCTTTCGATCGCCGCCGGGCGGATCGAGCGCGTCAAGCGGCTCCTGGGAGTGGCCGAGGAGCTAGGCGTGGAAGCGGACCCGGCGGAAGCGACGCCCGACTCCCTCCCCTAGTCCGCGCGTGCCAGCAGCCATTCGGCGAGCGCGGCGAGGTCGGAGACCTCGCGGTCCGGTAGCGGCCCGTCGGCGGGCCGTGGCTCGTACTTCCGGTTCACCCACACGACGGGGACGCCCAGCACATTGGCGGGCGCCACGTCATGATAGAGGCTCTGCGCGACGTGGAGCCAGCGCGCGGGATCTCCGATATAAGGGCGCGCCGCTTCGAAATGGGCCAGATCCGGTTTGTACGATTCGACCCGGTCGGCCGTGACCCAGAACGCGAACTCGACGTCGAGCGCCCGCCGGGTCTTCTCCAGCAGATCCTCGTCGATGTTGGAGAGGATCCCCAGGCGGAAGCGCTCCGCCAGGCGCTCGAGCGCGGGGTTGGTGTCGGCGAACGGCGGCCACGCGGGGAGGCTCCGCGCCAGGAAGCCGGCCTCCTCGCGCGAGATCGCCCAGCCGCATTCGGCCGCCGTCCGGCGCGCCGCCTCGGTCAGGACCTCGCGATAGGGGCGGAAAGGACCCCCCTCGATCAGCGCCTCGACGGCGTGGTAGGCCCCCATCACCCCTTCTCGATCGAGCCGCACTCCATCGCTGCTCGCCGCGCGCTGGAACGCCGTCCAGATGCCCGTCTCCCAGTCGATCAGCGTGCCATAGCAGTCGAACGTGAGAACGCGGACGTTTTCGGGGCGGAGGGTGTTGAGCGTGATCACGTGGCGCGATGTGTGAGAGACGGCGATCGGCGGTAAGTTACATCCCATGACCGGGCCGACCATGACGGAGCCGACGATAATCCGGAAGACTCGGTGGACCGACCTCCACGGGCGGACGCACCGGTATCTGAGGATCTCCGTGACCGACCGCTGCAACCTCCGGTGCCGTTACTGCATGCCGGCCGCCGGCCTCGATTGGCTGCCCCGCGAGGCGATCCTGAGCTTCGAGGAGATCACCCGGCTGGCGGGAATCTTCTACGATCGGGGCGTGCGGAAGATCCGCTTCACGGGCGGGGAGCCGACCGTCCGGCGGGAGTTGTGGCGGTTGATCGGGATGGTGCACGCGCGCTGCCCGGCGGCCAGCCTCCACATGACGACCAACGGGCTCCTTCTGGATCGCGAGATCGGCGCGCTCCGCGAAGCGGGTCTGAACGGGCTCAACATCTCGCTGGACACGCTCGATCCGGCGACGTTCAGCCGTATCACCCGCCGCGACCGCTTCGCCGAGACGTGGGCCGGGATCGAGGCCGCCTACGAGGCCGGCTACCGGCCGCTCAAGCTCAACTGCGTCGTCCTGCGCGGGCTGAACGATTGCGAGGCGCCGGCGTTCGTGGAGTTGACGCGCGAGCGCGAGCTCGACGTGCGCTTCCTCGAGTACATGCCCTACGGCGAGCAGAACTTCCTGCAGCCGGAGTACGTCTCCGGGTCGGAGATCCGGCAGCGCATCGAGTCCGCGGGTTACGAGCTGGCGGACCTCCCGTGGGACGGCGGCCCGGCGCGGTCCTGCCGCGTTCCCGGGTTCGCCGGGACGGTCGGCTTCATCACCGCGGTGAGCCACCATTTCTGCGGCGCCTGCGATCGCCTGCGGTTGACCGCCGACGGATTCTTCGTCAACTGCCTGTACGGCCCCAAGCGGGCGGATCTCAAGCCGATCCTGAGGGGCGGCGGCTCCGACGCGGAGCTTGCCGCGGCGATCCAGGCGGAGCTCGATCGAAAGTGGGCGGCCCACCCCGACCTGACCGCCGGCGAGATCCCGGTCCTCGGCACGATGAGCCAGATCGGCGGGTGAGTGGAACCGGCCATCCGCTGATCCGGGCCCTGACGCGCGAGCGCTGACCACGGATGTTCGCGGTCGACCGCCTGATCCTCGTCGCCGCGGCACTCATCCTGCTGGGCATTCTGTCCAGCAAGCTCTCCTCCCGCCTCGGTCTCCCCGTCCTGGTCGTGTTCATGGCTCTGGGCATGGCGGCCGGATCCGAAGGCCCGGGGGGGATCCCGTTCGAGAACTACCCCATCGCCCACGGCATCGGCACCCTTGCGCTGGCCCTGATCCTGTTCGACGGCGGCATGCGGACGCCGCTCACCGCGCTGCGCATCGTTTGGGCGCCGGGAATCGTGCTGGCCACCGTCGGCGTTCTCGGCACCGCCCTGGTGACCGGCCTCGCCGCCGCGCGCCTGCTCGGCGTCAGCCTGCTGGAGGGACTTCTCCTCGGTAGCATCGTCGGATCGACGGACGCGGCGGCGGTCTTCTCCATCCTGCGCAGCAGGGCGGTGAGCGTTCGCGAGCGAGTCTCCGCTACGCTGGAGGTGGAGAGCGGAGCCAACGATCCGATGGCCGTCTTCCTGACGGTCGGCCTGCTGCAGCTCCTGCTGGGCGAGCAGGACTGGGGGGCGGCCTTCTTCTGGGGATTCGTCATCCAGATGTCGATCGGCGCGATCGTAGGGATCGCCGCCGGACGCGGTGCGGTGTTTCTCGCCAACCGCGTCGAGCTCGAGGCCGCCGGTCTGTACCCGCTCCTGGCGGCGGCGGGCGGATTGCTCGCCTACGGCCTCGCCGCGTCTCTCGGCGGGAGCGGCTTCCTCGCCGTATATCTCGCGGGCATCGTTGTGGGGAACACCAGGATCGTCTTTCAACGCGGCGTCCTGCAGTTCCACGACGGGCTGGCGAGGCTGGCGCAGCTCGTGATGTTCGTCGTCCTGGGACTGCTCGTCTTCCCCAGCCGGTTGACGGCCGTGGCCGGCGAGGGACTGCTCCTGGCGGCGGTTCTGATCCTCGTCGCGCGCCCGCTGGCGGTATTCGGGACGCTGTGGCCATTCCGGTTCTCCTGGCGCGAGCTCGTCTTCATCTCCTGGGTGGGCTTGAGGGGGGCGGTACCCGCCATCCTGGCGACCTATCCGCTCCTGTTTGGTCTCCCCCGCGCCCATCTGATCTTCAACATGGCGTTCTTCGTCGTCCTGATCTCCGCCGTAGCGCAGGGGTGGACGCTCCCGTGGTTCGCGCGAATCCTCGGTCTCCAGGAGCCGATGCCGCCCGAATCGCCGCTCAGCCTGGAGATCACCTCTCTCCGCCACGTCGAGGGGGACATCGTGGAGTACATCGTAGGCCCCACGTCGCGGGCCTGCGGCCGGCTGATCCGCGACCTGGCGCTTCCGGACGGGGTCGTGGTGTCGCTGATCGCGCGCCGGCAGCAGGTGATCCCCCCGCGCGGCAGCACCCGCGTCGAGCCGGGGGACTTCGTGTTCGTCCTTCTGCAGCCGACCGTCCGGAGTCTCGTCGATCGTGTATTCAGCTCCCATGCGACCGCCGAGGAGATGCCGACCCTGGTCGAGTTTCCGCTCAGGGGCAGGACGACGCTGGCCGAGCTCGAACAGTTCTACGGAATCCGGGTGGAGGGGAGTCCCGACAGCACGCTGTCCGCGCTGCTGACAGAGCGGCTGGGTCAGGACCTGGAAAACGGCTCGAGCATCGTGGTGGGCGGCATCACGCTCTTCGCCCGGGAGATCGTGGCCGGGCGGGTGGAGCTGGTCGGTCTGGCGCTACCGGCTTCGGTCGAAGAGCCCGGTTCGGGCTGATGCGGCTACGCCCGGTATCGCAGCAGCGCGCCGACGCCGTCCAGGGCCTCCAGCTCGGGATGGGATTCCACGATCTCGACCCGGCGGCCGGTCCGCTCGGCGCGGCGCACCATCGCCTCCCGCAGGTCGATCTCTTCGGGGAGGGGCGCCCCGCAGAACGGGCACGCAGCCGGGCGTGGAGGCTGGCCGAGGACGCGGCACTGGGGGCACTGCCACCCGGGCCGGCCGTCGAACCGCTCGGCCAGGAGGAGCTGGTCGACCTGCTCCTGGTTCAAGGCCTCGATGGTGGCCCCCAGCCCGGCCACCGCCAGGCCGCCCGCGCGGAAGCGATCTACGACGGTATCGGCGAGGCGCCGGCTGTCGGCGGCCTCGGTCTTCCGGACGACGGAGATCGTCCGCGCAAGGATCTCCTGAGCGCTCGCCTCGATCGGGATCCGCTCCTCCTCGATCAGCTTCTCCCGGATCGCCGGCGTCAGGCTCTTTCTGAGCTCGCCCAGGATGAACTCGTCGCCGGCGAGGATCACGTAATCGACCTCCCGGCGCGTCACGATTTCCGTCAGGCGCTCGACGATCTCGCGGGCGTTCTTGTGGATGTGATCTTCGATCCGCGACTGGTAGCGCACCTCGGCCCATCCGGCGACCCGCGTTCGGTCGATCGGCTGCGGGGCCTCGAAGTCCTCCTGGGTCAGGACCTCGCCGAGGCCGCATACGACGATCCGCGCCTGGTCGGAATCGGCCACGCAGACCGCGTAGAGCGGCGCCTGGTCGGCCAGCTTGACGAGCGGGTAGAGGTGGGGCACGGGACCGATCACGAGGCGATGCTGCTCGAACGTGGTTCGGAAGGTCAAGGCCTCCCACAGATCGTCGCGGCGGCTGGCGTACACCGCCACCGACTGCACCGAGGGCTCGATCTCCTCTTCGAGATAGGCCAGAAGCCTGTTGCGGTCGGCCTCGATGTCCGCGCGCGCTTCCGCGCGATCGGGGAAGCTCCGCAGCCGTTCGGCGAACGCCTTCTTGAGGAAGACGGGGTGGGTCGGCCGGCCACGCCCGTCAGGCTTCGTGTTGAGAAAGCAGGAGATCAGTGGATGGGGTGACGGCGGGAGGTGGGCGAGTCGCACGATCGTCTCGGTCAGTCCCGACATGCCAGGCGAAGTTATGCGCCCCGCTCGGCCACGCAACGCCGGCAGGGCCGAGAGAGCCAGCGCTTTTGACAAGCTTCCGGGTCAACCGTAGCTTTGCGCCTTTCTCGTCCCTGACCTGCCGCCGATCGCCTATGAACGATCGCCTATGAAGCCGATTCGCGAAGGGCTGACCTTCGACGACGTCCTGCTCATTCCCCGGCACTCCGCCGTACATCCTCGCGACACCGACATCAGGACCCGCTTCACGCGTGGACTGGAGCTCAACATCCCGCTCGTCTCGGCGGCCATGGATACGGTGACCGGCGCGCGGATGGTGATCGCGATGGCGCGCGAGGGCGGGATCGGTGTCCTCCACAAGAACCTGACGATCGACGACCAGGCGGCGCAGGTCGATCGCGTGAAGCGCTCGGAGAGCGGGCTGATCCAGAACCCCGTCACGCTGGGGGCCGACCGCCCGATCGGCGAGGCCCGCCGGCTGATGGAGCTGTACGGGATTTCGGGCGTGCCGATCGTCGGGGACGGGGGCGACCTGGTGGGGATCATTACCAACCGCGACCTCCTCTTCGAGCGCGATTCCGGTCGTCTCGTGCAGGATGTCATGACCGCCGAGGACGGGCTCGTCACCGCCCCCCCGGGCACGACCCTCGAGCAGGCCGAGCGGATCATGGGGGAGCACAAGATCGAAAAGCTGCCGATCGTCGACCCTGACGGCAGGCTGCGTGGACTGGTCACGGTGCGGGACATTTTGAAGCGCCGGCAGTTCCCGAACGCATCCAAGGACGACCAGGGCCGGCTGCGCGCGGCGGCTGCGGTCGGGACGAGCGGCGAGACGCTGGACCGATCCCAAGCGCTGGTGGACGCCGGCGTCGACGTGCTGGTCATCGACACGGCCCACGGACATTCGGAGGGCGTGCTGCGAATGGTCGCCGCCGTCCGCGAAAGACATCCCGACATCGAGCTGGCGGCGGGCAATGTGGGCACGGCGGACGGCGCCAGGGCCCTGGTCGAGCGCGGCGCGGACGCGGTCAAGGTGGGGATCGGACCCGGCTCGATCTGCACGACGCGCGTCATCGCCGGGATCGGAGTGCCCCAGTTGACGGCGATCCTCGACTGCGCCGAGGTCTGCGACGAGGCCGGCGTCCCGCTGATCGCCGACGGCGGCGTGCGCTACACGGGCGACATCGTCAAGGCGCTGGCCGCCGGCGCGTCCAGCGTCATGATGGGATCGCTCTTCGCGGGCACCGAGGAGAGCCCGGGGGAGACGATGCTCCTCGAGGGCCGGACGTTCAAGGTGTATCGCGGAATGGGCTCCGTCGGCGCGATGGCCGAAGGCTCGGGCGACCGCTACTTCCAGGAGCAGCCGGTCGACGAGAAGAAGTTCGTGCCCGAGGGGATCGAGGGGCGCGTGCCGTACAAGGGATCCGTGCGTGAGACGGTCTTCCAGATGGTCGGCGGGCTGCGGCAGGGAATGGGGTACTGTGGCGCAGCCGATCTGGAGGGTCTGAGACGCGAGACCGAGTTCGTCCGGGTCACGATGGCCGGGCTCGTCGAGGGCCATCCGCACGACGTGACGATCACCAAGGAGGCGCCCAATTACACCCGCTGACGTTCACAAGGGTCAGAACGGCGGACGGCTCGGTGAAGAATCGATCCGGCGCGAAGTGGAGTCGTTCCTCGAGGGACTGGAGCGGGCCCAGTACCGGGCGCTGGCCGGCCTCACGGAGACCCCGGGGCTGAGCGCCGTCTACGATCGGCACGCCTTCCTGTTCGAGCCGGAGACGTTCCGGTCCGTCGCGCCGCCAGGCGCGCCGCCGGACCCACGGCGCGCGTACCTGCGTGAGTTCCTCGCCGAGGGGATCGAGGGTCATCGGACCCGCGACCTGCGGGACGACTTCCTCGCCGCCGAGGCGACCTCGACGATTTCCTTGGGTGGCGAGACGATCCGCTATCGCCGGGCGCCGGTCCTGATCCGCCGGGAGGCGGATCGTGGACGGCGCGCCGCGCTCGACGCCGCCCGGCTGGCGGTCCTCTCCGGCACGCTGAACCCCCTCCTCCAGGAGATGATCGAGCGCTGCCACGCGGTCGCCCAGGAGCTGCTGGGGGTCTCTTACGACGCATACTGCGAGACGCTCGCGGGGGTGGACTTCGACGCCCTCGAGCGGGAGGTCGAGACGCTGCTCGACGAAACCCGCGACGCTCACGCCGACCTCCTGGCCCATTACTCACGTCGCATCCTCAGCGGCGTCCGGGCGGATGACCTCCAGAACCACGACCTGGCGCACCTTCTCTACGGGGCCGAGTTCCACGCCCTCTTCCAGCCGGAGCGGATGATCGAACGGGTGACCGGGGCGGTCGAAGCGATGGGCCTCGACCTGACCGCCGGGGGCCGGGTCGAGCTGGACCTCGGCGAGCGGCCGGCCAAGGCCCCGCGCGCTTTCTGCGCCCCGATCCGCGTACCCGAGGAAATCAAGCTCGTCCTCCAGCTCTACGGCGGGTACGACGACTACACTACGCTGCTCCACGAGCTGGGCCACGCGCTCCACTTCGCGCACGTCGATCCCGGTCAGCCGATGGAGTTCCGCCGGTTGGGCGACAACGGCGTCACCGAGGGGTACGCGATGACGTTCGATCACCTGATGCAGACGCCCGAGTTCCTGCGCCGGGTGATCGGGATCGACGACCCCGAGGATTTCCTGCGCTTCATCGGCTTCCGGGACCTGGTCCTGCTCCGCCGTTACGGGGCCAAGTTCCTGTACGAGAGGTCTTTGCACCGTTCAGGCCCGGCTCCCGGGCGTGCGGCCGAGTACGTGGAGCGCCTGTCCGAGGCCACCGGCGCGAACACGCCCGCCACCCTCTATCTGGACGATGTGGACCCCCACTTCTACGTGATCCGATACCTGCGGGCGTGGATGCTGGCCGGCGCGCTTCATGTCGCCCTTCGGGAGCGGTTCGACGCCGACTGGTTCCTGAACCCCGGCAGCGGGCCGTTCCTCCAGGATCTCTGGTCGCTGGGGCAGGCGCTGCCGGCCGAGGACCTGGCCCGGGAGCGGTTGGGGTTCGAGCGGCTGACTTTCGCCCCCCTCCTCGAGCTGATCCATGAGCGCCTCTGATAGCACGCCTGATCGATGAGCGTCCCTGACTCATGAGCGTCGCCATCGGAAACGGCACGGGCGTCACCTTCTCGACCCGCTGGGCGATGCTGCTGGCGATGCTCAGCATGGCGGTCGGCACGGGCAACATCTGGCGCTTCCCACGGATCGCGGCGACGAACGACGGCGGAACGTTCCTGATCCCGTGGGCGATCTTCCTTCTCACATGGTCCGTGCCGCTCCTCATCTGCGAGTTCGCGATGGGAAAGGGGACGCGGCGGGGCCCGATCGGCGCCTTCTCGGCCCTGATCGGCGAGCGCTTTGCCTGGATGGGCGCGTGGGTCGCCCTGTGCACGATCTTCATCATGTTCTACTACGGCGTCGTGACTGGCTGGTGCCTGCGCTATTTCACGGCGGCGGTCGCGGGCGAGCTGCCCGGGGCCGAGCCGGCCGCTCTGTGGACATCCTACGCCGAGAGCGGGTGGGCGGTCGCGACGCTCGTCCTGAGCCTCGCGCTCGCGGTCGTCGCCGTGGCGCGGGGGGTCAGGGGGATCGAGGCCGTGACGAAGGTCCTGATGCCGGTCCTCCTCCTGCTCGTCCTCGTGCTGGCCGTCAGGGCGGTCACGCTCCCGGGGGCCGAGCGCGGGCTCGCGTTCCTGTTCACGCCCGACCTGTCGGGGCTCGGCGACAGCCGGGTGTGGCTCGAGGCGCTGACCCAGAACGCGTGGGACACCGGCGCCGGCTGGGGCCTCGCGCTCACCTACGCGGTCTACCTGCGGGCGCGCGAGGACACGACGATCAACGCGTTCATCCTGGGGTTCGGCAACAACTCGGTGTCGCTGCTGGCCGGGATCATGGTGCTGTGCACCGTCTTCTCGATCCGCCCCGACGCCGCCAGCGAGATCGTCGGCGCCGGCAACACCGGGCTCACGTTCATCTGGGTCCCGCAGCTCTTCGCGGCCCTCCCCGGCGGGCAGCTCTTCATGGCGCTCTTCTTCCTGGCGCTCTTCTTCGCCGCGCTGACAAGCCTCATCTCGATGATCGAGCTCGGCGTCCGGGCTCTGATCGATCGCGGCTGGACCCGAGGCCGGGCGCTCACGCTGGTCACGTTGATGGGGCTGGTCGCGGGCGTGCCGAGCGCGCTCTCGATGGCGTTCTTCGAGAATCAGGACAACGTGTGGGGGGTCGGGCTCATGCTGTCGGGGCTCTTCTTCGCGGTCGGCGTCCTCCGGTACGGCGTCGACCGGTTCCGCGAGCGGTTCGTCAACAGCGCGGGGAGCGATCTGACGATCGGGCGCTGGTGGAACGCGGCGATCGTCCTGGTCGCCGCCGAGGCGGTCGCGCTTCTCGTCTGGTGGTTCAGCCAGACCCTCTCCGCCGAAGGGTGGCGGGCGACGCTCGACCCCTTCCGGTCCTGGAGCTTAGGGACATTCCTCCTCCAGTGGGGCGTGCTGCTGGCGCTGATCCTCGCCTTCAACCGCGGCCTGGCGGGTCCCTCGCGGCCGGCTGCCGCGGTCGGGCCGGCAGCCGTGCCGGGGAGGCCGGAGTGAGCGGCGCCGCGTGGATCACGCTGGTGCTCGTCTGCGGCTACGTCTGGGGCGGGGCGCTCTTGCTCGTCACGATCGCGATGCGGCGGGAACGTGCGAAGGAGGGGGAGCGGACCGGGCCCCGGGAGCGCTGAGGGGCACCGCCGCCCGTCGGAGCTCGCGCTCCGCACCTTCCCGCATCACGACGACGGCGCGAACGCTGGCGATCGCCGGCATGCTCCTGATGGGCGCCGTCCCTTCCGGCGGTGCCCAGACGCCTCTCCAGGGAGAGCGCGACCTCTCGCAGGAGCCCGGCGCGTCCGGCTGGGTCGTCGGGTTCCGGGCGGGAGGCGTGTGGGTGGACGGTCTGGCGCAGGGTGCCGACGCGCAGTGGACGGCGGTCGCGGGCGCCCGCCTCGCCTACCGGGTGACCTCCCAGGTCGCGATCGGGGTGGACGTGTGGGGCGCGGGCCTGGAACGCGTTGGGGGCTCCGGGACGATTCGGGCGGGTGGCCCCCACCTCGTTTTGACCCCGCTCGCCGAACGGGCCTCGGCGGTGGATCCGGTCCTCGACTTCGGCGTCGAGACGGTCCGGCTGAACGACGGTGAGGATCGGGGCGCGGCCCTGGTCTTCGGTGCCGGGCTACGGCGCCGGTGGGGCTCCCGCTGGTCGATCGAGGGTCTCGCCCGGAACCGGCTCCTGACGATCGAGGAGGAACCCTTCGAGGGCGTGGCCACGGGGCGCGACGCCGATCTGTGGGAGGTCGCGCTCGAGCTGGCCTGGACGTCGGGCGGCCATGGCCGCTGATCCGGTCGCCAGCGCCGTCCCCGCCGATGCCACCCGCTTCCTGCTCGTCCGCCATGGCGAGACCGACTACAACGCCGAGGGCCGCTGGCAGGGTTGCCGCTCGGACCCGCCGCTCAACGCTCGGGGGCACGCCCAGGCGGAGGCGATCGCGGACGTCCTGACGGGCCGTCGGGTCGAGGCGCTCTACACGTCACCCCAGCGCCGGGCGCGCGAGACGGCCGCGCTCCTCTCGCGCCGCCTGGTTCTCGAGCCCCTCGTGATCGAGGACCTGCGCGAGATGGACCACGGTGAGTGGGAGGGAAAGACGAAGGCGGAGATCCTCGCCCGATGGGCCCGCGAGTTCGAGGCGTTCGAGGCCGATCCGCTCCACGTCCGCCGCCCGGGGGGCGACTCGTACGAGGACCTGGCCGCGCGCGTCTGGCCCACTCTCGAGCGTCTGGCCGACCATCACCGGGGCGAGACGATCGCTCTCGTCACCCATGGCGGCCCCGTCCGCCTGATCCTGAGCCGCGTCCTCGACCGGCCGCTCACCGAGCGCGGCGAGTTCGGCGTCGACAACGCGAGCGTGTTCACGGTCGAGGAATCAAGCGGTCAATGGTTGGGTGGTTGACCGCATGTGCTTTACTACAGACCTTAGGGCGCTCATGACATCACGACGGTCCACGAGTCCGGTCGCTCTGGTTGCGGCGGTGACGGCGGCGGTGGCAGGGGTCGGTGTGCCAGTGCACGGGCACGCGCTGAACCACGACCACCTCGCGCCTCACATCGAGCGCGCCCATCACGCGCACGACGCCCACTACGCCCAGGGCGACGACCGGCTCACGACCCAGGGCGCGAAGCTCGTGGCCGCAGCTCTGGCGTCGTCGCCCGAGCGGATCGCCGTGCCCGCCACGAAGATCGCGCCCGCGCCTCTGGACTTCGCCTCGCCCGGCGGGCGGCACCCGCCCCGCCGAGCAGCACGCGCGCCTCCCGCCTGACCACGGGCCCTTCGGGCTCGTAGGGGCTCCACGCCCCCGACCCTGACTCCACGGACCGCTGACATCGATGACTGCCGGCGCTCGAAACGCCGGCCCGACCGCGGTCGGCCGCGCGCCGGCCGAGGAGGACGCTTTTGCGAAGGATCACCTGGATGCTGGCGCTCCTCGCGCCGGGGTGGGGCGCGACGCCCGGCCTGGCCCAGGAGACCCACGCGGCACCGGACCCGGTCGAGCGCGTGACTCTGGAGGAGGCGCTCGAGCGGTTCGCCGCGCAAGGGCTCGCGATCCGGATCGCCCGCGCCGATCAGCACGAAGCGGCCGAGCGGGCGCGGCAGGATGCGGCGTGGCCGAATCCGACCGTCGCGACCTACCACGAATCCCTGGACCGGAGCGCCGGAACCGGCGCCGAAGACGACTACACCGAGACGACAACCGAGCTCGCCCAGTCGATCGTCTGGCCGTGGCGGCAGGGTGCACGCGGCGGCGCGGCGGACGCACGGGCCCGTGAGGCGCGGGCGCGTTTTCGCGCGGACAGCGCGGAAGCGGGGCTCGACGTCGTCCGCGTATGGCTCGACGCGTGGGAGGGCGAGCGAACGCTGGCGGCGGTCGCCGAGGCGACGGAGGTCTTCCGCGCGGCGGACCGCGCGGCGACCGCGCGATACGGCGAAGGCGACCTGTCCGGCTACGACCTCCGGCGGCTCCGTGTCGAGCGGACCCGCTACGAGGCGGAGATGGACGCCCAGCGGCTGGCGCTCCGGTCGGCGCAGCGGCAGTTGGCGACCCTGATCGCGCCGGAAGCGCCGGGAGCTTCGATCGGCGCGGCGGACGCGGAGATCGGACTCCCGCCGGCGGTCGAGCTCGACGCCGCGGTCGCCGCGGCCCGGGCCGGCCGGCCCGAGATCGCTGCGGCCGGGGCGGAAGTCGCGGCGGCCGAAGCCGACCTCCGCGCGGCCCGCTGGGAGCGGGTCCCGGAGCCCACGCTTCGCGCCGGGTGGAAGGAGCAGGCGGACGGGTTCGAGGGGCCGGTGGTCGGGTTGGCGCTTGCCTTGCCGCTCTTCGACCGGAGGTCGGCCGCGGTGGAAGCGGCCCGGGCGGCCCTCGCTGCCGCCGAGGCGCGCCGGACCCTCGTCGCCCGGCGAGTCGAAGACGAGGTCCGCGCGGCGGTCGAGCGCCACGAGGCGCTCCTCGCGCGCGCGGCGCTGTTCGAGGACCGGCTCCTCGCTGATACAGACGATCTGCTCGAGATCGCGCGCGTCTCCTACGGCGCGGGCGAGATCTCGCTCCTCGAGCTTCTCGACGGGGCGGACGCGTGGCGCGACGCGACGGCGACCCGCTCGGAGCTCCAGGCGGAGCTGTGGGAGAGCTGGCACGAGGTCCAGCGCGCAACCGGTGGGATGCCGGTCGGCGCGATGATGGATCAAGCCACGACGATCATCCGGGAGGGAACATGAACCTGCATCGCACCGCGGTCCTCATGGTTGCCGCCACTCTGGCGCTCGCCACCTGCGGCTGCGGCGCCGGCGAGGCGGGCGAAGAGCCGGGCCACGAGCACGGCGGCACCGCCGTCACGCTGTGGCAGGACTCGCTCGAGCTCTTCTACGAGTACACGCCGCTCGTCGCCGGCGCCGCAGGCGAGCCGTGGGCGATCCACGTCACGCGGCTCGACACGTACGAGCCGGTCCGCGAGGGGTCCCTGCGGCTCATGCTGACGAGCCCCGAGGGGCGGACCGTCGAGGTGGTCGCCGCGGCGCCCGCCCGCGAGGGGATCTTCACGCCCGCCCCGGCGGTTCCGGCGGCCGGCTTCTGGAAGGTCGTCATGGAGATAGAGACGCGCGACCTCCGCGCCACGATCGAGGCGCCCCACGTCACGGTCTACGCCTCGGCGGACGAGATCCCCCACGAGGAAGAAGCCGAGGGCGGGGGTGGGATCGCCTTCCTGAAGGAGCAGCAGTGGAAGGTGCCGTTCCGCGCCATCGAGGCGCGGCGCGGGACGATCCGCAGGGCGGTGCCGGTCCACGCGGAGATCGTCCCGCCGGCGGGGGCCTTCGCGGTCGTCTCCGCGCCGGTCGATGGCCTGGTCCAGGCGGGCGGGCCGACGCCGGCGCCGGGCGAATGGGTGACCCGCGGCGAGACGCTGGTCGTCCTGGCGCCCGTCGGCGGGGACGACTCCTTCGCCGCGCTCCGCGCCCGGGTGGCCGGGCTCGAGGCGGAAGTAGCACGCGCCGAGCGTCTCCTGGCGGTCGAGGCGATTCCCGCCAGGCGGCTCGAGGAGGCCCGGCGCGAGCTCGCCGTCGCCCGCGCGCAGATGGAGGCCCTGGGCGGTGGGCCCGGGTTCCACTACGCCGTGCGGGCCCCGATCACCGGCGAGATCCAGGGACGGTCGGTCGCGCCGGGCGAGCGGGTCGCGGCCGGCGCCTCACTCTTCACCCTCGTCGACCCCCGAGCGGTCTGGCTCGAGATCAGGGTTCCGGCGCGCCACGCCGCGGAGGCCAACCTGGCGAGCGGCGCGACGTTCCGGGTGGAAGGCGGCGACTCGCTCCGCGCCGTGGACCGCCTGGTATCGGTCGGCGGCGTCATCGACCCCGAGTCCCGCACCGTCCTCGTGCGTGGCGTGGTCGACAACGCCGACCGCGCCCTGAAGATCGGCCAGTTGGCCGAGGCGAACCTGCTCCTCGGCGATCTCGTCGAGGGCACGCTGATCCCGGCCGCGGCGGTCCAGGACGAGGACGGCGTGCCCGTCGCCTATGTCCAGACGGGCGGCGAGTCGTTCGAGCGGCGGGTCCTGACGCTCGGTCCCTCCGATGGCGAGCGGACGATCGTCGAGAGCGGGGTCGAGCCCGGCGAGCACGTCGTCACCGAGGGCGCCTACCTCGTCCGGCTGGCGGCAGCCGGCGGCGAGGAAATCGGCGACCACGGTCACGCGCACTGAGGAGGACGCGATGCTCGGCCGAATCATACGCTGGTCGCTCGACAACCCGCTCCTGACGCTCTTCACCGCGGCAGTCCTTCTGGTAGCCGGGTCGTACGTCGCCGTGACGATGCCGGTCGACGTCTTCCCCGACCTCACCGCGCCCACCGTCACCGTCCTGACAGACGCCCACGGCATGGCGCCCGAGGAGGTCGAGATTCTTGTCACGTTCCCGATCGAGACGGCGGTCAATGGCTCGCCGGGCGTGCGCCGGGTGCGCTCATCGTCGGCCCAGGGGATCTCGATCGTGTGGGTCGAGTTCGACTGGGGGACGGACATCTACCGCGCCCGCCAGATCGTCGGTGAGAAGCTCCAGATCGTCGCCGGAACCCTTCCCGAGGGGATCGCCCCGCCCATCCTTGCCCCGATCGCCTCGGTCATGGGCGAGATCCTGCTGGTCGGGATGTCGAGCCTCCGGCACGACCCCATGGAGGTCCGCGCGGCCGCCGACTGGGTCGTACGCCGACGGCTGCTGGCGATCCCCGGCGTCGCCCAGGTCGTCCCGATCGGCGGCGAGGTGCGGCAGTACCAGGTCCAGGTCGATCCCGCCGCGCTCGAGGCGTACGACGTCGGCCTGGACGAGGTGCTCGAGGCGGCGGCCGGTTCGAGCGCGGTCGCATCGGGCGGGGTCTACTATGAAGGTGGCCGGGAGGTCCTGATCCGCGCGGTCGGGCGGGCCCGCCGGGCCGACGAGATCGCCCGAACGGTGGTCGCCACGCGGGAGGGTTCGCCGGTCCTCCTCGCCGATGTCGCCAGAGTCGAGGAAGGAGCCGCGCCCCGTTTCGGCACCGCCAGCGTCGACGCCGAACCGGCCGTCATCCTCTCGATCCAGAAGCAGCCCGACGTCAACACGCTCGATCTGACCCGGCGAATCGACGACGAGCTCGAGGCGATCGAGCGCCAGCTTCCCGAGGGGATGGAGATCGACAGCGGAATCTTCCGCCAGGCCGACTTCATCTCGCACGCCGTCGCGAACGTCCAGGAAGCCCTGATCCTCGGCGCGCTCCTCGTCGTCGTGATCCTGTTCCTGTTCCTGTGGAACGTGCGGACGACGGCGATCTCGCTCCTGGCGATCCCGCTCTCCCTGGCAGCCGCGATACTGGTCCTGCGCGGGGTGGGCGACACGCTCAACACGATGACCCTGGGCGGCCTCGCGATCGCGATCGGCGCGCTCGTCGATGACGCGATCATCGACGTCGAGAACACGTTCCGACGGCTCCGGGAGCGGCTCCGGCTTCCTGCGGATCGGCGACCGCTGGTGGTGGAGACGGTCTACGCGGCGACCCGGGAGGTGCTCGCCCCGATGGTCAACGCAACCCTCATCATCGCGATCGTGTTCGTGCCGCTCTTCTTCCTGTCGGGCGTCGAGGGGCGGATGCTCCGGCCGCTCGGCTTCGCGTACATCGTCTCGATCATGGCCTCGCTGCTGGTCGCCCTGACCGTGACCCCGGTTCTCTGCCATTACCTGCTGGGGAGGTCGGATGTCCTCCGCGCCGAGCGAGACGAGCCGAGCGCGCTCGTCCGGTGGCTCAAGCGGAAGTACGACCGGACGCTCGCGGCGACGCTGGATCGGCCGCGCCCGATCCTGGTCGGGTCGGCGGCGGCGGTGGGGGCCGCGCTCGTCGTCTTCCTGTTCCTGGGGCGCGGGTTCCTCCCCGAATTCCAGGAGGGGACGCTCACGATCTCGGCGGTCACGCTGCCGGGGACGAGCATCGAGACGACGGACATGCTGGGCGCGCGGATCGAGCGGATCCTGCTGGACCACCCCGCGGTCGAGTCGACCGCACGGCGGACCGGCCGGGCCGAGCTCGACGAACACGCGCAGGGGACGAACGCCTCGGAGATCGACGTCGACCTCGACCTCGAGGGGCGCGACTTCGACCGCGTGGTGGCCGAGCTGCGCGATGACCTGTCGGTCGTGCCGGGCACGAACATCACGATCGGCCAGCCGATCGGACACCGGATCGACCACATGCTGTCGGGCACTCGCGCGTCGATCGCGGTCAAGATCTTCGGGTCCGACCTCTACGAGCTGCGCTCGCTGGCCGAGCGCGTCCGCGCGCAGATGGAGCCGGTCGAAGGAGTCGTCGACCTGGCGGTCGAGCAACAGGCCGATGTGCCGCAGCTCGTCGTCGAAGCCGACCGCGCGGCGATGGCGCGCCATGGCGTGACGCCCGGCGCGCTGGCGGAGGCGGCCGACGTGTTGTTTGCCGGCGAGGAGGTCGGCCGGATCCTCGAGAGCCAACGGACGTTCGACCTCGTCGTCCGCTCCGACCCGTCGTCTCGGGGGAGCGCGGAGAAGGTGCGCTCGATGTTGATCTCCACCCCTGTCGGAACCACCGTGCCGCTCGACCAGCTCGCGGAGGTCCGCATGGATCGCGGCCCCAACGTGATCAGTCGCGAGGATGTCCAGCGGAAGATCGTAGTCCAGGCCAACGTCGAGGGACGGGACGTCGGCAGCGTGGTCGAGGAGATCCAGGGCCTGGTCGCGGCAGCGGTGCCGTTGCCGGGGGGGTACCGGATCGAGTACGGCGGGCAGTTCGAGAGCGGGGAGCGCGCCGCGCGCACGATAGCGATCCTGTCGCTGGTGTCGATCGCGGCGATCTTCCTGCTCCTGTTCCAGGAGTTCGGGAGCGCCCGCAACGCCATCCTCGTCATGGTCAACCTGCCGCTCGCCCTGATCGGCGGGCTGATCGCGGTCTTCGTGGCGGGCGGCGTCCTCAACGTCGCCACCATGGTCGGGTTCATCACGCTGTTCGGGATCGCGGTCAGGAACGGGATTCTCCTGGTCAGCCACTACAACCACCTGCTCGACGAGGGCAAGCCGCCGCGCGAGGCGGTGCAGCAGGGGTCGATGGAGCGGCTCAACCCGATCCTTATGACCGCGCTGTGCGCCGGGCTCGCGCTCATTCCGCTCGCGTTGGGCGGTGGCGAGCCGGGCAAGGAGATCCAGGCGCCGATGGCGATCGTGGTCCTGGGCGGGCTCCTTTCCTCCACCGCCCTCAACATGGTCGTCGTACCGGCGCTGTTCCTGCGGTACGGCGAGCACCGCGGGGGCAGGGAGGCGTGAGAGCGCCTTGATCGAGGCGCTCGGGCCGGCGTACGCCACCGCTGCGGCGATCGGGGCGCTGCACGGAGTCGAGCCCGGCCACGGCTGGCCGGTGGCCGGCGCCTACGCCCTGGGGCGCCGCCGTCCGTGGCCGGCCGCCGTCGCCGCCGGCGCGCTCATCGGTGGCGCGCACCTCGTCTCGTCGTTCGCCGTCGTGGCCCTGTTCGAAGTCCTCGACAGATGGATCGGCCTGACGGCCACGGGTTGGATCGGGGCGGTCGCCGGGCTCGCCCTGATCATCATGGGGCTCGTCCAGTGGCGGCGCGGAGGCCATCGCCACGGCCCCGACACCCACCATCGCCCAGCCTGGCACCGCCACGACCACGACGACCGCCGGGAAGCGCTCCAGGACGCCGCCGACCGCGGCCTGTGGGGGATCGCCGTGTTCGCGTTCGCGCTCGGGTTCGCCCACGAGGAGGAGTTCGCGATCCTGGCGCTATGCGTCGGCCGCGCGAGCTGCTGGGGCGTGATGGCGGTCTACGCGGTGGCGGTGGCCGGCGTCATCCTCGCCCTCACGCTCGCCTCCGTCGTCGCCTTCGAGCGGTTCCGCGAGCGGCTCGAGCCCTGGCGGGAGCGCCTGCCCCGGATCAGCGCGGTCGCTCTGATCGGGATGGGGATCCTGTACCTGGCCGGCATCCTCTAGGCGGTTCAACCGCGAAGCAGGAGGTGCACCGCCATTCCCGTCGCCGCCGTCGCCGCCAGGGTCGGGATCATTCCCCAGCGCATGCGGAACAGCGCGATGAAGGCCGCTGTTGCGAGAGTCAGCGCGGCGAGATCGACCGTCTCCCAGACCGGAAGGAGGAGCCGTATACCTATCCGTCGAGCTTCGACGACTTCTTCGAACACCGTGTGAACCGCGAACCACACGGCCAGGTTCAGCACGACGCCCACGACCGCGGCGGTGATGCCCGACAGTGCGGCCGACAGGGCGCGGCGCCCGCGCAGCCACTCGATGTAGGGAGCCCCGGCGAATATCCACAGGAAGCAGGGGACGAAAGTGACCCACGTCGTCACGATCGATCCCAGGATCGCGGCCGTCATCGGATCCAGCGCACCCGGGTTTCGATAGGCGCCGAGGAAGCCTACGAACTGGGCGACCTGGATCAGTGGCCCCGGCGTCGTTTCCGCCAATCCCAACCCGTCCAGCATCTCTCCCGGCCTGAGCCAGCCGAAGCTCCCGACCGCCTCCTGGGCGATATAGGCGAGAACCGCGTAGGCGCCGCCGAACGTGACCATCGCCATCTTGCTGAAGAAGACGGCTTCGGTGAACAGCACGTGATCCGCGCCTACAGACGCGAGGACAGCGAGGAACGGCAGCGACCATATCGTCAGCCACACGGCGCTCACGCGAACGAGCCGAACCATGGGCGGCCGCGACGAGCCGGTGGCGGTATCTCCGATGGGCATCCCGGGTCGTCCGGCCTCGGGGGTCGGGTCATCGCCGGATGGGACGAAGAGCCCGCGCCGGAGCCGCTCGCCCAGCCACCCTGTCAGCGCGGCTCCGGCGATGATCATCGGAAACGGCACCTGGAAGAAGAAGATCGCGACGAACGAGGCCGCGGCGACGGCGATCATGGCCATGTTCCGGAGCGCACGCTCCCCGATCCGGAAAAGCGCTTCGACAACGACCGCCAGGACGGCCGCCTTGAGGCCGAAGAAGAGCGCCTCGACGGCGGGGATCTCCTGATAGATCGCGTAGAGGATGCTCAGGACGAGGATCGATAGGAAACCCGGCAGCACGAAGAGCACGCCCGCGACGAGCCCGCCCGGCACGCCGTGAAGAAGCCACCCGATGTAGATCGCGAGCTGCTGCGCTTCGGGCCCGGGAAGAAGCATGCAATAGCTGAGGGCGTGGAAGAACCGCCGCTGGCTGACCCACCGCTTCTCGTCGACGAGTATCCGTTGCATGACCGCGATCTGCCCGCTGGGCCCGCCGAAGCTGAGCGCGGCGACCCTGAGCCAGACGCGGAAGGCCTCACCGAACGTGACGTCGTGGGATCGGACGGACGCCCCGCGCGTCGGCTTGTCTTTCCTGGTTCCCGGCACCATCTTCGGACTGTGAAATGTATGTTGCATTCGAATGAAATCAACATTGCAATTCCGTGCGGTCGCTCTCGACCAGAATGATCCGGCGGTGAAGTGGATCGCGCTCGGCTACTCGATCCCTTCCGGGCAGACATCGAGCCCGCGGGTGGCGCTGTGGCGGCGGCTCAAGCGTCTCGGCGCCATCTCCCCGATCGGCCGCTTCTACCTGCTCCCCGCGGCCGAAGACACGCTCGAGGCCTTCCGGTGGCTCAGCCAGGAGATCCGCGCGGGCGGCGGGGAGGCGTTGCTGTTCGAGATCGACCGTTTCGAGGAGGGCGTCGAGGAGGAGATCGTCTCCCGGTTCCAGGCCGCGCGCGACGAGGAGTACCGTGAGATCGGCGATGAGGCGAAGTCGGTGGCGAACGAGGAGCCTCGTGACCCCGGGGCGGACGAAGCGGCCGGGGCCGAGCAGCTCCGGCGTCTCCGCAAGCGGCTCGCCGAAGTGGAGCAGATCGATTACTTCCACGCCGCGGGCGCCGCGCCGGCGGCGGCCGCCCTGGACGAGGCCGAGCGGGAGGTGATCGGTACCGGCCTCGAGGCGGAGGAAGCGCCGATTCCGACCGTCGATCGCGCCGCTTACATCGGCCGAACGTGGGTGACCCGCAAACGCCCGCATGTCGACCGCCTCGCCTGCGCGTGGCTCATTCGACGTTTCATCGACCCGCAGGCCGAGATCCGGTACGACCAAGAACCGGAGCCAGGCGAGACCGTCTTCGACGTCCCGGGCGCCATGTTCGGCCATCGAGGGCCGCTGTGCACATTCGAGACGATGATCGCCGCCTTCGGGCTGGACGACGATCTGGGGCTCGCGATCCTCGCCGAGCTCGTCCACGAAGTGGATCTCAGGGACGGTTCGTCGGCGCGACCCGAGATTCCGGGTCTGGATCGGATCCTCAAGGGATGGCTCGAGGCCGGTTTCTCCGATACCGAGCTCGAAGCCCACGGTATCGCCCTCTTCGAAGGGCTCTATGCCGCCTTCTCCCGTTCGTCCCTGAAGGAGAGCCGTTGACCATGGGCAAGCCATTTGGATCGATGTCGGTCCTCTGCATTCTGGGGATGAGCCGCGGCCCGCGCCGTTCGGCCCCAGCAGCCCGAAGAACCGTCCGCGCTCGATCGTGAGGTCGATCCCCTGGAGCGCGGCAAGGCTCCCGTAGTGCTTGTGGAGACCCTCGATCTCGATGGCAGGATGGGAGTTCCGGGCAGGCATGCGGAGCTAACGTAGGGTCGCCCGTGGACCCCCGCGGACGGGCAGGCGTATCGTTCGCGGCATGAGTTCCGGGTCCCCGCGTCCGCTCAGGATCGCCTTCGGGGGACGGATGCAGGTCGGCAAGACGACCGCCGCCGATCATCTCGTGGAGCGACATGCGTTCGTGAAGCGCGCGTTCGCGGATCCGATCAAGCGGATCGCCTGCGACGCGTACGGCTGGGACGGCGCCAAGGACGCCCGGGGAAGGCGGCTCCTGCAGGAGATCGGCTCGGTGGGCCGGCGCTACGACCCCGACCTGTGGCTGAAGCGCCTCTCCACCCGGCTGGCCAGCGATGGGTCGCCCCGTGTCGTCGTGGACGATGTCCGACTCGCCCGCGAGGTCGCGTGCCTCGAAGGGTTGGGGTTCGCCTGCGTGCGGATCCTTCGTTCCCCGGCCCTCATCTCGACCAGGCTCGCGGACCAGGCCCGCGAGCAGCACGAGACCGAGACGGAGCTCGACGCCGTCCACTTCGCGCACACGATCCGGAACGACGGATCGTTCACGGAGCTGTACATGGCGCTGGACGACCTCGTCGCCGCAGTCGACCGCTCGATGTCGGAGGAGCCGGAGGAGATCGGCGGGTCAGAAAAACCGAAAGGCCCCGCCGCATGACGGGGCCCTCGGTGATTAGGCCAGGAGGAAACGTCGGGCCTAGCACTCCCGGCGGCTCCGTAGTCGACCGGGACCGGTCCGCCGGGCTGACCCCAGTTTATCGCCGGCCGGGGGAAAGTCAAGGGCCGGATTCGAGGTCTCAATCGGGCCTCTTCATTAGCGGGCGAATCTCTATAAACAGGCATAATCGTTTCATAGTTGCATTTAGCGTACTAAAACTGTGCATATATTACCCATCGATGGATCGCTTCGCGCCCCCCAAAAGTCGTCGATCTTACAGGCCGGCACGCTCCAGGGAGGGTACGATGGCGGGAGCGAGCTCGGTGCGAAAGAGCGCACAGGAGTAGAGGACCAGCGTGGTGGAGCGGGGCCGCCTCGAGGAGTATCACCGCAAGCGCGATTTCGACCGTTCGCCCGAGCCGCCCGGTGAAGCGCGACCGGCTCGCCAGGCGGACGGCCGGTCCGCGCCCCGCAGGTTCGTGGTCCAGAAGCACGACGCGAGCCGGCTCCACTACGACTTCCGGCTGGAGCTGGAGGGAGTCCTCAAGAGCTGGGCCGTACCGAAGGGGCCGAGCCTCGATCCCTCCGAGAAGCGTTTGGCCGTGCACGTGGAGGACCACCCCCTCGAGTACGGCTCGTTCGAGGGAGTGATCCCCGAAGGAGAGTACGGAGGGGGCACGGTGCTCCTGTGGGATCAGGGGGAGTGGCTCCCCGAAGGGGACCCGAAGGCCGGCTACCGGAAGGGGCGGCTGTCGTTCGAGCTGACGGGCGAGAAGCTGCGCGGCTCGTGGCGGCTCGTGCGGATGCGGAACGAGGGAGGGGAGGACAGGAACTGGCTCCTGATCAAGCGCCGCGACTTCGCCGCCCGCCCCTCGGCCCGCGGCGACATCCTGGAGGAGCGGGCGGAGAGCGTCGTGACCGGCCGGGATCTGGCGTCGATCGCCGCTGATCTGGACCGCGTCTGGCGCTCGGGCCCGCCGGCCGCCCGGACGGCCGCGCCTGTACCCGCGGAGCTGCCCGGAGCGCGGCGCGGAAAGCTGCCCGCGTGGATACCTCCGCAGCTCGCCTCCCGCGTCCGCCGCGCGCCGGAGGGCAACGGCTGGCTCCACGAGATCAAGTTCGACGGCTACCGCGCCCTCTGCCGCGTCGCGGGCGGGCGGGCCCGTTTCCTGACCCGCAGGGGACTCGACTGGACCGACCGCTTCGGCCCGCTCGCGGAAGCGGCGGCCGGGCTGCCGGCGGGGCAGGCCTTGATCGACGGCGAGGTCGTGGCCCTGCGGCCGGACGGCCAAAGCAGCTTCCAGGCCTTGCAGGAGGCTCTGAGCGGTGGGGGCGAGGGCCTCGTCTTCTACGCCTTCGACCTCTTGTACCTGGACGGATTCGACCTGACCTCGGTGCCGCTGGCGGATCGAAAGCGCGCGCTCGCGGCGCTCCTGGCCGGCCTGGAGGAGACCAGCATCCGTTTCAGCGATCACGTCGTCGGCCAGGGACCGCCGTTCTTCGCGCGGGCCTGCGATCACGGTCTCGAAGGGATCGTCTCGAAACGGGCCACCGCGCGCTACACCTCCCACCGCGGGAGCGACTGGGTGAAGGTGAAGTGCGCGCAGCGGCAGGAGTTCGTGATCGGCGGGTACAGCGAGCCATCGGGCAGCCGCACGGGGTTCGGAGCGCTGCTGCTCGGCGTCCGCGAGGGCGGCGGTCTGCGCTATGCGGGGCGGGTGGGGACCGGCTTCGACGAGAAGTCATTGCGCGATCTCAAGGCGCGGATGGATCGTCTGGAACGGAAGTCTTCTCCCTTCGCCGCGGGAATGCCCCGCGCCCAGGCCAGAAGGGCGCGGTGGGTCGAGCCCGAGCTCGTCGCCGAGGTCGAGTTCACCGAGTGGACCCGGGACGGGAGGCTCCGCCATCCGTCCTTTCAGGGACTCAGGGAGGATATTTCGCCGGAGGACGTGGTCCGCGAGACGGTCCAGTACGGGAACCCGTCCCAGTACGGGAACCCGTCGCGGGACGGAAACCCGTCGCGGGACGGAAACCCGTCCCAAGATGGAAGCGACAGGAAGGGGGATCGGGTCGCCGGCGTGCGGCTGACCCACCCCGAGCGCGTGCTCTATCCCAAGCAGGGGATCACCAAGCGCGACCTGGCGATCTTCTACGATGGCATCGCCGATCGCATCCTGCCGCATCTCGCCGGCCGGCCGTTGACCCTCGTCCGCTGCCCGCGCGGCGAAGCCGGGGAGTGCTTCTACCAGAAGCATGCGGACGATGCTTTCCCGGAGAGCGTCAGGCGGGTTCGGGTCCCGGAGACGAACGGCGGCGTGGCGGAATATCTGGCGGTCGATTCCCTGCCTGGTCTGATCGCACTCGTCCAGTTCGGCGTGCTCGAGCTCCACGTGTGGGGCTCCCGTGCCGTCGATCTCGAGCGGCCGGACCGCCTCGTGTTCGACCTGGATCCCGATCCGAAGGTGGCGTGGCGGGAAATCGTCGCTGCGGCCCGTGATCTGGGGAAGAGGCTGGAAGCGGTGGGATTGACCGGCTTCGTCAAGACGACCGGCGGCAAAGGGCTCCACGTCGAGGTCCCGATCGTGCCGGAGCATGGCTGGGAGACGGTCAAGATGTTCGCGCAGGCGCTCGTTCGCGACATCGCGCGGGAGGCTCCGAAGCGCTATACGACCACTGCTTCCAAGTCGAAGCGCTCCGGCAAGATCTACCTCGACTATCTGCGGAACGGCCGCGGAGCGACCGCGATCACCGCGTACTCGACGCGCGCGCGGCCGGGTGCGCCGGTCGCCACTCCGGTTCGATGGGACGAGCTCGGGCCGCGGCTGGCAGCCGACCGCTATACGGTCTCCAACCTGCGCCGGCGCCTGGCCGCACTGGCCGAGGATCCGTGGGGCGGCTACGACGCGGCCCGCTGCTCGCTCACCCGCGCCATCGACGCGATCGTCCGCGAGTGACAAAGAGGACCGGCTGAAGCCGGCGCGCGGCGGTTGCAGGGCCGCGGTGGTTGCAGGGCGCCCGCCGCCGGGCCAGATTTCCGCCCCGACATGGGACCCCTCCATCAGGCTCGGCGCGGCGCGGGCCGGGCGGTGACGCTGGCGCATCTCGCGCTGGCGCTGGCGGCGCTGGCACTGGCCGCGTGTGCGTCCCGCCCGCCGGCCGTGCGGGAGCGTCCATTATCGCCGGTCAACTACTACGTGCGCGTGGTGCGCGCCGGGGTCGATCGGTACGACGTCTCGATCGCGGCCGACGCCGTCCGGCGCGACTCGATCGATTTCGTTCTGCCGGCCTGGACCCCCGGGAGCTACGGGCGCGATTCGGGCTCGGCGACGGTCGAGAACTTTTCGGTCCGGGACGGCCACGGGAACCCGATCGCGACCCGGCGAATCACCGGCGGGCGCTGGCGTCTGTACCCCGCCGGGATCGACTACCTGACGATCGGCTACCAGGTCCTCCCGGGGTTCGGTTCCGGGCCGCTCGCTTTCCAGACGCTGCTCGGCCTTCAGGGAGGGTATACGCTCGGTGCGGCGCTCTTCGGACACCTGGAGGGACACGAGGACCGGCCGGTCACCCTCGCCTTCGATCTGCCGTCCCGCTGGCAGGTCTTCACCGCGCTCGATCCGCTCGGTCCGCGCCGGTTCGCGGCCGGCTCGTTCGCCGCGCTCCCGGGTGCGCCGATCGTCGTTGGGGGCCGGATTCAGGAGTACAAGCTCTTCGTCGAGAGCCGCACCCACACGGTGCTCGTTCAGGGGGCGGCCCCGGACTTCGCCCCGGACTCGCTGCTCACGCTGATCGGGGAGACGGTCCGTCTCGGTACCCGGTTCTACGGCCCCCCTCCCTACGACCGCTATCTGTTCACGGTCCGTTTCGTCCCGGCCGGAACCGTGGGCATCGGTGCGACCGGTCAGCGCGCCGGCTCGGCCTACTTTCTCCCCGTCCTGGACGGGGATCAGGTCCGGCAGGCCGGCATCGGAGGCGTGCTGCTCCACCAGTACCTGCACGCCTGGTACCCGGGCACCTTCGGCCCGATCGATTTGATTCGGCCCCATTTCGCGACCGTCCCGCCGTTCACGGATGCCTGGCTCATCGAGGGGACCGCCGAGTACTACGCGCGGCTGCTCCCCAGCCGTTACGGGCCCGCCGGGCGGCAACCGTTCTACGACGCCATGGGGGAGATCCTGACCTTGTGGCGGCAGCTTGGAGGCGGAGCGACGATCGACGTACGGGCGCTGCACACGGTGGGCGGCGCAGGCGCTTCGACACCCCGCCTGGTGGTCGGGGGAGCGCTGGCCGCGTTCGTGGTGGATGTCGCGATCCGGGGCGACACCCGGGGTCGCGCCGGGCTCGAGCAGGTCCTCACCTACTTGCAGCGGGGCGCCTCGCCCACCGGATACGATCCGGCTCTGGTCTGGGACGAAGCCGCGGCGGCACTGTCGATCCCTCCCGAGGCGCTGAGCCCGCTGTCCCGCGGCGCCGGTCTCTCGATCGAGGAGGGGCTCGGCCGGGCCGGCCTGCGTATCGTCGACGACGCCGACCACCGGCGCACGCTGGGGGCTCGTCTCGCGGTCGACCCGTCCGGGGGCTTCGTCGTGCGCGACATCCAACGCGGCGGAACCGCGGCCGCGGCCGGTCTCCGTGACGGGGATCTGCTCGTCGAGATCAACGGGACGCCGATCGGGCCCAACGAGACGATAGCCACCCGGTACGCGATGACGAACTACATCGGCGAAGCCCCAGCCGGTGCGCGCATCACCTTCGGGGTGATCCGGGACGGCCAACCGCTCGAGGAGATCGGCACGGTGCGCGAGAGCCGGCTGCCCCGATTCCGGATCGTGGAGGTCACCGGTTCATCGGCGAGCGCTCTGCTGGTCCGCAGCAGCCTCTTCAGCCCGTTGGCGGCACCCGCCCCCACCCGCTAGGTCTGGTGTTAGAGCGCAAGCTGCTCAAAAAGCAGCCCGCTCAGTAGACCCATGTGATCCCGCCCTCCACCCGGAATATGCTGTTGTCGCCGATCAGAAAGCGGGCTTCGGCGAAGTAGCCCCACCAGGTGCGCATCGGGATGTCGGCTCCGGCGGTCAGCAGGAGCGCCACTTCGGTCGAGTCATCATGATCCGCATCGTCATCGAAGTTGACGTGGTGCAGCCCCAGCCCGCCGCCGGCGTAAGGGTCCACCCGCGACCGGTTCGGATCGACCGGAAACAGATAGTGGGCTTCCCCGGCGATCAGGAAGCTGAGTGCGTCGTCTCCCAGGCCGAGTGTGATCAGCGGCTGGATCCGGATGTTCTCATAGGGCCGGCCGATATCGACGTGTCCGCCGAGCAGAAGCTGGGTCAGGTCGTCGTCCAGCGACGCTCCCGCGCGCACACCATAGGTGGTGAGGGCGAGCCACTCCTGGGCGACTGCTGGCCGGGGGAAGAGGACGCCGAGGAGCAGGACGGCGGCGAGGTGCAGGCTGTTCGCGCGGGACATGAGCCCTCCGGTGGATTGATCGTGAGTGGACGGATCTCGGCTGCCGTGTCGTGGATGGGGCGGGTCTTACCCGTGAGAAGGAAGCTTTGTGCCGCGGGCCCGGGTTCTTGTGTCATCCGATCCGAATCCTTGTAATTTCGGACATCCTTCGAAGGCTTTCAACGCGAGCCGTCACCGGCGTAAGGAGGTAACTTGAATCAGCAGGTTCCCCCACAGCAGCCACCTCCGCCCCCTGCGGGGCAACCCCCGGTTTCGGGCCAGGCGACGTCGACCGGATTGGATCCCAAGCTGGCCGGCCTCCTGTGCTACATTCTGGGCATCATTACCGGCCTCATCTTCTTCTTCATCGAGAAGACCCACTCCGTCGTGCGCTTCCATGCTGCCCAGTCGATCCTTTTCGGCGGCGCGTCGATCATCCTTTGGATCGTCCTGACCGTTGTCGGCCTGGTCCTCGGCAGCATATCCTGGCAGCTCGGGAACATTTTTGGCCTCCTCTCGCTGCTGGTCTGGCTGGGACTCTTCATCGTGTGGGTCGTCCTCCTGATCAAGGGCTACTCGGGGGAGAAGTGGAAGTTGCCGCTGGTGGGGGATATGGCCGAACGTCTGGCGGCCGGCGGTGCCGGCCGTTGAACCGAAAAGAGGAGAGCATCGTGAAGAAGAAGAAGACAACTACAATTCTGGTTGGGCTGGCCCTTCTGGCTGGCGCGTCGCCGAGCGCGGCGCAGATCGTGAACCCCTATGGATCTTCGGGCGAAGGCGAGTTCTACGGCCTCGACGTGACCGGGATGTCGGGCGTCGTTTACGTCCTCGATCTCTCGGGCTCGATGGCGGGCCAGACCGGCACGACGCTCGAGAGGGAGGGCGCGGGCCGGCTCGAGCGCGGCCTCGGCCGCATGATCGGCGGTCGAGCGGGCAACATCGTCCAGGACAAGCTGGCCGAGCGGCGTAAGCGCGTGGAGGAGGCGAAGCGGGAGGTCGCCGGTGCGATCGAGGGCATGGCCCCCCAAGCTACCTTCAACATCCTCTACTTCGAGAACGTACCCCACCTCTGGCAGTCGGAGATGGTGACGGCGACGGAGGAGATGAAGGAGGAGGCCGAGGACTTCCTGGATGATCTCGCGGAAGGCGGAGGGACCGGGATGATGCAGGCGATGCAGAAGGCCTTCGAGCAGTCGCCGCAGATCGTCATTCTCGTCTCGGACGGGGAGCCCACCGACGCCAGCCCGAAGGACATCCTGGATAAAGTGGAGGAGCTCAACGCCAACGGCGCGGTCGTCATCCACACCGTCGTCGTCGGGGACGACCTGGATACGACCTTCATGAAGCAGCTCGCGGAACAGAACGGAGGGGAGACGATCCTCAGGGGGAAAGGCCTGATCTGATCCCGGCCGAGCTGATCATCCGAAAGCGGGACGGCGGCTCACTCGCGGAGGGCGAGTGGGCCGCTTTCCTTTCGGGCTATCTGGCGGGCGAAGTCGCCGAATACCAGGTCTCGGCCCTCCTCATGGCGGTCTTTTTCCAGGGTCTCTCGGACGATGAGACCCGCTGGTTGACTCAGGCGATGATCGACTCCGGCGAGCGGTGGAGCTGGCCTCCGGGCGCCCCGCTCGGTGACAAGCACTCGACCGGCGGGGTCGGCGACAAGGTCTCGCTCGTTCTGGCGCCGCTGGCGGCGGCGTGCGGCGTCAGGGTGCCGATGGTCTCGGGGCGAGGCCTCGCCCATACGGGCGGCACGCTGGATTCGCTGGAATCGATCCCCGGGTTCCGCACGAACCTGTCCAAGGCCGACTTCGACCGTCTGCTCGAGGAGGTCGGCTACGCGATGGGGGGGCAGACGGACGACTTCGTCCCGCTCGACCGGGAACTCTACGCGCTCCGGGACGTCACGGGGACGGTGGAATCGATCCCGCTCATCATTGCCAGCATTTTGTCGAAGAAGATCGCCGAGGGGATCTCGGGTCTCGTCCTGGACGTCAAATGGGGCGACGGCGCGTTCATGCGGACGCCGGGCGAAGCCGAGCGGCTGGCGCGAGAGCTGGTCGGGACGGCCGAGGCGCTGGGTGTTCGCGCGGAGGCGCTCCTGACCGATATGAACATCCCGCTGGGCCGGACGGTCGGCCACAGCCTGGAGGTCCAGGAGGCGATCGCGATGCTGCGCGGCGAGCCGGTCGAGCCGCGCCTGGCGGAGGTCGTGGTGCGGCTGACCGAGCGGCTGCTCGTCTTGACGGGAGTCGTCGGCGACGAGACGGCTGCGGGGGAGCGGGTGAAAGGTGCGCTGGAGGATGGCGCCGCGCTCGAGCGGTTCCGGGCAGGGGTCGCGGCCCAGGGCGGGGACCCGCGCATCGTGGACGACCCCGCCCGCCTGCCGGCGGCCCCCGTCCGGCGTGCTCTCGCCGCGCCCCGGCGGGGGATCCTCGCGGGGCTGCCGGCGCGCGCGGTCGGCCGGAGCCTGGTCGCGCTCGGCGGCGGACGCCGATTCAAGGGCGATCAGATCGACCTCGCCGTCGGTTTCGAGTTCCCGCGCGTCGTCGGCGAGGAGGTCGAGGCGGGCGAGCCGTGGGCGGTCGTCCACTCCCGTGACGAGGAGTCCGCCGATCGTGCCCAGGCCGGCCTCGAGGGGATTGCCGTCTGGTCCAGGGAGCCGGTCGAGCTTCCGCCCGTCGTCACCGCCCGGATCGGTGGGGATGGCTAGCAGGAGCTTGGAGCGCAGGCTGTCCTAGAAAAGGAAGTCCTCGTCGACCTCCGGCTCCTCTCCCTCTTCCGGCGGGCCGTTCCCGGGGATCTCGAGCAGCTGGACGCCCGCATCCTCGCTCGGCAGAGTGCAGTAGTGCTCCGGTACGGTCTCGGGGATGAAGATCTCCTCGTACGAAGGCATGCCGCAGAACGGCGCCGCCCGCATGCCGGTCACCGTCGTGACGGCCACGCGCTCGAGGCCCGGCGGTTCGGGGAATCCTTCGTCCGGGACCTCCATTCCTTCGTGGACAACCTTCATGAAATCGGTCCAGATCGGCGCCGCCAGGACGCCCCCCGTCCCGTTGTAGCGGATCCGCTGCTTGATGTCGAAGCCGACCCACGTCAGCGTGATGAACTCGGGCGTGAAGCCGACGAACCAGGCGTCGGTCGATTCGTTGGTCGTCCCGGTTTTCCCGCCGGCCGGCCACTCGAAGCCACGACCGCGGACGCCGTAGCGGCCGGTCCCGGCGTCGACGACGTCCTCGAGGATCGTCGTCATGACGTGGGCTTCCTGAGGCGTCAGGACCCGCGCGCGCGCAGACTGGAAGCTTCGGATGACGTTGCCGTTCCGATCCTCGATGCGGGTGATGGGGATCGGCGTGACCCGCACCCCGGCGGTCGGATAGATCGTGTAGGCGCGCAGGACCTCGATCGGGATCAAGTCGGCCGCGCCCAGGGCCAGCGACCCGTAGGGCGGCAGCTCGGTCGTGATGCCTGAGTCGCGCGTGTAGTCGATCACGGCCCGGACTCCGACATCGAACAGGAGCCGGACGGTCGCCACGTTGATCGAATGGGTCAGCGCACGGCGCAGCGTGACCGGCCCGCGGAACCGGCCGTCGTAGTTGTCGGGGCGCCACATCTCGCCGTTCCCCATCGGCATCGACAACGGCCGGTCCTGGACCACGTAGGACGCCGGATATCCGTTCCGGATCGCCGCCGCATAGACGAACGGCTTGTACACCGATCCGGGCTGGCGGCGGGCCTGGGTGATGCGGTTGAACTTCGATTCGTCGAACGACCGTCCGCCCACCATCGCGACGATCCCACCGGTTTCGAGATCGACTGCGACGAGGGCCCCCTGCAGGTACGGCGTCGCGGTCCGGTACTCGGTTTCGGTCTCGGTCAGGATCTCGGCGTCCGCTCCCGTCGTGTCGGACGCCGCCCGTTCGGACAGCCATTTTTCGCGGCGCACCTTGTCGGCGGCGAGCGTCCTCTCGATCTGGGAGACGTGCTCTTCCAGGATCCGCTCCGCCGCAGACTGAAGCTCCGTGTCCAGCGTCGTGTAGACCCGATAGCCGCCGGTCCACACCTCGTCGGAGCCCAGGATCCGCTCCAGCTCGCGGCGGACGTGCTCGGTGAAGTACGAGCGCGGCCCTTCGGGCGGCCGGCGCGGGGCGAGCTCGACAGGCATCCGACTGGCCCGCTCCGCCGTCGCCTCCGGGATCACCCCCACTTCGACCATGTTCTCGAGCACGATCGCGCGCCGTGCCAGGGCCGCTTCCATGCTGACCCGGGGACTCTGGCGAGAGGGAGACTGCACGATGCCGGCGAGCAAAGCCGATTCGGCGAGGGTCAGCTCGGTCGCCGGCTTGGCGAAGTAAAGCTGGGACGCGGACTCGATTCCGTAAGCGCCGCTGCCGAAGTAGACCTGGTTGACGTACATCTCTAGGATGCGGCGCTTCGAGTAGTGCTCCTCGATCTCGTGCGCGAGGACCATCTCCTTGAACTTGCGCACGAACTGCACCTCGGGCGTGAGGAAGAGATTGCGCGAGAGCTGCATCGTGATCGTCGACGCGCCCCCCTGGCTCGTCGCCCCCGTAAGCAGGTACGGAATCGCGACCGTCACGGCCCGCCGGAAATTGATCCCGTCGTGCTGGAAGAACTCCCGATCCTCGGTCGCCAGAATGGCGCGAACGAACTCGGACGGAACTTCCTCGAGCGGTATGATCTCGCGGCGCTCGCTCGCGAACTCCGCGATCAGGGCGCCGTCACGCGAAAAAATCTTCGTGATCAGGTTCGGCTGCCACTTCTCGAGCCGCGCGATCGAAGGCAGCTCGGCCCGGACGCGCTCATAGGCGGCGAGAAACACGCCCACTCCAAGGCAGACGATGAACAGCGCGATGAGCGCGATGATGTTGGCGCCGCGCCAGAGGCGGCCGGTGTCCGAAGGGGGCGTCATGTCCGCACGGGATTTCATGTTCGCACGGGGTTTCATGCGACGAATATACTCGCTTTGCCGGGTTGTTCCTCCCCTGTAGTTTACCTGAATGGACGCGAAGCGTTCCTTCGCCCCGGTGGACGAGCAGTTGGCGAGGATCCGTGAGGGCGCCGAGGACCTCCTCCCCGAGCCGGAGCTGGTGGAGAAGCTCCAGCGGTCGCGGCGCGCAGGGGAGCCCCTGGTCGTGAAGTGCGGCTACGACCCGACCCGGCCCGATCTCCATCTGGGTCACACGGTGTCCCTCCGGAAGCTGCGCGATTTCCAGGCCCTCGGTCACGCGGTCACGTTCCTGATCGGGGACTTCACCGCCATGATCGGCGATCCCTCGGGGCGCTCGGCGACCCGGCCGCCGCTCGCGCGCGAGGAGGTCGAGGCGAACGCCGCAACGTTCCGCGAGCAGGTGTTCCGGATCCTGGATCCGGAGCGGACGGACATCCGCTACAACTCCGAGTGGCTGGGCGCCTTCTCGTTCGAGGACGTCCTCGGCCTGGCATCGAGGTACACGGTGGCGCGGATGCTCGAGCGCGACGACTTCCGGCAGCGGTACGAGGGTCATACGCCCATCTCCGTCCACGAGCTCCTGTACCCGCTGGCGCAGGGGTACGATTCGGTGGCTCTCAAGGCCGACGTCGAGATCGGCGGCACCGACCAGCGGTTCAACCTGCTGGTCGCCCGCGACATCCAGCGCGAGTACGGGCAGGAGCCGCAGGTCATCCTCACGCTGCCGATGCTCGAGGGCACGGACGGGGTCCAGAAGATGTCCAAGTCGCTCGACAACACCATCGGCCTGACCGACCCCCCGGAGGAGATGTACGGCCGGACGATGTCGATTCCGGACGGGCTGATCGTGAAGTACTATCGGCTGGCGCTGGGCGCGTCCCAGGCGGTGGTCGCCGAGGTCGAGCGGCGGCTCGTCGACGGCGCCAACCCGCGCGACTTGAAGCGCGGTCTGGCGCGGGAGCTGGTCCGCGCGTACCACGACGCCGCGGCCGCCGCCCGCGCCGAGGCCCACTTCGATCGGCTGTTCGTCGATCGGGAGCTCCCCGAGGAGATGCGCGAGGCCACCGTCTCTATGTCCGAGCCCGACGCCGCGCTCGTGTGGGTTCTCCGTGAATCGGGGCTGGTGGCATCCGCCGCGGAGGCCAGGCGGCTGATCGAGCAGGGAGGCGTATCCGTGGACGGCGAAAGGGTCGAGGACCCGGATCGCCGGCTGGCGGCGGGGACGACGGCGGTGATCCGGGTCGGCAAGAGGCGCTTCGCGCGCGTCCGGCTGGCTCGCTAGCGCTCCGTTTGGGGGTGCTCTACGACGCCCTGTCGGGTCTGGAGGTCTCGGTCGAGCGCTATGGGCTCGAGCGGCGGGAGCTCGTGGTCTCCGGGGGTCTCGCCCGCGTCACGACGGCGGTCGTTTTGGAGGGCGGTGGTCTCCGGGGGCACGGCGAGGACGTCGCCTACGACCCGGCGGATCAGGCGGGGCACCCCGAGAATCTTCCCCTGGCAGGCCGCTGGTCCTTCGACGAGCTCTCGCGCCACCTGGGCGGGCTCGATCTCTTCCCGCTCGGCCCGCCTCGCCGCCCTTCCGCGCGCGACTACCGCCGCTGGGCCTTCGAGGCGGCCGCGCTCGACCTGGCGCTCCGCCAGGCGGGCGTGTCGCTCGGCGAGGCCCTCGGTCTGCAGTACCGGCCGGTCCGGTTCGTCGTCTCGACCCGACTGGCGATCGAGCCCTGGCTGGCGATCGATCCGGAGCTCGAATTCAAGCTCGACCCCACTCCCGAGTGGACGGCGGAGCGGATGCGGGCGCTGGCCGCGACCGGCCGCGTGCGGGTGCTCGACCTCAAGGGGTACCACCAGGGGACCGAGGTCGATAACCCGCCCGACCCCGAGCTCTATCGCGCCGTGGCCGAGGCGTTCCCCGAGGCGATCCTCGAGGATCCGGCGTGGACGGAGGCGACCCGTGCCGCGCTCGCGGGCCACGAGCCCAGGATCGCGTGGGACGCCCCGATCCACTCGGCGGCCGATCTCGACCGCTTGCCGTTCGCGCCGCGCGCACTCAACATCAAGCCGTCCCGTTTCGGGAGCGCGCGCGAGCTCTTCGACTGCCTGGATGCGTGCCGCGAGCGAAGAATCGCCTGCTATGGCGGCGGCCAGTTCGAGCTGGGTCCGGGACGCGCACAGATCCAGGCGCTGGCCAGCCTGTTCTACCCCGACGCGCCGAGCGACGTCGCCCCGGGCGCGTACAACGAGCCCGAGCCGCGACCGGGACTGCCGCGGAGCCCGCTCGAGCCGCCGGCAGATCGGTCAGGTTTCGGATTCGCCTGATGCTCGTGGCAGGGGAAGCGGCACATGAGGAGTTGGCGCGGATCGTGTGCGACGGCTTTGCGCGCCGTGCTCGACGGCGAGGCCCTCCTGGGCATCCGAATTCACTTCGATGAATGCATCTCGGAAGCGTGAGGATCTTGAGCGGGGCTCGCCCGCCGCGCGCGCCAGAGCTCCCACATGCCGGGCAGGAGGGAGATCACGATGACGCCCAGGATGAGGAGGCTGAAGTGATCCCGGATTCCAGGCAGGTTGCCGAAGAAGAAGCCGGCCAGCGTGCAGATGACGACCCAGAGCACTCCACCCACGACGTTGTAGCTCATGAAGCGCGCATACGTCATCTCGCCCACTCCCGCCACGAAGGGCGCCAGGGTTCGCACGATGGGCACGAACCTGGCGAGGATGATCGTCTTGGCGCCGTACTTCTCGTAAAAATCGTGCGTCCGATCGAGATGCCGCTGCTTGACGAAGGGAATCTCCCAGCCCGCCGAGAGCCGCTGGCGCAGGCCATAGCCGATCCAGTAATTGACGGTGTCGCCCAGAATGGCGGCGGCGATGAGGAGGAGGATCGTCAGGCCCAGGTCGAGCGCACCAACGGCGGCGAAGGCGCCGGCCGCGAACAGCAGGGAATCGCCAGGCAGAAAGGGGGTGATCACGAGCCCGGTCTCGCAGAAGACGATCAGGAACAGGATCAAGTACGTCCATGTCCCGTACCTCTCGAGGATCTCCCGCAGATGAGCGTCGAGATGAAGGAACATGTCGAGGAGCTGGGTCAGCAGTTCCATGAAGGGCCAAAAACCTAGCACCCCGCACCGGCCGACGCCCCCTCCCGGGGCGGCCCGAGCCTCAGTCGGTCACGAGGACGCGCGGGAAGTCCGCGGGGCCCCCAGAGTCGACACCCGAACCAAGAAGGTAGTGACGCCGCTCGCAGCGCGTCGATTTGAGAGGAGTGACACCACGGACGGGTTTACTTGGGTTGACATGCCGACCTCGGGCGCGTATCTTTACAATCCCTTCGAAACGGGACCCCGCTCTCTGACAACCGAATAGTGCCAGCCTGAACACATGCCTGGATGGGCCCCGCCGCGCGCACTGTTTCGCGCGGCACTTTGGGGACTCAAAACAGACTGTAACCAACGATTCCGCCCGCATGGATCTCCTAGCCGGGATCCAGGGCCGGTGATGTTCCCCCGTCTTCTTGACGGAAGGGCCGCCGGAGGGCGGAGTCAGGTAACGAATTCTCCATTACGGAGAGTTTGATCCTGGCTCAGGACGAACGTTGGCGGCGTGCCTTACACATGCAAGTCGCACGCGAACGGGAAAGTCGGCTTGCCGATGGACCCTAGTAGAGTGGCGAACGGGAGCGTAACACGTGAGGAACCTGCCTCGGAGTGGGGAATAACCCCGAGAAATCGGGGCTAATTCCGCATGATGCAGCGGCCCCGCATGGGGATTGGTTGTTAAAGACGGCCTCTGCTTGCAAGCCGTCGCTTCGAGATGGTCTCGCGGCCTATCAGCTAGTTGGTGGGGTAACGGCTCACCAAGGCGACGACGGGTAGCCGGCCTGAGAGGGTGTCCGGCCTCATTGGGACTGAGACACGGCCCAGACTCCTACGGGAGGCAGCAGTGAGGAATCTTGCGCAATGGGCGAAAGCCTGACGCAGCGACGCCGCGT